>NZ_SZNM01000027.1 GCF_005870085.1 Aquibacillus sediminis | reverse complement strand
CTTATGAGTAAGTAGGAAAATTATAAATGGAATTATGATTGACCTGAGTTTGTGAATGAATACAATTGACTATAGCCTTAGCGGTGTGGAATAAGGAAAGTTGTCATTTCCTTAATACGTAGTAGACAAATACTGTGCAGCAGATGTTTTGCTTTTAATGACTTTGTGAAAGAAAGTACTTAAGCAAAGTAGAATAGCAAAAATACCATTATTGAACATAAGAAAGGGGAGATGAATTTGAATCAAAAACATAATTATTGGGATATAGTTTATGGGATAGATACAAGGGCAAGATTAAAAGGAAAAGAGGAAGAGAAGAACTATTTTGAAAATCCACTGGTGCACCGTCAAATTAACGGTGATGAAATTTATGTGCCTCTAGATATAAATAGGCTTTGGAAAAATTAACTTTATAACGGTAAAGAATCAGAATAAAAGCGTAGTTTTTTTTACGATAATCTTTTTTGTAATGATTTAGACTTTTAAAGTATGTATAATTTAACAGATATTGTTTGTATCCCAATTATAGCCCATAAAAAATCAAGAGCATTGCTCTTGATTTTTTATTCATATATTTCGTCTGCATGGCCATATCGAAGTTTTTCCGAATGTGTTTTGTCTTTGCTATTTTTTAGTTTTTGATCGTTTTGGGACTGACGTTGAACATCCACGGTAATACGTTTATTTGTCTGGTTTTCCAGCATGATTTTCACTCCTATCCGTTATATACATGTATTATTTACTTACTTGTTCCACTCGTTCATATAAAAAGCGAATCATAATATTGGTGACAATAACCGGGCAAATGCCTCTCTACTTTTTTGGAGTAGTGGGCGATTGAGGAACGTGGTTAATGTTAGTTCCTTGCTGACCTTGCTATCCTCAAGAAATAACTGCTGTAGTTCATTAGCAACTTTTTCATCAAAAACGAGGCTGTTGATTTCAAAATTTAATTTAAAGCTACGTATATCAAGGTTGGAAGAACCTACTGATGCGACTTCCCCATCAACCACTATTGTTTTAGCGTGCAAGAAACCTTTTTCGTACATCAATATTGTTGCACCGTAATTTAAAAGTTCACCTAGATATCCTCGAGAAGCCCAATGGATAAAATGATCGTCCCTATTTGGTATCATAATTCGGATATCAACACCTGATAATAATGCAATCTTACAAGCTTCCATAAAACTTGTATCAGGGATGAAATAAGGTGTTTGTATATAGACGCTATGTCTAGCTAACATAATCAGCTGGATGTACATATTTTTAATGTGCTCTGTTTTCGAATTAGGGCCACTTGCTATTACTTGGACAGGACTTTTTCCACTATGTTCTTTTTTTTGAAAAGAAAATTGATTGGATACATCCTTTTTATTCTTGGTAACAATCCGCCAATCTAAAATAAATTTTCTTTGAATATGATTAACAGCCTCGCCTTGAATTCTATAGTGGGTATCTCGCCAATATCCATACCTTTTATTAGCTCCTACATACTCATTTCCTATGTTGAATCCACCTATATAGGCAATTCGCCCGTCAATAATACAATGCTTTCGATGGTTTCGATTGTTTATCCGAAAATTGATAACCCCTAAAAATGATGGAAAAAATACTCGAACTTCACCACCATAAGAAACTAGTTTATGAAAGAAAGAAGACACCATTGATTTCGATCCAATCTCATCATATAGAACACGAACCTTTACTTTTTCTTTTGCCTTTTTGATTAGCTGATCTCGAATTTTCAACCCTAATTGATCGGATTTAAACATGTAATACTGTAAGTTTATTTCAGATTTTGCTGCTCTAATATCTTTTAATAAAGCTTCAAACTTTTCATGCCCGTGACTAAAAGTTTTAATTTCATTATCAAACGATAGTGGTGCATGAGAAGAGTTGAAATTCATGACAATCAATTTGGAATATTTGTTTAAAAGGTCGTTGCCATTAAAATGCGTACTGACAAGCCGCTCCATTTGCCCATTGGACACTTGGTCCGGAATATCACCTTCCTCAGGTGATATTCCGGACCATTTTTTGTGTTTGAGAGGACGACCTAAGATCAAATAGGCAAGTAATCCAATGATAGGAATAAAGATTAGAACAAACATCCATGCCCAAGTTGAACTAATTTCTTTAGTTTGGTTAAAAATAACAAACACCAATCCTATAAGATGTCCAGTAATGAGAATCGCTGTAACCCATGGGCTTCCGTTAATAATCTCCCAGTACATAACTATCTAACCTTTTGATTATCACTTAAAAAGGAACTGTTCGGATAATAAGCGGTAAAGAAAAGTTCATTATAGAGAAATAATTTTCTGAACATTTGAATCGTTTCGCATTGGAATCCTTCTCTTTTAAAGTAGTCAAAGTACCCTTCTTCGTTTTGGATAAAAGATCCATTATCACTTTTATCCATGTACCAGTTGCTAATTTTACTTTTCTTAGAGAAGCAAGGCTCAACTGCTATTATTCTCCCACCCGGATTTAGTTTTTGTTTAAACTGTTTTACATAACTCCTAATTTTATCAGGAGGAATATGGTGCAACACGGCAATAATCAAAATTACATCAATCGAATTATTTTTAACGTTTATTTCATCGTTTTCGAATAAATCAAAATCGTATTCAGGAAAAATCTTTTTTGCAAAATGTATCCTTTTCTCATCCGGATCAATTCCTACATATTTGCCAGGTTTACAAAGATTACAGTTCGCACCTGTTCCTGCTCCAAAATCAAGTACATTTTTGTCGTGTAGTTTTAGATGCTTTTGAATTCTATTATGAATATACATCTGATTAATCCATTTAGGTCGAATTAATCGATGATATATCGCTGGAGAAAGCTCCAATTTAATCCCACTTCCTTTTTCTTTATTATGTGTCATTTCATTTTCATGACATTTTAGAACATCCATAACTTCCCCTACCTTTTAAAAAATAAACCGATGGAAATTAACTAAAATTTAGTATGTAAACCATGTATTTTTCTTAATTGATTACAAATACTGAGGTTAAGATTTTGAGAAAAAGGGGGTACATCCTTGGGAATTGAGATGATGGATGAAAAAAATGAATATTATGACAAGGTGATAGATTTAAAAGGAATGGCAGAACTAAAGAACAAGCAATGGAATTATCAAACAACAACAATTCAGAAAAGAAGTAACTCGCCCTTAAAGCAATTAAAAGACCAAGTTATTGTTGTTACGGGGGCATCTAGTGGCGTTGGGCTGGTCACTGCAAGAATGGCGGCTTCTAAAGGAGCAAAGGTCGTATTGGCTGCTAGAAATGAAGGGGCATTAAAAAAAGTCACAGAAGAACTGAGAGAAAAAGGGTATCCAGCGACTTATGTAAAAGCGGATGTGGGACGTGAAGAGGATGTCCAAAAAATTGCCCAAAAGGCAATTGAACAATTCGGACGTTTTGACACATGGGTGAATAATGCTGGTGTTACGATCTATGGCTATGCGATGGATGTAACGATTGATGACATGAAGCGGATGCACGATACCAACTATTGGGGTGTCGTTTATGGGAGTAGAGTTGCTGTGAGCCACTTTAAAGAAAGAGGAGTCACAGGTGCCTTAATCAATGTTGGTAGTCTTTTCGGCGATCGAGGGACAATCATTCAATCCACATATGCCCCTACTAAATTTGCTGTGCATGGATGGACAGAAAGTCTAAGAATGGAATTAGATAAAGAAAATGTCCCTGTCTCCGTTACGTTGATCCATCCTGGAAGAATCGATACACCGTATAATGAGCATGCCACCAGTTATTTAAACGAGCACCCGGTACATAAAGGGATGATTTATCCACCAGAAGCTGTTGCAGAAGCAATTCTATTCGCTGTAGAACACCCAAAAAGAGATATGTACGTAGGCTCGCAAGCTAAACTTCTAGAACTGATGGGCACACTTCTTCCACGACTTACTGATCGACTCATTGAATTTTTGATGCCACCTACTCAGTACGCAAACAGACCAGCTTTGAATAGAAATAGTGCCTTATACCAAGCTGGTTACGGATTACATGAACGGGGAACGAATACCGGCTGGATTCGTTCAGAGAGTCTTTATGTGAAAGCTAGTAAACATCCGATCCTTTCTACCATGGCAGTTATTGGATTAGGGGCATTAGCATTAGCAGCAACTAAGCGAAGATCATGAATCATTACGATAACACGAAGGAGAGAACGAAAATATGGTAACGAATCAATCGCTTCCGCATGATGACAGTTTAGATAACAGTCTAGCGTTATTAAGAGAAGGCTATCTATTTATCGAGAATCGAGTAAAACGATATGAATCAGATATTTTTGAAGCTCGTGTACTAGGCAAAAATGCTATTTGTATGAGAGGGGAAGAAGCTGCAAAAGTGTTTTATGATCCAGAAAAGTTCCAACGAAAAGGAGCGGCTCCAAAACGCGTACAGGAAACGTTGTTTGGAAAAAATGGTATTCAAACGATGGATGGGGAAGCGCATCTACATCGGAAATTACTTTTTATGTCCTTATTAACTCCGCCTAACCAACAACAGCTTGCTAAGCTTACTCGTGAGCATTGGGAATCTGCCTTAGAACGATGGGAGAATGCGGAAAGGATTGTACTTTTTGAGGAAGCGAAGAATATCCTAACTAATGTCGTATGCCAGTGGGCTGGGGTTCCTCTAGCTGAGTCAGAAATAACGGACCGTGCCAATGACTTTATTTCGATGATTTATGCCTTTGGAAAAGTTGGACCAGAACATTGGCAAGGTAGAAGAGCACGTAATCGAGCAGAGGTATGGATTAGAGGAGTCATCGATAACGTCCGAACTGGAAAATTACAATCGGAAAAAGGGACAGCCCTTTATGAAATGGCATTTTTTAAACAACCTGATGGAACACAATTGGATACCCAAATGGCAGCAGTAGAACTCATTAACGTGTTACGACCAATTGTGGCGAATGCAACGTTTATTACATTCGCTGCCTTAGCTCTTTATCAATATAGAGATGAAAAAGAAAAGCTTGAGACTGGTACCAGTGACGACATGGAAAGGTTTATTCACGAAGTTCGACGTTTTTATCCTTTTGGCCCATTTGTAGGTGCTAAGGTCCGAAATGATTTTAATTGGAAAAACTTTCAATTTAAAAAAGGAACAGTTGTATTTTTAGATATGTATGGAACAAACCATGATCCAAGGTTATGGGAAAAACCTAACGAGTTTAAACCAAGTCGGTTCAAAGATTGGAATGGCAGTCTTTATAATTTTATTCCACAGGGTGGGGGTGACCCTGCTAAAGGGCATCGTTGTCCTGGAGAAGGTGTTACGCTCGAGGTAATGAAAGCAACGTTAGAGTTTCTAGTTAAAAGAATTAATTACGACATCCCGAACCAAGACTTAAACTATAGCTTAGATGAAATGCCAACCCTACCCAAAAGTGGATTTGAAATGAGCAATATCAGACGGAGATAGGCACATGGGGACGGTTCTAGCAGCACATTAAAAGTGAATCTGTTGACTTAATTTATTTAGATCCTGTAACTGGTATGTTATTTACAACAAGTAATATTCGATAATACTTATTACAAACGGAGTGTAATAATACAAAGTCATTTGCTGCGCAGTTCAAGGATACTGTTCAGTAGGAAATTTACTAAAAATAATACATTAACTGGTTATCTTTATTAACTTTGGACTTGATTGAAATTTAATTGATAATTGTACTAATAAAATGCTAACATTTTGTTAACACAATAAAATGAAAAACGATAAATTCCCGTGAAAGATGTTACAGACGGAATTTAACAAATCCTTGTTATACCGCGCTTTAGTAATACATCGTTAAAGATATTACACACTCTCACCATAGGGGCGGCATGATGAGATGACCGCTCAAACCCTTGATATATAAAGATTTTTGGTTTATTTGCTAACAAAATGCTAACATAGTGAAATAATATAAGAGGCTTCTCATTAGTTGATTAAACTGTTGAGAAGCCTCTTTCTGTACTCCAAAACATTTCTCAGACCAATATTCCATAACGGGTTTAATCATATTAAGGGGTATTCAGGAGAACAAAATGAATTTGAAAGTAGTAAGTAGGTGTTGTATTACAGTAGAGGAAGAAGATATCGAATTTTAGCTTACAGAAGCGGATTTATACCGCTTCTATTTTATTAATGAAAAATGTGGATGTTATTATAGTAATAACCTTTTACTTGAAGTAAGCGCTTATAGCATTAAAAGGGATATTTAATGATATAATTAAAAATAAATTATATGGAAGTTAATGTTAGTTCCTCAGGGTTACTAAGAAGTTACGGAGGGGTGTCATGGTAGTGGGAAGTGCTGTCGGAGGAATAGTAACTGGAATTATTGCTAACTTAGGCTATGATGCTATTTTTGGAAATGAAGAGATAGTAAGTGGAAAAGTACAAGAAGCTTATGAGAAAGCTGAAAAACGTTTCTATAAGAAATATAAAGATGAGTTCGGTAGTGAATTAAATAGTTTTTTATCGAGGCAAAAAAACATAGATATTGCGATACGGTCAATGTTTTATAGTGAGGATAGTTTGAAAGCCAGTGATATTATAGGTGTTAGTTTTGATGGGTATAAAGATGGAACAGCAGAAGCCATTGCTGATTTTATATACTTTTTAAAAGATGAGATGTATAGTGATTTTTTTCTAAATAAAATACTAACTGATAAAGCACATATGAAGGAAATTAAAAAGAACCAAGAAGATATAAAAAAAGGTTTAAAAGGTCTTAAGGGTTTCATATCTCATACCTTTTCTAAGAGTATAGATGTACTTAAAGATAAATTAAGTTCTGACATACCATTAAATATTCATAAACTTTCTTCAGCAAATATTGACTATAAACCTCCAACTTTAGTGTTAGATGGAATTCATCGAGTCGAGGTTGTTGACCATTTAGTAAATTCAATAGAACAGCATTCTTGGTGCCATTTATATGGAGGTGTGGGCACTGGAAAGACACAGTTATTAACATTAATTTCAGATAGATATAATGGCAAAGTAATTTGGATTAGCATGACATGTATGAGTAATGAACAAGCAGTAGCAACATTTCAAACTTCTCTAGCGGCTAGTACAAATACTAATATGAATAGTAACGGAGACTGGTACAATGAAGCACTTTCTAAATTCAATGAAGGTGATGTTATATTAGTTGATGATTTACCTATAAGTGCATTTCAAAATAGTTTGAATGATGTGATAGTTAAATTTATCCAGATGTGCCGCAGAAAAGGTGTGAAGTTATTTACATCTGCGAGTCAGGATTTGAATGTTAAGGTAAAACATCAGTTAGGAAGAAATACAATAGTTTCAAGGAATATACCGGACTTTAAAGAAAGTGAAATAAAAGAATTGTTAATTAATAAAGGTGCTTCTACAAAAATGGCAGGAGATCTTTCAACTTTTCTTGCTGCAATAACTCATAATAATCCTAGCTTGTTATATATGATTGCAGAATACTTAGCATATCATGATTGGGATATGTCAAAAGAAGTATTTGAGACCATTACTAAAGGAGATTATGCCAACGACCTTATACATGAAATTCAGAAATTACTTGTGGAAAGTATTGATGATGAAAACGCAAAGGAAATGCTCTACAGACTTTCTGTAGTCAATGAACAATTTGATACTACTGTTTTGACCATTATTTCAGATGTAACACCGAATATTTCCCATCCATATGAACGTCTGCACAAGTTGATGGGGAAATGGGTTTCCATGGAGGAGGAGCAATATAAATTATCCCCCTTAGTTAATAAAATCGGTGAAAAAAACCTACAAGACGAGGTGAAAAAAGCTGTACACAGTAGGTTAGGTTCTCATATATCTAGTAAAGGAACCTTAACCCCCTTAGAAGGCATGAAACTAATTACACATTTATTAAATGCTGAAGAATATAATAATCTTGCATTCGCTTATCTTAATTTACTTACTTCATTAGAAGAGGAAAATTTGTCTGAGGATTACTGGGGGATTACATCCTTATGGAGAGAAACTCCATTACCTGAAGATATTACTTTTGATTTGAAATTGATTATTAGAACTAAGCAACTGATTTTATTGGACAAGTTCAATAAGGACAACACTTATATTAAAGAAGAAGTTAATGAGTATATAAGTAATCATCATCATGAGAGTAATATTTCATTAACACTTTCTTATGCTTCAATATTATTATCCATTCATTTTATGAATACAGATACTTTATCTTCATTACGTTACATGAAAGAAGCTCTAAATAAATTCGATTATGATATTCTAGACAAAGTAGAAGTGGAGGGGGATATAGAAGAACTTATTTGGATGTTATCTCATAGACTAGATAATATAGAAATGGTTGATGAGTGGATGGAAATGGTGAAGAGTTTATCACCAAATCAACTGTCTACAGCTTCAAAAGGGGAATTGTATCCTGTTGGTTGTTTAGCAATACCAACGAATATATGGATGCGAGAACATAAAAAGGATAAGTCTGAACAAGATTGGTCTTTAATTTATGAGTATCTGAATAGACTGGAAGGATTTTCTGAAAATGTAGAACTTCACTTAATGACATCTTGTGTAGTAAGGTCTAAAATAATTGTTCTTGCTGAATATATGAACAAATTAGAGACTGCAAAAAACTTAGGCGATAATTACTTAAGTAATGTTGTAGATGATAAGTCTGTTTTTTTAATTAACTCTATATTGGCTAAACAATTCTTTATAGTTAAGGATTATGACAAAGCATTACCTTATTATTATAAAGCATTGTCAGTTACAGTAAATGAATATTATTTAGAAAGAGTAGATGCTTACTTAGAACTTGCAGTTTGTGAAGATAATATAAATGGGCCAGCAAATGCAACACCTATGGTAAAAAAGGCTATAGAGATATTTGAGGACTATGAATTTGTTGATGAAGGTAAACAAGCAGGATTATATGGTGACTTAGCAATTAGCTTGTGGAAAGAAGGAAAACTCTATGAGTCTTTCGAGGCTTTGGAAAATACTCTAAAAAAATTAAACGAAAATAAATTTCAAGATAGTTCTTGGAAGAATACCTTTAGTATTTTAGGGCATGTATTAGGCTATTATAGCTCTATAATTAGAACTGGCAATCCTCCAAAAGAGGGAAAAGATAGCTGGGAACCTTATATAGGTGCTTTTATGTCTAGAAGTGAAGAGTTAACTAACTTTTTTCAAGAAAGTGTAACCTTTCATGTTCATACGTTGTTTTTCTTATTAGCTGATGGAATGAAAAAATATGTTAAGGCTAAAGAGTGGTTGTATTCTGGCTTAAAAATCATAGATGCATATAATATTGAAAACGCTATTTCCACTTATCATTTAATTAACTCAATTAGTTATCTTATATCGGATGATAAAGTAGAAGAAGCAATAAAAACATCTATAAGAGGACAAGAATTGCTAAGGGCTAGCATGGTCTTTTATGAAAAGGGTTGGACCCAAGATACTAAAGAAAGAATTGATAAAGAGACTGCTTTTCAGGCGGAAACGAATGTTAAGAAGAATGCCTTCTATAATGCTAATCATATTAGTCTACCAAAGGTTATGTTATATATGAGTACAGTTAATCTTGAGAGCTCTCAAGATGCTAATACTATTCAAAAACGGGTATTAGATTATGCGGATAAAGAATATAATGACCACTCAAAATTTTGGGACTTAGTAAAGAAAGTTTTTGAAGAAGCTGTTGTTCCTGCAACAAAAGACGGTGCAATTATAGAATTAGCTAATAATGTAACTGAGGATTATAAAACTACAATACAATGTTTAGCATATTTAGCTATGTCTAATCACTCGACACCCGAAAAGGCACTAGAATTACAATGTAAAGTCCTACAAGTATTAGAACAAGCGTTTAATAAGGATGAGTTTGGTACTGACATGATACTAATTCCATACTTTAAGAAGTTTTGGATAGATAGGTATATTAAGCAAAGGATTAATTTTAGCAGTACAGATGAAATAGATGAAAAGTTAAAGTCACTAATAGATGATAATGAACAAAGAGTAGTAAAGGACATCTTGCTGTTAATGAAAAACGGACTGGGAGTCAAGCTAGAACAAGATGTGGTGGATTATTTAGAAAGTTAATCATCGTTGTAATATAAAAAAGAGCACTAAATTTTCTTAAGTAGTTCTGAATAGAGTTTCATGTGGAGTGTGTGAAAAACATTAATAGACAATGTGCTTTAAATAGCTAACATTTTGCTAACGGAATCCAGTAAAAAACGGTAAAATCCCGTTAAAGATGTTACAGACAAAATTTAGCAAAACCTTGATATACCGCACTCTATGCACATCAAGTTAAAGATATTACACACTCTCACCATAGGGGGGCGGCATGATGTGATTGCTGCTCAAACCCTTGGTATATAAGCGTTCTTAAGAAATTTGCTAACAAAATGCTAACATAATGTAAATTAAAAGAGGCTTCTCATTAGTTATATAAACTATTGAGAAGCCTCTTTTTGTTCTCGATTAGTGACTCTTTTGTAATGGCGAAGCAACTAGAACCGTCCCAGCGCATCTCGATAATCGATAACTCATGCAACCTGCGGACTTCGCTTGTTATGGTTTTTTATTAAATGAGATTAACCGGCTAATCAGAAGCCATTATATATTGGAATAAAGGAGCAGGTTAGTGGAAGAAGAAGGTTGATGAAAAGAAATATAAAAATTAACGTCTCATTAAGTACAGAGAGGAGGAATTAAAATTAAAAAGAGTTTGTTATACATATTGATAATGCTGTTCTTTTGTTTTGTTTTAGTATCTTGTGATAATCAAATGAATGAAGAACTGAAGCCACCAGAACCGACTTTCACAGTGGATGGTAAGGAAGTATCATATAAAAGAGGTACTTATTCTTGGTCTAATGATAACAAAGCTGTAAATGCTGATTCACCAACACCATCAAATCTCGTTGTGGATTTAGAAAATAATGAAGTTTCACCTAATGCAGAGTTAGTGATTACCTTTGATTACCAGCCTTCTAAAAAGGAAGGAGGAATATGGGAGGATAATAATGGTGAATATACTTCGAACAAATAACAAAATAAACCTTCCAAATAAATCAGGTAATTATGTATATGTAATTCACGCTAGTTGGGAAGAAGGAGAAGCAATATACGCAATTCCATTTAATGCAAAATAATTCACCTAACGGGTGCAAATGTAGAACTGTCAGGTACAACGTTTTACTGGATATACTGGAGGTATATATGAAAAAAAGAGTTACCATCGTAAGTTTTGTCGTATTAATAATTGTTGTGATTATTCTCGCGTATCAATGGTACGTAGCGAATACCCTTTTAAACTTGCAGCAAGAAAGGGATTTTTTGAGTATTGAATCGAAATTTGAGGAGCTAGCTTATCGTTCAGAGCGTCTTATAGCTGAGTGGGATAATGAGGCTTCAGATGCTGCAAACATTTTAAATAACGAATTCTTAAAGGCAGAAGGATTACTTTGGGGAAGACCAGCAACAAAATACTATAAGATTAGTCTAGGTAATGTATCTAACTCAAACTTTACTAATTTAGCACAGTTTCTAATTCATTATCATAGTACGATTTCAAACGATTTAGAACAAATAAAGTTAGGAGAGCGTTCAATTAGGCTTAAAGAACGGGCAGAAATGATTTCCAAGGATATGGTGTTTCTTTCAGAGAATATGAAAAGCAAAACTTTACAGAGTTTTTCGAACCATACGGAATTTTATAAACACTGGAGTGACTTAAAAGATAATTTGCAAAATAAGGAAGCTGCAAAATAGTAATTATTCAACTATTGGGAGCTTATCTGGAACAAGGGATACAGCCCTTATTTCGTTAAAGAGCAGGATTATTTAATAGGAGTTTGGTTTTTTATGGTAAAATTTATTTAAGGAGCATTTGTTAGGGGGAAGAAAAATGAATTTCATGTACATTTTACAGATATTATGCACGGTAGTCGGTTTATATTTAGTAACAACAGGACTTTGGGAATTAAAAGAAGGAAAAGACAGAAAGAAATATATCTTATTGATGTTTTTCGGACTATTTTTAATTTTTGTCTTTCCAAACTTCTTTAATGAACTTACTATGTCATTGAACTAACGGGAGCGCGCGACAAGTTCTGTTATAAGCGCTTTGCTGCGTGAAAATACAGGAAGTTTACTAGATAAACTTTAACTTTACAACGGAGGATAGGAATGAGAGAACCATGTTTCTTGAAACTATCCCATCAATACTCCTGCGTGCGTCATGAATGATAGTTTATGGGGTTCGAAGCACAGGTAGATTCGGCAGAAGGAAGGCTAGAGCCATTCCATTGGAAAAGGTACGCTAACTGATATGCCGCATGGCTGAAAAACTAGATAAGGTGAGAATGTTCCAATAGAAGTGAACTGACAAACTTCCGAATGTACAGGTCTAAAGTTAGAACATAGTGTAAAGCTATGTCCCAACCAACGTTGGGGTGAGTGGTGTAGAGTAAAAATGCTCCCTCTGAAATACACTATACCGAACAACGGCGGTATCAAGCTCACAGGCTTACAGGAAGCACCTACGTCTAGAATGGATAGCTACGTTGTAAGGTACTTGGGAAGCAGGAAACGTTGAAACAAGGACTGTCATCCGAAACGTTTGCTATAAGGCAAAAAGCTGAAATGCATCTATTCTTGCGAAGGTAGGGGTACGACTGATGAATCTCCTGTAATGGGAGTGGAGGAACAGCCCCAAGTCTAACGAAATGGAATGATTATTTTCCAAGCGTTCATCGCACCGATCGGGTAGGAATGCGAGATTTTTCGCAGTGCGAGCTCTTAACAAGTAGAGTAGTAGGAACCTTCTTGTTTAAGGGTAACGAGGAACTTATAGTCTAAGTACATAGCGTTAGATGGAGCGCGAAATGACGGGAAACTGTCACATTTCGTGTGGAGCAGGGGAAAAGCTGGAGATAACTTCAAATGCTTACCTATTGCTAACAAATATTTAATAAGGAATTGTCGATACGGCAGCTCCTATTGTGTTAAAGGGCAGATACTTTAACAAATCAATTCTTTGGGAGGGAGAGAAAATAATGAAAAAGTGGATTATAATTACTGGGGTGATTTTGCTATCTATATCACAAGAAAGATATAGGTTTAGCGAATTTCTAAATATGATTTTGGAACAAAATATAGCCCCAACTGAAAATTTTCTTTTAACAATTCCTTTACTACTAATGATGGAACTAATCGGTGGATTTTTACACATTTTAGGAAGCCTTTGGGAGTTTGCTCTATCCTGGGAGGGAGTATTGTTAATTGCAGTAATTCTATTACATTCTAATATCCGAGAATATATGAAAAAATCTTAATTAAGATAATATGTTTTTATTAAAGTAAAGGGTGCGAATATTTAAAAAGGAGTTGTCAATCTGATAACTCCTATTGTGCTAAAGAGGCAGGTTACTGGAATAAGCAAATTAATGGAAGTATCTATATTTAAAATAAAATGAAAGGGAGTTTTTCACATATGATTAAAGGTATTTATGAAGCACATTTACCAGTGAGTAATATATCTAAATCCGTTGAGTTTTATAGTAACTTAGGATTAGAGTTAGCCCATCAGGGTGAAGCAGTAACATTTTTTTGGATTGAAAAGGGAAAGAGTTGGCTTGGTCTATGGGAAACAGATAAAGTTGAGACTCCTTACCATCCTTCATTAAGACACATTGCATTCCATGTTGAATTAAATGATTTAATAGTTGCTAAAGAATGGCTGGAACAAAGAGGGATAGGTGTTAGAAAAGCCTTTGGATTTGAACCAAAACAACAACCAATTGTGCTTCCAAATAATCCACAATCCCACGCTGCATTATATTTTAAAGTTCTATATGGGTTGTTATTCCTAATAACCTATAGCCTTCAAAAGTGCATTATAATAGGGTTCCTATTATTGCTAATGTTTTGTAGTATCTTTTAATTTATTAAAATGGGCACCAAACTCGGCACCTATTCCTTTGATTTTATCCTAGCATAATTATTGTGATAGGAATTAATTTAAATTTTAAAATAAATCTTCGTATAATTTATTAAAGGTGTTTTATGGATGAAATGAACAGTAAATTTAAAAATGGATCCAATATAAAGGTACACACAAATTAAATGTAATAAATCCTATAGCCTTCAAACTTTCCATTCAAATCTTGGATACGTTTATCTTTCCATATGTGCCTTATTTCAGCGTTAAGCTTCAGCTGACTACAAAATACCTACACTTACTACTCTTTGGGAATTTTTGGTTTGTCTTTTGTCTATAACCATTATTGTCGAATTGCAATTAATAAGGTACTAATCCATAATCTCTAGGAATGTCCAAAATCACTACCTACGTTAAAGAATATAAAACACTTTATCGTTAAAAGGAGAAAATACTAAAAAGCTTACAGAAGGCTTCAACAGAATTAAATTTAGTACATACATCACACTGTATAAAATTATCTATTTAAAAAGGGTTAGGAGGAAATTTGCACAAATAGTAATAAAAATGTATATATGTTCTTCTGGATGATTATGATGTAGATAATATTCGATATTATTTTAAAGGAAAGAGAGTTTCTAAATGCTATTAATGGAAGATAAATGGTTAACTTTATTAGAAAGGACTAGAAAGTTATCAGAAGAACATAGAACTAAATTTTTAAAATTCGAAAATGAAAAAAGTGAGCTAGAAAAGGAATTAAAAGAAGGGCGTTTATTACATTTTTGTCCACAAGAAGTCAAAAACGCAGCTGGTATCTACATATGCACTGGTTATTTTCCGGAAGAAATTAGAATCTATAATATTGAGGATCAGTTATGTGAAAATAGAAGATTTTATAAGATTGGCTATACAAGGAATATTAAAACACGTCTTCAAGGACTTATTAGTGACTTTAAAGGGATCACTAAAATCCAACTATTACATTTTATTGAATATAGTGTCGAGATTGAAGAACAGATTACAAATAATAAAATTCATTGGAGAAACAGTAAAAAGACAGACTTCCAAACTTTAAATGAGAAAGAACGATTAATAAACCTTGAATCTAAATTGCATAGGGATTTTTCTTCAAAAAAAGTATCTGGAATACATTCTTCTAAAAATAATGGTGATGAATGGTTTGCATTAGATGATAATGATTTAAAATACCTAAAGAGTCTATAAAGGCGTTAAGGAGACATATGAATGTTTAATTGTACAGTAAGACACAGCTCTTCCTAATACATTTTTAAAAATTAATTTAACCCTTGTGCATTTAACTGTTCACATACCTATTTGAAATCGGGTTTAATAGGAGGATTACTACTCTAGAAATACTTTATATTTGTATTTTTAAATAAGGAAACAATCATCGATAGAAAGGGGAGGAGATGCTCCTGTGAGAATTACCAACTGATTTTTTACAACAATTGAAACTAACCCCGAACGTAATGTTAGTAGGAAGATCGACAAATTGTGATGCAATTAAAGAAATAATCGAAGGTTGAGCGATCGAAACTTCCTATAATATATATTGGATTCAGCTCTGGTGATACTTATCGTGCAGTTCCTATAATTATTGGTTCGGGATAGGGGATTATTGGGGCACGTCCTTGAGAGTTATGTTCATTTTTTAAGTGGACATAACTTTATTTAGTTTAGTCATGATTCATCTTATTAATACGTAATGTGTGTACTTAAGAAAGCTATGATAGAGTTAATTTTGCACTAACTTTTACTAGTTTTTATACTGCTTAATTAAGCTTTTATAAAGAAGTTGTAATCCTCATCAGCGATAGTGGGAGGAGAGAATAGAAATAGCATATTATTTAAGGATGTGAATCGCATTGCGTTTTGCATCCTTAATTTTATTTATATTTTAATATTCATAAATATTTTTGGAAATTAAAATAACATAGCAGTAATATTTGTTTTTTAATGCATTTGATTATGGAGCAATGGGGTTAAGGTTAATACACTAGATGACTGTGATTACTGGTATTTTGTTTAAAATCCATTAATTAAATATCATGTGGTTTCTATACTTACCTAAAAGAAATTCTTTTTTATTTTTTGAATTTTATGAATATTTAACATAAAACCAAACTATAGTCTAAGTAACAAAACACAACTTGAATTCAAGTTGTATTATCCAAAATGGAGAGGAGGTAATTAGATTAAAAGTAAAAAACCATTAAACGAAATCGCTTACCAAAGAATTAAAGATAAAATTATGAGGGGGGATTTTGTAGAAAAGAACTATACTTCTCAAAGTCAACTAGTAGAGGAATTAAATATGAGCCGGACACCAATTGTAGTTGCATTAAGACGACTTGCTAACGAAGGTTTTGTAAGAGTTGCGTCAAAGCAAGGGATTATTATACAGGAATTGTCTATAAAAGAAACAAATGAGTTATTTGATATGCGAATAGCACTTGAAACCTATTCAATTAAACGAATAAACCACCTACCAACTGACGACGACTTTCAAAAGTTAGAGCAACTGATTGAAGAACAAAAGCAGAGTTTTGAAAAAGAGAATTTCTATAACTTCTCACGTGCTGATGCTGATTTCCACAAATACTTATTGGAAATTGGCGGAAACTCGGCATTTATTAACACAATGCAAAATATATGGGATAGGTTATTTTTTCACTCCACTTTGGTTCTCAGGAAAACCAACGATATACCAAAATTTATAGAAGAACATGTAGCCATATTAGAGAATTTAAAAAAAGGCGATTATAATTCGCTATCCAAAGTGTTAGAGTCACATATTCAAGGTGGTAAGATGCAATTTTTAGAAAAATATTAAAAAGGAGTTGGAAACATGAGTGCAAAAGAAACGAACATTCTCAAAGAGATGAGTTGGAAGACATTTAAGGAAAAGAAAGAGAATACAGATTTAGTCATTATTCCATCAGGAGCATTTGAAGTTTATGGTCCGCATTTACCTCTAGGGTCAGATACGCTTGTATCAACTAAAATTTCAGAATTAGTAGCCGAACAAGTCGATAGTATTGTTGGCCCTGCAATAGAAGTAGGGGATTCTGCTATATTAGATGTAGTTCCAGGGACTATAACAATAAAACCTGAGAGTTTTAAATTATATTTAATAGATATTGTAGATAGTTTAAAAAAGTGGGGGTTTAGAGATTTTCTATTTGTTAATCCACACTTAGGAAACGTACCTTTAATTAACCAAATTGCGTATGAAATGCAACGGGATGACGAGATCCGATGTGCACAGATTGATTATTGGCGCTTTATCAAGCCACTTGATAAGGGAGTTATCGAATCTGGCGAATTAGCTCATGCTCATGCAAGTGAAGCAGGTACTTCTATTTTGATGCATCTATATCCTGAACTTGTGGACACAAATAAGTGGGTGAATGAACCTCCAAAATTCACTAACAAGTTTCCAGAAATTATTCAGTATCATAGTTATGATGAATTCTCTAATTCTGGCACGATTGGGAATGCCACTTTGGGTACTGCAGAAAAAGGGGAAGAATTAGTCAAAAGATCTGTTAATAGAATTATACAATTTTTAGAAGAGAGCTGGGGTTATCGTGCGAATAATTGATAAGACCCTAGAATATGTCTCCATTCTTTTGATGATTATATTAACTAGTGTGGTTATCCTTCAAATTTTTTCTCGTTTAATTAGTCTATCTCTTCCTTGGACTGGAGAACTATCTATATATAGTTTCCTAGCTTTAGCGTTTCTAGGGGGAGCGTTTGCGTACCATAGGGGAGAAAACTTTCGAATTACTACTTTTGTTGAAAAACTCCCACCCCGTATAAGGAAAATTAATGATATAGCTATGATTATACTGAGTTTACTAATTATGTTGATCATAATTTATACCAGTGCCATCTATGTGATTGATATATGGGGCATTCCTTCTATAGCACTTCAATGGAATAAGGCTATCGTTACTTTAGTTGTCCCTGTTGGATATATGCTGATTTTTGTAAAGTTATGCAGTAATTTGAAAAAAGAATGGAGAAAGGAAACGTAAATAAGAGGAGGTGATTTGTTGTTAGCTCTTTTATTTATATCAATGTTTTTAGGGATTTTATTAGGAATGGATATGGCATTTGTTTTATTAATGAGTCCGATTCTAATTGTTTTATTAAGCCACATGCCCGGTGGCTTATCTATCCCTATTGAGGTAATTCCACAGTACATTTTTGGAGGCATGGATTCATTTAGTTTCACTGCAATACCTCTATTTATTTTAGCTGGTGAACTTATGAATAGAGGGGGAATTACAGATAAACTGGTAGAATTCGCACAAAAACTTATCGGCCATATACGTGGTGGAGTGGGTCAAGTAGGGGTTGTGATTAATGTAATCATGGCTGGAATGTCCGGGTCAGCGGTAGCCGACTGTGCGTCTACTGGTTCTGTTTTGATTCCAGCAATGAAAAAAGATGGATATAGCTCTGAAAGAAGTGCAGCAATTATTGCTAGTGCGTCTACAATAGGACCAGTTTTCCCACCAAGTATCCCACTTATTATTATTGGCTCAATATCAGGTATTTCAGTAGGTAAATTATTTCTGGCTGGTATTATTCCAGGAATTATAATGGGGATCGCCCTAATGGTGTATATTTATATTTATGCCAAAAAAAACAAATTAGCCGTCAAGAAGAAAGCCACTCATAAAGAACGTTTTCAATCTACCAAAAGTGCATTCTTTGCTCTACTATTGCCTGTTTTTATTGTAGGAAGCATTGTTACAGGGATTGCAAGTCCCACAGAATCTGCAGCAATAGGTGTGTTATACGCGTTGATAGTAACCGTATTCTATTATAAAGAAATGAACGCAAAGTTACTCTATAAGGTATTACTCAATTCAACCATAGCTACAGGTGCAATTGGCCTAGTGACGGTAGGAGGAGTACTATTCGGTTGGGTAGCTACTTATTATGACATTGGAATTGTAATAAAAGATATTCTATTTTCGATCAGTACAAATCCAATAGTTATATTATTAATTGTGAATCTAATGTTAATTATTCTCGGTATGGTAATTGAAGCTATTCCGATTATATTATTGTCTGTTCCGATCATGTTTCCAATATTGACTAGCTTAGGTATTGATCCTATTCATTTTTCTATCATTATGACAGTAAATCTTATGATTGGCTTGGTGACACCACCCGTAGGGCTCCATTTATTTATTACATCATCTATTGCCAAAGTCCCGATTATGTCAGTCATACGAGAGTCCTTCCCATTTGTTATTGTGCTACTCGTTGCATTACTTATAGTAACTTTTGTACCACAAACTTCACTGTTTATACCAAGTTTATTTAATTAAAGAGGGGGATCTTTAATGAAAAATATGACGAATATGATATCAGTGATAATTATTGGTTGTGTGTTGTTTTTACTAGCTGCATGTGGTAATGAATCTCATTCTAATGGTGAATCTCAAATTAGTACTGACTCCCAGAATTCTGAAGAAACGCTTAAGTTGAAATCAGGTGACGTTGTAAGTGCTACGAGTCCACATACATTAGGAATGGAGAAGTTTATTGATGAATTGGATAACGAAACAGATGGAAAAATTCAAGTTAATCATTATCCTGCAGGTCAGCTAGGCAGTGATAGTGAAATTGTTGAAGGCGTAAAGCTTGGAAGTATTGATTTTGCCATAACGGGGATTTTACCAGGAAGTAAGGTAGCTGATGGGTTTATATCGCCTTATCTTTTTAAAAATGGGGAGCATTTAAGCAAAGTTATTGATGGAGATGTAGGGAAGCAAATAATAGAGTTGATGGAAAGTGAAAGTGCAAATAAAGGGTTGAAGGTAATAGGATTTACCTACGATGCTCCACGTATGATTACAACTAAGGGGGAGACGGTTGAAAAACCAAGTGATTTGAACGGGTTTAAGATTCGTGTTCCAGAAGTTTCAACTTATGTAGACACCTTTAATACACTAGGAGCTAGTCCTACACCCGTTGCCTTTACAGAGCTATATACTGCGCTTCAAACAGGCACAGTTAATGGGCAGGAAAATCCTTATCGAATCATATATGATAGTAGTTTTTATGAAGTTCAAGACACAGTTGTAGAAACTAATCATATTATGCCAGCTAGAATTTTGATCATGAATGAGGAACTATATGACTCTTTATCATCTGAACAACAACAAAAGATTAAGGATAGTTGGAAAAAGGCATCCGCATTAATTAAGAAAACGTTTGAGGAGAGTGAGGCTGATTACATTCAAAAGTTAAAGGATGAAGGCATGACATTCATACAGCCAGATCAAGAAGCTTTTCAACAGGCAACAAAAGATGTCAGAGAAAAATATGCGATAGAGTCCTTTGGTGCGGAAATTTATGAACAGATAAAGGAATTAAGTAACTAAGTTTTCAGTTCGAGTAGGCTTAGTGTATAAATCAAAAAGGAGGATTCTTCTATGAAAGTTGCAGTGGCTCAACTCTCATCTAGTATTGATAAACAGGCCAATGTAGAAAAAGCAAAAAAATATATTACGAAGGCGAAAAATTCAGGAGCAGATTTTATTGTGTTCCCTGAACTTTATATGGCTGATGTGCTATCCCCAGATATCATGCCGGGAGAGGTTGCGGAACCAGTGGATGGCCCATTTGTTAGATCATTAGCAGATTCAGCAAGAGAACATCAGATCTACGTCGTTTGCGGGATTTATGAAACAGCACCACATGATACGCAAAGAGCCTATAATACTACTATTTTTCTAGACAGGTCAGGAAAGTTGTTACAAGCATATCGTAAAACTCATTTATATGATGCTTTTAATTTTAATGAGTCAGATACGATTATTCCTGGTTCTAGTAGTGGTGACGTTATTGAAACTGAATTTGGTACTGTCGGACTTATGGTTTGTTATGAAGTTCGCTTTCCTGAAATTTGCAGAAAACTAGCTCTAGATGGTGCTGATTTTATTTTCATGCCTGCTGCATGGGCTGCTGGACTTATGAAAGAAGACCATTGGCAAACGATTCTTAAGACTCGAGCAATAGAGAATACCATCTATGTTTTTGCGGCAGATCAAGTCGGAAATATTTTCTCTGGTCGTAGCATGATTGTTGATCCCATGGGGGTTATATTATCAGGTGCAGGGGAAGAAGAATCTCTCATAATATCTGAAATTGATATCGATAGAATAAAAAGAGTACGAGAAAAACTACCAAGTGTCGCAGACCGTAAACCAGAACTATACTCAACAATTTAAGAATAATGCCAATGGAGTTTAGTGTCATCAACCGATCTTTATCAAGAAAAACTTTTAAAAAAGGGTAATTTCATGGTTTCTGATATACAAGAATTCTTGTGGGGATTAAATTCTCTGCAAGACTTCTTTTTTATTTCTCCTTCCTAATAATTAGAGGAAGATAAGGAATTAGTAGCGTGAACCAATTAAAAACTGAGAAAAATTCGACCTCAACTAGATAATAGATACACACAGACTCAAGTAACTTAAGAAAATTTATATTCTTATATTATAGATTGGGATGTCCTTAAATAAAATAGGATATCCTGTTTTATTTTGGAGGAAATTCCAATACTTTGTCGAAATACATATAAACAGAAAGATCTAATGTTATGGAACAGAGTAGCGTTCAAAACTTTTAGTTCAATGGTGTTGTTCTTATAACATGGGATTATATGTTGATACTTGGAAAATTAATTAAAAAAATTTTCCTATTAATGATATCATGAAGGTGGTTTCTTCCAATATAATTTACCACCATCGCCGTACTTATCCAGCAAGTGACAAAGATTGTACCTGCAAATGACAGGAATTTACCACTGAATACTTTTGTATAACTAATGAGTACAGATTAATTCTTGTATTACGTAGTAGACAAATACTGCGCAGCAAATAATTTCGTTTATCAAAGAATGTACTTTATTAAAGAGGTTTTATTTATCGGAAGTAGATTTCAACCAAACAGGCCATAATCTGGAAGACTTGAAATTGAGATTAATGTTCTAGATGATTTTTCATGATTATGAAAACAATTGAACGTATTTTGAAAAATTGGATTGATTTGTATAATGATTAATTTCTTGATTTTAATGTGTCTTGAAATTCTAAAACTAAAATAAGATGGGATGATTACTATTACAAAGATATATCCGTATTATATTAGCTCGAATCAAAATAATATTAAGCCAACACAGGGTGAAAGGATCTCCTCAGATATAAATGTTTATAGTAAAGACTTACTATATATTTTTGACGATCCCCATGATGAAGAAGATATCCAAATGCTTGAAAAAGATTTTGAAGAAGCACTAACAAAAATTACAAACCGTATAAAACCCTTTCTTTTAAGCAAGAATATTAATTTATTTATAGGTTCAGGATGTTCAATTGATGCAATACCACTGATGGGAAAAACATTTCTAAATGCTAAAGAAAAAATAGAAAACGTTGAATATCTTGGAGAATATGCTCTTGAAAGTAATAAAAATATAGAAGCTTGCTTAAATTGGTTGAACGCTGGCTTAGAATTCTTAAATGAAGATGATACCAAATATGAATTATATAAAAAGCTATATCTTGATCTTTTGACCGAACTAAAGAAATCGATTATATATACAAGCAAAGACAAAGAGAATTTAGCTATAGAAACATATGCTAAATTATTTAATTTACTATTTAGTGTTAGAAAAGAAGACAATCACCAACCATTAAATGTCTTTACTACGAATTATGATTTATTGATAGAAAGAACATTCGAAAGTATTAGTGCCCACTACATAAATGGTTTTACTGGTGTAGTGAATAGATTATTTGATCCTTCTGTATTTAGACTACGATATGTAGATGATGAAAATAGGTATAGAGAAAAGTGGGATCCCGTTTCTCGCTTTGCTAGGCTGTATAAATTGCACGGTTCTATAAACTGGTTTTTCAATGGAGAATATATATCAGAGCACATAGGTAATGAAACTGAATTTAATGGAGGGGAAACTGTTATATATCCTACAATCAATAAACATAATCAAAGTTTACAGACCCCTTATTCTGAGTTGTTTAGAGAGCTTTCTATAAATCTTCAAAAACCAAATACTACTATGATTATTTTGGGTTATGGATTTCCGGACGAGCATATCAATCAATTAATTCAGCAAGCATTATCAAATGAAACTTTTAATTTAATTATATTTGGGGATATCACTGAAGAAGGTTTAGACAAATTTCACAACCAAAATAAAAATAAAAATAATTTACATATAATAGGTGGAGATACCATGGAAGGCTTAAAAATACATTACTTATCGTATCTGGTGAACAACATATTATAAAAAATAGGGAGAGTCAAAGATGTCTAGGTGTTTTGCAAAAGTACTTG
Source organism: Aquibacillus sediminis (assembly GCF_005870085.1). Taxonomy (GTDB): domain Bacteria; phylum Bacillota; class Bacilli; order Bacillales; family Amphibacillaceae; genus Aquibacillus_E; species Aquibacillus_E sediminis. The sequence continues at coordinate 22,944 of NZ_SZNM01000027.1, read as the reverse complement.
AGGTAACTGCATCAAAAATTTCTTGTGAGATTATAACAGAACAGCTTCCATTTAATTTCCAAGGTGATACTTACAACCTAAACAGCGTGGGAAGTCTTGTTAGCTTATACGATAGCTTTAATCATTATACAATGATTTATCAAGTCATAAAAATTTATGAGAAAGAACAAGTTTATAACTCAGTAGATTATTCCAAATTTAAAAAAAGCATTGTGTTTGAAGCAATACCTTTAGCTGAGATGACCAGAGAAAGGGTGGATTTTGGTGTGAATATTTTTCCTATGGTAGGTGACCAAGTCTTTCTTTCAAGTTTAGAAGAAAAGGAAAAAACATACTCCGGTTCTAATGAAGGTATAAGTATTGGCTCAATACCAGCCATGGAAGTTTTAACCCCTACCATAAATGATGAAATGTTCTTCTCTAGTCATGTATCTATTTTTGGTAATACAAACTCAGGAAAATCAACTACAGTAAAAAGAATCATTAAAGAAACCCTAAAGAAAGATGAAAATTTTAATTCTATTATATTTGATGTGCACGATGAGTATGAGATTGAAAACACCTCTAAGATTCATATTGAGGATATTTCAATAGATCCTGCTTATATCGATATAGAAGACTGGATAAACCTTATTAATCCATCATCTTTAGTTCAACTTCCAATTTTAATTAACGGTATAAAGTATGCACAACATTTGGGTGGAGATGTTTTAGAGGATCTGGCAGCCTTTATTAGTTATTCTGCATTCAATTCTAATATTGAAACTTCATCTACAAAATTAGTTTTTGTAAAGAACTATTCAAGAATAGTTAATAACGAAAAAGTTAATAAAGCTCTGCAGGACTTTGAGTTAAAGTATGGGAACTTTGACAAATCTGATTTACTTATGAATGGATTAGCAGAAAGGTTTTATGAAATTACAGGGTTGGATATAAATCAAGGAGAAGAATATATAGTTAACAAATATCTAGGTGAGAGTAATCCTACAATTAGTATTGATAATCTAAAAGAAGGGATTGATATTGCTTTAACTATAGAAGAATCAAGGGGTAACTTGCAAGTTAGATCGCATTGTCAAACTATGATGACAAGAATTGACCTCTTACTTTCTCATTTTAAAGCATACTTCGTGAATGATAAAAAAAAGAGAGAGCACTTTGATAAAATATTTGATGATAAAAAAACTAAAATATTAAAAGTCTCCCATTTACCGGATGATACTTTACGTTTTATAACTCACCTAATATTACGAGTAGCTTTTAAAAAGCAAAAACAAAGTGAAAGTATTGATAGGATAAACTTCATCTTTGACGAAGCTCATAAATACATTAAGAAAAATAAGATAGGTGAAGACATTGTTACAGATATTTTTGAAACAATAGCAAGAGAAGGAAGGAAATTTGGTGTTTATTTATGTATCTGTAGTCAGCAACCTCATGAACTTTCTTCAACTGTAATTTCACAGTGCGGAAACTTTATCATGCACCGAATGAAAAATAGTTTAGATTTAGATTTTATTCGCAAAAGTAATCCTTATATTACAGAATTGCAAATCTCAAGGTTGTCATCTTTGCCTACAGGGACTGCTCTGGTTTTAGGAGACTCAATACCTATTCCTTTAGAATTGGCCGTAAAAGAATAGTATATTAAATAAAATTACTGTTGCTTTTGCAAAAGTCTAATTTAACAAAAGCTATCTCGAATTCAAGTGTTCCCGATTCGGACACAATTCTGTAACAGTTGTAACAGGATGTGTCCTTGTTTTATTTGAGCGTATCATAGTTAGGATTATAAATTAGATTTTTGTTTTAAAAATTGATTTAGATTGTGAACAAATGTGAAAGCACACTCTAGTTAGGATAGAACAATAATAAAAAAATCCCCCCTATGGATGACAAAAAGCATCATTTGAAAATAATAACTCTTTCAATATCTTATTTTCAATAATTTTAAAAATGATTCCTTTTTTATAGGAAATGGTAAGAGTAGGAGGGGGAATTTGGGCTATTACATATTCATAGATACAAATATCATTTATGACGACTTGTTTTTTAGAACCAGTCGTATGAAGCAACTGCTAAAGTTTACATCCCATGAACCGGTTGACTTATGTATTACAGAATTTAACTATAATGAAATTATTTAAGAAATACAGGGATAGGTAAGGCCAGTTGTTAAAGAGATAAAAGAAGCTAATAAGGATTTGAGAGAGCAGGTATAAATGACTTAGTAAATTACAGAAAGATGAAGGCTGAGGTTTATGTAGAGCAATATAAGGTGTTTCTTGATAATATCATTGACGAACACGGTATAAATATAATTGGTTACCCTGAGGATAAAAGCTTAATTAAAAAGGTTTCAAATAAGTATTTTGGAGTAATAAAACCGTTTGGTGAAAATAAACCTTCTTTTCAAGATTCAATAATTTGGGAGAGTATAGTAAGCTATTGTAAAAGAAACAATCCAGATAATGTTGTATTTATTTCTAATAATACTAAAGACTTTGCAGATAAATCTAAATTTAAAATTCATGATCAATTAGAAGAAGATATCCAAGGAATACTTTATTATAATTCTTTTGGAGCCTTTTTAGAGCATGAAGAAGATAATTTAAAAGATTATTTTGACGACAATTATAATTACAATTCTAGCAAAATAAAGAAAGATATAAAGGGTTATTTGGAGTGGAATGGATTAGCTATTGAAACTATAGAACATTTCCTTATGAATACCCAGTTCGAAGGTGATTTCTTTAGTGGATGGGGAACAGATGGTTACATACTAACCCTATGTACGAAAGGGGAGGATCCTAGTGATGGAATGATATCCGAAGAAGCTAGAACGGGTATTCTGTTAAATGGACATATCTCGTACTCAATAAGAGATGCTGAATTTATAGATTATGTGGAACAAGACATACAGCTTTCACAAACATCCTACAAAGGGTTGTTTTTATGTACCCAAAACAACTCAATACACAATATAAGTTGTGGAAATGTAATGTTGTGACCGTCAAGTAGAATGACACAATTTCTGCTGATTAATTTGAAACACTTTATTCACCAAAAATCGTTTTACGATGTTCCATTCTCCAACTATCCTCGTTTAGGTTTGATTAACTGATGTATTTCCATGTACATTTCCCACTTATCCACCTTTGTGCGACCTCCATTGTTGTATGATTTTTATAAACATAGATATTTTACAATGGAAGGTCCTTATTTTTTGCTGGTACATTTAGGTAATAAGTGTTTCTTCTTATCTAGCAAAAACTATTTCTTGTATTATAGCGGTCACACTGGCCTAGCCTGTTTATTTCCTAAGGATATTAAGGACGAATAAGGTAAATAATATGGAAGTTAATGATTACCATAGTGGGAAAAGTTGTAAAGTAATAATTCATCATAGCTTACTTTAATAACGTCAAGGAGGTTAACGGGGCACTTTTTATATTAAAAGAAAGTGTCTTTTTTTGAAATAGATTACTAACAAAGGCGTATTAAAACAATAATGTGAAGGAATCATTGAATTTGAGAGTAGAAAGAAGGTGGGAACGTGTATGTATTCATATCGACTGGGAGGTCATTGAATATTGTGTCCCCACCTTCATCAGATATTAACAGGATTTTCGCGAAAACGGAAGAGGTTTGTCGAAAAAGTCTGAAAAAGTATTTTTAGTATCATTATCCAAGAGGTTTAATGATTCAAAATGCAGTAAAAAATATTTAAATTACTTATTAACGCCTTCTTCATTTACAGGGACTTTAAAAACTGAAAATCTTGAGGATCAGGCTACAAGAAGGATAAGTTCCTTTTTGGTGAAGTATTGTACTAATGAGGAAGGTTTGTTTTAAAATTTTCAGACAACATACTAAGTAAAATATCTAAATAATACATAATAATCCTTCATTTAATCTAAACTGGTAGGTGGTTATATATTATGGGTGATAATTACGAACTACTGTGGAAAATTACTGAACTTTTGAAATCAAACAACTTAGAGAACATAGCTAGATGAACACAGACAGATGACCTTTGATCAGAAAATCAGTTTTCTCTATACGAAACAGACTGTGGAGTAACTTATGTATTACGTAGTAGAACAAACTATTCAATAGACAAATGATATTCAACAATCAATCAAGCGCGACTGTTAAATGTGATGATTAGGCTAGGTAAACAATACTCTACCGAAATTTCTGCAAATACCATTTAATCGTGTGTAGTGGTATTCAGTACTAGTGAGGAACGATCAAAAGATTTAAGACGTGTCAGTGTTTAGTTTAAACCCCTCTCCCCTTGAGGAAGATTATTGTTTTGACGAGGATATATTGTGGAAGTTTACAGGATTGCAAAAAAAATACACCCTAAATTGGGTGCTAAATCATCAGAATTTTAGTCCTCTTTCTTTTATTTCACTTTCTAGTAACATAATGAAATCATTTTCTAAGTTTAAATCTATAGCTTTTTCAAAAGCTATAATTAACACTTCATTACTTAGGTAATTTAAACTGCTCATTATTAGTCACCACTCTTAGTTTTTTCTGCTACAACAGTAACTATTTTCTTATAAATACTTATCTAAATCAATAGAATGTTTATAAAAATATAATTTGAAGTACCTATGGGCATTATGATTGGATTTTAATAAGTTTCTGTTAATTTAATATTAGATGTAATTCCTTCAATCTAGATATTATTTCCCCTCCCATAATATATTATAAAATTATTAAGTAACAACATAAATGCAATTATATAATTGCATCAATATTTAAAGTCTAACTATTTATATTAGATTGTAATAGTATTAATGAAAAGCAAACTTAATGCAATAAGAAGTTTTTTGATAGTCAAAATTACCATTAATTAGGAAACCACTCCTATTCATCCATGAAAATAGGAGTAGAAGGTGATAGATATTAGTGCTAAGGAATGTTTATTATAAAGGTAGTAACATAAAAGTGATAGAATCTAATTCTGTTATTGCAACCTTACCAAAAAGTAAGGCGCAAAGACTTGGGTCTAAGGTTCGATACTCGATTTTTTTGACATATATAGACTAAAAGTATTATTTTTATTTATTTTTGTTGAATCTTTTGATATAGTTGTTACGGTAAATTTTTAAGTTTTATAGTCTTTATCGTCATTCATTTCTTTTTTTGGAATGATTTACCATTCCAAAAAAAGAAATGAATGACGATAATAAAAAAGAATTCTTCGATAGCGGCAAACTTATTGAAAAATAAGGACGCAAAGCCTCGGGTCTAAGGTCTTATGACTATGATTGCCAGGTTACCGAAAAGAATTGGAAATGAATTATTATTTAGTTTGCATGCATAAGGGCATGTTTTCTATGTAAAGTTCACCCTTCTTTTTGGGTGGACTTTTTTTATTGAGATTTTAAGGAGGATGCAAAGTGACAGTCTTACAGAAAAGTGGTTTAGAGGAAAATATTCGTGACATTTTAGAAATATTAGGAGAAGATCCAAATCGTGAAGGGTTAATAGATACACCTAAGCGTGTAGCAAAGATGTATAAAGAAGTGTTTGAGGGAATCGGTGTAGAACCTGCGACAGCCTTAACTACTACTTTTGACTCAGAGGGATATGACGGAATGATTGTTGTCAAAGATATTGATTATTACACATTCTGTGAACATCATTTAATACCTTTTTTCGGAAAAGCCCACATTGGTTACATTCCAAATGAAAGGATAGTAGGACTTAGTAAGTTTGCTCGATTAGTTGAATTGACATCTAAACGTCCTCAAGTACAAGAACGAATGACGGAACAAATTGCTCGTTCTATACATGAGGTCCTTCAACCAACAGGAGTGATGGTTAGTGTAGAAGGGCAGCATTTGTGTATGTGTGCTCGCGGTGTCAAGAAACCTGGAACATCGACAGTGACTACGGTTAAAAAGGGAAGTTTTCTAAATGATGAATCATTAATTAGAGAGTTTGAAAGAAGTATCGCTTCAAAATAGATAGTTAGGGGGAGGGAAATATGCTTTATTTATCAAGGAGAATTGACTTTTCTGCTATGCATAGTTATCGCATATCAGAATGGAGTGAAGAAAAGAACAGGGAAGTTTTTGGGCTATGCAGTAATCCTAGTGGCCATGGACATGATTACAAATTAGAAGTAATGGTTAAAGGAGAGCTAGTTCAACGATCTGGAATTGTTGTTAATACTGTAGATATAAAGCGGATCGTTGGTGATTTGGTTGAAGAAGAACTTGATGGAAAGTTTCTAAACAAAGAGCATTCTTTTTTTCAAGAAAATATCCCAACAACAGAAAACATTGTCGCTTATTTATGGGATGCCATTACACCACAATTAGAGGGGTGTGAGTTACATAGACTTCGGTTATATGAAAATCCTTATTTGTGGTCAGAGAAGGGGGAAGGTCAAATGGTGATTTTAACAAGGCAATATCATTTTAGTGCGGCCCATCGGTTGCATAGTGAAAAACTTTCGGAGGAAGAAAATACTCAGTTATTCGGAAAATGTAATAACCCTTATGGTCATGGCCATAACTATTATTTGGAAGTTTCAGTCAAAGGAGAACCAGATCCTGTCACAGGAATGGTGGCAGATTTAGCTAAATTAGATCAAACTGTTGAGTCTGTTGTATTAAATAAATACGATCATAAACACTTAAACCTTGATATGGACGAGTTCAAAGGTCTTAATCCAACATCAGAAGTTGTTGCTAAAGTCACTTATGACATGCTATCGGATTATATACCAAATCTTTATAAGATAGGTTTGTGGGAAACAGAAAAGAATTACTTTGAATATTTTGGATCAAAGGGGGACGCATAATGGATATGTCTCAATTACAAGATAAAGTAATCGTCATAATAGGTGCAAGTAAAGGAATTGGAAGAACGACTGCGGATTATCTTAATCAACACGGTACAAAACTTGTTTTAGCTGCTCGTCAAATTGACCAATTAGAACAGGAGTTTGATCGGGAAGATGTTCTTTGTTTTAGAGTGGATGTTCGTAATGAAGAATCTGTAAAGGAATTAGTTAATGTGACAATGGAACAATTTGGACGTATTGATGTCCTTATTAATTCAGCAGGGGTAGGCATATTTTCAAGTATTTTAGAATCAGATACGAAGGATTTTGACGATATGATCTCTATTAATTTACGTGGTACTTACTTGACATGTAAATATTTTGGAAGACATATGGCGGAAGCGGGTAAAGGTCATATTATAAATTTGGTTTCTATAGCTGGGACAACAGCCTTACCAGGTTGCGGAGGATATTCTTCTTCAAAATTTGGTGTGTCAGGATTAACAAAGGTCTTACAAGCTGAACTCCGACAAAAAGGGGTTCAAACTACTGCTGTTATTCCAGGGTCAATTAGCAGTAGTTTTTGGGATGGTATGGAGTCTACACCAGATATGTCTCAAATGATCCCAACTGAAACGATAGCGAAACAACTATTTTCTATTATTAATCAGCCGCCAGGAGCATTTATTGATGAAATTACCATTATGCCTCCTTTAGGTATTTTGTAATCGAAAGGAGATACTTAAATGAGGCGGATTTTTGGTAATGTGTTAAAAAATTCGACTAAAAAACCCGAAATACGTTTTCCATCTCTCCCTTCCGATATATCTTATTCACAACTCAGTTATATGACGAAAAGAGGATTTCTTGCCAAGAAAATTAGTGAGTATCTTTTTAATCAAACTCAGGGAGAGTGTTTCTTTTTTAATTCATTTTCAAAGATTTCCTTTGAAAGGGAAAGTTCTGAAGCACAAATCGATTATATTTTAAGTTTAAGTGATCAGATGCTGATGTGGCATGAACAGGATGAAGATATTCCGAGTAAAATTAAGCACAATAAAGATTTTGAAAATGTTGAAAAGAATGCCATGTTAAAAACTCATGACATATTTAGAAAGGAATTGTTTTCTAGTTCAATGAAAGAACAAGGAAAACCATCTTCATCCGATCCCGTCAATAATCTTAGTAAATGGGAAATCTATCGTGATGTTATATATGCGTCAACTCAAGGACAATTTTTACTAGCTTCGCAGGAAGAACTAGCTGAGTATAAAAAAGGAAACATTTTTTGTAAAGGAAATATTAAAGAGAGAGCGGATATACCAAAATGTAGAAATGAGGCTCAAGAGAAATTAGAAAACCTTGGATATAAAAAATCTAAGTTCATGAGTTGGATTTTGGTACTGTCAGAAGCAATTACAAATACGATTAAGCATGCTGAAGAAGGAAAAATGACACTTATAGAAGACGAAGAAAATAACGAGGTCCGGTTTTTGATTGAAGATAAAGGGGCAGGTTTTTCTTTAGAGGAATTACCTAATAACACTTTATTGTCTGGCTATTCTTCAAAAAAATCTATGGGACAAGGTTTTACTCTAATGATGAAGATGGCAAAGAGGGTAATATTATGTACTTCTTCAAAGGGCTCTACAATTGTATTAATTTTTGATGCTTCAAATGCAAAGATGGAAAACAAAGAATTAGTTCCATAAAAAATAATAACTGACGACAAATCAAACTAAAGGGAGGCGATCTTAGTGTCATTAATTGTTGAAAGAGAACAAAAAGACTTAACTAGCATTTTAAAACTTAGGGGCGTTTTAGATTTTTCGACTACAAATTTAATCAACCCTTATTTAGAAGAGATTAAAGAAATAGACGAGTTGATCATTGATTTTAGTGAACTAGAATTTATCGATTCGACAGGGATAGGGTCTATTCTAGATGCAATTCATATGTCCCAGGAAAAGAATTTTAAAATTGAGTTAACTGGTGTGAATGATTTAGCACACGAAGTTTTTGAGATGGTTGGGGTATATACAATTCTAAACGCCGTACAAGGGGGGGAACAGTAATGTATCGCAATAACCTCAAGTATGATCACGTTAAAAGTGAACAAGAAGACGGTGGTGTAAGTAAAACATTAAAAAGAGAAATTAATCTAGCCAAAAATATACAGTCGACTCTACTAAATGGTAATACCCCTGAAATTGATGGAGGTGAGGTAGTAGGCTCATCACTTCCTGCAAGGTTAATTGGTGGAGATTATTACGATTTTTACCCATTAGTTAATGGAAAGGTACGTATTGTCATTGGCGATGTTATGGGAAAAGGGATTCCTGCAGCGATGCTGATGATATTGACAAGAGGTGCGTTCCGAACAGCGGCAGAAAGTACTAGAAGTCCAGGTGCAACGTTAACTTCTATGAATCATGCTTTGTATAAAGATTTACGTAAATTACGTTCATTTGTAACTTTGTTTTGTGCGGATTGGGACCCAGATACAGGAATCCTTACGTATGCAAATGCTGGTCATAATGCTCCCTTATACATCAATGACAAAAATAAAGAAGTTGTTACTTTAAATGATGTTTCAGGTGTTATGGTTGGAGGGCTTCCTAACCAAACCTACAATGAAGGGTCCATTGAACTTGGAAATAATGATATTGTTTTCTTTTATACAGACGGTATTGTAGAAGCGCAAAATTCAAGTGGTGAGCAGTATCAAATGGATAGATTGATGGAAACATTAGATACTCATCGAGAAAAAAACGTAAATGCAATTCAGGATGAAGTAATAAAATCTATTCATCATTTCACGAATGGGGAACCCCAAAGAGATGATATTACAATGGTTTTACTAAAAGTGAATTCAGAGCATTCTGATATAACCAGTTATAATATGCCGGTCATTGATTCGTAGGGGGCGTGTTTACATGCAAAGCATCGTTTCTAAAGGGAAGAATATAAAAGAGGCTATTAAATTAGGGCTAGAGTTAATGGAACTGAAAAAAAATGAAGTAAGTATAGAAATTCAACAACAGGAAACTAGAGGCCTAATGGGGATTGGCGGAAAAGAAGCTATTGTTAAATTAACTAGGGTAAGAAATGAAAGTGAACAACATGGTAGTCATTCAAAAGATAAATATTCTCATCAATCAATAGAAGAGGTAATTGACAATGAATTGGATTCCGATGAGCATGTAAAGTTGGAGAAGCAGACTTCATATCACTCTACTAATAACGTAGATATTTCATTACAAGAAGAAGTGCAAAAAGAAAAAGTATGGGTTGAAAATGGACAACTCTATGTGAAAGATTCTCCAACTCAATATCCAACAGTTAGTATTGGTAAACATATTAATATTATCCAAAATGACGAAGCAATCCAACAAGGTACCATTATTGTTTCAGAAAATGATCATATAAAAATTAAATGTGATCATGATGAACGAGAAACGAAATGGAAAGTTTCAATAGATCAGAAAAAATTAGAAGTTACTATTGAAATAGAACCAGGATACAAAATCAACCGTATTGTTCAAGATGTTCAACCGGCGCAGCATATTAAATTAGTTGCAGAAGAACATAAAGAAATCGTAAATACATTATCTTATGAAGATATATTTAAAAAGATGGAATCACTCCATGTGAAGTATGGATTTGAACAAGCAGAAATTTTAAAAGCGATCGAAACTACTGAACTCGGTATTTTTGTTATTGCAAAAGGGAAAAAGGCTACCCCAGGAGAAAACGGTAAGATTGAGCTTAAAGTAGACGTTGATACGAAAAACGGATTGATTGAAAACGAGGTAGGAGAAATTGATTTTAGAGAGAGTAAGATGATTCCTACAGTGGATCAAGGGAAAGTGGTTGCGGTTATTCATCCACCGATTCCTGGAAATCCCGGGGTAACGGTGACGAATGAGCCATTACCGGCAAAACAAACACATCCTATCGCTTTAAAAATTGGTAAAGGTGTAACCCAAGTCGATGATAAAATTGTGGCAACTGAATCGGGCCGGCCTGTTATTGAACAACGAGGTATGTTGGTGAGTGCATCGATTATGCCAAAGTTAGTACATCGTGATCCTGTTAATTTATCGTCTGGAAATATTCACTTTAATGGGGATGTAGAAGTATTAGGTGAAATAGAGGAAACGATGATAGTAGAGGCTGGTGGGGATATTGTGGTTCATAAGTCCGTCCATTCGGCAACGTTAACTTCTTTAAAGTCTCTTATCGTGAAGGGGAATGTCATAGGTTCTGAATTATCTGCAGGTAAAAATAATATGTTAGTTGCTGAACTAGGTCATTTATTAGGGATTATGAAGAAAAAACTGGATAGTATGATTGCTGTTATTAATCAGATCACACAATCAACTGCATTTAAATCAAATGATCTTGCTAGTAATGGAATTCAACCGTTAATACATATTCTTCTTGAAAAAAAGTTCCAGGACTTTGTTCCACTTATAAAAAAATATGTGGGAGTTACTAACGGGGGAGAACAGTATTTAGAAGGTGACAGTTGGAGAAGAGTTTCAGTTCATCTCACCAATATCTTTTTATCATTATCTAATCAAGTGACAACGGTTGCCCACTTGCATCAACTTTCTCAACAAATGGAAGAATTGTATGAATTTAGTCAAACTCCTATAGAACCGGATTCTTATATTACAGTCTCCGATACCTTGAATAGTCATTTGTATAGTAGTGGGGACATTACAATTATTGGACAAGGTAGTATTAACTCTAAGGTTCATGCAGGCGGTGAGTTAAGGATTACTGGTGTGCTGCGTGGTGGAGAGGTTTATGGAAGAATGGGAGTAAATATTAATGAGGTAGGGTCCGATATGGGGACAAAAACAATCATTTCAGTCCCATACGATCAGAGTATTCATATCACCAAGGCATTGGAAGATACCGTTTTAAAAATAGGTAATGTGAAGCATGTATTAAAAGAAGTAACTTATGATCTAAAAGCTAAGCTAGATAAAGATGGACGTATGAAGTTTGAAATGTGAGGGAGCGAAAATAATGCTTGAATATATTACGAGAGAAGACGGCGAACGTATAGAAGTTGAACTTAAGGGAGATTTAGATATTGAAGGAACAGAAATAATTGAGGGTGACTTAACTCCTTTGTTGGAGAGTTATAAGACCATTGTGTTGAATTTTGAAGCCATTCCATTTGTTGATTCCTCTGGTATTGGGTTGTTAATAAATTTAGTGCAAACGTTACAAGAGTCCGGAAAAAAAGTTAAGATTTCACATGTCAGGGACGAAGTGTTTGACGTATTTGATATTCTTCAACTTCCCGAAATATTAGGAAGCGATGTTTTTGAATAAAAGAAATCCTAATTTAGTAGAATCAGATGTTCAAACGATAAATTTGATAAAGATGAAGGGGAAGAAGAATGGAAAAGTTACAAAATAAACTTAGAAAAATGCCAACTAATGAGATTATAGATAAGACCATTTTTGCCAGTGTCATGGATAATGGTTTTTGGCATCGCTGGATAGCTCATGGTGTAGATGAAACGTTTATCAACTCAAGCAAGTCAAAGATGGTTAACGTAAAAGGGTGGACGGAAATATTATCTAATAAAGCTATGGAGCACTCAAATCTAGCAAAAGGTTTTGAGAAGTCAGGAGATGCTCAACTAGCAGAGTATCATTATGGTAAAGCAGGTATTTATTATAATCTTGCACAATGGGTATTCCCGGAACCAAATCAAGATAGATTAGAATGGTATAACCGATGCTTAGAACAATTTAATCTTGCTGATAATGTATCAGAAGATAAGGTTTCACGCCATACATTGACAATCGAAGGGAAAAAATATGGTGGACGTATACGTATTCCAAAAGGGGAGAAGTTAGGCGTTGTAATTCTTGTCATGCCAACGGACTCCACCAAAGAGGAATTTCATCTATATGAGCAAGACTTCGCAAAAGAAGGTTATGTAGTGGTGAGCTTTGATGGAACAGGTCAAGGGGAAACATTACTAGTAAATGGACATAAAGCAGACCTAGAGTCTTGGGAGGATTTCATAAAGGGGATAGTCGAATTTGCAGCAAGCAAGTTTTCAGACTTACCTATTAACCTATTTGGTACAAGTTCAGGTGGTGCTTGGGCAATTGAAGGAAGTAGACATCCTTATGTATCAAAAGTGGTTACAGTAAGCCCGCCGCCTAAGTATGCGACCAACATTAAACTACCTGACTATTTTAGAGAACGTATGAGTAATATGTTGGTAGATTTTGAAAAAGGGCATTTACCTTCATTCGATGACGTTTCTGAAATCAAAGACATTGTAGTTTTTCATGGAGGTAAGGATTTATTAATAAACGGCAAGGAATTAGTAGAGCTATATGATCAGTTTTCATCGGAAAAACGCTTTATTACTTATGATGAGGAAGGTCACTGTTGTAACTTTAAATTAGGTGAGATTCGTCACCGTTCCGCCGAATGGTTTAAGGGGGGAGACATTTATGACATTTAACGACTTTTGTATAGTAATGTTTGACTTACTTGAGCGAGAGCAAGTCGAAGTCTCTGAAGTAACTAACCTTAAAAATGAATTGGACGTTGATTCACTACAAATGGTCAATTTAACTACAGCTTTGGCAGATCATTTCCAAGTACCATTTAGTTTGTTTATTGAAAATGCTGACAAAACAGGAACAGTAGGCGGTTTGTTTAATATTGTGAAGGGTGGTAACTCGGAATGAACTTCTATAATAGAGTATTAGCTAATCTAGAGAAAGATGTTTTGTCTTTAGTATCTCCTGATGGTTATTTCTCAGCAGGTGATTTAAGGGATTCCGTTTCTAGATATGAATCCATGTTAACCCCTCTTAATATAGAAGGAAAAAGGGTAGCACTTTTGATTCCTAGTCTTAAGGAATTCTTACCTTTATTTTTAGCAGCTAATAAACTCAAAGGTACTGTTTCACCTTTGAGTTGGCAATTCAGACAAGATGATTTATTGAATGTTTTAGATTTTTTAGATCCCCATATTGTTCTTACGGTAGATGAACATAATGGTTTTGCATTTTCAGAAACGGTGACAAATTGGGCAAAAAGTAAGGACAGTGAGACTACAGTAGTCACGTCTAAAAATGGTGTGGATTGGGAATTAAACACCTTTAAGGGTAGTTCTAAGAAATTACAGTCTGACTTAGGTGGTTTCATTACTTTTACTTCAGGAAGCACAGGAACACCTAAGGGTATAGTGTTTAAGGATAGTGTATTTGATTACGGGAGTAAAAAGGTATTAGAGGCAATGAATATTAAACCTGCGGACAATGTTTTTGTTTACGCATCACCTAGTACACTTTATGGTGTGGTTGCGATGAACTCTATGTTGAAATTTGGAGCAACTCTAGTTGTTTCTAATGATTTCGATCTAGTGAAAATCATAGATACAATGGAGAAATCAAACTGTAATAAATTTACTACAACGCCGTCCATATTTAAAGCATTATATAATTTTGCAAGTCGATTAAAACCGGAAGTGTTAAAAAAGTTGGAATTAGTTTGTGTTATAGGTGAGAAAATACCTGCAAATTTCAAGAGCAATTTTCCATTAATGAAAAAATGTACATTTATATCACATTATGGAAGTTCCGAGTCAGGTTCTCTTGCAAACGTTTGTCTTAATGAAAACTCAGAAGAATTAGAGTTTACGATAGCAAATGAAATAGAGTATAAAACTGTTGATAATGAGTTGTTGGTGAAAACAAGAGGTTTATTTACCGAATACTATAATAATCCTAATATAACGAGTGAAGCTTTTAAAGACGGTTGGTTCAAAATGGGAGATTTAGTAGAGTTTACAGGTTATAAAACATTTAAACTAGTAGGAAGAAAAAAGGATGTAATTAAAAAGGGAGGCCAACAAGTTGTTTCTAGTGAGGTAGAGCAAATATTAAGTAGTATTAAGGGGATAATGAGTGTGGCAGTAGTTGGTTTACCTCATGATATATATGGCGAGCAGGTGGTAGCGTTTGTCATCGCAGATGGACTAAATTCTAAGGATATCCGCTCTTATTGCTCAGGCCGAGTTGCATCTTTTAAAATTCCAGATCAAATAGTATTTGTAGAAGAATTTCCATTAACCCAAGGTAAGGTAGATAAAATAAAGTTGAAGTCTTTGTTAGAGAGGGGGAATAATTAAATGCAAGAGTCAATGGAACAAAAAAGTAGTACGTTAAAAAAGCAGTTTGTAACTAGGTTGCTTATCGTTCTGTTAGTCATATTAAGTTTATTAGGTGCCATTCAGTACATTTATTTAAGTGGAAAAATTGATTCTGATGTATCGGTAGAAGCATTTAAGGTTAGCAAAAGTATTGAGCAAGGTCTCACTCAGACTCAAGAAGCATCTACAGCGATTGAACATCAGCTGGATCTAAAACTAAAGTTAATTGCACAACATATTAGCGATCGATTAGGTGATAAACCCATAGAAGAAATAACAAATGAAGAACTGAAAGTACTTAAGGAAAAATTTGATATTGCCGGTATATCCCTTTTAGATGAGCAAGAAGACGGTGATATAGTAGGAGTGAAGTCAACTGCATCAAGTGATATTGGGTTTAATTTTAAGGAGGTTCTAGGGGAAAACTCACATGGTTACAGGATTATGTATGATTTACTACATGGTAATGAACTAAAAGTAACCTATGAGACATACGCTGATGAAAATACATTTGTACTTCCTACTGCACCTTCTGGTTCGCATAATGAAACACCTACTTTTTTTAAATATGGCTATTATGTTGGGGATGACAAGGATTATATTATAAATCCTTATTTTGAAGCAAATGAGGTTTATCATTTTACTCAGGAAGTTGGACCAAATGCGTGGATTGAAACTGTTTACGAATCAAATGAAAATGTAGAGGAGATTGCAGTATTAGATCCACAAGTATTTGCTGATCCGTCTTTATTGGAAATTAAGACTGAACTTTGGGAGAAAGTTGTATATGGGGAATTTGGTTCAGAGACAGAAAAAGATGAGAAAACGTTAGTTAACTTAGCCGAAAATCCCAAAAGGACCTCTTATATTGAGGATGTGGGAGACGAGACATATTATAAAATGTTCATTCCCACTGAAGATGGAAAAGTTATTTATGTAGGATTAGATTATAATCATTTGAGTGCACCATTAAAGAATATGGCATTAATCTTACTTATATTCAGTGTGATATCATTATTGGCGTTATTCATTCTATCCACACGATTCTTTGGCGATATTTATAAGAAGATTCAAGTGATAATCTCTCAAATCAAGAATCTAGAGTCTGGTGATTTCTCCACTCAAAGTAAAATTGAAGGAAAAGACGAGTTGGCAGATCTTTCTCACAGTACTAATCGAATGACTAATACTTTAAATCAGGTTTTGAAGGATACAACTAAAGAGGCGGAAAACATACAAAACCTTTCTTTAGCTCTAAAGACGGATGCTGATGAATCTGTTGAGAAAGTGTATGAGTTGTCGGTTGAATTAACTTCTAAGGCGAGAGAAGACAATTATGAAATCTTAGACTTCTTAGATAGTTTAGAGGAAAAACTTAGTTCTTTACCTAACAAGACGGATTTTGAGGGTATCCTTTCTGAAATAAATCGTATTAAAGAATTATCTAGTAATAAATCAGCATCAGCAACAGATATTACCATAACGTTATCGGATTTATTAAATTCTTTACAATATCAATCTGATGAATTATCTAATATTTCTAGTGAGATGTTTAATAATATGTACAAATTTAAGTTGTAAGTTTGATTTCCACTCCTTATTTTAACTAACAGGTCAAATGTAGCAAGGTCACTCCTTATATCGAATAAAAATAGTAGTGAAAGGTGATTGGGACCTATACTAGCATATGTTTATATATTAGTTATTATTAATAATCATTATGAAAAGAATTAGTAAGAGCGCGAAGTTATCCTTGAAATTCAATTGACTATGGATAGCAGTTACCGAAATTGGTAGGTAAATGTCTGTTTATTTTGTTACTGATTTAGCATCAGTTTGTTTTAATACAGGTCCACCGTTTTTTCGGTTGGACCATTTTTTTTGATAGGTTAATTATTAATGAAAAGTAGTTATTGATTTCCTATAAAAAAGGGGGAAGATTAATGAGATTAATTGAGATATCAGAGTATGATTATAAAAGTATGACGTTAATAAAACCTGTTTATGATGCACAAAAGCGTATATTACTTACAGCTGGTCGAACGATTGATCCTAAAATCACTCCAATATTAGAAGCCATAGGAATTAAATATTTATTTATTGAAGATGAAGTATCAAAAGGGATTAGTATAGAGGATATGTTGGATATGCCAACATGGACAGATACAATCGATGTAATGAAATCATTTTACGAACAAGTAAAAAACAAAGACAAACTAGATTTAAGAAGTATTTTTCAAATTGCAACTAAATTACTGGATGAGGTAAAACAACGTCCTACATTTGTACTTATCCCATCTGGAACAGTCGCAACCGAGTTACAGCCATATGCACATGCAATTAACGTAACTCTCCTGTCATTGTTAACGGGAAAAAGGTTAGGGTACAACGATTTAAATATGAAAGAGTTAGCTATTGGTTCTTTATTGCATGATATTGGCAAGGCTTTAACAGATGATAACGACCAACATACAGAAGTTGGATTTAATTTCTTACGCGATATTCACCAGTTTAGTCTTGTATCAGCACATATTGCTTATCAACATCATGAATCAATAAATGGTGAGGGAGTTCCTAGACATATAAAAAACAATGAGTTTCTGGAATTCGCGCAAATTTGTGGAGCGTCTAACAAATACGATAATTTAATTACCAAGGAAAAACTCCCACCTCATGAAGCAATGGAAGCTATTATGGCAACCTCTGATAGGTCATTCTCGCACAGAGTCGTTAATGCTTTTTGTTTATCGGTTGCTACTTATCCACCAGGAACGAAAGTGTTAATTGATAAATATCCAGCGATTGTTACGCAATTAAATAAACACTTACATAGACCTGTTGTGAAGATGTTATCAAATGACCAAGAAATAGATTTGACTGAATATCCAACATACATGATTGAACCAGATAAACCTAAATAAAAACAATTAAGACGATAATGAGATAAATATTTATGTGTGGCTAACTTTTTATTATAGGTTTAATAAATCTATTTGAAGTAAGTGCCTGGTTTAAAATCATATGACTCAAAAATGAATCAGAGCAATCAATGCAAGTGATTTTATAAAGTTTCAGTGCAATTCTAAGTAAATAATAAAAGGGGGATAAAGTATGAATAAAAGGCTAGATTTTGAAAAACAACATATAAAAACGTTGTACCACAACCAGGAAGTTTTAGAATTACTAGCTAACAACACATCGACAATTAATATACTTGAGAAATTAGTTTTCATATTAGAGCAAGAAATTCATGGTTCTATGTGTTACATTCATTTACGAAATAGTGAAATTGAATTTGCTTGCAAAGGCATCGGACCGAACCTACCTGAAAAGTTCATCCGATTAATTAGTAATATTACGATTAATCAATCAGAACGTGCAGATTTATTGGATGAAACTATTATTGCATCTGAGATAAATAAAAGTCCCTTATGTGAAGAGTATAAAAGTGTATTATTAAATTTTGGATTTGAAGCATGTTGGTCTATTCCGATTTTTACGCCAACAAAAAAAGTAGTGGGCAGAATTGAAATCTGTTTAACTGAAAACCGTGTTCCCGATGCTTCAGAAAAGGAAAAGATTGAAGTCTATTCTAGATTATCTGGTATTGTAATTGATTATAAAAAATCAGAACTTCAGATAGAACAATTTCGACAATATGATTCTGTTACCGAACTACCTAACGCTTCAAACTTCAAAGAGAAAGCCAAACAGCAATTGAACAGATTAAGTTCAGATCACAGTAAGTTGGCTGTAGTGTTCTTAGATCTTGATCATTTTAATGTAATTAATAACATAGGAGGGTATGAATTTGGTGATAATGTACTTAGGAAAATAGCGACAATGCTATCTCATATTTTAGACGATAGTACTATTGCGAGATGGAATAGTGATAAATTCATTTCTCTTATTCCTTATCAATCAGAAAATAAGATAAAATCTGCTATTTCTAAAATATTAAAGGAATTAATTGCTCCTTTTAAACTTGGTCAACATGAATTTGTAGTAACTCCAAGTATAGGGGTTAGTAGATATCCATCGGATGGTTCTGATATTAATTCATTAGTTAAAAATGCTGAAATTGCAATGAAAAAGGCAAAAAGTCAAGGAAAAAATACTTTTGTCTTTTATACACCTTCTATTAATTATGATTTAACAGAAAAATTAATGATTGAAAAAGATCTTCGTCAAGCAATACATAGAAATGAATTTGAGATTTATTATCAACCTCAAATTGAATTGTATAACAATCAAATAGTTGGTCTAGAGGGACTTATTCGGTGGCAGCATCCACGCTTTGGATTATTAACCCCAAACAAATTTATTAAAGTTGCAGAAGAAACAGGGCTAATTATTCCGATCGGCGAGTTGGTACTTCGAACAGCATGTAAACAATTGGGTCTCTTGACACCTAAACGATTTCAAACACGATTGTCTATTAACCTCTCAAGTATACAGTTTCGTCAAGAAGGTTTAACCGAAATGGTTCAGGATATAATCAGTGAATCAGGAATTAATCCAAATAGCCTGGTATTGGAAGTTACGGAAAGTACATTAGTAGAAAATGTAGATTTTACTGTAGAACAATTAAAAAAATTAAAATCTATAGGCGTTCAAATTGCCTTAGATGATTTTGGTACAATATACTCTTCTCTAAATTATCTGAAACATTTTCCAATGGATATTATCAAGATTGATAAATCCTTCCTTAAAAATATTGACACGGACAAACGCGATGAAGAAATTTTGAGAACAATTATACAATTAGGAAAAAATTTGAATTTAAAAGTTCTGGCAGAAGGAATTGAGACGAAAAGTCAACTTGCGATACTTAAAGAATTCGAATGTGAAGAAGGGCAAGGCTATTTTTTTGACAAACCATTACCTATAAATGAAATAAATAGTAGGATTGTGTAAATTATTCCATGAATTTTTTTAAGAGGAGAGATTTATTTTGACTGTGTTATTTGGAACTGTTGAGTATTTTGAAAAAGAAATAGCTAATGCTATTTCAAACGAGTATTCAGATAATTTGTCTGTTGATAAAAAGTTAGAAAATATTTATTTAAGATTAAAAAAAGACATTACGTATGATTTTATATGTAGTAATAACTTTCGCGAATATTGTATCAGTAACCTTAAAGTAGCATATGAAAACATGAGCAATTTTATCCAGGTCAATAATTAGATGATTTATTCAAGCATGGAGTAAGATAAGTGATATTTTGGATTTATTATAAGTCTAAGTACTAAATAATCTTCCATTATTTTTAGTAGAGGTGAGAAACGTGAAAATAGCAGTTGTTAAAGAGCCTTCTTTATTAAGAGAGGGAGTTATAAAAATACTACAAGAACATTTTTGTAGATATGAAATCGAAGCTTACAGTTCCAATGACTATGGAAAATTAGTAGAAGAAGCAAATTCTACTGATTTAATTATTATTGATATAGATACGAAGCTAAACATACACTCTCTGATAGATTTATATATAAAACGAAACAAGAAAGTTATTGTATGGATCCCAACTATAAATCAAGCAGATTTACCTGTTTTATTTAAGTTGAAATTGGATGGCTATTTTTATAACGGGATAAATAAAGAAGAATTACTCTTTGCAATCTCATCAGTTTTGGATGGTAAAAGCTATATTGACCAGTCTCTCTCTCAAATTTTGTTAGGTTATTATGCCCAAATGAATCAACCTGAAAAGCCAGATGGAGTATTCTCACACAGAGAATGGGAAGTGATAGAACTACTTGCCAAAGGTTATAAAAATGAGCAGATTGCAAACTTTCTTTATATTTCCGAAAAGACCGTAAAAAATTATGTTAGTGCCATCATGAAAAAAATGAATGTTTCAGACCGAACGAACATTGTGTTAACTGCTATAAAAAATAATTGGGTAGTCCTTTAAAGCTTATGATCATCTTGAATCTGTAAAGTCAAATATTAGCATGTAGAAAAAGAAA
The DNA here is from genome assembly GCF_005870085.1 of Aquibacillus sediminis. GTDB lineage: Bacteria > Bacillota > Bacilli > Bacillales > Amphibacillaceae > Aquibacillus_E > Aquibacillus_E sediminis. The sequence continues at coordinate 1,956 of NZ_SZNM01000027.1, read as the reverse complement.
CTATGAAATACATAGCTGAGGTGAATGTATTAAAAGTAAGTGATACTAAAAAGCTGACGCATTAGGTACTAGAATCGCACAAAAAACGGATTGTTGTTTAACATTTTTCTTTCATAATCTTTTTCATTCATAATGTTCGTATCTTCATTCGAAAATAGATTAGGAAATTAACTTTTACAATTTCTTCGACAAAAACTTCCTTTTGTGTGAATATTTTGTTATATTATGTTAAAGGTGGGAACGAATAAAGTTCAATGACCTCCCAAGTCATATTGGCGCATATATGTTCTCGCCTTTTTATACTTCCGATATTTATCATTCCTGTAAATAATACCTCGCTTGGCCTTGTTAAGATTTAATATGTGGTTAAGCAAAGTTAATCCTATTGTATCAGACTTTGATTATGATATATTTAAATAACACATAAAACTCCCTGACCTTAAACGAACCATCCGCAAACGCTCTTGGCAGGGTGGAGGCCGTTGGTTTGAGCCCAAACGGAGAATCATCTTATGTTGAGAGTCTTAATCCTTGGTTTATCAAGGGTTTTTGGCTTTTTTTATTTATTGTGATTTTCCTTTCTTTGAATAAGCACTTATTGCCATTGTACTAATCCTGTACATTTATTTTCTTGAAGTGATGGAGTGTTTCTCCTCTTGAATAATGTTTCCCTAAATTTCTCTGTGCAAGTTCATGTAAGTCATCACTTACATGTGAGTACAAGTCCAGTGTAATACCAACTCGGCTATGCCCAAATCGTTCAGAGACGACTTGAGAATTTTCCCCAATCTGCATTAGTATTGTTGCGTGAATATGACATAGATCGTGAAAACTATGTTTGGGAAAACCTAAACCGTAAAATAAACATTAAGATTCGATTTAAAAATTGTGTACGTATTCAAATGAACACCGAAGTTTTATGTCACTACACTTAAGTATCAAAACTTAAAAGTATTGATACCAAATTGGCGGTGTTGTAGTATCAAGGTATTAAAGGGTGTCATAACTTAGTTTCATAAGTGGTGGTTTAAAAAGGAGATTGAAAAAACTTAATGGCTAAATACGGTAATGCAAGTATCACAAGATTTAGAAGCACAGATAAACGCACTGAAAGAAGCAGGCTGCGATGAAATTTTTTTCAGAGAAATTTACTGGAACTATAAAAGAGAGGACTTCAGTTTCAAGCACTTATAGAAGTATTAGAGCCTGGGGATACATTTATTGTAACTAAGTTGGATAGGTTTGCTAGAAGTACAACACATGCCATTGAAACAGTACAGAAACTATTTGAAAAAGGTGTAAAAGTCCATGTACTAAATATGGGATTGGTTGAGGATAACACCTACCGGAAGGCTAATATTCAATATAATGAGTGCTTTTGCTGAGTTTGAACGCGATATGATTGTAGAACGTACTCAGGAAGGCAAGGCTTTTGCTAAGCAACGTGATGACTTTTAAAGAAGGTAGGCCAAATAAGTATGGTAAGGAACAAATAAACCATGCTTTAAAACTGTTAGAAACTAATTCGTAAAAACAAGTTGAAAATATGACTGGAATTTCTAAAAGTACGTTAATCCGTGCGAAAATGAAGGTATCTCTGTATTAGAAGTTTAATTATTGAACCAGTAACAATTGTTAGTTAGGGGGTGTGTTTAATCAAGAGGTATAAATATGAATTAGAAAACGGTGAAAAAATCACTTTCAGGACTAATATAAGTATTGATGAAATCAAAACATTAGCTAGATTTAAAAATCAACATGAATTTCATAATTATTTTACAAAGGAAGGGTATCAACTAATTGTATTAAAAATAGTAAAACCTCCTTTGTAAAATGGTACCTGTAGTTAGGACACTTGAAAAAGAGTGTTTAAACTACAGGTATTTTTTTATATACTTAAGTTTCAAGATATGGGGAAAAGAGGACAACATGAGTAAAATAACATTTTCAACTAGA
>NZ_SZNM01000026.1 GCF_005870085.1 Aquibacillus sediminis | reverse complement strand
GTAAAGTTTGGGGGTAAGTCTGAGTCCCTGTCATAGGACTGCTTTGATAGGGACTTAGACTAGAATTTTAAATATCATTATGTAACAGTGATGCCTGATTGTTTAATATATTTTTAATGCATAGTATTCTTGTACTACGCAGCAAAGATGCTGAGGTTCTTGCTATCACTTAATTTACTTAACCCCCGTTTAGCTTAAAAAAACTTGGATATTAAAATCACCCGAACCTTAAACGACCACCTGCTTTAGCAGGTGGTCGTTTAGGTACTGCATTATTTTACTTGGAGCAAGGCTTGGTAGGCACGATATTGGGGCCAAATTTAAATAAACTGTAGCAATTTTATAGGAAAAAAACCAGAACATACTAGGAGTGAAAACTCATATGTGCTGGTTTTTTCTTAGTAACTTCGTGAAATGTTAATACCTAACAAGAAAAATAGCAAACAAACAATAAGAGTATAAATGTTCGGATGAATTTCTAACAGATGAATTTCAAACACGCTTATCAAAACATAGAGCGATACCCTTGAAACTATAATCCCAAAAAAGAAGCCAATCATCCCGCCCTGTAGAGTGGTTTTAGCCATCACCCAATAATCACCTTCTCTTTTGGATAATGATAAATATCTTTCGTTGCTTTTCCTCTCATGATGAATAAGAAAGAAAAGATCCCTATCCGACCTACAAACATTAAAAATATAATCACACATTTACCTGCTGTACTTAATTCTGGGGTGATACCCATTGAGAGACCTGTTGTTCCAAATGCAGAACTAACTTCGAATATAATCGGAAGAACTGGAAAAGGTTCTATATAATTAAGTAATACAATTGCAGATATACATAACATAGATGCAGTTGTTATTACAATAAACGAACGAATCACATCTTCATCATCCAATTCTCTTCCAAAAACCTTGATACCTGTATTTCCTTTTGCATAATTAAATATCGTCAACAACATAATTGCAAATGTAGTAGTCCGAATTCCCCCACCCACACTACTTGGAGAAGCACCTATAAACATTAACACACACAATACAATTAAAGTTGGCGAAGTGAACTCACTAACATCCATGGTTGCCAAGCCACCATTCCTAGTCGTGACAGATTGAAAAAGACTGTAAAAAAACTGTTCATGCCACAGTTTGTCGGCAAAAAAAGCATTACGCTCTAATAAATAGATTAAAACCCATCCAACAACAATAAGAGCAAAAAAAGTTAATGTCGTCAATTTAGTGAATAATGAAAAGTAATATTTATTATTTACACTTTTATTTTTCCCACTAAGCACTTCTCTTATCTCTATTAATACAGGGAATCCAATTGCCCCTAGTATTAATAGGACAATATTTATAAATTGAACAAAATAATCATCAGCAAATGGAATTAAAGAAGAACCTGTTATATCAAAACCTGCATTTGTTGTAGCACTTACAGCACCAAAAAAGCCTTGTAACAGAGCTTCTTGCCATGTATCAAAGTAGTTCAGGAAATATGTACTTAAAACAATTGTACCTATTGTTTCAATTATTATTATTATACTCAGGATTTTTAACATTAAATTAACGAGCCCTGCCAAAGTTACTCTATTTTGGTCAACTTGTATAAGTTGTCTACCACGCAATCCAATCTTTTTTCCTAAAATAATCCAAATAAAGGTCCCAAGAGTCATAATCCCAATTCCACCAAATTGCAAAACTACTGTTAGTGCAATTTTGCCTGCTGCATTAAACGTATCAGCTGTCGAAACTACCGTAAGACCCGTTACACTTACCGCACTTACTGCAGTAAATAATAAATCAATAAAAGTTAGATCGACAGTAGGTTGGTGAAAAATAGGTAGTCCAAGGATCACCATAGAAACGATTACTGCCAAAATATAAAACAAGACTATAATACGGATAGTTGATAAATGACTAACTTTAAAAATTCTATTAAAAAAACTCATTTCTATCTCTCCTATTTTATGGACAGTTTCAATTCACAAATTTTACTGAATCGTAAACATATGAGTATATATTTTTTCATATGTGCTGTTTATTATAAGTAAATATATGGAATATTTATTAAAGATAGCAAATAACAAAAGGTTTAGCAACAAAGATAATGTTAATTTATTGGGGGATAGATTTAATGTTTGAAATCATTCAAAAAACAGTAAATATAAATACCTTAAAACTAATTATCTTCGCATCCATTTTCTACACTCTGTGTGCTTTTATTATTTATTTCATAGAACCGAATAATTTTGAAAACCCATTTATAGGTTTTTGGTGGGTGATGACTACTGTTACAACGGTAGGATTCGGTGATTATTCACCCGTTACAAATGCTGGAAAGGTATTTGGGTTGTTTCTTTATTTAACAGGGATCGGCTTAATTGGAATTATACTTGGGAAAGTTGTGAATGCTTTTAATTTGTATAATAGACTTAAGGGGGAAGGGAAATTGAATTACAACGGACAAAACCATTATGTTTTAGTTGGATGGTCGTCAAAAGCTAAGAAAACTCTAGACGAAATTTTGCTGAATGAGCACAAAAATAATAACATTGTATTAATAGATCAGTTAGATAAAACACCTATCGATCACGAAAAAGTTCACTACATCCATGGTGATCCTACAAGCTATGAGGTGCTTAATAAAGCAAATATTTTGAAATCAAATTCGGTTATCATTTTTGCGTCAGAAAGTGAGGATGAACTTTTTTTGGATGGAAAATCACTCTTGGTTGCTTCAGCAATTGAAAGCTATGGAATCGAACATAATAGAGATATTTATACGATCGTTGAGATGGTGCGTGAAAAGCATGTAAAAATGTTCAATCATGTAAAAATTGATGAATTTATCCCTTCAAATGATGCTTTTCCATTTTTAATGGCAAAATCTACGTTGCATCATGGTTCCAGTCAATTATTTAGGCAATTATTGAGCAAGAGGTATGGAGATGATTTATGGAAGATTAACCCTAATCCTTCTTGGAAAACGTACCGTGATGCTTTTAATGATTTAAGAGACAAAGGCGCTAACCTAATTTCAGCTGATAATGATCTAGGGATTATTAGAAGAATTGACGATGAAATACCTAAAGACGTTGGTTTATACATTATTTGTGACAAAAAAACCTATCATTCAATTCAAAATACCTAATTCATTATGTTGGATTATACTTCCGATCCATTTTGGATATAATAGTCAAAAGTATAACAATAAAGTGGTGACTTACATGAAACATAACTATATTCTAATTGGTTGGAATGAAAGGTCTAAAAATTTAATTCAACTGTTCAACAAGCACGATCCAAGCATAAATATAACACTAGTTGACTCTACTTTAAAAAGAAAACCCGAAGATATATATAATATTCAATTTGTACAAGGTGACGCTACCAATGTTTCAGTATTAAATGAAGCACATATTAAAAATACGAAAAAGTTGATTATTACATCAAATATTCATATAGATGAGGAACATTCCGATCTATTCTGTTTGCAAGTTTCCTTAATAGCCAAGACTTTAAATCCAAATATTGAAGTTTTCACTGAACTATTAATGAAAAAGAATATTGATAATGCTGAAAGAGTAGGGGCTAATAGAGTATTAAATACTAACCAGTTCCTGTATAAATTAATGTTCCACGAAGTTTTTGGTAATCAATTAGAAAAATCGCCTTTACAACAATTAGTACAGCAAGATTATAAAGTCATATCTACACCACAATATTTAATAGGAGAGACCTTTAGAACTTGCTATATACAATTACTACAAAAAGGTCATTTAGTTATTGGAGTGGAATCTCATGGAAATATACTAATTAACCCGAGGTCCGATTCGAAATTGCATGAATATCACCGTTTAATAGCAATCTAAATTTCGCTCTAACTATAGAATTTAAGCTTAGAACAAGTGGAATTCGTATAATAAATGAATATAACATTTAATGCTTGTTTCTTGTTCAAGGCACCTCCTTCTTTAAGTAAATAATTAAAACTAGTATCTTTCCTCTATTTCGATCGTACAAAAATGCACTTATTTCTCTTTTTTCATTAGCCTGCATTAATAACAGAAGAGCAATATTCAGCATTCGCGCCTGATTGTTGAATATCCTTTTCTGTTGAATAGTATCGATGTACTGTGCAGTAAATGAATTTGTTTTATTAAACTCCGTTACAAAAGAGTTATCGAATATTTCTTAAAAAAATTTACTCGAATAAATTTGTTAATATTTTATCTAATGACTCTATAGACCTAATGGCTTTAACTTTAAGTAATTCAAAGCTTTTTAGTTTTCCATGCATAATATCATTTCTAGTATCAGTTATATTTTTCATATTTTCAGTTAAATCAATTATTTCTATTTTAGAAGTTAAATATCCAGCTCTAATGAGCATTTTGGTTTTAGAAAAAATAGATCTAAACTTACCATTTGAATTCATTTCAAACTCTTCACTATTAGGTATCTTATCGATTATATTATTTATATATGTCTCTATTGTGATAGCTGAATAGATGATAGCTTTTTTATAATCATAAGTTTTACAAGCATACTTTGCTTCTCCATAAAATGCGTTTGTTACATTTACCTCTCTATTTAATGAACTTCTAAAATTAGAATCATTTATTTGGTTTATATTATTCAAATTTGTTGTTATCATTGCGTTTGCTAATAAAAAATTACTGTAGATATAATAAAAAGATAAATGACTGCAATCATAAACTGAAGGGCTTATTGCATGATTTCCTTCAGTAGTTTCATTGTATCTAAATAAAATATATTCTAAAAATGCTTGGTTAATATCAGTAGTAAAATCACTTCCTTTCTCTTGTAATTTGGTGTTTATTAGTTCCTTTTCTGAGTTAAAAGATTGTATGGCCACTTGAATTATAGAATTGAAAACTCCATATGTATAACTTTCAGTACTTAGTTTGTTTGGTTTAATTGTAAATGTAGATTCTCTCAGTGGAATTTTTTGCTCGTCTCTATAGAAACTTTGAATACGAAAAGCAACCTTTCTTTTTTTATTGCTTTCGGAGATTATGAAGTTTTCATCTGCTTCAAATGTAAAAAATCCACTATTGATTAAAAGATAGTAAGGTAAAGCAAATTCAGTGAAAATTGTCATTTCAAAATTATTATTTTCTATATAGTTCGTGAAATCATTATCAAGACCAACGTGGGTATGACTCATATCTATTACACCTCTATTTATCTATTCTCATTTCTTCTTCGGATATCTGATATTTAGGAAGAGTTCGACAATGTAGAAGACCATTTTAATTTTACCATAAATATCCTTTTGCAATTAAAAAAGTTCCATTTCAATACGGCTCTCACATAACAAAAGACACATCTCCTATACTGGAAATGCGCCCTTTAATGGAATAAACTTATTCTCTACTTCTAGAACAGTTACGCAGTATGATTGTGCTACGTAGCAAAAAATCCTACTGTATAATAAATAGTTCTTGTTAACCTAAAGAGGACCTTAAAAAGTTATTAATCTTAATTTATATTTCTTATTTTCTAACATTTGATTAATCAACCGACCTCAAAAGGTAAGGTCTAATAAAATATAAAGTAAATCTACACCTCTATTGCACCTTCAACATACACAGTTTTAAGTCTTTTAAAAAGAATTAATTCTTTAACACTTCTTTTACTTCTGCTACTGTCATTTCTAGTGCCTCAGAAATCACTTCAACTGAAATTTCTAACTCTGACAATACCCGAATTGCATTACGTCGTATTTCATTTTTCCCTCTCTCGATCATCTCTTTATCTCGTTCATTAAATCTTTAAGAGAATGTACTGCAAGGTCTAATACTCCATCAACTCGATATCCAAGTGGCTACTCCCTTATATGGGTATAGCCACTTTTTGTCAGATTACAAAACACTACACATCATGATAAGCGTCTTATTATTATTCGTATCTGAGTCACAGCAGTTGCTTCAATTATACTATATACATGTTTTTATATAAAAAAAGTCAAAGAATAAGACAAATCATTTTTTGTAGGTAAATTCTTATGTTAAAATAACTTTTAAATTGGTGCCGAGTTTGGTGCCCAAATTTAATAATAAGCAGATACTTAAAAACATTGGCGATTATGGAAGTCCTATAACAACGCACTTTGAGGTCTTATGAGTTACCATAAAGTACAACCCATATAGAACTTCAAAACCCTGAGGGAGGCGCGTGCCGTCTCCGGTGAGTTCGATTCTCACACAATCCCGCCATCATGCAATCCCCTCATTCCTTTTTCCTTAAAAAACAGCATAAACACCTAATTTTAGAATATCAGATTTCATCTAGAGACATAATTGTCTCTCAATTCATGAACAATCCCCCATCTTACAAATTACTATGAATTCATTCTTTCAGACGACAAATGATTAACCTACGTATTACTCTTAATAGTGACATCATCAATCATAGATGTGCATTCATTCTGAGGCGAATGTTGAAGTGGCTTAAATATAATGAAATTCCACTCAAATGAGTTTTCCTATTTCCTCACATAGCGCCACAAGAAATCTAGGCCCTTGAATCAATTGGGGTGTTAGCGACCGTTTACTCCCACTTAAACACCTCCGTTTCCTATCATGTTTTGAACGGACAGATTGCAGCGCGATTTATAGTATTACAAACAAATAAATAAAATATTTCAAAAAATGTATGATAAAATAATAGTCAAGCTTTTTCTCTAAAAGGAGGGAGACAATTGTCTAAAGAAGAAATTATAAAGTTAACTTCTTTGTCATCCAAAGGTGGCTGAGGATGCAAAATTGGTCCTAGAGACCTGACGCAGGTGCTGCGTCACTTACCACAATCCACTACAGATCCCAACTTACTCGTTGGGTTAGATGCATCTGATGATGCTGGTGTTTATAAAATCAACGATCAAACAGCATTGGTTCAGACATTAGACTTCTTCACTCCTATTGTGGATGACCCATATATGTTTGGCCAAATTGCTGCTGCTAACGCATTGAGTGATGTCTATGCGATGGGTGGGACACCGATAACCGCAATGAATATTGTAGGATTTCCTATTAATACATTAGATAAATCTATCTTAGCAGACATTTTATCCGGAGCATCCGATAAGGTGAAGGAATCTGGCGCAGCATTAGTCGGGGGACACTCGATTGATGATCAAGAACCAAAATTCGGATTATCTATAACAGGAACGGTACATCCAGAACGAATCCGTACGAATATTGGTGCCAAACCAGGTGATAAATTGATTCTAACCAAACCAATTGGAGTTGGTATTCTAACTCAAGCCATTAAAAAAGATTTACTTGATCCGCAGACAACCAAACAAGTTATGGAAGTTATGGCACAGTTAAACAAATATGCAGCAGAAGTAATGGCCGATTTTAATATTTCAGCTTGTACGGATGTGACTGGTTTTGGTTTACTAGGTCATACACATGAAATCGCCGATGGAAGTCAAGTTGGTATCACTATTTATCATAGCGATGTTCCTGTTTTACCAAAAACAAAGGATCTTCTAGAGAAAAATGTCTTCCCAGGTGGGTCAAAGAAAAATCATCAATGGCTAAAAGATAGTGTTACATATAGTGATAATGTTAGTGAACTAAGTCAGCTAATATTGTCTGATGCCATTACTTCTGGCGGTCTACTCATTTGTATACCAGAAAAAGAAGCAGATTCATTATTACATTCTCTTCATGAACATAACCTAACAGCAGCTACGATTGGTGAGGTAACGAAAGAAACACCAGGTATTATCACGGTTAAATAAAGAAAACTTGTCGGCTGGCAAAGCTTTGGCAATATAGGCTTGTCTAATGTCTTAAAATTTTCACTTTCTTATCAGTGTATAAAAGTACTCATCCATGAGTCCTTTTATACACTATCAATTGTGAGGTGTTCCGAAATGACCAGTAATAAACAGCCGAACCACCCAAACAATATGAAAATTCCAATCGTTATAACACATAAAGAAACTAATCATAAAAAAACAGTTGTCTTAACATTTGATGATGGTCCAAGTGAGTTCCTACCTAAAATACTAGATATATTAAAAAGTGAAAATGTCCCTGCACTGTTTTTTTGGCAATCACAACTAGTGGAGACCCACAAACCTTGGCAGCGTGTCTTAACGGAAGGACATGTCATCGGTTCTCATACGATTGATCATCCGAATTTGAGCGAACTATCTTTTGATGAACAATATGATCAAATAAAAGACAGTAGTAATAAAATTGAACGTATTACACAACAAAAAGTTACCTTCTTTCGCCCACCATACGGTCAATACAACTCGAATACATTGAAAATAGCCAATCAGCTCGGCTTAAGTACCATTATGTGGCAAATTCCATCATACGATTGGGAACTCACCCATAATCCAGAACAAATCATTGAAAATGTAGTAAATCAACTCGAAAACGGGGCAATTATCTTATTACATGAACTGCCGCAGACTGTCCAAATACTTCTTGCTCTTATACAAGCAATCAAGCAAAGAGGTTATCGCTTTGTTTTATTATAGTTTTATAAAGAACAAAGGCTCGGGTCGCCCGGTTAGCGACGTACGAACTGCGCCTGCGCATCGCAGGTGGTTCGGTGTTGCCGCTCAGGAGCGGCGGACTTAACCGAACATTCATTCCGCAGGAGATAAAGGAAACATGCCCCTGCAAAAGGGGTAGACGTGAGTTGGGCGCAAAGCCCGTTTTTAGTCGTCCTTCCTCCAAGAGTGAATCGATGTTGACTTACACAAAGGATGTTCGACTAAGAACGTCACGTCCTGTGACAACGTCGAACTGACCTACTTCCTCGAAAAAGAAAAATCGCTTTTTCTTCGTGCGAAGTTTCGCTGTCGTAGTTTTCCTTGTCCTGTAGGCCCGAGGTGAGGGAAGTTGCGCTACAGCTTTAGCGCTTCGCGGACGTGGCTTACACTGCAATTAGTAATCCACAGCGTCACATTTTTATAATTTCCTGACAACTAAAAAAGCAGTACATTCAACAATAAAGAATGTACTGCTTTTGATTAATAACATTACATAGTAACAGAAAGAGAAGCTATTTTAGAAGTTGCTTCTGTCACTTTTTGCAATCCTTCTTCAATAATTTGTTCTGCTTGATCTGGCATTGCATTATGTCCCTCAATGACCACTTCATCTATGATTTCCATACCAAACATGCCAGCAAAAATATTACGCATATAATTAACAGACATTTCCATAGATTGCATTTCAGCTGTGGAATAAACACCTCCACGTGCGTTTAACAATACCACTTTCTTCTCTGGCTTTAGGGGAACAATATTTCCTTCAGGGCTATATTTAAACGTAAAGCCTGCTTCATTGATGTAATCAACAAATGTTTGTAATTTAGCCGGGATTGTTAAGTTCCATAGTGGAAATGCAAACACCACTATATCAGCAGCTGCGAATATACTCTTTGCCTTTTGCTTGGCATCTAAAAGGCGCTGTTCACCACTTGTTAATTCCTCGTCATTTGCAAGCTTATTAAAAGCATCAAATAGTTCTTGGCCAAAATATGGGGTGTCTTCTGCAAACACATCATAAGTAGAAACAGTTATATTTTCTAGTTTAGAGACACCTTCCATAAATGTCTCATACATTCTACTAGAAACCCCCTCCGATGCCGGGCGGTTATTTGCTTTTACAACTAATACATTCATGTTCATAATCCTCCATCTAATATCCATTTCCTTCATTTACTTATCATCATAAGATATATATTATTATGTAAAAAAATAAACAGAATTACAACTACGCACTTTAAAGTTACCTAGTATCAAAAAGGATACTATTAAGTGTCTCACTCCTGTCTTTTAAAAGCTAAATAAACCTTATATAACCTTTCAAATCAAGCCTTCGAAACAACAAACCTTCATCTTTCTAACAATGAAATTTTAAATATTACTATTTTGTGAACAACTGTGAGTTACTCATCTGCAATCTAAAATTGTTCATTTCGGAACATTACAGACCGAAACATACATAAAATGTAGCCAACACCCCGGAAGTAAACTGATAAGAGAAACTATTTCTTTGTAATCGTCATTTTACTTCGGTTATAATTGCTCATACTAATTTTACATCAAGCAAAAAGGAGCTAATGTAAATGAAAGCAATTGTGATTAATGAATATGGAAGCAAAGAAAAATTAAAAGAACAGGAAGTGCCTACACCACAAATTAAAGATAACCAAGTTTTGGTGGAAGTATATGCTACATCAATTAATCCAATTGATTGGAAATTGAGGGAAGGTTATTTAAGACAAATGCTCGATTTCTCATTTCCTATTATCCTTGGTTGGGATGTAGCAGGTGTCATTACCGAAGTAGGACGCAACGTAACAAAATTTAAGGTTGGGGACGAAGTGTTTGCTCGACCAGACACGACAGCAAATGGTACTTATGCAGAATACACCGCCGTCGACGAAGACTTATTAGCAAAAAAACCTACCAATATTTCCTATGAACAAGCAGCATCAATTCCACTAGCAGGTTTAACCGCATGGCAATGTCTTGTTGATGAAGTTAAGTTAAAGCACGGAGAGCATGTACTTATCCATGCTGGAGCTGGCGGTGTCGGGAGTTTAGCGATTCAATTTGCTAAACATATAGGCGCTCATGTGGCAACCACTGCAAGTGAGAAAAATGAAATATATGTCAAAGAGCTTGGTGCCGATCAGTTCATTAATTACCGAACCCAGCAATTTGAAGAAGAATTAGAAAAAGTTGATGCCGTTGTTGACACGATGGGTGGAGAGATTTTGGATAAAAGCTTTCAGGTACTAAAACCTGGTGGCAGAATCGTTACGATTGCTGGCCAACCAAAACAAGAACTTGCAACACAACATCAAGTAAAAGCCACATCTTACTGGCTCACCCCAAATGGACAACAACTTAGTCAGATTGGAGAGCTATTAGAAAAAGGAATTGTCAAACCTCAAGTTGGTCATGTATTTAATTTTTCTGAAAACGAACTAAGAGAGGCGCATAAATTAAGTGAAACTCACCATGCAAAAGGAAAAATAGTTATTAAAATGAAATAAAGTAAAACGTAGCCCCCTATATTTTTAGAAATTAGGGGGTATTCACATATTTTCCTGCCTAAAGAATACTTCCTACTAGCAAGCCCTTAAGTGAAGACAAAGGCTGGACTGAGGACAAGTAAACTCCAAGCGCAGCCCCCCCTTTCTTATTTACTAATTAGAAGCCAATCCTAACTGCAAAAAAAATCATTTAATAGTTAAGCATAGTTACTCAGTAGTTACAAATGCTAACGAATATGTAACTTATGTCGAAAATGAAAGGAGTGAATTACCATTGGGAGGTATGAATTACTGGAATCCAAATGATCAGCAATTTTGGGAATCTAAAGGCAAAAAAATTGCCAGCCGCAATTTATGGATATCAATCCCAAATTTACTGATCGCATTTAGCGTATGGCAAATTTGGTCAGTTCTATCTCTTCAATTAATTGATGCTGGATTTAACTATACAACAGAACAAGTCTATTCCCTAACCGCTATTCCTGCGTTAACAGGAGCATTATTGAGAATATTTTACTCGATCGGGGTTACCTATACCGGCGGAAAAACATGGACGGTTTTATCCACGTTAATCTTACTCCTACCAGTCTTAGGAATAAGCATAGCATTAAACAACCCAAATACACCATACACAACAATGGCACTACTTGCTGCTCTTTGCGGGTTTGGTGGAGGAAATTTTGCATCATCCATGGCTGCCATTGGACCTTTTTTTCCGAAAACTAAACAAGGCTCAGCACTTGGTATTAATGGTGGACTTGGAAATCTTGGAGTCAGTTTAGCACAATTTCTCATTCCGATTGTTATTTCTATTCCGTTATTTGGGGCACTTGGTGGAGAGCCGCAAACGATTCAAAACGGTACCGAAAGCACTCAAGTTTGGCTACAAAATGGGGCACTTATTTGGGTTATCCCTATTATTGCTTTTGCATTTTTAGCTTTTTTTGGAATGACCAATTTACCTTTGGAAAAACCTAAATTAGCAAGTCAACTAGAAGTATTTAAGGGAAAACATATGTATTTGATCACAATCCTTTATATTATGTCTTTCGGCTCTTTTATCGGGTATTCCGCGGCTTTTCCATTGCTAATAGATGGGGAATTTCCAGAAATTAATGCAGTACAATTCGTTTTTATTGGACCATTATTAGGTGCACTCGGACGACCACTTGGTGGCTATTTTGCAGATAAATTTGGGGGCGCAAAAGTATCGATTATTGATATTATTCTTATGGTCATTGGGATTATAGGAGTTATTTTCTTTATTGATGAAAACTCCAGAAGCTTTATTGGTTTCTTTGTCTCTTTCCTTTTATTGTTTGCAACTGGTGGCATTGCCAACGGCTCTATCTTTACGATGTTCCCAATTATCTTCGGGCCACAAGAATCACCTGCTGCAATTGGGTTCGCATCTGCAATCGGTGCATTTGGTGGATTCTTTATACCACAATTATTCGGATTTTCTATCCAACATACAGGAAATGTTAATCTGGCGCTATATATTTTTATAAGTTATTATGTGCTTTGCGCGATCATTATCTGGTATTATTACGCTCGAAAGCATGCAGAAATTCCAATCGATACTTTAGAAAACCAATAATAAAGGATTTGATCTTACTTGAAATGCATAGCTATTATTTATGAGTAAACTACAACAACATATAATTAGTAAGACAAAAGCACATAACCATTTGGAGATCAATGCTAAAAGAGCAACAGAAAAGACATTAACCAATTAAATGCCATATTCTGTTGTTGCTCTTTTCTTATTTATTTCATTTACCACACTCATACATTTCTGCAAATATCACGAACATAAATCATTTTAAAAAACCCGCCTCCATATGAACCAATTCGTTACTGCTAAAACACCGAAATAAACATACTCACCGTATGGCACACTTAAAGAGAAAAAATGTATTCCAACAAACACACCAATTACGGCAAATAACGCAAAGTGTTTGGCTGTTTCTGTTTGCTGTGCAGCAGCAAACGAGTCGGTAAATGGTAAATCAGACTTGTTTAACACCTTATAGCAAATTACTGAAAATAACGATGCTGTTAATCCAACAACCAACAATGATACTATAATGCGAATTGAAAAAATGAAAATAAATACAACACTTAATAACAAAAATACTGGGAAGAATAGCTTAATAAGTAACGCTTTTGTCGCTGCTCGATACATATTTGCAACATACTTAATCGGTGTTGCCTTAAAAATCCACGCTCCCTGATAATTTTCCGAGAACTTGATCATTTGCACTCCAGTTGGAATGATCAAAATACAAAAATAAATCGTTAAAAACAGCTTACTATTGCTCATCTCTGCAAACGAACGTAAACGTAAATCATTAAATAGAAACAAAAATGGGAAAAATAAAGCAAATCCAATCGTTGGATAAACCTTTAGTTTAAATTCTCGCTCATGACTTAGCATCTGGTTGGCAAAAAGAAAAAAGGTTTTCTCTTCTTTCGTGTGACATAATATATTTGCCCACCATTCCCGGTAAAAGGTACCGCGTTTTGTTGCTTTTGTATTTTGTGACAATAACTTGTCTAAATTACGTTCGAACGATGGGATCAGTCGCAAATAAACAAGTAATGCTAGAATAGGAACCACCAATCCGAGGATCGACAATACCATAATCGATTGACCCTGATTGTGTTGCAATAACCATTCATATGCTGCCCCATACCACATTGGTGGAATCAGATATTGCCACCAATGAATCGTGATATTCATTTGAAAATCAACAAATTCAAAGGAGCGTATTACTAATTGGTAGCCAACAAGCATCATCATCGTCAGCATGATTTGCACATAATTAATCATATCTTTTAACTTTTCACCGTCAAAAAAACGCAACACACCAATATAAATAAGCGCTGTAAACATGATAATTAGAAAAGACAATAGGATTAACTCAACTACAAAAACAATAAAAAATAAAAAACCTTGTTGAACTAAACTGACTATTAATGGAAGTGCTGTCAATGTACCAGTGATACAAAACAAGTAAATCGTCACATGAATCACTTTTGCTGTGTTAATGGTCCTAGCGTTCACTGGTTTTGTTCCAATAATCACCTTATCTCGCACATCCAACAATACGGTAGAAAAATCCGAAATCATCGACGTCATCACAATAAACATCACAATTCCAAATACTAAACTCATTTGAAAAAAATAGTGATCCCCTAGAACAAGCGGAATCAAAATCAAGCTCATGAGCAGATACATCCCTAACGATTTTAAAAATTGATTATTATCTTCCTTTTTCTTTGTTGACTGATTAAACATCGTCGGCACTCTTCGTTGATCCATCGTCAATTTGACCTCTAAGATTTTCCGCATCACTTCATAATCGACACCAAATACTTCAAATCCTTTTTTAAAAGTATCTAAGATTTTTAAGGATTGGAATTCTCTCATGTTGTGTCACCATCTTGAACAACGGAAACGAACGAGGAAGCAATTGCTTCATGTTGATTAAAACCGGTTAGCTCATTAAAAATCTGCTCTAATGTTCCTTCTTTATTCTGTTGTTGTAACTGTTCGAAACTACCATCTGCAACAATCTGACCATCATGTAACAATACAATTCGGTTACTAATTTTCTCTACCACATCCATGATGTGTGACGAGTAAAAAATCGTTTTCCCTTGTTCCGCCAATTGCGCCAATACTTCTTTGACGATCATGACACTACTCGCATCCAATCCGCTTAGTGGCTCATCTAAAAATAGTAAATCAGGATTATGTAGTAAACTAGCAATGATTAATACCTTTTGCCGCATCCCTTTCGAAAAAGAGGATAGTCTTGCATCGAACACATCCGTCAATTCGAAAATTGCCATTAAGTCTTTCGCTTTTTCTTCGGCATGATCACGTTCCATCCCGTATAACTCACCGACAAACGTCAAATATTCTCTTGCGGTTAAATTATCGTACACCTCAGCATGTTCCGGAACATAGCCAATTCTTTGCTTATAGGTTGGATCTCCATCAGCGATATTGTAACCAAACAGTTCCACTTCTCCCTCAAAATCATCGACAAGTCCTAACATAATTTTGACTGTTGTACTTTTCCCGGCCCCATTTGGTCCAATATAGCCAATAATTTCTCCTTGATAGACATCAAGAGTTATACCTTGCAAAATATGCTTCTGACCAAAACTTTTGGTTAAGTGTTTTAGTGCTAACACCTTTTGATTCCCCATTCTTATCCCCCTAGCTTCAATCGTACAATGCAATGTCTTAACAAAGCGTACATACTATAATAGTATGAAGCAAGTCTGTCGATTCAACAACCATTCCAACAAAAACAGTGTCGCTACAAGATACATTTAATAGAACAATTTTGTAACCTTTTACGAAAGCACACGTCCTATATAAAGAGGGGGACCTATCATGAAACAATTTTTAATCATCATTCTTAGTGTACCTTTTTTAGCAGCCTGTCAATCAATAGACAAAACGGACTCGAATGCGCATACCATCATCGATTGGGTTGATTTTGTAAAGATTAATGGCAAACAGTACGAGTCCGTTTATTCAGCGATAATAGCAGATCCAACATTCATCGGAGAAGAAATCAGTGAAGTAGCATTTCATATTTCTGACAACGTTTCAAATCCTGGATATCAAATTAAAGACGGGGATGCGGCATTTTTAGATGAAGGAACAAAACTACATGCTGTTCAAAATAAACCTGATATGCTTGCCGTTAAAAACAACAATACCATTAATGGCTATCGGTTATACCAAACTGGGAATCAATCAAATTGGCACTATCAAGATCTAGATAAACGTGCAATTAACAAAATAGAAATGTATACATCTAGTCCCCCACCACAACGCCTAAATAAAATAGAAAATCCTTCCGAGATTGAAAAGATTCTTACTATTTTAGACCAAAGGGAAACAAAACCATCCTTTCGACCAAGCATTGAAAATGGAGATCCCGATCGATATACTGTCGTTTTTTATACCGATCAAGTCATCGCCCAACAATATACGCTCTCTTATGATGGGGGTACATGGTATTGGCACCCTTGGGATACGGAAGTTTTACCCGATAAAATCGAAACATATCTGAAAGTAACTTCGGAATAGTCAAAGGCAAGCATTAGTGAAATAATGCTTGCCCTATGATCAATTTTCACTTTTCATTTAACGCAATACTGCAAAAGCATCCGCTACCTTACGAGCAAACGCCAGTGGTGGTTCAACCGATTGAAAATGCACATATAAGATTGTTGGTTCGGTATACATCCAATGGTTATGAATCGCACTTATTTGTACTCCATTTCTAGCCAACATGTTAGTAAATAAAGGAACCTCTTCCTCCAACATGACAGATTCCCCTAAATTAAGTGCGAACCCTACTTCATCTAGAGATTCAAACATAACTTCTGCATGAAGTTCACCATGACTGGGACGACCTTGGATCATCACGGACAAATCACGGTCCCATTCCACCGTACAAACACCATTCTCCACATGAGGTTCTCTACCAAATATCACCCCATACCGATAACATAATGAATAAAAATCTTGCATGAACTAGACACCCTTATGACTGTAATATATAGTAACCTATGCACTAGGCATCTGTCCTGTGCAAGAATTATAGCAAAGCTCTGTCCTATAAATCTACTTTCATTCCATTTAGCAAATGGATGACTGCAACGTTCGCTTGAGGGTAATATTCTTTAAGTCACAAAGTGAAACTTCATTCAGAGGGGGATTTTTGCTCTCCCCCCTCTGAATATAAGTACCAAGGAGAGACCCAAAGGCTTTTGAATCAATTGAGGTGAAAGCGAAAGTATAATCACACTTAAACATTTCCGTTTTCTTTCATGTTTTGAAGTAGGAGTCTTACGGACGATTGCATCGGGATAAACAAAAGAACCTGCTCCATTTCACCGAAGCAGGCTCTTTTTTCTACTTATATTAGATTATACCCAGCGGGAAGTAATCACTTTTTGACGCGTATAGAAGCTAAGACCATCTTTACCATTGGCATGAAGATCACCATAGAAGGAATCTTTCCAGCCAGAGAATGGGAAGAATGCCATTGGAGCTGGCACACCAATATTGACACCTAGCATACCCGCGTCAATGGTTTCACGAAACTGGCGTACACTTCCACCATCATTGGTAAAGATACAAGCACCATTTGCAAAACGTGATTTGTTCGTAAGTTTCACTGCATCACCTAAGTCTTTCACGCGAGCGATTGACAAGACAGGTGCGAAGATTTCATCTTGCCAAATTTTCATTTCAGACGTTACATTATCAAAGATGGTAGGACCAACAAAGTAACCTTCTTTTTGTGCTTCTACGTCTTTACGCCCATCACGAATTAGTTCTGCCCCTTCTTTTTCACCTGTTTCGATATATTGTAATGTACGATCCTTATGACTGTCACGGATAACTGGCCCTAAGAACACCCCTTCATCTAGACCATTACCAATTTGAATTTCATTTGCTTTGGTCACTAATTGATCAATGAAATCATCTGCAACAGATTCTTCAACCGCTACAACAGATGCAGCCATACAACGCTCTCCTGCAGAACCGAATGCTGCATTAAGAATTTGCGTTGTTGCATTGTCAAGATTCGCATCATTTAATACGATCGAGTGGTTTTTCGCACCAGCAAGTGCTTGCACACGCTTCAAGTTGTCTGTACCACGCTTATAGACATATTCCGCAACTGGTTGAGAACCAACAAAAGAGATTGCTGCAATATCTTCGTGATCCAAGATACCATTCACCACATCATGTGCACCATGAACGATATTGAAGACACCTTCAGGTAACCCGGCTTGTTCTAGCAATTCAGCCAAACGATTTGCAAGTAGCGGCGTTCGTTCTGATGGTTTTAATACAAATGTATTACCGGTAACAATTGCCATAGGGAACATCCAGCACGGTACCATCATTGGGAAGTTAAATGGTGTGATGCCACCAATAACACCGATCGGATAACGATAGACGCTAGACTCTAGTCCAGATGCAATCGAAGGTAGTTGTTCCCCCATCATCAAGGATGGTGCACCAGCAGCAAATTCTACATTTTCAATCCCACGTTGTACTTCTCCTTTTGCTTCTTTAAAGCTTTTACCATTTTCAATTGTAATAATTTCTGCTAACTCATCCCAGTGATCTACAAGTAATTGCTGATACTTAAACATAATACGTGCACGCTTTGGTACTGGAACCTCTTTCCAAGATTCAAATGCTTCTTTCGCTACGTTTACGGCTTGATCGATATCTTCTTTTGAAGAAATTGGTACATGGGCAATCACTTCACCTGTTGCTGGATTTACTACTTCTTCTGTTTTATCTGACTTTGCTTCAATCCATTTAGCCCCAACATAGTTTTTTAGTTGTTTTACTTCTGTTTTAATCATGAAAAATTCCTCCCAATATGAATTAGTTATTTTAGAAAATTGAATATAAGAATACTGCTAAGAACATGACAATTAACGGCACGATAACGCTAACTAAAAAGATAGGTTTATAGGCTCGACGATGTGATTCACCACAAATTGCTCGAACCGTCGTTACCACATACCCATTATGTGGCAGGGAATCAATACCACCTGATGCCAACGCTGATATTCGGTGCATCGATCCATTATCAAGGCCTTGCCCTAAATAAATTGGTGCCAATATTGGCAACGCAATACCTAATCCCCCAGATGCAGAACCTGTAATACCACAAACGACCGTTACACCAACTGCTAGCCCCATTAAAGGAGGACCAGGCATATTCACAAGTGCATCTACTACACTATTAAATGCAGACACTTGAGCGGCTACACTACCAAAACCAACAACCGCACAAGTGTTAGCAAGTGCAACTAGCGCATTTTGTGTACCAACAGACAGCGATTCCCAAAATTCAGTTAGGAACGATTTCATTGTTGTGCAAGCTAAGAAGATCCCTGCTGTCAACGCAATTAACAATGCGGTGGTCGGATTCATAAATTGTCCAAGTATATTCAACAATACAATAACGGTTGTAAGTGGCAAGATCGAAACAATAACATTAGGTAATGCCTCTTCTTCTGGTTTCGAGCTAGACCCGGATGGTTCCTCTTTTTCTTCCGCAATCGCTGCCGCCATTTCTTTCGCAGCTATTGATTCATTTGGTGGTGAAAAAGTCTCCCCATTGGCAGAAGCTTTCTTCACCATTCTCCCTAACCACAATCCCCCAGCAATCGCTACCAACGCTGCACTAAAAACCCCTATAAAACCACCAGCAGTTGGTGTTGTACCGAAAAACTCAGTTGGAATAATATTTTGAATCTCTGGTGATCCCGGTGCCGTCATCGTAAATGAGATAGACCCAAATACAAGGGCAGCAGGAATAAATCTATGTGGCAAGTCTGCCGCTCTGAATAATGAAACAGCAATTGGATAGACAGCAAAACCAACAACGAATAAACTAACTCCCCCGTACGTCATAATGGCCGCTGCAGCTACCACGGCAAACACCGCTCGCTTCGCACCAAATGTTTTTTTAATCCATTGTGCAATACTCTCTGCTGATTTTGTCTCTTGCATGAATTTACCAAAAATGGCTCCAAGTAAAAACACTAAAAACCACGAAGCAAAATAACCGGTAAATCCATCCATATAATTATCAAGTAAAGCCGTTTCGAGGTTAAGCCCTCCTGTGACCGCCACCAAAATCGAACTCAAAATGGCTGCGATAATGATATTGGTACCTCTCATTGTTAAATAGATTAGTAGAATCAACGATGCAATAAGCCCTAGCATACCAATGACGTCCATGTTACTTCCTCCCTATACTCCCCTTTATCTTACCTTTGATTCTTTAGTCGAAACATCGGTTGTAAAATCATAGGAATAACAAATTCGATATAATTCTTCTACTTCTGCTTGAGTAGGAACGCGTGGATTGTTACCTGGACTACCACTCGCTAATGCATCCTTTGCCATTTTGGGGATTGCGATGTCAAATTCTTGCTTGTCAATACCCCACCCTTGTAAGTTCGGAATATTTAAATCAAGACACAATTTTTTAACAGATTGAACAGCGAAGTCTGCTGCTTCTTTGTGCGAATAATTTTCTGCTTCTGCCGAGAAAAACCTTCCTAAATCTGCTAACCTTTCTAAAGCATAATCTTTGCTATATTCTAATACTGCAGGTAGTAGCATCGCATTTGAATAACCATGTGGGACATGGAACATTGCACCGATAGGTCTTGACATGCCGTGAACCAAACATACTGACGCGTTTGAGAATGCCACACCCGCTTGTAATGCTGCTAGGGACATTCCTTCCCTCGCATCAACATCATCCCCATCTTGATAAGCTGTTTGTAAATTCTTCACAATTAACTCCATTGCGGATAGTGCCATCATATCTGTCATCGGTTGTGCTTTCTTAGAAATGTAAGCTTCCACCGCATGACTCAATGCATCCACTCCAGTGGCAGCGGTTACATGTTTTGGCGACGAAATGGTTAAGAGTGGATCTACAATTGCTACCTCAGGTAAAAACGCAGGCTGTTTTATCATCATTTTGACATCATTTGACGTATTCGTGATGACGGTTACATCTGTAGCCTCTGATCCAGTACCAGCTGTTGTCGGAACGGCAATATGAGGAATTGCAGCTTTTGTTGCTATTTTTTGATTCCCCATGTAATCCCCGATATATCCACCATTCGTTTGAAGGACAGCAATTGTCTTCGCTGTATCAAGACAGCTCCCTCCACCGATGGAAATGACCAAATCACATGATTCTTGTTCGAATAACTTCATCGCTTCGTCTACATACACGTCGGTTGGTTCTGACTCTACCCCTAAGTAAACAGCGCCTTCAACTCCAGCTTCATGTAAATAATCAAGTCCCTTCTTGACATAGCCGAGACTATCCATCACTTTATCGCTAACAACAAGCGCCTTTTTTCCTCTTGTAGCAGCCTCTTCCCCTAACTTTTTAAAAGCATGGCGACCATAATTAATTGTCTGCGGCATTTGAAATACTGCGTAATTCTCCATCTAGCTCACCCCTTTTTTTATCTCTCACCCTTATACATGCAAAAACCGTGCCAACTCTAATCCCTTGTACTATTCGTTCACAAGATTGTTGTTATGTAGCGTGATCACTACATTAAAACACGTCATTTTGTAGTGTTATCACTACACTTTTTTTAAGATTGTTTAATTAGGCTGGTTTCGTAAACATGGTTGCTTTTGAAAAAGTTTTTTTGTAAAGGCAAACGCTAATTTGGTAAATTCATTCACCTATCAGCGTTTGCCTTTCTAACTGCCCAAAAGCGAAGAGCGTCAATATCTTAGAAAAGAGCCTTAATATAAATGATACTTTTTCATTTTTTGATACAACGTGGTACGATGAATACCAAGTTGTTTTGCAGCTTTCGATTTATTTCCATTAACTTGCTTCAGTACATGTTGAATTAATTGTCTTTCTTTATCGTTACCTTGAACGTGTAGTTGTTTTATCGGTGCAAATCCTTCTGTTTGTTCTGCATCGTTTGTTAACATATTTGTCATATCATCAGGTAAATCCTCTACTCCAATCAAATCTTTATCCACTAATACGATTAATCGCTCTAACGTATTAACAAGTTCACGAATATTCCCAGGCCAATCATACTGTAAAAACACTGTCATCGCCTCAGACGTTAATCCTTTATCGGGCAAAGCATGTTTGGCGCATATTGATTTTGTGTACTGGGCAACAAGTGCCGGAATATCCTCGGATCGTTCCCTTAATGGTGGAATAGGTAATTCGATTACATTAATCCGATAATATAAGTCCTCTCGAAAATTACCTTCTTCCACCATTTTCTTCAAATCCCGATTGGTTGCTGCCACAATACGTGCGTTGACATCATACTTCTGCAAACCACCGACACGCTCCACCTGGCGCTCCTCCAATACACGCAACAATTTTGTTTGCATCATCAGTGGCATTTCGCCAATTTCGTCTAAAAATAAGGTCCCGTGTTGTGCCATCTCAAATTTACCAGGTTTCCCATCCTTTTTCGCTCCTGTAAATGCACCTTGCTCATAGCCGAATAATTCTGATTCAAATAAGTGTTCAGGTATCGCCCCACAATTGACACTTACAAACGGACCTTGCGCTTGTAAACTTAAATGATGAATGCTTTTAGCAAACAATTCTTTACCAGCGCCACTTTGACCAGTAATTAAAACGGTTGCATTTGTTTTCGCAACTTTTCTCGCCATTCGTTTCGTATTTGCTATACTTTCACTACTTCCAATAATTAGGTCTAATGTTGTTGTATTTGTTTGATCTTGAACTGTAGTCGAGGAATACTGCTCCATTTGATTAGGATTACCTTGTAAACGTTCATAGATTTGATACACTTCCGACACGCCTTCAAAAATGAGCATACCAATTGCCCCGACAACTCGATCATTATTCCATATAGGGATACGATGAACAATCATTGCCTGACCTTGAATATATTGGACTACCCCTCGTTCTGGTATCCCTGTCCTAATCGTATGATGTAATTTCGTATTATCAATTACCTCTTGAACATGTTTACCGATCGCATCTTGGCGATCAATTCCTGTAAATCTACTGTAAGCTTGGTTAAATTCTAAAATAACTGCATTTTCATCTACGACAGCTACTCCTTCGTATGCGCTTTCTAAAATAGTACTCAATGTTTCTGCTACATTTTCTCTATGGTTCATCGATCGAATATAATGAGAAAAACCATCCATGACTTCACTTTTGGATAGAATACCAACTAATTTTCCTTGATCATTCGTCACAGAAAAATTTGTATGTGCCGTTGATAAGATATCTAAGATAGACTGTTCTGCATGGATGGTAGCTGCTTTGATTGTAGCATAGGTAATCACAGATTCATCTGGGTTCCCATCCAACATTCGCCCAAGTAATGTTCGTAATGTTACCACTCCTATTGGATACATGTCATCGTCAACGACAGGCAAACAATCTATTTGAACACGTTGCAACATCGTAGCAGCTTTTTTTATCGATGTAGTTCCTTTTATACAATATGGATTAGGCAACATCCAACGTGAAACTTTTAAATCAAATGTCGTATTAAAACGTTCAGAACTATGCTGTAATAAGTCATACATGATCTACGAGCTCCTCTTCATTGCATTTTCCAGGCCCTTATCAAGACCTTTAACTGAAACATATTTTTACAAATTATATCAAATTTGCATTATAATAGATATTAGTTTAAAATGTTAAAATTCTGAACTTTCATCAAAATAGCTAATAATCATAATCATAGATAATAATTGTAGGTTTCTTTTAACTGCAGCACATGGAAGGCGGTTTACGAACATGATTCACTTAGATATGAGGACCGAACAAACAATAAAACTAAACATCACACCTGAAATGCGGCAGGCCCTTTCCCTATTAAACTATTCGACTACTGATTTAGTTGGTTTCATTGAAAATGAAGCTTTAGAAAATCCATTATTAGAATTAGAAACAAACGATTATGATCAGAACCTGGCTACTAACGATGTGACAGATGGAGCAGGTGCATTAGATTTTGTTCAGTCTGAAGGGGATCATCTCTATGACTATTTACATGAACAAGTTATCCACCTCCACCTTAATGAACAGCAACAAAAGATGATCAACTATATCATCTTAATGTTAGATGATAACGGCTATTTCAAAGAACCTTTCGATGATGTCGCGGAACAGTTACAGGTAACAGTCGAACAGGTGGAACAGGCTGTAAGAACCATTCAACAATTGGAACCAGCTGGTATTGCCGCAACTAGTTTACAAGAATGTCTGTACATCCAGATTGCTCGGAATGATCCAGATAATCTAGTCGCTCAACAAATAGTGTTAGATCATTTGGAAGCGCTCTCTTCAGGTCAATTTGATGTGATTGCTGAGATTTTAAATATTACAGAGGGAAAGGTTAAACAGGTATTGACCTCTATCCAATCTCTTAACCCTAAACCTGCCAATGCATTAGATCCACCGACTGAGCGTGACTATGTAACACCTGATTTATTTGTTTATGTGGAAACAAATGATATTACAGTAGCAATAAATGATCAACTCATACCAAATGTACAGCTGTCGGATGATTATTTACCTTTATTGAAGGGAGAAGTAGATCAGGAAACAAGTCAGTTTTTACGTGAAAAATATAAGCGATTGAAGTGGTTGCAACGAACGATTGCCCATCGTCACCTCACATTACAACAAGTGATGCAGGCAATTGCAGCACATCAATCTGACTTTTTTTATAAAGGGCCTTCCCACCTTCAGCCATTAACATTAAAACAAATCGCAAACGAATGTCAGCTGCATGTATCAACGATTAGTCGAGCAACAACGAGTAAATATGTACAGACACCATTTGGCTTATATGAATTAAAATATTTCTTCACATCCTCAATTCCATTAGCCAATGGAAAAGCAACTTCTTCCAATAAAATTAAGCATTTGATTGCCAAATTAATTGAACAAGAAGACAAAAACGTACCACTTTCCGATCAAAAAATAGCCAATATACTAAAAGAACAGGATATCCTAATTTCTCGGCGAACAGTTGCTAAATATCGCAACCAATTAAAAATCCCTTCGACTAAGTTACGGAAAGGACGAACAAAAATTAACGCATCCGCTACATAGAAGAGCGGATGCGTTTGCTTTTTATAAAAATATCTTAGAGTCTTATAGCTCTTGTTCACCCTTCACACCATTGATCGAATAGCTAACAGAAATATCAGCATTTAAAGTATGGGAAACAGAACAATATTTATCTTTAGAAAGCTTGATCGCACGAACTACTTTATCCTCAGGTAAATCTCCATCCAATGCATAATGAATGGAAATGGTTGTAAAACGTTTTGGATGCTCATCGGCACGTTCCCCGGACACATCCATTTGGAAATCCGTAGGTTCTAAGCGCATTTTTGTCAAGATAGAAATGATATCAATTCCTGTACAACCAGCAACAGCGTTAAGTAATAGTTCTGTAGGTCTTGCCCCAGTATTTTTTCCACCAACTGCTTCCGCTGCATCCATTTTAATATCATGACCAGATGGCGTAACATTAGAAAAAGCCATATCTCCATTCCATTTAATATTTAAATCCATATTAACATCTCCTTCAGTAATTTCACTTATGTTTTGTTGATGATTGTATTTCATTCAATAACCTAAGTATATAATCTTCTACATTTTATGAAAAATATATTGTTTACTATCCTAAGAGCAGAACACTTTCGTATGTTTTATAGCTTTTCCAAACTTACGATTTAATAGAAACTCCGACATAACTTTGTCCGTGGGGTGGAAGCGGGATTTCATTCCACTTTCCTTCAGCCTGAATGTTAAGTCAGATTCTATGTTTATTGTGAAAACCAACAATCTTTTTTGTATAACAACCAAAAAATAGGAAAATCTATACTTAACAAACTAATGAGGTGATCAGCATGTTTCGCTTTTACTTTAAGCAATGTAAAAAAATTCATTCATTCCCTAACTGGAACTTTATTGATAAAGTATCCTTTATTGCCATTTCCAATATACTTCTATTCGCTATTGCTATGTCATTTCCAGCCAATAACTTAATCAATATAGGGATTTCATTCTTGTTTTTATCATCGTTATCGTACATTATTTATTCATCGAGTAAGATCCTTATTAACAAACTTATACAATTTTTCTTCCATAAAACTGCCAAAACAAAATCCCGCTCACACTAATACAAGTCCCAGTTACTTTACTGGGACATACCCTGTTAGGTTCACTATTTCTTGGCCCTGCTCAGATTGCATCCAATCTAGAAACGGATCAACATGCGGGTTATTACTACCTGCTGTAATCGCAAAAAACTGATCCACAAATGGATAACTTTCATTTTGAATGTTTTCTTTAGTTGGCTCGAAACCGTCGATTGCGATATGCTTTATCTTGCCATTTTTCACCATTTCGTTAGAAAAGTGGCGAAAAGAAAACCCGATAGCATTGCTTCTATTCTTATAATTAGAAGTCTCGCGAATAATCCCCCCCATACCTGACACAATTTCTTCTGAAGGTGGATCCATCAAGGCTTTACCGTCCATCACATTAACCAAAGCTGTTTGACTACCACTACCGTCTGGTCGTTGAAAAGCACGAATTTCTTCATCCTTTCCACCCACCTCTTGCCAGTTTGTTATGTCACCAGAATAGATTTTTTGAATCTGTTCCGTCGTAAGCGATGAAACAGGGTTATTCGCATGAACAAAAAAGACAAAAGCCTCCCGCCCAATTGGGGTAAGGGTTAGTTCTAAATCGTGACGTTCAGCGCTTCTCATTTGCGCTTTTGAGGGGTGTGCCATAAAAGTCATATCCACATCCCCATTGACTAAACGATGAAACGATGTATCGGTTTGCGTGGACACCACTTCACTCTCCTGCAACGGATATTCTTTTATTGGATATACCGCTTGCACAAATCCACTATAAACAGGATATAATGCTGTTGCACCGTCTAATTTTGGTAAGTTATCTTCAATCTTATAGGTTGATTCCTCATCTAATTTAACAGCCTTGGTATTTTCGGTAAATGGGCGATATGCTGATAAATCAAAATCTTGTGTGCTAACAATCTCAAGACGTTTCAGATATGCTTGATAGCCTTCGTAACTAACAACAGAAACAACTGCAACTAAAAAGAAAACAATGCCTACTATTTTCGCAGGCTTCTTCCTCATTTGCTGATAGATTGCTAGAATCGTTACCACTATGAAACCTACTGTAACAATGGGAACGAATGGGACATAGAACGATGCATCCCTTGATATCGCAGCAATAACAGTGGCGATTATCCCAACAAACCCGTAACCGATGATCACCAATATAGCTACCACATGTTTCATATATTTCCCCCCCTCACTTCGTAAATTGTATTCTTACCATTATTCTAACACGCCCTCCTCATTTTTGAGGCTTATTCCCTAAAAAGTGTATTTCTGTTTGTCATGTTAAGTACTCTACGACCATTAAAATTCAACACCAATGCATACCCTTAGTGTGAATTTCTCTCGATTAATACACACACTAATTGTACAAAGACCTGCCATGATAGGAAGCTTTTGGATCTCATGCTACACTTTACTAAATTCCAGTAAAAAAACGGATGTGCCTTGCCGTAGCACACCCGTTGAAATTGTTATTGTCGTTTTTTCGTTTTCTTATTATTGGCTTTTTCATTTGGAGTTAGTGGCTCATTAGCAAATTCATGATCAAATTTCTTCGACAACTTTTTTCTTACGGCTTGTTCGTCACTTACGCCGCCTTTTAATTTGACTTTTGGGTCTTTACCCATGACCATGCACCTCCAACGGGAATTTAATATTAGTTTCACAAATAAAGAACAGAACCTGTTCCCCCTTAGCTTGATATATAGGAAGACTTCTTATTCATTTCGTATCATTATCAAGGGATTGGAAAGCATAAGAAGTGGAGGGATGAATCATGACACAACAATACTTAACCGTTGAAGAATTTAACGATTTGTTACAACAATGGATCGGCAACCAAATAGTCATTAGTAAACAAGAAATTAAAGACCTAGATCAAACATTTATGAAACTGGATTCTATTTCCTATTCGAAAGATACACGAAGAATGGATGATTACGAACCAATGCATTCCTTACTACTTCATGGCACTGGACAAATCGAGACAGAGTCCATTCAAAACCAAACACAAGCCTTACCATCAGATTATTATGAAATACCTCTTGAAGATTCAACCTTATATCATTACAATAACCAACGTTTTTCTCTCATTACGGATCGTGGAACATATACGATTGAAATCGCACCCGATCAAACAACTTAACCTATACAGTAGCTGTGCATGAAGTTCTCACTTACTGCACAGCTTGTTCTTTTTCTGAATTCCCTAACAAAGCAACCTTAACACCGCTTCTATGTTTATGATCACACAAAATATATAAGGTATCCCCTTTTTGAATAACAGTATTCCCAGTTGGGGTCAATAGATCTTTAGCACGTGTAATTCCAATAACCAATGTCTCATCAGGTAGTTGTAATGTGGTCAATGATTTTCCAATAGCAGAAGAATGTTTAGGCATCGTCACCTTCATAATATCACGATCTGTATTTCCTAAATTTATTAGATCAATACTCGCATTATCCTCATCCTCTTCCCCTGTTAACCCTAACTTTTCCGCAACCATCGATAATGTACTCCCCTGTACTAATGCAGAAATAAAAACAACGAAAAACACTGTGTTAAAAATTAAATGACTACTTTCTAGATTTGCCACAATTGGGTAGGTAGCAAGCACAATTGGTACAGCTCCCTTCAAACCGGCCCAAGAGATAAATAGTTTTTGTTTCACAGTATTTTTCATTCCTACCATACTGATAAAAACTGCAACAGGTCGAGCAACAAACATCAAGATCAATGCAATGAAAATTCCGTTCCAAAACACTGCCGTTAATTCACTTGGAAATACGAGTAATCCAAGCAGCGTAAACATAATGATCTGCATCATCCAGGCGAAGCCTTCATTAAAGCGCAAAATCGAAAAACGGTAGGTTAAATCACTATTCCCTACAAACACTGCCATGACATAAACTGCTAACAATCCACTTCCACCCAAAAAATCTGTTATAGCATAGGTGAACACAGCCGCTCCCATGGCAAGAACTGGGTAAAGACCAGATATATCTAGTTTAATGTTATTAATCACAGCAACAGTGAGTTTACCTAGCAACAACCCTAAGACAAGACCAAGTCCCATTTGTAAAAAGAAACTACCTATTGCACTCCAAATTGACATATTAGGCAGTTGGATAAGTTGAATGAGTGTAACCGTTAAAAAAACAGCCATTGGATCATTAGAACCGGATTCTGCTTCCAGTGTGTAAGTCAATCGTTTATTAAAATTTTTGTTTCCAATT
This sequence comes from Aquibacillus sediminis, assembly GCF_005870085.1. Taxonomy (GTDB): domain Bacteria; phylum Bacillota; class Bacilli; order Bacillales; family Amphibacillaceae; genus Aquibacillus_E; species Aquibacillus_E sediminis. The sequence goes on along the minus strand of NZ_SZNM01000026.1, from coordinate 18,696 downwards.
ACCGAGAAAACAGCTGCTGCATCTGTTGAGCTAACAATTGCACCTAACAACAAGCCCTGTAAGAGAGAAAAATCTAATATGTACATGGCGGCTAAACCTGTAATGAATGCAGTAATTAGGACACCTATTGTTGCCAACGAGAATGCTGGCACAAGAACCGGCCGAATTTTATGCCATTTGGTTTGTGTTCCACCATCAAATAAAATAATAATTAATGCTAGTATTCCAATGAATTGCGTCATTTGTACATCCTCAAAAAACATGAATCGGTTAAGCAACATACCTGCAATCAAAAATAATACCAAAGCAGGTAGCCCTAAACGAGAGGAGAACTTGGTTGCTAACACACCGATAATTAACATACCTGAAAGTAAAAATAATAGTGCACCTATAAACTCCATTTGTTAACCTTCTCCAATCAAGTTTTCCTATTATTATTGACTTGTCGATTTGTATAATCAACTAGTTCGTTCTTCTGTTCTGCTTTCCATTCATCTTCTAACATACTCATCTCCCATAAATTCCAATATGTATTACCAAAGATCTGAGCATCTCTCTTTACACCTTCTTTTACAAAACCAACCTTTTCATAACAACGAATGGCCGGTGTATTAAAATCAAACACACCTAGACTAACTCGATGTAAACGCATGTCATTAAATGCAATTTCGAGAATGCTTTTGATCATTTGTTTCCCGATTCCTTTGCCTCTAATCGTCTCATCTCCTACTAGAACTCTCCCAATCCGCCCAGAATTATTCTTACGGTCTATATCTCCTAACGATATATGTCCAATAACATTCCCTGTTTGCTGGTCCACCACACTATAAGCATATAATTTAGCCTGATCCTTATTGGCGTCAAAAAGATAGTTTTGGAGTTGTTGTTTCGTCAATGGAAATTCAAAACTTGATCCTCCCCATTGTACTAACAATGATGGTGAATCAATCCATTTAATTAATTGATCATAATCAGAAGGATCAAAATATCGCAGTGTTATCATCGTCTCTCTCCCTTATCATTTCATACACAACTCGTCTTTTCTATAAAGTGAAACTTCACTCAGTGTGGGTTTTTGCTCTCCCCCCACTGAGTGTTAGTTGAACCAATCGGGGTGTTAGCGTCCGTTAATTCCCACTCAAACATCTCGTTTCACTTCACGTTTTGAAGTGGAAGTCTTACGGACGGTTGAACCGGGATAAATTCACACCATATTCTTCTTCCAATACTCGATATACTTCTTTTAATTTTGGTTTCTTGGCTACAATCGTTCGGACTCGTTCAGTAAGATTTATCAATTCTTCATTTTGTTCCTCTTCCGGCAGCCCTTTTTGATAATTATATGTATCATGTAATGTATGGTCTAACAACTGTAAAATCGACCACTGAGTTTTTACCGCTTGTAAAAGTAACTCTTCTTTTGAATTTGCCATCATTTCCTTCTCCTTTTTAGTTCATATTCCCTTATATTGTACTATTGAAAACAGGTCACGTATAATAATTCATTTGCAAACAGCTCGAACTAATTCATTTATTTTATAAGGCTTGATGCAGTTCTCATTTCTTTTTTTACCAAATCACACCCTTGAATTTCGAAACAGGCCCCCTTATCTATTAAAAAATCCGAACGAATGGTATTCTAATTGTAGAATTTTGAACCATCGTTCGGATTTTATATGACTACATACTTTTTTCCCGTCTGATTGTTTAAACTTCGATAATAATCGGAAGTATCATTGGTTTACGCTTTGTATGCTTAAAGATATATTGACCAACAGCCTTTTTTATTTCTTGTTTAATTGCGCTCCATTGACTTCGATTATTCTTCGCTTGTACATCACTAACAGCTCGAGCAATAATTCGATTGACATCTTTTAATAATTCCTCCGCATCCCTTACATATACAAATCCTCGAGTCACTGTATCTGGATTGGAAATCAATCTCTTTTCTGACTTGCTCATTGTCAAAACCGTCACAAGCATACCGTCTTCTGACAACTGCTTGCGATCACGTAAAACAATATCCCCGACATCACCAATCCCCATACCATCAACATACGTATTTCCAGCAGGTAGTCTTCTCGTTTGTCGAGCACTGGAATTCTCTATATCGACAACATCGCCATTACCCATAATAAATGTATTGTCTGGATCAATCCCCACAGACTCAGCTAACATCCGATGATGGTGTAACATCCTCAGTTCTCCATGAATTGGAATAAAATAGGCTGGTTGCATTAAGGTTAGCATCATTTTCAAATCTTCTTGGTAACCATGACCTGAAACATGCATACCAGAGCTACTTCCAGATCCATAAATCACATTAGCACGTAGCGAATATAAATTATCAATAATTTTGGTAACCGCTTTTTCATTACCCGGAATTGGACCTGCTGCAAAAATCACTGTATCGTCAGGTAAGATCTCAACTCCTCGAAAATTACCTGTAGATAATCGCGACAGTGCTGCCAATGGTTCTCCTTGACTCCCAGTACAAAGAATGGCCACTTTCTCAGGTGGTAGTTCATGAATTTGATCCTGTTCAATCAACATATCATCTGGAACATCTAAATAACCACGTTTGATTGCAACATCAACAACATTGACCATACTTCTCCCCAGTAACGCTAGACGGCGATTGGTTTTCTTTGCTGCTTCTACTACTTGTTGAACTCGATTAATATTGGAGGCAAACGTTGATAAAATAACTTTTCGTTCTGCTTTCATGAAGGCCTCAACTACATTTTCTCCAACCATTTTTTCTGACGGTGTAGCACCTGGTCGTTCCGCATTTGTGCTCTCCGACAACAATAGCAACACACCTTGTTTACCAATCTCAGCCATTTTGTGAATATCTGAATGTTCATTATTCGCAGGGGTTAAATCGAACTTAAAATCACCAGTATGTACAATCTTGCCTTCTGGTGTATGAAAAACAATACCTAAACAATCAGGAATACTATGATTCACCCTAAAAAATTCAATACTGGTATCACCTAGCGTGATGTTTGAACTTGCATCGATTTTAACTAATTCAGATTCTCTTAAAATTTTATGTTCTCTTAACTTTAGTTCAATCAATCCTAAAGTGAAATTTGTCGCATATACAGGAACATTAAACTGTTTCAAAAAATATGGAACCCCACCAATATGATCTTCATGACCATGGGTTACAATAATCCCTTTTATTTTATCCTTTCTCTCCTGTAGATAGGACATATCAGGAATGATTAAATCAATGCCCAATAAACTCTCGTCAGGAAACTTATTTCCACAATCAATGACAATAATGTCTCGCTCTGTCTCAATTGCATACATATTTTTCCCGATCTCATGTAAACCACCTAAGGCAAAAACGGAAATAGCATTTTTATTTGTAGTCAAACTATCGTCCTCCCACCTTACAAGATAATAGTTGTAGTATATCCAAGTTAGTTGTTTTTATTAATTCGAACAAAAATCCCTTTTTTTACTCATTCAATTTGTATATCTTAAATGAAATGAAACGACACTCAAACTCTTACCCAGGATAATTTGACAGATAACTAGAAATCATGTACATTTAAAATAACGAACGTTGGAAAATATTTAAACGATAATATTCGTTTTTTAGGAGTGTGCTTTATGGAAAATGTATTTGATTACGAAGATATTCAATTAATTCCCGCAAAATGTGTAGTTAATAGCCGTTCTGAATGTGATACTACCGTAACTCTAGGTGGTCGAACATTCAAGCTTCCGGTTGTTCCTGCCAATATGCAAACCATTATAGATGAAAGAATTGCATTATATTTAGCAGAAAATAGTTATTTCTATATCATGCATCGGTTTGAACCAGAAGCAAGAGTTGGCTTTATTAAAGATATGCATGCACGAAATCTAATCGCATCCATAAGTGTTGGTGTAAAAGAAGATGAGTATCCATTTATTGAGCAATTAGCAGAACAAAACCTTGTTCCAGAATACATTACAATTGACATTGCACACGGTCATTCGGATGCTGTGATCAAAATGATTAAACATATAAAAACAAACCTTCCTACCACATTTGTTATTGCTGGAAATGTTGGTACCCCTGAAGCCGTACGTGAATTAGAAAATGCCGGTGCAGACGCAACAAAAGTCGGAATTGGACCAGGTAAAGTCTGCATCACAAAAATCAAGACTGGTTTTGGCACTGGTGGTTGGCAATTAGCAGCATTACGCTGGTGTGCAAAGGCAGCAAGTAAACCAATTATTGCAGATGGGGGTATTCGTACACATGGAGATGTCGCAAAATCGATCCGTTTTGGTGCTTCGATGGTAATGATTGGTTCCTTATTTGCAGGTCATGAAGAATCACCAGGGGAAACGGTTGTTAAAGAAGAGAAGCTATATAAAGAATATTTTGGATCTGCATCTGAATTTCAAAAAGGTGAAAAGAAAAATGTCGAAGGTAAAAAAATGTACGTGGAATACAAAGGTCCGCTTCAAGATACTTTAGATGAAATGGAACAAGATCTTCAATCTTCCATATCCTATGCTGGCGGTAAAAAGCTTGAAGCTATTCGCAATGTCGATTACGTTGTTGTTAAAAATTCGATCTTTAATGGGGATAAAGTTTATTAATTTCATACAAGAAAACAAAGGATAATTGGTATCTTTTTAGACCAATTATCCTTTATTTTTGAATCTTTATAAATAAGGATGACTGCTGGTTATTTTTACCCTTCATGAATTTGCCTTCAAGCGAACATATTAATAATTAAATCAAGATTTATTATAATAACAACTGGGTGAATGTAAAATGAATATACGACGAATAAACAATCGAACTCAAACCGTCATGATATTTAAAAATGATCAAAAATTAGAAGAATTTCCATCTATCCAAAAAGCTGCCAAATGGTTGAAACAATATGTTGGCTACAAAAATTTACCACTCCGCCAAGTATATAATGGAATTCATTTTGGAGAAGGTTGGGAAATATATGGTGCTACATATACATTTACAACAAATGTAAAAACTGATGAAAAATATTTCCAAGAATCAAAGCAGGGCAACTCTATAAGGGACTTTAAACCAACTGGTTATTGGCTTTTTTTCGTTAACTCTTCCCAACCAACGATTGATAATACTGAAGACTTATTATCTATTCCTTCATGGCAGAAAGACTGGTTCGCTCCAGGTCAATTAGGTGCTCTCGTTCACATAGACCAACAATCTATACAAGCAGACAATCCTACCATCCATGCACTTATCGAAATAATAGACACACCTACTGATTGCAAAAACGAAAATAACTATCAAGTTCCGATCAATTATATAAAGAGTATAGAGGATAACGACATTTTTTTGTCAGATACTTTTATAGACAACCTAGTAAAAAGTAATATCCAACCATCCATACCAGTAGCTCGTACAACCTTTCAGTCCATTATACAGAAAATCGGTCCATTACCAGATCTAATGTTAGAAAAGATTGATCTAACAAACGATAATTCGCTTCATGTTATAGAACAGAAATACCAACATGCTGTACCTGAAGTTAAAGAAAGACTGAGCAAGTGGATTGAACATAGTCCAATTGCTCAACAATATAAACAACGTTTAAATTGTTCTTGCCAAATTTGTGACGCACAAGGTAAACAGGTTGTTACATTCCAACAACCAAATGGTGACTATTATGCAGAAGTCCATCATATCATGCCGAAACCGAACGGAGCGACCAAGTATTTAGCTCAACATAACCTCATAACTGTTTGCGCGAATCACCACCGCCAACTACATTATGGTAATGTACAAATGATCGAAAATACCAATAACCATTTTCTGTTTGTGATTGACGGCGAGCAAGTGAAAGTTGCTAAGTAATCAACTGAAAATCTGCATCGTGGTAGGTACTCGATCAAGACCTAAGCGGATACCTATCACCTGTATTTAACCACACAATCATTTCCCAGGAAAGCGCAAGAAGTAATATTTTTTGACACAATATGACATTAACTGACTACTTGTAACCTTCTTGTCCCTCTTGTATACACGACATCATATATTTCTAGTTGGTACCAGGTAAATTTTTCTCCTTTAACCAGCCAAGAAACATCCATTTTGGTTGGAATCATTTTACCATCCACCATTTTCATTTCTTTTACTTCCCCAATGCATTCCAATGGTTCTGCATTGTCATCATGATCCTTATAACGCATCGCACTAACCTTATCGAGGTTACCATCCTCATCAAAATAATAGATTGCAGAACCGGTTTTACCTTTATAAGACATTGTTGCTTGCGCTGTTGTGGGATTTAACGATTCCCATGTTATATATGGCTCAAGCGCAGCCGAAGGGTACCATGGTAATTCTAATAGAAAACGTTGCATCGTTGATTGGTCTACCTTATTATTATTTGCTATGTGAACTACAGGGAGTATCGACAATAGTTCCATTTGCATCCTGCCATCCCCATCATGGAAAACATCTTTTCCAGCAACGTGAATAAGTGGCATCATTTCCACCGATGCATTCCAAACAAATCCTGGTCGTTTCACTGACACATATTGTTCCGCTTCTGCCTTGTACCACTTTTTTTGATCTGGCTTAAGTTTCATCTGTCCCTTTTGTTTAAACGATACTGTCACAATTGGTTCCGTTTCGATTACCTTATTTTGTTGTAACCATTGCCGAATGATTGGGGGCACAGATGCTAACCTTGATTTTGTAGGAACGACGGATTGTTCTGTTTGAGCTTCTGTTAACAATTGTTCAATATCTTGATTCGCTTCCGTTCTTAATTGCCACGCCCCCATTGCAACAAAGGCTACAACTAAAATAATAACGTTTACAACTGTTCCAAACTTTGCGTCTTGCCATGAAAAAAAGATAACAGTTTGTGAAAATGCCACTGTGATAATGGCCGGTAACCACCACAAGTTATTATTCAATAATAGTAAAAGACCAATAGCAATAAATAAAAAAGTAGTGACTAACCAAATCAGGCCAATAGACTTTGAAATTTCTACTTTAAGTTGATTAACCTCAACGAGTTTAAACGCTTTAACAAAACCTAATAGATGAATAAGTCCATGAACCGACACCAACAGTATAAAAGCATATTTCATCACCCAAACCTCCCCAAAATAGTTTTCCTTTCCTTTTATTGTAACCCCTTACATATTTAAACGAAGATTATTTATTTAACAATTCTGTTAATATTTTAATTAGAGAACCCTCGCCCACTTGTAACAGCAGTTTTTTTTCGGGGGAGATTTAACATACGAAACTCACCAACAATAAGCATCTGCAATAATACGATTGTTGCTTTCGTTGTTCCTAGTTTATTCAGAACTGTTTAAGTTTTTTCTGAGTTTCAATAACATCATTCGTTTCCTTTCGGAGGATATTTGTGAGGTGAGAGGCAAAAATTAGTAGACACTTTTACTACTTTCCACTTCGTTCACTAATATCCTCTAAAGTTCTGTTACTTATTTATCACTCTCTTACATAAACCCATCGTAACGTTTCGCAACTAAGGCTGAATGGACATAATTTATCATGGTAATATAGTCAAATACTGGTAGGTTTACGGCAGCTTGTATCGCTTTCGCATACGGTGGTAGACTGCTGCATTCTAATAAGAGTATTTTTACTTCGGGGTGATCAATTACAAGTTGTTGTGCAACGGATACAACTTCTTGCTCGACAAGATCTGGATCAATCTCACCTATTTCTTGATGTGCTGCTTTACGAAAATGTTCTTGGGTTTCCATTCCACGAACACAATAATCAGAGGTAGAATTGATGCCGATTATTTCAAGTAGATCGTCATCAAAATCAGTGGCCTTACTACAAATGATACCGACTTTCTCATCTGTACGAAGCATCGTTTTAATAAATGGAAGTTGAAGAAGACTCGACATAAACACAGGTACTTGTAGTTCATTTGCTATTTGCTCTTGATATTTCAGCATGTAACCACAATCACCTGTCACCGCCCTCACCCCTTCGCGAACAAGATCATGACCAGCTTCTAAAATGGGTTCGAGCATTGACTCATCTTTTTGAAGTAGTTTATCAAAGGTAAAACCTTTTACCCGCTGGAAACGAACCGGGAAAGAATAAGTCGTTGCATTACCGACATCCCCTGGAATAAATGGGGTAAAGGTTTCTAACATCAAAATACCAACTGACTCTCCATAGCTAACTTGGCCTTTATTAGCTTTTATTATCACCCGCTAATCCCCTTTCTGTTGGTGCCTGTCGTTTAAATAATGTGCCAAGGCCTGGTTGTACTTGATAGTGACCAGTCAACCTTAACGCTTCCCAAAAACTAACTTGGTTCGCCGTTAAGACAGGCTTATTAACTGCCTTTTCTAGCTCCTCTATCCATTCAACTGAATGTAGAGCTGTATCAGGAATGAACAGTGCATCTGCCCCGGCACAATCATTCTCCACTGCAAATTGAAGCACTTCTTGCTTTTTCAAGGTGCCTACTTCTGCAGCCGTTATAATCCCTTTACTAGCATATTGAACGACTTCAATACCAAAGCTTTCTAAAAAGTTTTTAAATAAAAGCGCAATATCTTTTGGATACGTTGCTGCGATCGCTACCCTACTAACCTCAATCGCTTGCGCTGCTCGGACAAATGCCATTGCAGTTGTTGAAGCTGGTACATGTAGTTGTTCCTCTAACGTTTTTATTTGCTTTTTTATTCCATTGATACCTTGCACAAAACTTGCACTTGTAGATGTCCATAATACCGACTTGATCCCTAGATCTTGCAAATGTTTGGTACCGTCGATAATACGTGGTACACTCCCCATTTCACTAAGTGCTTCCACTGTATGTGCATCTTGATTAAAGTCAGTATGAACGAGCTCCACGCCTACTTCTGGTTGTACCATTTTTCCTATGCGTGGATAATCATCTTCTGCAGCATGACCAGGGTACAAAAACCCTACTTTTATAATTTGATCCTTTTGTTTCATTCCTATCCCTCCAACTTAAGGCGCTATATATTTTTCTGAATTTTTAATTTATTCTAGGGGATAGTCTAAACTAGTGTCAATAATAATTACAATTTTTTCTACATCAGGTTGTTGTAGTATATTCATTTCATTTAACAATCGTTAGAATTTTTTAAATCCCCCTTTAATCCTAATCAATAGCATTGTATAATACCTCTAACTCATCATTTCCACTGCATTCATATAGAAAGGGGGCTGTTACTTTTGGAAACGTTAACCACAGATGTATTAATTATTGGCTCTGGGGCAGCAGGATTATCAGCTGCTGTTTATGCCGCACAATCTAATAAAGATGTATTAATCCTGGATAAGGGCGTAATCGGAAGAAGTGGATCATCAACCGGGGCAGTTCAAATTGCAGGATTAGGTGAATGGTCAGACCCAGGCGATCACAAACAAAGCTACCTAAACGATATCAATGTAAGTGGCCGTGGCCTAAGTGACCCACAGTTAACAACAAGATTAGCAGAAGATATTGAACCACGTTTAAAACAACTGATTGACTGGGGATTAAAACTCGACAAAGACGAACATAAACAGGTTGCGATCTCCCATACCTCGGGACATTCCGTTCCACGTTCCTTGAGTGCCAAAAAAGGAAAAACTGGTCTAGGCATTACCCATACCCTAAGAAAAAAAGCTACGAACTCTCCCCATATCCAAACTTGGAGTGATGTCATCACAGTCGATTTAATTAAAGCTTCTGAACGAGTTATCGGTGCTGTTGTCTTCGATTTAACAACCAACAAAACTTATTTTATCCAAAGCAAAGCGGTCGTTCTTACCACTGGTGGGATTGGTCAATTATTCCCTATTACAAGTAACCCTGTTCAAGCCACAAGTGATGGTTTTTCACTTGGGTTAAGCGTAGGTGCAAGATTAATTGACATGGAGCAAATACAGTTTTATCCTGTCAGCATTATAGCACCGCAAGCAATTGCTGGTTTTTGTATTAGTTTTTATCACTATGCAAAACTATTTAATAACAAGGAACAACGATTTATGGAAATCTACCAACCAGATACGTTAGAAGATTCAACTCGGGATAAGTTATCGATTGCGATTGCCTCAGAAATAGCAAAAGGCAACGGAACTCCCAACCAAGCCGTTTGGATTGATGCTCGTGATGCTATAGAACAAGTGAAAAGAGAATTTCCACATGAATATAAGGTATGTAACGATCGTGGTGTTAATCTAGCAATAGATCGAGCTGAAATCGGACCTGCTGCCCATTTTATGATGGGAGGCATTCAGATCAATCAAGAAGCAGCCACTTCTGTTCCAGGTCTTTATGTTGCAGGGGAAACAGCTGGTGGTTTGCATGGAGGTAACCGACTAGGCAATAACGCCTTATCGGAATGTATTGTATTTGGAGCAATTGCGGGAATGAATGCCGTAAAAGAGGCAGAACGTGCAACCATACTTTCTGTTGATCCATCATTGTGGAAAGCATCTAGTGAATATATTTCACACCTTTTTTCAGCAACTAATGGTCGTGTGCGTCCCTTCCAATTAAAAGACGAGATCCAAGCGATTATGGGACAACATGCTAGTGTAATTCGCACCACAGAAGGACTGGAAACAGCTGAAAAACAACTAAAAAGAGTAGAACACAACTTAGCTTCTATCAAGATTACCAATACAAATGTTTATTCTCGTGAACTACTCGATGCCATAGAAGTACGCCACATGCTGCGTACAGCTAAAGCAATAATTAAAGCTTCCTTACAAAGACAGGAAAGTCGTGGTGCTCATTATATTGAAGATTTTCCACAACAATCTGAAACCATTCAGCACACGTTTATCAACAATAAGGGTGGTAAGCTTATAGCACGATCTCAGCCTGTCAAAGGAGGCCCTACATGAAAAAGATAAATGTTAACATTACGAGAACGGATAATACTGTTAGTACCTATCAGGTTGACTATCATCAAGGAATGACAGTTCTTAATATTTTAGAACAAATCTATCGCCACCATGATGAAACCATTGCCTATCGATATTCATGTCGTACAGGGTTATGTACTACTTGTATGATGATGATTAATGGAAAACCTGACCTTAGTTGTCAAAAAACGGCTGAACTTGGTAAAGATGGTAACCTATCATTAGCTCCCCTTCCCAAAGGAACAACGATTCAAGATTTAGTGAAAGAACAATAAAAATAACGCTCAGAATAATTCTGAGCGTTTGACCATTATAAAGTGAAACCTCACTTAGTGGGATTTTTGGTCTCCCACACTAGTGTAAGTACCACAAGGAGAGACTAGCAGACCCTTGAACCATGCGGGTTGAAAGCGACAGTTAACTCCCACTTAAACACCTCCATTTCATTTGATGTTTAAAGTGGGAGTCTTACGAACGGTTGCACCGGGATAATCTACTACATTTCCCTAAGGTGATCAGCAAAAGCTTGTAGCATTTGTTCAGATGAAACTTTTTTATTACCTCCACCCTGAGCAAATGATGCTGTTCCTCCACCTTTACCTTCAATCAGTGGTAACACATTTTTTAGTAGTACATTGGCATCTATCGTTACTTCTTCACTAGTTGCACATACGATTTGTGTTTTTTGATCTGTCTGATTAACCATCGTAACGATGCAATCTTTCATCTTCATCGCCACTGTTTTTGCCAAATATTGGACTTCAGTCATTGGTCGCTGTTGAAAAATAGCTTGAACTAATTGATATTGGGGGTATGATTTTGCATCATTGATTAACTCATCTGCTTCATGTTCCATTAACTGCGCCTTTAATTCATCAATTGATTTTTCTAGATCCTTCGTTTGTTGTAGAGTTTGTCTTCCTACCTCAACTAACTGTTTCTGCGGGGCATTAAACAGATCTGTTAACTGCCTCATCACTTTATGGTTTTGGTCAAGTTGCTGCATTACGCGGTTCCCACAAACAAAGTAAAGCCTTAGTTTCTTTTTTTGCTTTTCCCAATTTAATATTTTTATGGCACCTACCTGTCCTGTTGCATTTGGATGTGTGCCACCACAGCCATTATAATCAAAGTTTGGTATGATCACTAATCGAATATTTTCATTCACAGAAAGATCTTTTCTTAATGGATAATTGGCAGCCTCTTGTTCAGATACCCACTTTGTTTCTATTGAACGGTTTTCCATCGTGATTTGATTTGCAATTGATTCCACTTGATTAGCTTCTCTATCATTTAAGCTATCAATCGCTAGGTCTATCGAACATACCTCTTTCCCCAGATGAAAGCTAACCGTTTTATATCCAAAATGGTCTTCAAATGCTGCAGATAAGATATGTTGACCTGCATGTTGTTGCATATGATCGAAACGTCGGTCCCAATCAATTTTTCCACTATAGATTTCCCCCAGTTCTAGTGGACTTTCAATGTAATGACGAATTTCACCATCCACTTCCTCCACATCATAAACCTTAACACCACTGATGTTTCCTGTGTCATATGGTTGACCACCACCAGTTGGATAGAAAGCGGTTTGTTCCAACACAACATACTGGCCTTTTTCATCTATATCACGTTTGTTCACTTTAGCTGTAAACTTACACATATAGGTATCTTGATAATATAATTTTTCCGTTGACATCTTTACACACACCTTATCCAATAAATCATGCTTCCATTTCTATTCGGGATTTGGATACCACTGATAAGTAGCTAAATGAACCGAACCATTTCGATCTACTCTTATCCCTTCTGCCTGTAAACTTAATAGTTGCTCCTGATACACCGCATCATCTTGAATAGCAATCTGTCCCTTTGCATTGATGACTCGATGCCACGGAAGCTGGTATTTTTTACTCATCGAATGTAGAATACGAACAACTTGCCGTGCCCCCCTTGGGCTTCCAGCAAGTTTAGCAATTTGTCCATATGTCATAACCTTACCTTGTGGGATAGCTCGAATGATCCCTATTACTTGCTCGGTAAAAGGCGTCATGATGATAACCTCTACCTCCTATCAATGATTTGCTTGCACTGAGTCAGTATAAATAGTAAATAATATGCAAAATCAAACATTCAAAATATGTTTCTCATCAGTCGAAAAGCTTTTGGGTGTTTTCTTATCTAAATCATCTGAACAAAATGTGACATGATTTTTGCTGTTAACCCCCAAATCACTTTATCTTCATAAATATAAAAATATTCATCCATTTTTCTTTGGCGCCAATTATAATTCTCGCCACCTATAATCAATTCAAACGGAAAGTCATCTTCAGGTCGAACATCTATACTTACTTGATGAATTTGCGGTTTGGTTTGCTGAAAAAAAGTTAGTGGCACTACAAACACTTCCTCAACCTCAGCAGGATTAGGTTCAATCTTATCGATATTGTGAATGATCCCTACATATGGATAAATGATCATCTCAAATGGGGAGATCATATAATCTAACGGATAAACATCTGAAATTTCTGTTCTCCTAATCCTTAGTTCCTCCATTGTTTCCCGTATCGCCGCTTCTTGTTCTGACGGATCTTCTTCGTCAATCCTCCCACCTGGAAAACATATTTCACCAGGTTGCCGTCTTAGCTCTTGTGAACGGACTTCAAACAATACATGAACCTCATCGTTTTGTTGAACAAGTGGTATCAGTACAGCTGATTTTGAAAAATGCTCTATGCCTAAAATCGTCGGCGTATGATTTTTCACCCGATTAATAATCTTGTTCGGATCCATATCTTCACCTCTAACTCTTTTACTTATCTTATTGTATCATTTTATTGAAAAAATTTTATATTTTTTCAACTATTACTTAAAAACTTATAACGATGTTTGAACTATCCATTAAATGGAAAACATAACAATTAAATTCCAATGTAGAGGTGGTATATATGAAGGGACATTTACAAATTAAATTACTTGGGGTCATAGGAATCATTGGAAGTGTGTTATTTGTACTTTTCACCATATTACACCCACCTACATTCAATCCTTGGAATTCGACAGATACTTTTGAAAAAGTTTCCCATCACTCATTTTGGGTTATCGATCATATATTTATTACAATTGGTCTTGTTTTCTGGTTAGTTGGACTTTCTGCTGCTAAAGTTGTCATTCATGAACATGGTATCTTAAAAACTGTAGGGTCATCAATGTTTCTGTTGTCCCTTGGTATTTGGATCATTATTATGACATTTGAAATAGGAATCATACCAATGCTAGTACATGCCATCGAACAACACCAATCAGAAGTATTACTAACTTTCTGGTTTGTTATATTTGGGTTTGGATTACTGGCTGGATATTTCGCCTTTATTTTCACATGGATTGGAGTACTACTTTACAGTTTAGCACTACAAAAAGAAAAGTTTCCGAAATGGTTCCGTTTATCAGGTGTTTGGAGTAGTTTACTTGGTGTATTAGGGATAATTATTAGTTTATTGTATATGGACTACGTCATTATAATTCTTGGACTTACATCCGGACCGCCATTTATTTGGACGATCATTTTGTTAAGATTTATGATGAGACATAAAAGTGATCATGCAATTCATTTTAGTTGACAGGGGATTTCTCGCAAGTTATCACCCAATCATACAGCATCTTGGTCATCCCACCAAGCTTCGGCATAGTGCCTTTTGCTACAAAGATTTGCCTTAAAACCTAGACTTGGGCTTTTCCTAAAAAGGAATTATTTATTGTGAATTTTTATAGATTCATTTCTTTTCAAAAAAACTTGACATCAACAAGACAAACGACTTTAGCGCAAATAACTAGACTGATTCCCCCAAAAAAAACCACGACGAAATTATGTTTTCTTATCAGTACAAAAAAAGGTTGTACTTAATAATAATTAAGTACAACCTTTTTTGGAGTAAAGCTAAATTGATATGGAGCCTAGCGGGATCGAACCGCTGACCTCCTGCGTGCAAAGCAGGCGCTCTCCCAGCTGAGCTAAGGCCCCTTAAATTACAATAAAAATGGCTGGGCTAGCTGGATTCGAACCAGCGCATGACGGTACCAAAAACCGTTGCCTTACCGCTTGGCTATAGCCCAATAATGGCGGAGAAGGAGGGATTTGAACCCTCGCGCCGCTTACGCGACCTACACCCTTAGCAGGGGCGCCCCTTCAGCCACTTGGGTACTTCTCCATGGCTCCACCGGTAGGATTCGAACCTACGACCGATCGGTTAACAGCCGATTGCTCTACCACTGAGCTACGGTGGAATAATAATCCAATATAATTTATTCCATTCAGTAGTATTAATCAAAAACAAAGAGACTATTACAAATCACTAATTTTTTTATATGAGAAAAAAAGCTACTAAAAGTAACTTTTCCGATGGGCCTGAGTGGACTTGAACCACCGACCTCACGCTTATCAGGCGTGCGCTCTAACCAACTGAGCTACAGGCCCATATTAAATAATGGAGCGGGTGAAGGGAATCGAACCCTCGACATCAGCTTGGAAGGCTGAGGTTTTACCACTAAACTACACCCGCATATACAATTGTTTTTTCATCTTATTATCATTCACGTTCAGACATGCTCGTCTCGTTGCAAGTTATTTCGGCGAAGCAGACGCTCCTCGCAACTCGTCGTTATTTCGGTGAAGTTTTGCTCGTGGCTGAGGTTTTACCACTAAACTACACCCGCATATACAATTGTTTTTTCATCTTATTATCATTCACGTTTAAACAATGCTCGTCACTCATCCCTATACAAATAGTATGGGGCGGCCAGTGGGGATCGAACCCACGCATGCCGGAACCACAATCCGGTGCGTTAACCACTTCGCCATGACCGCCATGTTTTATTAGAGCAGGGGTAGTAGGAATCGAACCCACATCAAAGGTTTTGGAGACCTTCGTTTTACCATTAAACTATACCCCTATGTAAATAAATGGTGGAGGGAGTAGGACTCGAACCTACGAACCCGATGGGAGCGGATTTACAGTCCGCCGCGTTTGGCCAACTTCGCTATCCCTCCACTATTTTAAAGTGGTGGCTCGGGACGGAATCGAACCGCCGACACACGGATTTTCAGTCCGTTGCTCTACCGACTGAGCTACCGAGCCTTATTCTGTATAATTTTTTCTTGTTTTTTTCTCGCTCTCCATCTTACTTCGATGTTTTTTCAATAATGCTCTGTGCTCGTCACGTTGCTTGTTTATTCGGCGATGCCTACGCTCCTCGCAAAACCTACATAGATGTTATTCCACTGAGGTTTACGGTTTCTCTACCGACTGAGCTACCGAGCCATTATATATTTAAATGGCGGAGGAGGAGGGATTCGAACCCCCGCGAGCCGTGAAGCCCCTGGCGGTTTTCAAGACCGCTCCCTTCAGCCAGACTTGGGTACTCCTCCGTTTTGCTAATAGTACAAAACATTAATTAATTGTTTATCTAATTTAATGAAAACTCTATTATAGCGGCGGAGGGGATCGAACCCACGACCTCACGGGTATGAACCGTACGCTCTCGCCAGCTGAGCTACGCCGCCACAATAATAAAATGGAGCCTAGCGGGATCGAACCGCTGACCTCCTGCGTGCAAAGCAGGCGCTCTCCCAGCTGAGCTAAGGCCCCATAATAATAATTTTTAAATGGTCGGGAAGACAGGATTCGAACCTGCGACCCCTTGGTCCCAAACCAAGTGCTCTACCAAGCTGAGCTACTTCCCGCAAATGGCGCGCCCGAGAGGAGTCGAACCCCTAACCTCTTGATCCGTAGTCAAACGCTCTATCCAATTGAGCTACGGGCGCTTATGGTGCCGAGGGCCGGACTCGAACCGGCACGATAGTCACCTATCGCAGGATTTTAAGTCCTGTGCGTCTGCCAATTCCGCCACCCCGGCATGGCTGATGATTTGATTGGAGCGGAAGACGGGATTCGAACCCGCGACCCCCACCTTGGCAAGGTGGTGTTCTACCACTGAACTACTTCCGCACTTGTGCAGAATATAATGACTTTAACGTCGGTCATGGGAGGTGACCGATCTTAGTCAAAGTTCCTTAGGATGCGGGTGGAGGGAGTCGAACCCCCACGTCCGAAGACACTAGATCCTAAGTCTAGCGCGTCTGCCAATTCCGCCACACCCGCTTGATTGAGTGATGAGCCATGGAGGATTCCGACGCCGTAGGCTAGTCCTTGTTTCCACTAAAATTTAACGAAACAAGGGGAACCGTGGGTGAGAATCCATAACCATAACATCCTTGATGAGCCATGGAGGATTCGAACCTCCGACCCTCTGATTAAAAGTCAGATGCTCTACCAACTGAGCTAATGGCTCGCAATATCATTTAGTTTTATTCATTCGCAGTATTTTGTATAAATACTAGTAATAGAATGAAGCATATTCGGCGATGTTTACGCTCCTCGCTAAACCTACACTGATGTTATTCCATGAGATTTACGATTTTTCTACCAACTGAGCTAATATCTCATATATAATTTAAATTAGTTCATAAATTCACTTTCTTTTTCACATGAATAATGGTGCCGGCCAGAGGACTTGAACCCCCAACCTACTGATTACAAGTCAGTTGCTCTACCAGTTGAGCTAGGCCGGCTAATAAAATATTTACATTATTATTTTAATTGAGCAAGAAGTTAAATCAATAGATGTATTGTGCTCGTCACGTTGCATGATTTATCGGAGAAGTTTACGCTCCTCGCAAAACCTACAATGATGCTTATTCAAAGAGGTTTACGGTTTCTCTACCAGTTGAGCTAGGCCGGCTTATTATATGGCGGTCCGGACGGGACTCGAACCCGCGACCTCCTGCGTGACAGGCAGGCATTCTAACCAACTGAACTACCGGACCAAAAAAGTTGAAACTTATAATTTAAAAGCAAATTATTATCTAGCTAAAAAGTAACCCCATTGTAGTTAGACAAAAAATGGTTGCGGGGGCAAGATTTGAACTTGCGACCTTCGGGTTATGAGCCCGACGAGCTACCAGACTGCTCCACCCCGCGATAATAAAAAAGTGTTTAAAAATTTAATGGTGGAGGATGCAGGGCTCGAACCTGCGACCCCTTGCTTGTAAGGCAAGTGCTCTCCCAGCTGAGCTAATCCTCCATATTAATTGCTAGTTTATTATATAGTTGAATATTAAGTGAAGTTATTTTCACTTTAGCAAAAAATAGTGACCCGTACGGGATTCGAACCCGTGTTACCGCCGTGAAAGGGCGGTGTCTTAACCACTTGACCAACGGGCCATAAAAATGGCTCCACAGGTAGGATTCGAACCTACGACCGATCGGTTAACAGCCGATTGCTCTACCACTGAGCTACTGTGGAATATTATATAAGCTTAGCGGCGTCCTACTCTCGCAGGGGCAAAGCCCCAACTACCATCGGCACTGAAGAGCTTAACTTCTGTGTTCGGCATGGGAACAGGTGTGACCTCTTCGCTATTGCCACTAAACATTATCCTTTATTAGGACAAGATATATTATATATGAAATCCATTAAAAATGCAAGTGTTTTTTAATTATACCTTGAAAACTAGATAAGAAAGTCTCAAGACAATACAGTCTAGCTCCACGGGCTAAATGCTCGCTCCGTTTGCTATATATAGTTAAGTCCTCGATCTATTAGTATCCGTCAGCTACACGTGTCACCACGCTTCCACCTCGGACCTATCAACCTCATCGTCTCTGAGGGATCTTACTCATTTAAAATGATGGGAAGTCTCATCTAGAGGTGGGCTTCATGCTTAGATGCTTTCAGCACTTATC
>NZ_SZNM01000025.1 GCF_005870085.1 Aquibacillus sediminis | reverse complement strand
ACATCATCCAGCGCATTTTCTCTAGATTCTGCGTATTTAGGGATTTTTCATACATCATCCAGCGCATTTTCTCTAGATTCTGCGCATTTAGGGATTTTTCATACATCATCCAGCGCATTTTCTCTAGATTCTGCGTATTTAGGGATTTTTCATACATCATCCAGCGCATTTTCTCTAGATTCTGCGCATTTAGGGATTTTTCATACATCATCCAGCGCATTTTCTCTAGGTTCTGCGTATTTACGACTTTCTCACGCATTATCCAGCGATTTTTCCCTTAATCCGTGTATTTTGGAAAATCACTGACTTCTGTAGTTAAATTAGTTAAGGATTTGTGCACATAATACAACTAATATGTAATAAATAATAGGTAATTCGTGTGCCGTTTTATTTATGATTTTATAAAAGACAAAAGGATTGAATCCTATACGGACTCAATCCTTTCTTGATGCTTTTATCCAGTTAGATGCAATTAGTCAACGACTACCGTCTCTTTATAAGGAGTGTCTTCGCTGGATGTACCAAGATATACTGTATACTCTCCAGGTTTCACAACAAAGTCGTGAGCGTAGTAATCCCAGACACCCATCGGATGGTTCGTGGCTTGTGGATCAATGGTTATGGTAACCTTACGTGACTCATTAGGCTCAAGAAATACTTTTTGGAATCCAACAAAACGCTTAGCTGGTTGTCCTTTTACAGGGATACCTAGATAAACTTGGACAACCTCAGCTCCAGCTACCTTACCTGTATTGGTCACAGTTACGTTAACCGTGATAGGAGACTTACCGTCTGACTGGTTAGGCGTCACTGAGAATCCAGAAAGTTCAAATGACGTGTAAGATAAGCCGAATCCAAACGGGAATAGTGGCTTGATATCCTGGGACTGGAACCAGCGGTACCCCATGTTAAGGCCCTCAGAGTAACGTATAACAGGGAAGCCATTGCCTTCGTCAGTACCAGGATAGCGTTCTGGATGCCCGGTGTACAAGAGATCATCTTCAGACGCTGCGTATGTGGTTGGTACTTTTCCGGATGGATTGACAACACCGAAAAGCAAGTCAGCAACAACGTGCCCGTCTTCCGTACCTTGGTTCCATGCTTCTAGAACCGCTGGGGCCTTGTTGATCCATGGCATCATGACCGGACTACTGTCTTTCATAACTAGAACTGTTTGCTGGTTAACTTCCAAGAGTTCGTCAACCATTTGATTTTGATCATGTAGCATGTTCGGATTAGGTAAATCAGCACCTTCAGTTGCAACCAATCCAGCCATTAGAATAACCAAGTCAGCTTTTGTGGCAACAGATTTCGCTTCTTCTAGGTTTGACAAGTCCTTGTCAACGGTGAACTTGCTGACCTCAGCATTGGATCCTAGGTCACGAAGAACATCCTGCATACCCTCTACAGGTGGAACAGTATAGAGCGGAGTAACCTTCGATGAACCACCACCTCCATTGCAGGCATCATCCACGAACTCAGATTGGCCAATTATCACGATAGAATCATGAGCTTTTGGATCAAGCGGCAATATCTCGCCATCGTTTTTCAGCAATACGGCTGTCTGGGAGCCGATTTCTCTAGAGATTGCACCATGTCTTTTTGCATCGATTGTACCTGGATTATAAGGGCGCTCAAACTGGCCGAAACGGAACATCTGAGTAAAGCGACGAACCAATGCCCGGACTACGGTCTGAATCTCAAGGCTGGTGTCCTCAAGCGCATTTTTGACGTTGGTCTCGTTAAGCCACTTAGCATCTGGCATTTCATGGTCCATGCCTGCGTTCAGCGACCCAGCGCAAGAGCGACAAGACCAAAAATCGGACTGCACATACCCTTCAAATCCCCACTCATCACGAAGGATATCATTCAATAGGTAGCGATTTTCGGTAGCGTAAACACCACGGACGCGGTTGTAGGCGCTCATGATTGCAGCGATGTTAGCGTCTTTGACCAACATTTCAAATGGCAATAGGTAAAGCTCACGTAGGACATGCTCGTCCAATTCAACATTGGTACGGAAACGTTCGTATTCTTGGTCATTGACTGCATAGTGTTTACCCATGGCAATAACACCATGTTCCTGAATTGCCTTGGTTACCTCAACACCCATCACACCAGAAAGGTATGGATCTTCTGAGAAATATTCGAAGTTACGGCCAGCAATTGGGGTTCGGTGTAGGCATACGCCAGGCCCCTCAAGTACATGTTGACCAAGTGTTGCGGTCTCGGAACCGATGATGTTGCCGTATTTACGAGCAATCTCAGGGTCAAAACCGGCAGCCAAACCAATGGTCATAGGTAATGCGGTCGCAGGTGGACTTGGATGCCCGTCGCCCATACCAACACCAACTGGGCCGTTTGTAATCCGAAAGCGTGGGATACCCAGCTCTTCCATTCCCTTTACATGACGCTCGACTTGAATCTGAGCCATGAGTTGTTCTTGATCTTCCTGACTCATAGCATTTATTTCTTCCATCGATGGCAGGGCATAAATGTTAATTGTCTCCATTGCACCGTGTAGTTGGGCAATTTTTTGTTCTAGGGTCATTGCAGCAACAAGCTTTTCGGCACGCTCACGGGGCGATAGCGATTGGTCAAACCATGGAAAATCTTTAGATTGTTCATTACTCATTTTAGAAACACCTCACACAATATTTTTATTAACAGAATAGTTACGAGTTCGTATACACTCCTATCTACTACTCTTTTCTTAAAAATTTAAATCGCTTACATATGTTATCGTGAAAAAAGTTCGAGCTTCTGTTATGAATCCATTATAGGATATTCTTTATCTTTTTTATCGTATTATTTTTACTAAGTTAGTATAAATTTGATTAATCCGTTCACTTATTATCTATCTTTAATGTGGAGTTTTTAAATTCCACTATATGAAAAATTAAAGCTTTCCTGGAAGTATTAGAAGTGATACTGATAAAAAAAGGAAATGCTTTACTACCGACTCTACCGGTGTTACTGAGTATATTTTTATTCGATTAGAGGACGCTTATATAAAGAAACCTTTTATAAAAAGGGAGGGCTCTTCACATGTGGAATGCTATTCTGTGGGGTACTATTGCAGCTTCCGCAACGATGCTAGGTGCACTAATTGTACTTAAATTTTCCATTCCCAAACGAATCATTGGTTTTATTATGGCATTAGGTACAGGTGCGTTAATTGGTGCAACAACATATGAATTGCTAGAGGATGCCTTAGAGTATAGTGGCTTTAAAGATATAGCCCTTGGTTTCCTTGGTGGTGCTTTAATTTTTACTATCTTAGATATGTTGGTTTCCCGTAAAGGTGGTCAGCAAAGAAAAAAATCGACTGATAGAAATAAATCAGAAAAATCATCTGAATCGACGTCTGGTTTAGGCATATTTATAGGAACAGTTATGGATACATTGCCTGAGTCGGCAATGATTGGTATGAGCCTGATAGGCGGCGAATCGGTTAGTTTGGCGCTTGTTATTTCTATTTTTATTAGTAACTTACCCGAAGGCATTTCAAGTACTGTTGGGTTGCAAGATAGTGGTTATTCAAAAAAGAAAATTATCATCCTGTGGGCATTCGTTGTGTTTTTTTCTGCATTAAGCTCTTGGGGTGGCGTTCTACTAGAATCAGCTTCAGATAGTATTAAAGCCATTATGAGTTCTTTTGCAGGTGGCGCCATTATTTCCATGATTGCTTCGACTATGATGCCTGAAGCGTATAAAGAAGGAGGGCCAACGGTTGGCTTTATAACATCTATAGGGGTATTCCTTTCATTGTGGCTACATCACCTATGAGCAGTGGATCATCGTTTCTAGCGATGTTCATTTTTTTTTGCTGGGTTTATAAAGTTATGGTGTTTTCTAAAAGATTGTTGTTTTGTCACAATAACTATAGAATCCGACTAGATCAAAATCATTACTCATATTCACCGAAATTTTAAGCAGATGTGTACAATTAACTAGTGTCCGTCTATATTTGAGGCGAAATCCCCTTCTAATGTGCACGTTTCTTTCGTTTTCGTGTACATTGAGGTCAATTTTCAAGCTAGATGTGCACGTTTCTTTCGTTTTCGTGTACATTGAGGTCAATTTTCAAGCTAGATGTGCACGTTTCTTTCGTTTTCGTGTACATTGAGGTCAATTTTCAAGCTAGATGTGCACGTTTCTTAAGTTTTCGTGTACATTAAGGTCATATTTCAAGCTAGATGTGCACGTTTCTTAAGTTTTCGTGTACATTAAGGTCAAATTTTAAGCTAAATGTGCACGTTTCTTAAGTTTTCGTGTACATTAAGATCAATTTTCAAGCTAAATGTGCACGTTTCTTAGGCTTTCGTGTACACTAAGGTCAATTTTCAAGTTAGATGTGCACGTTTCTTGAGTTTTTGTCTTGTATCTACGTCGGAGTTTCTATCAACTCCGACACAAAAATGCAACAAATATATAAAAAGAATCGAAGTTTTGAATAACAATCGTCCAAATAGAGGAAAGTAAGAGTAATTAAACTACTCGAGGTGAGACCATGAAAAAATATCTAGTTTTATTCCTTTTATTGACAGGTTTCTTAGTAGCTTGTAATACGAATGATCCAGAACAAGCAGGTTCAGAAGAAGGTGTACTCAATACAGTTCGAAATGGACCTGTTGCCCATCAAGGTGGTCAGATACATGGTCAAGAAGAGGATGAAATACCAGTCAACCCTGGCCGTGAACAGAATATTTTTGAAGATGAACAAGGCACCATTCATCTATCTACCAATCAAGGCAATCGAACGGAAATGAATGGGGATCAGTCAATGGAAGAACTTAAAATACAACTTGTAGGATTAACAAATCAAGTGAGAAAGCAGCATGGTTTAAACTATTTAAAGCTTGATTCAAATTTATCAAGTGTCGCACAATTGAAATCAGAGGATATGGCAGTCAATCAACATGTTTCACATGATTCTCCACATGAAATGCTTCAAAAATTTGGAATAGATTATTCGGATGCCGCCGCTGAGAATATTGCCAATGGAGTTGACACACCTAAAAGAGTTTTGCAAAGTTGGATGGAGCAACCGTCCCAACGTCGTAATGTGTTAAATAAAGATGTTACACATATTGGTGTTGGTTATGAGGCGGATGGTCATTATTGGACACAGTTATTTATACGAAAGGATCAGTAAGTCCCGTAGTGGGGCTTATTTTTCATTACAGATAAGCTGTGTTGGAGTTGCTCAAGATGATAATTAAAGTAACCCCTTGCTTAATTCAGGTGGATCCTCATTCTGTTATAACATAGAATTGTCGATAAATTGCTCTTCCTATTTATGGTAAGTGACCTTATAATATGTGAGAAAGCAGGTTATGCAGGATATAAGTGTGTAATATAGGAAGTAGTTGTCCAATCCATCAACAAGGAGGAATTCAAATGTACTACGGAGCAATTGAAGCGGGCGGGACTAAGTTCGTTTGTGCTATAAGTAATGACCAATTAGAAATTATCGAAAGAGTTAGTATTCCTACTACCAAACCTGAAGAAACCATGGAGCAAGTTTTTGCGTTTTTTGACCAATACTCTCTACATTCTATTGGTATTGGCTCATTTGGTCCAATTGACGTTAATAAAAATTCTGATACATACGGCTATATCACAACAACTCCAAAATCTGGGTGGAAACAGTTTGATTTTGTTGGCACAGTTAAACAACGGTATGATATTCCGGTTGCTTGGACCACGGATGTGAATGCAGCTGCTTATGGAGAATATAAAAAAGGAAATGCCCAACATTCAAACAGTTGTATCTATCTAACGGTAGGAACTGGTATCGGTGGCGGTGCTGTTGTTGATGGTAAAATTCAACAAGGGTATGGGCATCCAGAAATGGGACACTTACTAGTTCGCCCACATCCGAATGATGATTATCAAGGCTTTTGTCCTTATCACCAAGGCTGCTTAGAGGGACTTGCAGCTGGTCCGGCTATTGAAAATAGATACAATAAGAAAGGACAAGAACTTGAGGAAGTAGATGAGGTTTGGGAGATGGAGGCTTTTTATTTAGCCCAAGCATTGGTGAACTATACGTTAATTTTGCGCCCTGAGAAAATCATTTTAGGTGGCGGTGTGATGAAACAAAAGCAACTGTTCCCGTTGATTCGAGAAGAATTTGCAAATCAGATGAAACAATATGTTGAAACTCCTGATCTAAATCAATACATTATTGATCCAGGCCTCGGTGATAATGCTGGAATTACTGGATGTCTTATTTTAGCAACGGAAGTTAGTGAATCGTAATAATCTAAACGGAAAAATAAATAGTAAGTTAGCGTATAATTAGGTGACTCTAGTTATACGCTTTTTTGCTAGGATATGGTTTTAATTATTTATTTTAAGGATGAAAGCCTTTATAATGACGTTATTAATGTAATATATCGGAGAGAGCGTAATGGATACAAGAAACAAAACAAATGACATTATAAAAGTCTGTATGTTGGCAGGGAAAGTGATGCTACAAAGTGGTGCTGAGACCTATCGTGTGGAAGATACGATGTTACGGATTGCCGCCTCTTTTGATTTAGAAAGTGCACAAAGTTATGTGACGCCGACAGGAATAATGTTTTCAACGAATGAAACGGAGATAACACACTTCGTTAGAATTGTTAAACGATCAACAGATTTACATAAAGTCGATATGGTGAATAGCATTTCTCGAAAAATAACAGCTAATGAATTAACATTAGAGGCAGCAAGTAATGAATTAAAAAGAATTGAAACGGAAGTCCATACATATACAATTGCCGTTCAAATCTTTGCAGCTGCCCTTGCAAGTGGCTGCTTTACGATTATGTTTCAAGGGACATGGCAAGATTTTCTTCCAGCATTTGTTATCGGTGGAATTGGGTTTTCTGCCATGATTTATTTCCATCGTATTGTAGAAATTCAATTTTTTGCGGAATTTTTAGCCTCTCTTATTATAGGTTTATTGGCCGTTTTGTCGATATGGCTTGGAATTGGTTATCAGCTAGATAAAATTATTATAGGTTCTGTTATG
Organism: Aquibacillus sediminis; assembly: GCF_005870085.1. Taxonomy (GTDB): domain Bacteria; phylum Bacillota; class Bacilli; order Bacillales; family Amphibacillaceae; genus Aquibacillus_E; species Aquibacillus_E sediminis. The sequence goes on along the minus strand of NZ_SZNM01000025.1, from coordinate 49,417 downwards.
CCATTGGTACCGGGACTGTTAATTACAAATGCGGTCCGCGATTTAATGGCGGGTCATTTGGTGTCAGGACTATCAAAAGGAGCAGAGGCTTTCTTAACCGCATTTGCGATTGGAGCGGGTATTGCTAGCGTATTCTCATTTCTGTAGGAAAGGAAAATAGCCAGTGATTATAGAACAACTAGTTACTAGTTTTTTTGCTGCAGCGGGATTTGGTGTGATTTTTAATGCACCAAAAAAGTCACTCATTCAGTGTGGAACAGTTGGGATGCTTGGGTGGTTAGTATATACATTGTTAGTGAATCAAGGGGTTGATGCGGTTCCATCGACAGTTATGGCTGCAATGCTTGTAGCTATTTTAAGCCAAGTTTGTGCGAAATTTTTTAAAACACCAATCATCATTTTTAATGTATCAGGTATTATACCATTAGTCCCCGGTGGCCTTGCTTATGATGCAATGAGAAATTTTGTCCTAAATGATTATAATGTAGCACTTCAGTTAGCAGCAAAAGCATTTCTGATTTCAGGCGCTATTGCAATTGGTCTTGTATTCTCTGAAATTATTAATCAAGTAATAAGGAAAACAAAGTTAAATCGTCAATCAGTTCGATAGAGTCTTGTCTTAGGTTATATATTAAGGTGGTGCTTATGAATTTTTTTGAAGTTCTAATTCCAATCTTTGGTGTGTTTCTTATTGGGTATCTGGGTGTAAAGTTATTAAAGGTTGAGGTAAAACCAATTGCCACAATGGCACTTTATCTAATGTCGCCTTTTTTAGCTTTTCAAACGTTTTATCAACATGCAATCAACCTCGATTATGTTTATTTAGGAATCTATTTATTGTTATTGTGTATTATATCCTTAGCAGTCTGTTATGTGATAGCCTATTTCAACAAGTGGGATCGTTCAAATACAAGCGGGTTTATGTTAGCTACTTCCTTTATGAATAATGGGAATTATGGAGCGCCTCTAATACTATTAGTGTTTGGGGAAACAGGCTTTCAATATGCAGTGATTCTAATGGTATTACAACAGTTGATTATGTGTACGATTGGGATCTATATTGCAGCTAAAGGAAGTGAAACGAAAGGTATTAAGGTTTCACCACTTAAGGAAGTGGTGAAGGTCCCAATAGTCTATGGTGCTATTTTAGGAATAGTGTTCAACCTGTTTCAATGGAATATTAATGAACAGTGGATGGTTGGTATTAATATGGTAGCAGATGCGACAATCCCAACCGTGATGATTATTTTGGGGATGCAATTAGCTAGTATATCAGTAAAAAAACTAGAAGTAGGGAAGCTATCTATTGCGCTAGTGATTCGCCTTGCGATCGCACCAGTAGTTACGTATTTTGTTACCCTTCCTCTACCGTTAGATGAAATGGTAAAAGATATAATGGTAGTCATCGCTGCGATGCCCACAGCTGCAAATACAACGATGTATGCCTTGCAATTTAATGCAAAACCATCTTTTGTATCAAGTGCTACATTAACGAGTACATTGCTAAGTGTGATCACGCTCCCTATTATACTAGCACTTATTCTTTAGAAAGCTGCTATCTACAGTTTATTGTTTTTTATCGTAAACGCTCAGATTAGTCTGAGCGTTTTTTGTTTGATTAATGCACTTCTCCGTTAAATTTAGGGGCATGTAATTAACTATTTCCGTTATGCAACGGAAAAACAATGCGTTTAGTTGTAAGCGCTTTTACCATACAATGAAATTAGATCAAATAAACAGATCAAAAATTCATCACTACCAAGGAGGAATTATAAATGAAACGTATTTTATTAGCTTGTTCAGCAGGAATGTCAACTAGTCTTTTGGTATCAAAAATGAAGGAAGCGGCACAGGCGAGAGGCGTAGATGTAGAAATCTGGGCAGTTGCGCAAGATAAAGCACCAAAAGATATGGAAAAGGCTGATGTTCTTCTAATTGGTCCTCAGATGAGATTTATGAAGAAGAAATTTTCAAAAACAGCAGAAGAAGTAGGCATCCCATTAGATGTAATTGACCCAATGGCATACGGACGTGTGGATGGTGAAGCTGTTTTAAATAAAGCTTTAGAACTAATAGGTGACTAAAATTTAAAAGAAAGTAGGGGAAGTCATGGATAAGTTTATGGAAACATTAGAAAATGTGCTGATGCCTATAGCTGATAAGTTAAATAACAACCGTTATTTAACAGCACTTCGTAACGGTTTTATGGTGGCGTTACCATTCATTATTTTTGGATCCATTTTTGTAGTACTTGCTAACCTTCCGTTTATTGATCAGTGGGTTGGCGAGGAAGCTTGGGCAACTTACCAAGATGCACTTGGACCGGCCTCGGCTGCAACGTTAAGTATTATGGGTTTGTTTGTTATTATAGGTATAGGTTATAAGCTGATAGAAGGATATGGTGGCGAATCCATTTATGGTGGTGCTGTAGCCATTGCATCGTTTCTAATTTTAACACCGCAAGTGACAAATTTTGACCTTGATGGTACTGTCCATGAAGTTGGTGGAGTTATTCCAACCAATGTAATGGGTGCAGAAGGTATGTTCTTAGGAATTTTCACAGCATTTTTTGCAGCAGAACTTTATAATTACTTTGTAAAAAAAGACTTAACAATTAAAATGCCAGCCGGTGTACCGGATGCAGTATCAAGGTCGTTTAGTGCACTTATTCCAATTGCTTTAACACTTACAATATTTTTAGTTGTTCGTATAATCTTTAGTTTCACGCCATTTGATACGGTGCAAAACTTTATTTATACATTGATTCAAGAACCATTAACAGCATTAGGTAGTGGATTGCCAGCAACCATTATTGCTGTACTATTAATTCAATTATTCTGGTTCTTCGGTTTACATGGACAAATTATTGTAAACTCTGTATTTGACCCAATTTGGTATGCATTAAATGACCAAAACCTAGCAGCATTCCAGGCTGGAGAAGAACTGCCTAACATTGTTACAAAACAATTTATGGATACCTTTATCGTAGGTATCGGTGGATCTGGTATGACATTGGCAGTTATTCTTGGGATCTTCCTAATTGGGCGAAGTAGACAATTAAAAGAGTTAGGTAAATTAGGTGCTCCAGCAGGTATCTTTAACGTAAACGAACCAATTATCTTTGGGCTACCAATTATCATGAACCCGTTAGCACTTATTCCTTGGTTATTAGCGCCAGTGATTGTTGCATTGGTAACCTACTTCTCTATGGCGGCAGGAATTGTGCCAAAACCAGCAGGTATCATTGTTCCTTGGACAACACCGGCTATACTGAGTGGGTTCTTGGCGACAGGTAATAGTATAATGGGTGGTTTATTACAACTAGTAAACATTGGAATCGTATTTATAATATGGTGGCCATTCCTAAAAATTATGGATAACCAATATTACAGTAATGAAAAAAAGGCAGATAAAGAAACGAGTAACACTGGGAATCGTAACGTAAATTAACACTTACATTCATGGGTATCCGTATCTTTCAACTAATGAGTAAAGATACGGGTTCCTTTTCACTCATACTTTAGTTCACTATCAGGGGGTACAATCATTATGGACAACATGACAGAAGTAGCTTTTCAAATAATTCTATATGCTGGTAATGGTAAATCAAGTGCAATGGAAGCGATACAGGAAGCAAAAGAAGGAAACTTTGAGGCGGCTGATAAAAAAATAGAAGAGGCTAGCGAAGAGTTAGGCAAAGCTCATGGGTATCAAACCCAATTATTACAACAAGAAGCAAGCGGAGAGGGACAATCTGTTAATGTAATTCTTGTACATTCGCAGGATCATTTAATGACTTCCATGACGGTTAGAGATTTAGCAGTAGAGATTATTGAAATATATAGAAATAAATAGCAACAGGAGGTTGTTTGACATGGCAATTCAATACAAATTTCCAGAAGGTTTTTGGTGGGGAAGTGCAACATCAGCTACACAAATGGAAGGAGCAGCCTCTGAAGGTGGTAAAGGCCTTAATATTTGGGATTACTGGTATTCTCAAGAACCTAACCGTTTTTTTGAGGGGGTTGGACCAGAATCTACTTCTGATTTCTATCATACTTATAAACAGGATATAAAAAGAATGAAAGAAATTGGGCATAATACTTTCAGGTTATCAATCTCATGGTCACGTTTTATTCCCGGTGGAGAAGGGGAAGTGAATCAAGAGGCTGTTACATTTTATAATAATGTAATCGATGAACTTATAGCAAATGACATCGAACCATTCGTGAACTTATTTCACTTTGATATGCCACTTGAAATGCAAGAAAAAGGTGGTTGGGAAAGTAGAGAAGTCGTAGAAGCGTACACGACTTATGCCAAAAAAGCGTATGAATTTTTCGGAGATCGCGTTAAAAAATGGTTTACTTTTAATGAGCCAATTGTACCGGTGGAGGGTGGATATTTATATGATTTCCATTATCCTAATGTAGTCGATGCAAAACGTGCATTTCAAGTAGCATATAATACGATGATTGCCCATGCAAAAGCAGTAGAGGCATTTCGTACCTTTGATTATCCTGATAGCAAGATCGGTATTATTCTAAACTTAACGCCATCCTATCCGAGAAGTCAAAACCCTGCAGATTTAAAAGCGTCCAATATTTGTGATTTATTCTTTAATAGAAGCTTTTTAGATCCTGCAGTAAAAGGAGAGTACCCGAAAGAACTAGTTGACCTGTTAGAAGAGCACGGACAATTGCCAGAAATGGAAAAAGGCGATGCACAGTTATTAAAAAATAATACCGTAGATATTTTAGGAGTTAATTATTACCAACCTCGTCGAGTGAAGGCGAAGGAACATTTACCAAACCCGTATAGTCCATTTATGCCGGATTGGTTCTTTGATAATTATGAAATGCCAGGACGTAAAATGAACCCTTACCGTGGATGGGAAATTTATGAAAAAGGTATTTATGACATCATGATCAATCTTAAAGAAAACTACGGAAATATTGAGTCGTTTATTTCTGAAAATGGTATGGGTGTACAAAATGAGGAACGGTTTATTAAAGATGGACGAATTGAAGATGATTATCGGATTGAATTCATTCAGGGACATTTAGAATGGTTGCATAAAGCCATTCAAGAAGGGTGTAATGCGAAAGGGTATCATTTATGGACATTCTTAGATAACTGGTCATGGATGAATGCTTATAAAAATAGATATGGTTTCTTCTCTGTTGATCTCGAAACAAAAGAACGAACAGCGAAGAAGAGCGCCTATTGGTTTACAGAAGTATCTAAGAATAATGGATTTTAATAGAGTCCGACTAAAAGGTGTTTGTAGTAGGATCTACTACATTACACCTTTTCTGTTATACATCAGGAGAGGAGAATGACATTGTCCAAGCTTAAAGTTGTTACGATTGGTGGGGGTTCTAGTTATACCCCAGAGCTTGTTGAAGGGTTTATAAAGCGCTATCAAGAGTTTCCGGTTAAAGAGTTATGGCTAGTAGATATTGCAGAAGGAAAAGAAAAATTAGAGGCAGTTGGTGCACTTGCAAAACGAATGGTGAAAAAAGCAGGTGTTCCGATTGATATTCATTTAACACTTGATCGTGAAGAAGCACTAGTAGATGCTGATTTTGTTACGACGCAAATTCGAGTAGGTTTATTGGAAGCGCGCGCAAAGGATGAAAGAATCCCATTAAAGTATGGGGTAATTGGACAAGAAACGAATGGACCAGGTGGTTTATTTAAAGGATTGCGGACAATTCCTGTTATTTTGGATATTTGTAAAGATATGGAACGATTATGTCCTAATGCATGGCTAATTAACTTCTCCAACCCAGCGGGAATGGTGACAGAAGCAGTATTACGCTACAGTAACATAAAAAAAACGGTTGGGTTATGTAACGTCCCTGTAGGTATGCGAATGGGAGTTGCGGAAATGCTGGACGTGGATGCGGACCGTGTACAGATTGACTTCGCTGGTTTAAATCATATGGTGTTCGGTCTTGAAGTGTATTTAGATGGAGAAAAGATTACAGCTCAAGTAATAGATAAATTGTCTAGTGGTGAAAGTTATACAATGAAAAATATTGTTGACCAAGGGTGGGAACCAGACTTCATAAAAGGTTTAAAAGTTCTACCATGCCCATACCACCGCTACTATTTTCAAACTAATAAAATGCTAGAACAAGAAAAGACTGACTATAAAGATCAAGGAACACGAGCAGAAGTGGTTATGAATCTAGAAAAGGAACTGTTTAACTTATATGCGAATCCAGACTTGGATATCAAACCACCACAATTGGAAGAACGAGGAGGTGCCTATTATAGTGATGCAGCATGTAATCTAATGAACTCTATTTATAATGACAAGCGTGATATTCAACCTGTAAATACAAGAAATAATGGCGCGATTGCAAGTATTCCAAATGACTCAGCGGTTGAGGTTAATTGCGTTATTACAAAGGATGGGCCAAAACCAGTTAGTGTCGGTGATTTACCTGTTGCGGTACGTGGCCTTGTACAACAAATAAAATCGTTTGAACGTGTTTCCGCTGAAGCCGCAGTTACAGGTGACTATCAGCAAGCATTATTAGCCATGACGATCAACCCATTAATCCCTTCAGATACGATTGCAAAAGAAATACTTGATGAAATGTTAGAAGCGCATAAATATTATTTACCAAATTTCTTTACATCTGTTCAATCGTAATGTGATTGTGCATTTATTAACCTAAAGATTTAAAGGTTCTGGTTATGTGATCAGGACCTTTCTACTTTATTAACATGTATAGTGTCCTTTATGAAATTATCGAAAAATGTACATACTAATAAATTGATAAAGTGTAGTATAATTTTAGTAGTTTTTAAAAGTTAGAAAGAATAAAAAAGTTTGAAATAGATAAGTCATAACTAATAGTATAATAATTCACCTTTGTTTAAAAGGCTGTCCAGTTAATCAAGTTTTTAGTAGAACTTAAATTTTATAAAATGAGTTGTTTTGTTTTTAACAACAAGAGGTGATCCAAAAATGAACTTCCGGCATAAGCAAATTTTGCGTGAACTGATGTCATTAGAAGAGACATTGACAAGTACGTATCTGGCAAACATCGTTCAAGTAACTTCAAGAACAATTAGAGAAGATATTAAAGCACTTGACACCTTCCTGCAAACAAATGGAGCTGAGATAAAGTCAATAAGAGGAAAAGGATATCAATTAAATGTGTATGATGATCAAGCATTTCGACAATTATTAAATCAAGAATTCCAAAAGGACTCTTCATTTGAACAAGCATCACCAAGTTCACCAGAAGATCGTGTTAACTATTTGATCAAACGTTTATTATTGTCAAATGGTTATTTGAAGTTGGACGGTCTAGCGGATGAGATGTACATCAGCAAATCAACGATCCAGAATGATATGAAACAAGTAAAGAATATTCTAAAAAAGTATGATATTTGTCTTGAAAAGCGGCCAAATTATGGGTTGAAAGTAAAAGGCAGTGAAGTGAAAGTACGATTTGCAATGTCAGAGTATATTTTTGACCGAAGTTTAAATTCGGTTAATCCTGTCATTAATGAGCAACTGTCTGCGCTAATGGACAAGAAACAGTTAAACCAAATTTGGTCGATAATATTAGAGCAAATTAAACAAAATAGCCTAACTTTATCGGATATTGCCATTAATAATCTATTCGTACATATTGCAATTGGTTATAATCGCATAATGAATGGTTATCATGTTTCTCTTTATAAAAAAGAATTAAAAGACATTGAAGATCAAAAGGAATATCGAGTTGCTGAAAAAATAGTCGATCAAGTTGAAGAAGTACTTGCTATTAAATTCCCAAAAACAGAAATTGCTTATATAGCTATTCACTTATTAGGGACAAAGATGATTGAGCAAACGAATATGAGTGAGGAGCAAATAGAAGAGGTTATTGACGATGGTATCTATCAATTAACCTTTGCTATTATGGAAAAGATTGAGGATAAATTAAACTTAAAGTTAAAGCATGATCATGAATTAATCATTGGGATGGCCCTTCATTTGAAGCCCGCAATTAACCGTTATCGCTATGGGATGAATGTTAGAAATCCAATGTTAGAGGATATTAAGGCAAATTACCCTTTAGCGTTTGAGGCTGGTATTATTGCAGGTCTTGTATTAGAAGAAAGTGTGGGAGCTGCAATCGATGAAAATGAAATTGGTTATTTGGCGCTTCATATAGGTGCAGCGATTGAACGTAATAAACTACATGCTAGACCGAAGCGCTGTCTTATTGTTTGTGCTTCTGGACAAGGAAGTGCTCAATTATTAAAGTATCGAATTCAAGCTAAGATCGGAGAAAAATTACAAGTAGTTGATACAACAGAGTACTATAAATTAAGTCAAAAATCTTTTAATGGAATTGATTTTATCATAAGCTCCATCCCAATCACAATTCACCTTCCTGTACCGGTTATTGAGGTGAACACGATATTGAGTGAACGTGATTTAGACAAAATTGAAAACTTTTTAAATGGAAATACAAATGGATTATTAGACTATATAAGAGAGGATCTGTTCTTTCCTAAACATAATTTTTCAAGTAAAGAAGAAGTGCTAAAATTCCTTGCTCAACAGTTAAAGAACAAAGGACTGGTGGATGACAACTTCTTAAAAGCAGTCTATGAACGAGAAGAATTAGCACCAACTGATTTTGGGAATTTAGTAGCCATTCCACATCCTATTACTCCACAAACGACAACCACATTGTTAGCTATTTGTACGCTAGACAAACCGATTATTTGGAAAAATAAGCGTGTACAATTTGTTTGTTTATTATGTGTAAAGAAGGAGAGTAGTGAGGATCTTCAAATGATGTATAAGGTCCTAGGTGAAATCATTGAAGATTCAAGTCTTATCCATCAGTTAGTTAAAAGTGAATCCTATAGTATGTTTATGAAGCATTTATTACGGTATTAAACAAGCAGACTTCCCTATATAGGGACAGTCTGTTTTTTTGATAGGCATATATGTTAATTAGGTAGCGGAGGTGTGTTAAAAGATGAAGGATATGTAATGCGTAACTATTTGGTGCATGCATTTATAGGATGTTGTTTTTATGGTATTATTGTCCATAAATTCTCCTTATAGTTAGGGATATATAAAGCGTTACTAGTCCCTAATTATAAGTTTTTTTATCCTGGTGTAATCGTCTGTGAGACTCTCACTTCAAAACATGATATGTAACGGAAATGTATAAGTGGAAGTAAACTTTCAGTAACACCCCGATTGGTTCACCTAACATTCATTGTGGGAGATCAACAAATTCCCCACAATGAAGTTTCATTTATAAAGATGTATATGTATGTGTTTAGTTACAAAAGGTGGTACAATATTTAGTGTCCAATATTGAAAATTAGGCTGGTGTTATGTGCTTTTTTTATAAAATATACCAAAGTATGAATGGAAATTAATAATAAATAAACCCAATGATATAGAGGGTTGTATGGCAGGGGAATTAAGGAATTTATTTTTGAATAACCATTGTATAAAAATGCGCATTAATGTATAATAATGAATTAATTGAAAATAAAGAATTGATCGAACGACAAGGTTAGGGGTGAATGGTATGAAAGTAGCTATTGTTGGCGGTACAGGTTATGGTGCTTTAGAACTTATTCGTTTTTTAAATAATCATCCATATGCTGAATTAACAACTATTGTTTCTCATTCGCAAAGTGGAAGTAAATTATCTTCTATATATCCTCATGTGAGTCAAATTGTAGAACATACAATGGAATCTTTGGATATACCATCTTTAAGTGAAACGATAGACATTGTGTTTTTTGCAACACCGTCTAATATTAGTAAAGATTTAATTCCGAATTTTTTAGAAAATGATGTTCCATGTATTGATTTATCTGGTGACTTCCGTTTAAAATCACCCGTTGATTATGAGCAATGGTATCAGTCGACACCCGCAGATCAAACGTATGTTGATCAAGCGGTTTATGGTCTAAGTGAGATCTATCAAGAGGAAATTAAACATGCAAAGCTAATTGCAAATCCGGGTTGTTATCCGACAGCAACTTTATTAGCATTAATACCGTTAATGAAAAAGAATATAGCAAACAAGAAATCGATTGTTATTGATGCAAAAACAGGGGTATCTGGAGCAGGTAGAGGTTTATCGTTAAATGCCCATTTTTCAGAGATGAATGATAACTTAAAGGCCTATAAATTAGGAGAACATAAACATATTCCTGAAATTGAACAAGTATTGAAAGAAGAGAGTGGAGAAGACTTAGCGGTAACCTTCACCACACACCTTGCACCGATGACAAGGGGGATTATGAGTTCTATTTATGTAGATCTAAATGAAAATGTACGTATAGAGGACATTATTCAAATGTATGAACGTTTCTATGCAGATCACCCATTCGTAAGGATCCGACCAAAGGGTCAATTCCCAGCAACAAAAGAAGTGTATGGGAGTAATTTTTGTGATATCGGCTTCCACTATAATGAACGAACAGGAAAGCTTATTATCATTTCGGTAATCGATAATCTTGTGAAGGGTGCTTCGGGTCAAGCGATTCAGAACATGAATTTGTTAAATGGATGGGATGTTTCTACAGGACTAAATGTTATCCCAACTTATCCTTAGGAGGTATTGGTAAAATGGCAAAAGGTAAAGCGGATATAGCAATAGAAGAAAAGGTTCAGTTAGTACCAGAAGGGAGTGTAACAACGCCACAGGGCTTCGCTGCTGGCGGCTTACATTGTGGGATTCGGAAACGCAAATTAGACTTAGGTTGGGTGTATTCAGAATTTCCTGCCCAAGCGGCTGCGGTCTATACAACGAACCTTTTTCAAGCGCCTCCATTGAAGGTGACCCAAGCTAGTATAGCCGAAGAGAATAAACTTCAAGGAGTTGTGGTTAACTCAGGAGTTGCAAATTCCTGCACAGGAGACCAAGGATTACAAGATGCCTATGAAATGAGACGTCTATTTGCAGACAAAATGGGTATACCTGAACACTATGCAGCAGTAGTTTCAACCGGGTTAATTGGAGAACCTCTTCCAATGCAAAAGATTGACCAAGGAATTAAAGTCTTTGATGCACAAGAGAATCAAGGGGCTAATCGTTTTGAATCCGCAATATTAACGACAGATACGAAGGAAAAAGCAGTTGCTGTGCAAATGGAGATCGACGGTAAGACGGTATCCATTGGTGGCGCTGCAAAAGGGTCCGGAATGATCGATCCGAATATGGCAACAATGCTAAGTTTTATAACGACGGATGCAAATGTAGAGCAACAGGCGCTATCGAAAGCATTAAAAGATATAACGAACAAGTCTTTTAATATGATTACAGTTGATGGCGATACAAGTACAAACGACATGGTACTCGTTATGGCGAATGGTGCTAGCAATAACCAACAATTAAATGAATCGCACCCAGAGTGGAGTGTGTTTTTAGGCGGATTAAAAATTGTTAGTGAAATGCTAGCAAAAGAGATTGCAAGAGATGGAGAAGGCGCAACTAAATTAATTGAAGTACAAGTAGAAGGTGCTGAGACGAATCAAGCAGCTCAAATGATAAGTAAAGCAATTATTTCATCAAATCTTGTCAAAACAGCAGTTCATGGTGCGGATGCAAACTGGGGAAGAATTATTACGGCAATTGGTTATAGTAAACAAAACCTTGATCCTGACCAAGTGAGTATTTTAATAGGAGCAATACCAGTTGTGAAAAATGGTGTGCCTGTTTCTTTTGATGAAGAGGAAGCAAAAGCATATTTACAAAAGGATGAAGTAACTATTTTTGCATCTGTCGGTGACGGCCAGGGGTCTGCGACTGCCTGGGGATGCGATCTATCCTATGAGTATGTACGAATTAACGCTTCTTATCGAACATAAGGAGGAGTAATAATGAATTATGTTGTGTTTAAGTGTGGCGGGAGTGTGTTGGACCAGTTACCTGAATCTTTTTATAAAAGTATTGTAGAAATTCAACAGGCAGAAGATTGGCAACCTGTTATTGTTCATGGTGGTGGTCCTTTAATATCTACGTTACTTGATAAAACGGGCGTAGAAACCAGCTTCGTTAATGGGTTGCGTAAAACGACAAATGAAGTCTTAGATATAGTTGAAATGGCTCTAAGTGGAGCTGTTAATAAGCAAATTGTTCGCAACATCATGAAAGCAAGTGGAAGTGCATACGGAATTAGCGGTGTTGATGGTTGCTTGTTATCTGCGAAACCAGCTGGTGATACAACTACATTAGGATTTGTTGGAGAAGTTACTCATGTTCAGCAATCCATTATTCATCAAATTGCTGAACAAGGATACATTCCAGTCATTTCACCATTAGGTATTGACCAAAGTGGACAAAGATATAATATAAATGCTGACATGGCAGCTTCATCGGTTGCGCAAGCACTTGAAGCAAAGCTCTGTTTCGTTAGTGATATACCAGGAATTTATATAGAAGAGGATGGGGACAAGAAAGTGCTTCATCAAGCAGGGAGTAACAGGATTGAGCAGCTAATCGAGGATGGCACCATCCAAGGTGGAATGATTCCTAAGGTCCAATCAGCATTAAAAGCCTTAGCCAATAACGTACCAGAAGTCTCTATTGTTAGTGGAGTAGATGACAATAGCTTACTTGATTTCATACAAGGAAAGAAAATCGGAACTAGAATTTTGTTAGATAAGGAGATTCCTCATGTCTGAAAATAAAAGCGCAATGACTACAGAACCGATTATGCAAACATATAATCGATTTCCAATAACAATCACCAAAGGAAAAGGCAGCTATGTGTGGGATGACAAAGGTGAGAAATATCTAGACTATTCATCAGGTATTGCCACATGTAATTTAGGACATGTGCCAGATGTAGTAAAGCAGTCGGTGGAGGAACAGCTTCAGAATTTATGGCACTGCTCTAACCTTTATCATATTCCGCAGCAACAAAGTCTTGCACAGTTATTGGTAGATCATAGTTTCGGTGACCAAGTATTCTTTTGTAATAGTGGGGCAGAAGCGAATGAAGCTGCAATTAAGCTGGCGAGAAAATATGCAAGTAACCAAAACAAAAAGGAAGCATTTGAAGTTGTAACGTTTACGAATTCCTTTCATGGTAGAACACTCGCTACACTGTCAGCAACAGGGCAGGAAAAAATTCAACATGGATTCGATCCATTGATGCCTGGTTTTAGATATCTACCTTTTAATGACCATGAAGCCTTGGATCAGTTGGTGCAATCTAATACATGTGCGGTTCTTTTAGAGCTTGTTCAAGGTGAAGGTGGCGTAATTCCTGCTGACCAAGAATGGGTGAATAAAATTGTTGAGATTTGTAAACAACACAACCTTGTATTAATGGTAGATGAAATACAGACGGGGATGGGACGTACAGGTTCATTGTTTGCTTATGAACAATACGGTATTGAACCAGATGTGATGACGTTAGCAAAAGGATTAGGAAGTGGTTTCCCTATCGGTGCTGTTGTGGCTAAAGAACATGTGGCAAAAGCATTTGGCCCTGGTACACATGGAAGTACGTTTGGAGGCAATCCAGTCGTTACGACTGCGGGATATGCTACTCTTAATCATATGGTTACGAGTGATATCCTACCTAAAGCCAATGAATTAAGCTCCTATATCGTAGAAAAGTTACAACAGTTTGTCGATCGCAATGATGATTTACTTTCTATTAGAGGAAAAGGTCTTCTTATTGGCATTGAAGTAAAAGGTAAAGCAATCGAATATGTCGAAAAGGCGAGAGAAAACCATGTCTTAATTTTGGTTGCTGGTCCAAATGTGGTAAGAATTTTACCGCCATTAACAACAACAAAACAAGAAATAGACCATTTTATTGAAAAGATGGAAAAGGTTTTTAACTAGCAAAGAGCAACGAATAATTGTAATATAATTTGAGGGATCATAAATGAAAACATATATTCAAGAAAAAATAGAAGTATTTCAACAAAAGAATCTTAATCGAGCTCGTTTATTAATAAATTGTCCGGATCAACCTGGTATTGTGGCAAAAGTGTCTAAATTCCTATATGATCACGATGCCAATATCATAGAGTCAAGCCAATACTCCGCAGACCCAGAAGGTGGAGAGTTTTTTATTCGAATTGAGTTTGAACTTCCAAATCTAAAGGAAAAAGCAACTCAACTTGAAGAAGATTTCCTTCCAATTGCAGAAGCCTTTCAAATGGATTGGAAGTTTACGTATGTGTCTGAAATGAAGAAGGTGGCTATTTTTGTATCAAAGGAACTTCATTGCTTATTGGAGTTATTATGGGAGTGGCAAAGTGGCGATTTAATAGCAGATATTTCTGTGGTTATTAGTAATCATGAGACGGCAAGAGATATTGTGGAACCATTAGGCATTCCATATTATTGCATACCGGCTAACAAGGAAATACGTCAACAAGCAGAACAGGAACAACTCATGTTATTGGAAGAGTATAATGTGGATGTGATTGTGCTTGCACGTTACATGCAAATCTTGACTCCAAATTTTGTAGAGGCACATAAAAACCGTATTATCAACATCCATCATTCCTTTTTACCAGCATTTATTGGTGCAAATCCATATAAACAAGCGCATGACCGTGGAGTGAAACTAATAGGTGCGACTTCCCATTACGTTACGAATGATTTAGATGAAGGGCCTATTATTGAGCAAGATATTAGTCGAGTTGACCATCGAGATGATGTAGAAGATATGAAGAAAATAGGGCAATCAGTTGAGCGGAGTGTTCTAGCAAGAGCAATTAAATGGCACCTACAAGACCGTATTATTGTACACGGGAATAAAACGATTGTTTTTTAATTAGGCTGTATTATAAACGGTTGATGTTTTGTCAAAGTAAACGTAAAATTTGGTGAAGGAAGACGAAGTAAAGCCCCAGAATGGGATGATTTGCTAAATAACGGAATGAGGATCCGCATCGTAGGATGAACCGGTTCATGATTTCGCTATTTCGTGAAATATGCCTTAAATACAGGGGGAAGCGGTTTGTGAATCCGCTATAAGGTCTAAAAGTGGTGAAAATCGTTAAGGAAACAGCATATAGCGGAATGTAGAACCGTTTCGCACCACAAAATGAGGGAATTTAACGAATTAGCGGAATGAGGATCCGCATCCATCTCACCCAAGAAAATTATGTCGGTGTTCCTATCAAAAGGCACCAACCTTTACCAAAGTAGCCTTTGATTAAAAGTATTGACAGTTGCTAGGCTGGACTATATAATAAGTCGAGTAACTAAATACCGCATTTCAAGCGGAAGAGGTTCTTAGCTTCACCCTCTATAAAAAACTAAGGACATATGACGTGATAAATTCAGCCATGTCCCTTAGAGGGGCATGGCTTTTTGATTGAATGAAAATCTAACAACAAGGAGGTAAACAACATGGCAGGTAGAAGAGATGAGGATTTACCAGATTTAACATTGCTAGGTAATCAAAATACAAATTATGCATTTGATTACACACCAGAAGTATTAGAAACATTTGATAATAAACATCCAAACCGTGATTATTTTGTTAAATTTAATTGTCCAGAATTTACGACACTATGTCCAAAGACAGGGCAGCCGGACTTTGGAACAGTATATATTAGTTATATACCTGGTGAAAAAATGGTGGAGAGTAAGTCGCTAAAACTGTATTTGTTTAGTTTCCGTAATCATGGCGATTTCCACGAAGATAGTATGAATATCATTATGAATGACTTAATTGACTTGATGAATCCGAGATACATTGAAGTTTGGGGTAAGTTTACACCACGTGGAGGTATTTCGATTGATCCATATTGCAATTATGGAAAACCTGGTACGAAGTTTGAACAAATGGCTGAGCACCGCATGATGAATCACGATATGTATCCTGAAAAAATTGATAATCGCTAAAGAGGGTTAGCTTAGATTCCTCCAATTTCATAAAGGGAGAGGAATTATATGTTTATTTATTTAAATGCTTTATTTGTCGGATTATTAGTTCTCTCTAATATTCTTGGGGTTAAAACATTTAGTGTAGGTACGTTTGTTTTGCCGGCAGCGGTAATTGTATATGTGGTGACCTATATTATTACAGATGTTATAGGGGAAGTATATGGAAAAGAGGCTGCTAGAAAGACTGTTCAAGCAGGTTTCTTTACTCAAGTGCTTGCATTAGTATTTATATTTATTGCCATTCAACTTCCATCTTCTCCTATATTTGATGCACAAACAGAATTCGCAACGATTTTAGGTGGAAGCTTTCAAGTAATGTTAGCTAGTTTGATCGCCTATGTATCTAGTCAAAATTTTGACGTATTTTTATTCCATCGCTTAAAAGCAAAGCATGGTAGTAAAAAACTTTGGTTGCGTAATAATGTATCAACAGGATTAAGTCAGCTAATTGATACGACGTTATTTATTACAATTGCATTTTGGGGAACACCAACGTCAATTTTGTTAGGCATGATCGCTACCCAATACGTAGCAAAATTATTAATTGCATTGGTAGATACACCAATTGTTTATTTGTTGGTAAACTTTGCTAAAAAGGAAAAAGCAACACAAGCTTATCCAACACAAGCAAATGTGTCATAGTGTACGTTAAGTAGTCCAGTAAGGGAGTGCCGTTTATTTGCATCCTTGGCTGGACTATTTTTTATAGGTATAGGCTTTTTAATGATTGCTGTTTTGTCACAATGACTATAGAATCCGACGTAGCTCAAAATAATTACTCATATTCACCGAAATTTTAAGCCAGATGTGTACAATTAAATAGTGGCGTCTATATTTGAGGCGAAATTTCCTCTTAATGTGCACGTTTCTTGAGTTTTCGTGTACATTAAGATCAATTTTTAAGCTAGATGTGCACGTTTCTTGAGTTTTCGTGTACATTAAGGTCAATTTTTAAGCTAAATGTGCACGCTTCTTTCGTTTTTGTCTTGTTTGTCTTGTTCTACGTCGGAGTTTCTATCAACTCCGACACAAAAAAGCAACAAACCTTTATAAATAATTCCTTCTTTTATACCCCAACATAGCGGCATCCGATTAATATAAAATACAATAGTTTGTTTTAATTGTATGTTACGGTAAATCGATTCCTCCATGGCATGTATCACAAGCAAAGAATAAAATGGTACTATATTATTGTAAGCAATAATTAACGGAAATTTAAATGCTGGAGCGAGACAAACTATGCGAGATTTTAAACAATTCATCTATGAAGCTGGTATGGTTTTGTTAGCTACGCTTTCTGTGGCGACCATATGGAATACGACGCCCTATAATAGTTTCATTATTTGGGTTACATGGGGGATTTTTTTTACTGACTTTATCTATCGTTTTTATAAAAGTGAAAACAAGTGGAACTTTATTAAATCAAATCCATTTTTAGTAATTGCTATTATACCACTTGATGCCATCTTTCAACTTGCTCGTTTTGCAAGAATCTTACACTTACTACGTTTAAAGACGATTACAAAATACTATACAAAGCCGTTTATTCAATTTTTGAAACGTCAACATATTAGTGTCGTTTTTTCCATCCCTTTTTTGGTGATGTTTTTATCGGTTATTCCGTTATATAAATGGGAACCAGAGATAGTAAGTTATCGGGAAGCGTTTATTAGTAGTATTGTAGCATTAGTGTTTTTTGGTCAAACAGATTTCGAACCAACCACGATGCCAGGTCATATTATTATCGTTTTACTAACTGTTTTAGGGGTTGTTTTTCACGGGTTAATCATAAGTGCTGCTGTTGATGTCATTTTCCAATCGGATTGGTTTCAGACATGTAAACAAAAAATTAAAAAAGAAAAGGATGCAGAATAAGAAACTATGTAGGAACATTCGCTACTGCCAATGAATAGGTTAGTTTTAGGCGGTGGTTAATATGGGTAAACATTTTAATGTTGAAAGAGGTGGACGTTGGTTAAAGATCAATAGAGTATCCAATGTTCCGATTTATTATTATGAAGTATATGTCGATAATTATCTTGCAACAATCGTTTATTATGGTGCAAGTGCTTATGTGGATGTAGGGTACCAAAAACCTAGACATGTTTTCGTTGTTGCCTATTATCAAAGTGGCGGAATACCGTCATCGCTAACAGAATCCTTTATATTAACAAATTTCAACAATCCTCTGACAAGGGACAGAACATTTCAATCTGGTGATATACTAGTGGCAAGTGATAATGTAAACCAATTAATGACAGGTTATGTGGGACATTCTGCTATTGTTGTTGATGAGGGCCATCTGATTGAATCACCTGGAGGACATCCAGCAATTCAAAAAGATACCATTCAACAATTTTTAGATAAACATCCAGAACACGCCCATTTTCGCCCAAAGTCAGCTCAAATGGGAAAAAAAGCTGCTAATTATGCAGAAGAGTATATAAAAGAGTATCAACAAAATGGTAAGGACAAACCGGTCTTTTCGTTTACCTTAAGTCAAGAACTTGATGATCCATGGGAATATGTGTATTGTTCTAAACTTATCTACTTGTGTTATACGAAGGGTGCCGACTATGAGGCTTTAGAGAACGATTTTCTTTGGTATTCTCCAGAAGATTTATATTCAGATTTAATTGATAATGATGACTTTGAGTTGGTTTATGAGCATGATGATGTTGGTTTTCACATTAACACGTAGCACTGGTCTCGGTGCTACGTGACTCTAAATAATGGAAGGGGTACATAACTATGATAGGTTCATTTAAAGCGTTTGTAGTAAATCAAACAGAGGAGCATTTCACAGCAAAATTGGACGAGGTGTCGATTCAAGATTTACCTGATTCTGAGGTATTAATTGAGGTGTATTATTCAAGTGTCAACTATAAAGACGGGCTTGCAAGTGTACCAAACAGTACGATTGTAAAACAATACCCGTTTGTACCAGGAATTGATTTAGCGGGTGTAGTCATCGAATCAAAAGATAATCGATTTAAAGCTGGTGACAAAGTGATTGCAACAAGTTATGAAATTGGGGTTACACATTATGGTGGCTATAGTGAGTATGCAAGCGTCCCAGCAGACTGGATTGTCCCGTTACCAACAGGTTTAACATTAGAAGAAGCGATGGTCTACGGGACTGCAGGGTTTACCGCAGCGTTATCAGTCCATCGTTTAGAGGAAAATGGCTTAACCCCTGAAGATGGAAAGGTACTAGTAACAGGCGCAACTGGTGGGGTAGGTAGTATAGCTGTCGCGATGTTAAGTAAACGAGGATATGAGGTAGTAGCTAGTACCGGTAAAACATCAGCACATGATTATTTAAAACAACTTGGTGCTAGTGAGGTTATTTCAAGGGAAGATGTTTATAACGAAAAAATACGAGCGCTTGACAAACAACAATGGGCTGCAGCAGTTGATCCTGTTGGTGGCGATACATTGGCTGCTATTCTTAGTAAACTAAACTACGGTGGTGCTGTTGCGGTAAGTGGTCTAACAGGTGGAACAAAGGTGCCAACAGCAGTATTTCCATTTATTTTGAGAGGTGTAAGTTTATTAGGGGTAGATTCTGTATACTGCCCTATGACAATACGAGCAGAGCTATGGAAACGGATGGCTACAGACTTAAAACCTGATGGGTTGTCAGATTTTATTTCAACAAAAGTACCTTTTAATGAATTATCTCAAGCACTTCAAACTATTTTGGCTGGAAATGCACAAGGGCGAATGGTTGTAGCTATCAAAGGCGATAAAAACAATTTTTGACGTATATAAATCTTTCCAATTGTAAAAAGTAAAAACAAATAATTGGAAAGGAGCATTGTGATGCGAAACTTGATAAAAACTCTGTTAACCGTAGCATTGATGGCAACAGTAGTTGGAGTGGGCAGCATGCAGGTTAATGCTGAGGAAGAACAAGATCATAAGTCCTATTTTAATGATGTCGAATTGACCGAACAACAAAAGACAGAATTGGAGGCACTTTACCAAGATGTCATTAATCGAAGAAAAGGGATCATCAATAAGTACGAGGAATTCGGTGTTATTGACGAAGATAAAGCAGAAAAAATGAAAGCACACTTAGATGAGTTTTATGAAAAATTAAAAGAAGATGAGTTTGTCCCAAAATGGGATAAGAAACATAAAGGGAAACATAAGCACGATTAAGATAACACACTAAAGCTGTCTACAGTATGAACAATTTCCAAGATTGTATTGGTTACTCATACTTGTATGGACAGCTTTTTGTTTTGGGCTGTTTCCTAAAAAATGTTGTTAGTACACATAAGCTGTATTATGTGTAGTAGCACTACCATCCTATATAAGTTTAGTGCTAATAAATCGCTGCGGAAATACACTACGCTTTCCACGGGCGGCTGATGAGCCTCCTCGCTCGTCCCTCGCTGCGGGGTCTCTTCTAGGCCTTTCCTCCCGTAGGAGTCTCCGTGTATTTCCTCCGCTTTTCAAGTACTTTGAAGTTTTATAGAGTATTACTTAATAAAAACAATAAAATGTACCTTTTTATTGTTAATTGAATGTTGTAACACAATACTGCAATAAATTTACTACTTTTGAATTTATTGCGTATTACATCTACCACTAATCACAAAACCTAATCTAGTGGAGGCAGAATACGGAGACTCCTCGAAAATAAAGACCGATTTTCTTCGTGCGAAGTATCGCTGCCGAAGCCTTCCTTGTCCTATGGGAACAGCACGAGCCGAAGATCGACTTGGTAAAGTGGTCTTCATTACCAAGTTAGCTAAGGCCGTGCCCATGGAAAGCGTAGTATTCTGCCGGAACGATTGTATAATACACATTAAAATCAGCAGAAGGAACACAAATTTAATTAAATTTATGTCGTATAATACAGCTTACATGTAATTTGTAACATGAAGTTTTGAAACAACTTTTGGTTGGGTTTCATACTCCATACTACTTCACAAATTTCTCCTAATTTAGTTGTAATCTAGCAAATTACAACTAGGTTTTCTCCCTCATTTTGTCACTTATAAATAGATTCCACCGATACTTGTCGAACAAAAAACCATACAAATTTATTATTTTTAACAAGTAAAAACATATTTCTGTTGATTGTACGTACAAATTACATTAATATAAAATAATAAGTTATTAATATACGTACAAGATGTTATAAAAAGGTACATGAAGAAAGGTGCGGATACAAATGTTGAATGAATTGAAACAACAGGTGTTAGAAGCAAACCTTGCCCTACCTAAACATCATTTAGTGACGTTTACTTGGGGCAATGTAAGCGGTTTCGATGAAAAGAGCGGTTTAATGGTTATTAAGCCTAGTGGAGTCCCGTATGAGGATTTGAAAAAAGAAGACCTTGTCGTTTTGGATTTAGATGGGAATGTAGTAGAAGGAGATTTAAAACCTTCGTCAGACACTCCAACACATCTAGTACTCTATAAAAAATTTCCTAATATTGGAGGAGTTGTACATACGCACTCCCCATGGGCAACAAGTTGGGCGCAAGCAGGTAAAGGAATACCAGCTTTAGGAACAACACAAGCTGATTACTTTTATGGAACTGTTCCATGTACACGACGAATGACAGAACAAGAAATTCAAGGGGAATATGAGTTGGAAACAGGAAATGTGATTGTGGAAACATTTAAAGAGCTTGATCCTTCTCAAGTCCCCAGTGTATTGGTTCATAGCCATGCTCCGTTTAATTGGGGGAAAGATCCGAATGAAGCAGTACACAATGCTGTGGTGTTAGAAGAAGTTGCAAAGATGGCATATCGTGCTTATCAACTTAATCCAGACACACCACCAATGGATCAAGCATTACTAGATAAACATTATTTAAGAAAACATGGCGCAAATGCCTATTATGGTCAAAACAATTAAGGAGGTATTAGGATGACGAAAAAATATGCAATAGGTGTTGATTATGGAACAGAATCAGGTCGTGCAGTATTAGTATCACTTGCAGATGGCGCTGAAGTGGCAGATCATGTTACGCCATACCCACACGGTGTTATGGATGAAAAGTTACCAGAGTCAGGAGTGGAATTAGACTTTGAATGGGCACTCCAACATCCTAATGATTATTTAGAAGTGTTAAAACAATCTATTCCTGCTGTTTTAGAAGAATCAAGCATAGATCCAAGTGATGTAATTGGTGTAGGGATTGATTTCACAGCATGTACCATGCTTCCTGTCGATGAAAACGGATTACCGCTTTCGTTTGAAGATAAATGGAAGGAAAATCCACACAGCTGGGTGAAATTGTGGAAGCACCATGCAGCCCAAGATGAAGCAAATCTTATTAATGAAATCGCAGAAAAAAGAGGCGAAGAGTTCTTACCTCGGTATGGTGGAAAAATTTCCTCTGAGTGGATGATTGCTAAAGTGTGGCAAATTCTTGATGAAGCACCTGAAGTGTATGAAGCAACAGATAAGTTTGTGGAGGCTACAGATTGGGTTATTTCGCAAATGACAGACAATCTTGTTCGCAATAGTTGTACGGCTGGGTACAAAGCAGTTTGGCATAAGCGAGACGGGTACCCGAGTAATGATTTCTTTAAATCATTAGACCCTCGTTTAGAAAATCTAACAGAAACGAAATTACGTGGTGATGTACTACCATTAGGTACAAAAGCTGGAGAATTAACAGATGAGATGGCGAAACTAACGGGCTTAAATACAGGAACTGCAATAGCTGTAGGGAACGTTGATGCGCATGCGGCTGTACCTGCTATGGGCGTTACCTCTTCAGGGAAACTAGTAATGGCGATGGGTACATCTATTTGTCATATGGTACTAGGATCAGAGGAGAAACAAGTTGAAGGTATGTGTGGTGTTGTTGAAGATGGTATTATCCCAGGTTTTTACGGGTATGAGGCAGGACAATCAGCTGTTGGGGATATCTTTGCTTGGTATGTGGATCAAGCGGTTCCAGCATATGTAAAAGAGGCTGCTGCACAAGAAGGAATTAATGTTCACCAATGGTTAGAAAAACAAGCTAAGGGTTATAAACCAGGAGAATCAGGTTTACTAGCATTAGACTGGTGGAATGGAAATCGCTCTGTGTTAGTGGATACAGAATTAAGCGGGTTATTACTAGGTGCAACTTTACAGACGAAACCAGAGGAAATATACCGGGCATTATTAGAAGCAACTGCATTTGGTACAAGAAAAATTGTCGATGCGTTCCATGGTAATGGTGTGTTTGTTGATGAATTGTATGCATGTGGTGGCTTACCGCAAAAGAACCAGTTGTTAATGCAAATCTATGCAGATGTAACGAACAGAAGAATTCGCATCGCAGACTCTAAACAAACACCAGCGCTTGGTGCGGCTATGTTTGGCGCTGTAGCGGCAGGAGCAGACAAAGGTGGGTTTGATACTATTGTTGATGCATCTGAGCAAATGGCTCGAATTAAAGACGAAGTTATTGAACCAATTCCAGAAAATGTAGAAATCTATGAAAAACTTTACCAAGAATATTCAAGATTACATGACTATTTTGGTCGTGGAGAAAACGATGTCATGAAACGATTAAAAGCAATTCGTACAGAAGGAACAAAAGTCGAAGCAGATATTAACTAGAGGAGGAACCATCATGTTAAAAGTGAAACCTTATGAATTTTGGTTTGTTACAGGAAGTCAACACTTGTACGGAGAAGATGCGTTAAAAGAGGTTGAAGCACATTCAAAGGAATTAGTAGAAGGCATGAATGCCAAGGGAGACCTTCCACACCAAATTGTATTTAAAGCTGTGTTAACAACTGCTGCGGATATTCGTAAGTTGGCTTTGCAGGCTAATGCAGATGAAAACTGTGCTGGTTTAATTACTTGGATGCACACCTTTTCACCTGCAAAGATGTGGATTTCAGGTTTAACAGCTTTACAAAAGCCGTTACTACATTTACACACGCAATATAATCGTGATATCCCGTGGGATAAGATTGATATGGACTTTATGAACCTGAACCAGTCTGCCCATGGAGATCGGGAGTATGGCTTTATTGGTACACGCATGAATATACCAAGAAAAGTTGTGGTTGGTTACTGGGAAAATCCAGAAGTAGCAGGTCGAGTTGCAGGTTGGATGAAAACAGCTGTCGCCTATACGGAAGGTACAAATATCCGAGTAGCTCGTTTTGGTGATAACATGCGTAATGTTGCTGTTACCGATGGGGATAAAGTCGAAGCGCAAATTAAATTTGGTTGGACTGTTGATTACTATGGTATCGGTGATTTAGTGGAAGAAATGGAAGAAATAACAGAACAACAAGTTACTGACCTATATAAAGAATATAGTGAGTTATATGAGTTACCTGCAGAGGCATCTGAACCAGGCCCAATTAGAGACTCAATCATGGAACAGGCGCGTATTGAATTAGGGTTAAAAGCCTTTTTATCAAAACGTAACTATAATGCCTTTACGACCAACTTTGAAGATTTACATGGTATGAAGCAGTTACCAGGCTTAGCTGCACAACGTTTAATGGCAGAAGGATATGGTTTTGCTGGTGAAGGGGACTGGCGTACAGCTGCCTTACTTCGCTTGATGAAAGTTATTTCTGGTAACCAAGGGACTTCATTCATGGAAGATTATACGTACCACCTAGAACCAGGAAATGAAATGATTCTAGGTTCCCATATGCTTGAAATTTGTCCGACGGTTTCAGCAACAAAGCCTAAAATTGTCGTAAACCCATTAAGTATGGGTGACCGAGAAGATCCTGCTCGACTTGTATTCGATGGGCGTGGTGGGGATGCTGTCAATGTTTCACTAGTTGAACTAGGTGGAAGATTCCGTCTCGTAATCAATGAAGTGAAAGCAGAACAGCCACAAATTGACACACCAAATCTACCGGTAGCAAAGGTACTTTGGAAACCAGAGCCTTCACTAAGTGAAGCGACCGAATCATGGATCTATGCAGGTGGCGCACATCACACTGTATTCTCGTTTGATGTCACAACAGAACAGTTATTAGATTTTGCTGATATGACACAAATAGAATGTGTTGTTATTGATAAGGATACCAATGTAAGACAATTTAGGAATGAATTGAAGTGGAATGAGTTGGTTTGGAAGTAAGGCCTAGCTAGTACTTGTAATAATGTAGAGGTTTAATGCTAAACCTCTACATTTATTTTTAAATATGATATGCTACTTGTACGAATAAGAAGCGTAGAGGTGTAAATATATGGAGACAAAATATAATACGGTTAAACAAGCGATAAAATCAAAGATATTGGATGGAACATTTCAGCCAAACCAAAAAATAAGTTCTGAAAGTGAATTGATGAAACAATTCAGTGTCAGCCGCCATACAGTGAGACTAGCCATTGGTGAACTAGTAAATCAGGGGTGGTTATACAGGGAGCAAGGGGCAGGGACATTTTGTGCCGATCGTTCAAAAGCTGATACGGTGCCCGTAAACACTCAAAAAAACATAGCGATTATCTCGACGTATATATCTGATTACATCTTTCCCTCTATTATTAGAGGAGCAGAATCCTATTTAAGTGAACAAGGGTACCATGTGAGTTTATTTAGTACTAATAATGATCATGAAAATGAGAGGAAATTTTTAGAAAAGATACTTACGCAACAATTTGATGGTGTAATTGTGGAACCAACGAAAAGTTCTATGTCCAATCCTAATATTAACTATTATCTTAACATGGAGCAAAATGGTATTCCTTATATTATGATTAACGCATTTTATGACGAACTTGAACCACTACACATCGTACTTAACGATGAAAAAGGAGGATACATACAGACAGAACATCTTATAGAATTGGGGCACAAAAATATAATGGGCTTTTTTAAAACGGATGATATGCAGGGGACTAAAAGGATGAAAGGGTATCTAAAAGCTCATAGGGATTCTAATGTACCAATTAACCCTAATAATATTGTAACATATACGACTGAGGAGAAGCAGACTAAAACAATAAAAGAGTTTGATAGAATTTTATCAATGTCAGATAATAGACCATCTGCAATTGTTTGTTATAATGATGAACTCGCTATTGCACTTTTAGATGTAATACGTGAGAAAAGGTTATCTGTTCCCTCAGATATTTCAATTGTAGGATATGATAATTCATTTCTTGCGGAGGTATCAGAAGTGAAGCTTACGACGATCGAACACCCACAGGACAAACTAGGGAGAAAGGCTGCTGAGCTTATTTTAGATTTAGTGAAAGTTAATGGTGAAACAAACAATTCTAAAGAAAAAGTGGGTTCAGTAGAGTTTGAACCAAAACTTGTTAAGAGAAGTTCTACTAAGGAGTTAAAAAGTGATTTTATTCAGGAATAAATAGTATGACGTGAGTTTGGATATTGTGTTTGTGGTTTACTCATTAGTTAAACCACAAGCATATGGAAAAAAGTAATAAATTTATGGTATTATCCAATAATTGTATTGAAATATGTACTTACATATTATATAATTTAAACATACCAACTTGTACGAACCTGTTGGTCAATGTGTATTAAAATTAAGCGCTGTAAATATGTTGCGTTGAAGAAGGTATAAGCTACTATCATCCTATATATGTAAGCGCTTGCCAACATCTCCTGAAGTGTAATTTGCTTACCTAGTGAAAAAGGGGGTGTTATCGAAGAGTAAGTACAAAATGGAAGAGAGGTAATAATGTGTCTGACAGATTAAAAGCAAATTTAGTACTTGATAAGGAATATAAGATCGCTAACATAGATGAACGCATCTATGGTTCCTTTATCGAACATCTAGGAAGAGCGGTGTATGGTGGTGTTTATGAGCCAAGTCACTCAGAAGCTGATGATCAAGGATTTCGCAAAGATGTTATGAAGTTGGTAAGAGACCTTCAAGTTCCAATTATCCGTTATCCGGGTGGGAATTTTGTTTCAGGTTACAGATGGGAGGATGGAGTTGGGCCGAAGGAAGACCGACCTCGTCGAACGGAGTTGGCATGGCGAACTATTGAAACGAACCAAATAGGAACAAATGAATTCTTTGATTGGACAAAAAAAGTTAATTCTAACATCATGATGGCGGTTAATTTAGGTACTAGAGGTATCGATGCGGCTAGGAATTTTATTGAATATTGTAATCTTCCAGGTGGAACCTACTGGAGTGATTTAAGGAAGTCGCATGGGTATAATCAGCCACATAATATTAAGACTTGGTGCTTAGGAAATGAAATGGATGGCGATTGGCAGGTTGGCCAAAAAACTGCAACTGAATATGGGAGAATTGCTAGAGAAACAGCTAAAGCAATGCGTTTAGTAGATCCGACTATTGAGTTGGTTGCTTGTGGAAGTTCAGGTTCGGGAATGCCAACATTTCCAGAATGGGAAGCAACTGTATTGGACCATACGTATAATGAAGTCGATTACATTTCATTGCATCAGTACTATGGGAACCAAGAAAATGATCCTGCAAACTATTTGGCTAAAAATATAGATATGGATCATTTTATTAAAACAGTTATTTCAACATGTGATTACATAAAAGCTAAACACCGTAGTAAGAAAACAATTAATTTAAGTTTTGATGAATGGAATGTTTGGTATCATTCGAATGATGCGGATAAGAAAATTGAACCTTGGTCTATTGCTCCTCCTCAACTAGAAGACCATTATAATTTTGAGGATGCTTTACTAGTGGGGAGCATGTTAATTACTTTCTTGAAACATGCTGATCGTGTGAAAATGGCATGTCTCGCTCAGTTAGTGAATGTAATAGCTCCAATTATGACTGAAAATAATGGTCGTTCTTGGAAACAAACTATTTATTACCCATATATGCATGCTTCTGTATTTGGGCGTGGGGTATCGTTAGAGCCAGTACTGTCATCACCGAAGTATGATAGTAAAGATTATACTGATGTCCCTTATGTAGATTGCGCAGCAGTCTATAATGAAGAGAATGAAGAAGTTACGCTATTTATAGTAAACAAACATTTAGAAGAATCTATCAGTCTTTCAGCGGATATAAGAAGTTTTGAAGGTTATCGTTTAATAGAACATATTGTTTTAGAAAATGATGATCTGAAGGCTGTAAATACTCCAGCCGAGCAAGTTGTTGCCCCGCATACGAATGGTGATTCTAAATTAGAAAATGGACACTTAGAAGTGAATTTGTCAAAGACATCATGGAATGTTTTGCGTTTGAAAAGGTAAAATGACCACTTAAAAACTACTGAATAGCTATTTAATTATTTTTAAGATAAAAAGGCTAAGGAGGAGAACTAATGAAAAAAATCTTATTACTTGGTATGGTTATTTTTTTACTAGGATTATTAGCTGCGTGTGGAGGCGGAGAGGAATCATCTGGAGGAAGTGCGGATGAAACCCTCGAAGCTGGATCAGATATTGAGGATGCAACAGAATTAACATTTTGGACATTTGCTGGTACACATGCTGAATTCTTTAATGATGCAGCTGAAAGATGGAATGAAGAAAATCCGGATCGTGCTATTAAGTTAATATCTGAAACGTACCCATTTGATCAAATGCATAACAATTTATTGTTAGCGCTTCAATCAGGAGAAGGGGCTCCGGACTTGGTTGATATAGAAATTGCTAAATTCCCTAATTTCTTACAAGGAGATATACAACTTGAATCCTTGAATGATCAACTTGATCCAATAATAGATAACTTTGTTACTGAAAGGTTAGATATGTATAGTAAAGAGGATCAGTATTATGGTGCACCAACACATCTAGGGGCAACAGTAGTTTATTATAACATGGATATTATGGATGAAGCTGGAGTTGATATTGATTCAATTGATACTTGGGATGACTATGTAGAAGCTGGTAAACAAGTTCTTGAAAGCACTGGAAAGCCAATGTCAGTAATACCTACTAACTGGTATGGATTCTGGCCTTATATAAGTCAAAAAGGTTCAGGTTTTTTTGATGATAATGGTGAGTTGACACTTGCAAATGAGGATAATATTGAAACATTGAAATTTATTGATGAAATGGTTAATGAACACGAGATTGCAGTAGTACCGCCAGGGGCTGACTTCCACACTGAAGAATTCTATGGCTTTATGAATGACGGTGGGGCTGCTTCAATGACGGTACCGATGTATTATATGAAAGACTTTACTGAATATATGCCAGACTTAAATGGAAAAATTCAGATTCGCCCAATGCCAGTATGGTCAGATTCTGATATAAGGTCAGTTGCAATGGGAGGAACAGGTACCGCTGTTACTAGTCAATCAGCTGATGTTGAACTAGCTAAGGAGTTTTTGAGTTTCACAAAGCTATCAGAGGAAGGTAATATTCAGTTATGGAAACAATTAGGTTTTGACCCTCCAAGATGGGACGTTTGGGACGACCCAGAAGTGAGAGCAGATAACGAGTTTTATGAATATTTCCATGATGATATATTTGATATTTTACTAGATATCCGTGATGATATTTCTGGTGTGAATATGACAGAATATACACCAGATGTGCTTGAAGAGCTTGGTGCGAATGTATTGCATGGTGTAATTCGCGAAGATAACAGAGAACCAGAAGATGCGCTAAAAGAAACAGCAGAAACTTTAAAAGGCCAAATGCAATAGTCAATAGGAATGAATTTGAGGATAGGCGTGATGCCTGTCCTTGAATTCACAGTTGAGGAGGGAAATTATGTTAGAAACACCTACAAAAACAAATGTAGAGGTAAATAGAGAAAGTTCACGGTTAAAAAGAATGCTGAACTTTCTAAATTCAAAAAAAGTAGTACCTTACGTTTTTATATTACCCTTTGTTATTTCATTTTTACTTCTTACATTTATCCCTGCTGTGCAAGCTTTTGTAATGAGCTTTCAGAAAGTATTACCTGGACAGACAACATTTATTGGATGGCAGAATTATGAAAGAATACTTAATCCAACATTTTATAAAGCGCTATCTAACACAACTATTTATGTGATCTTAACAGTTTTAATTTTAGTAATAGTACCAATTATTCTATCTGTTTTTTTAGACTCTAAATTAGTCCGGTTTAAAACTTTTTTTAGAGCATCATTATTTATACCTTCTCTAGCATCTATTATCGTGGCTGGTACTATATTTAGAATGGTATTTGGCGAATCTGAAGTAGCGGTAGCCAATCAGGTCGTAACATTTTTTGGGTTTGAACCAGTTGATTGGCGTTATAATTCATGGTCAGCTATGTTATTAATGGTTTTGCTTTGCTCATGGAGATGGATGGGAGTAAATGTTTTATACTTCTTAGCAGCTTTACAAAATGTTCCTAAAGAGCTATATGAAGCTGCGGATATCGATGGAGCTAATGTAATTCAAAAGTTTTTGTATGTAACATTACCGCACTTAAAGCCGATTGTTATATTTGTATCCACTATTTCTATTATAAATGGCTTTAGAATGTTTGAAGAAAGTTATGTCTTCTGGGAAACCAATTCACCAGGTAACATTGGGTTAACTGTAGTTGGTTACATGTATCAACAAGGTATTCAGCAAAATGATATGGGATTTGGTGCAGCTGTTGGAGTTGTTTTAATACTTATAATATTTGTAATTAGCTTTGTACAACTTCTACTAACCGGAGCATTTAAAAGGGGAGATGAATAGATGAAATCAAAAAAACAAACTGCGCTAAAATGGACAATTAATCTCTCGTTTGTGTTCATTTCGTTTATCGCATTATTCCCGATCCTCAGTTTGTTAGTCTCTTCATTTAGGCCAGCATCTGATTTAATGCGAAACGGTATAAGCCTAACATTTAGTTTAAGCGAACTAACGGTTGAAAATTATACATATATTTTCACCCAAGCTAGCGAATACTGGCAATGGTATGGAAATAGTTTAATTATATCATCATTAACCATAGTTTTATCATTATTTTTCTCATCAATGGTCGGTTATTCACTTGCTGTGTATGATTTTAAAGGTAACAATTTTATATTTCTACTAGTATTATTTATTATTATGGTTCCGTTTGAAATACTAATGTTACCATTGTTCCAGCTATTTATTGACTTACGGTTAATGGACACTTATCTAGCTGTAATGCTTCCGTTAATTGTGGCTCCTATTGCAGTATTCTTTTTTAGACAATATGCACTTGGGCTTCCTAAGGAACTAATGGATGCTGCTAGAATAGATGGGACAACAGAGTATGGAATATTCTTTAAAATAATGATGCCACTTATGTTGCCATCTTTTGCAGCAATGGCAATTTTGCAAGGGCTAGCTAGTTGGAACAACTTCTTATGGCCATTACTAGTACTTAGATCAAATGATATGTTTACTTTACCTATTGGATTAGCATCATTACTCACGCCATACGGAAATAACTATGATATATTAATTTCAGGTTCAGTAATGACGATTATTCCAATAATAATACTATTTATTTTTTTCCAACGTTATTTCATATCAGGGCTTTCAGTTGGTGGAGTTAAAGGGTAAGTTAGAAAAAGAATTGAGAAGGTGAAACAAAAATGAATGGCAAACAAACTGTATCATCATTAGATTTAATTTTAAGGTGGTTTACACGTGTTGCAACTGTTAATATCTTATGGATTGTATTCTCCTTATTTGGGTTATTAATAGGAGGGGTATTTCCTGCAACGATAGCGGCATTAGGTATTTGTAGAAAATGGTTAAGGGGAGAACACGACATAAAAATTTGGCAGGTGTTTAAGCGTGTTTACCGTCAAGAATTTTATGTATCTAATATGGTTGGTTGGTTATTAACGATAATAGGGATAGTATTATATGTTAATTATCGATTAATAGGACTATCAGCAGGTGAATTTTCGTTTGTTGTACCGTTTGCCTTTTACTTTATTCTTTTCTTTTACACAATTATTGTTATTTGGATCTTCCCGTTATTAGTGCATTATCAAACATCTTGGTTGCAACAAATTAAAAATGCACTAATTATAGGTTTAACAAAAATTCATTATACTCTAGCCAATGGTATAATTCTAATGTTAGTAATCTACTTTTCCCTAAAGTTTCCAGGAATTATACCATTCTTTTCTTTTAGTCTAATTACATTGGGGATTATGTATGTTTCAATACAAGTTTTTAATAAAATTGATAATAATAAAAATGTATCAATCTAATGAGGGCATATTACATATTATATGTCCTTTTTATATCTATGATAAATAGGGATTGAAGTAAATGATGACAAAAGAAATTAGTAAGTTACTAAAACAGCATCAATTATTGCAAATGAGTCTAGCCAAAATAGTTGTAAAAAAAGACGTTTTAGAAAATATAGCTGATTATATTAACTATAGACAATTTAATAATGTAACAATTGTATGTGATAAAAACACGAACTTAATATTAGGGGAAGGTATGAATTCATCTTTAACTACTAAAGTGGAAAAAGTTAGTAAGTTACTTTTACACCCAAATAAACACAACCAAGTCCTAGCTGATGAACAAGCTATTGTCCAATTATTGGTAGAAGTGCCAAGTGATACAGATGTGTTAATAGCGGTAGGCTCTGGTACGATTCATGATATTGTTCGATTTGCAGCCCATAAAATGAAAATTCCTTTTATATCGGTACCAACTGCAGCCTCTGTTGATGGATTTACATCGAAAGGTGCGCCGTTAATTTTGAGAGGGTTTAAACAAACGATTCAAACAACGGCACCGATTGCTGTGTTCGCAGATATAGATATTATTAAAGAGGCGCCAAAGGAGATGACTGCAGCAGGGTTTGGGGATATTTTGGGAAAATATACATCATTACTAGATTGGAAGATATCTGAATGTATTGGCAACGAGCCTTATAATCAGTTGGCAGCATCCATCACACGAAATGCATTAGATACTTGTGTAGAACATGTAGATTTGATTGCAAGTGGTGATGATAAAGGAATGCAAGTGTTGATGGAAGCTTTAATTGACTCTGGTTTAGTAATGTTAATACTGAATCACTCAAAGCCTGCTTCAGGTGGTGAGCATCATCTTTCCCATTATTGGGAAATGGAGTTGTTAAAACAAGACAAAGTCCAATTGCTCCATGGCGCCAAGGTAGGAGTTGCAACAGCCATTTTATCTGAT
Organism: Aquibacillus sediminis; assembly: GCF_005870085.1. Classification (GTDB taxonomy): domain Bacteria; phylum Bacillota; class Bacilli; order Bacillales; family Amphibacillaceae; genus Aquibacillus_E; species Aquibacillus_E sediminis. The sequence continues at coordinate 16,455 of NZ_SZNM01000025.1, read as the reverse complement.
CGTTACAAGGAATGGAAACAGCAATTACAGAATAATCAGGTGGCCGTTCACTCGAAATTTCAACAGGAATGGTCTCGTTATGGTGATGAAATAAAGGAACTTATTGATGAACTTCCATCGTCACAGCAAATTAGGAAGCTATTAGCGACAGTTGGTGGTCCGACGACAACTGAAGAGTTAGGTATACCGAACAGTCTATTAGAAGAGAGTTTGCATGAAGCCCATCATTTAAGACCAAGATGTACAGGATTGTTTTTAATGAATCAAGTGTAACGAAGGGGGTTCAGATGCTTTGACATGGAAACAATACTAAAGATATGTTATCCATGAAGGAGTGATAGCAATTGGAACAACTACGTGAACTCACGCAGAAAATAAAACAAGCAAACAACATTGTTGTCTTAACAGGTGCTGGTGTTTCAACAGCAAGTGGGATCCCGGATTTTCGTTCAACAAAAGGAATTTGGTCACAAGATCATTCCCGAGAATATTATATGTCACGGGAGTACTTTTTTACAAATCCAGAAGATTTTTGGGTGAAGTATAAAGATATATTTCAAATAAAATTGTTGAAAGACTATCAACCGAATCGCGTACATTATTTTCTTAAAGAACTAGAGAATGAGGGAAAGAAACTATCTATTGTGACACAAAATGTCGATGGATTACACCGCGAAGCAGGCAGTAGTCGTGTGATAGAGTATCACGGCAACTTAAATACGGCAATTTGTCCGAGTTGCGGTACTGTTTACGATTTAGACTATGTGATGAAAGAGGCGGTTCCATATTGTAATCAGTCAGGTTGTGGAGATGTACTGAAACCAAATATTGTGTTGTTTGGAGACCCAATCACTAAGCATACAGAAGCTGAGGCGGTTATTGACTCAAGTCAAATGTTACTTGTGTTAGGAACTTCCCTTACTGTTACGCCGTTTAGCCTTTTGCCTAATTATGCTAGTCACCTAAAAATGCCAATGGTAATTATTAATCGTGAACCTACAGCAGCAGATGGTTTGTTTGATTATGTCATTCATGCTGATCTAACAGAGACCATTCATAAACTAGAAGATATTGTTTTTTGAATGGAGTATTCATTGTCCTAGTATGTAAGCTAAGCAGTCATTACTACTTGGTCAGTTTTTATGAAATAGCGGAATCTGGAAGCTCTTTGTCTAAGGAAGTTAAGGAAGCGGGCTCTCATTCCGCTATTTCATTATAAAAGTATCCTTCCTGAGGGATGAAGCGGTTCCTTATTCCGTTATGTATCAATTTTTAAGTTGTTTAGCCCTGTTTAGTGCCAAATAACGGAATGAACCGGATGGATCTGTCTTTAGCCCCTTTTTCACGAAGTAGCGGAATATAGAACCGTTATGCCTTGTCTACTGATTCTCACGCTGATAGTTACCCTTCCATTATTTTTGCTACATACTTTCTGTGTCTAGGCCCATCAAACTCACAAAAGTAGACTCCCTGCCAAGTTCCTAGCATTAATCGACCTTTGGAAATGATCAATGTTTGTGCATGGCCGACTGTGCTCGTTTTCATATGTGACGCTGTGTTTCCTTCCATATGCTTATCTTTTGCGTGATCCCATGGATAAACCTCATCGAATCGTCGTAACATATCTGTTTTGACATCTGGATCGGCATTTTCATTAACCGTTATGCCTGCAGTCGTATGCATGGAGGAGACAACCAATATCCCCTCTTGAACGCCTGTTTCTGAAATCCAGTTTTCAAGTTGATCCGTAATCTCGATCATTTGTGAGTGAGAATGTGTTTGTAATGGAAACATTTTTTTCATTAAAAGCATCCTTTCAAAATATATTTTAAATATATTCTACTAAAAATCCGATAGTATGTTAAAATTAATAGAGTTGATTAAATATTCTTACATATTGAAAGGGTGGATATCTATGGCGAAGGCAATTCAAACCAAAAAAGCGCCACAAGCAATTGGTCCATATTCACAAGCGATTGACTTAGGTGATTTAGTATTTGTTTCTGGGCAAATTCCAATTAATCCAGAAACTGGTGAAATCGCTTCAGGCATTGAAGATCAAACCGCACAAGTAATGAAGAATATTGAAGCTATTCTTCATGAAGCAAGTATAACATTTACTGATGTAGTCAAATTTACCATTTATATTACCAATATGGATGACTTTGCAACGGTAAACCAAGTTTATTCTGCCTACTTAACCGAGCCATATCCAGCTAGAGCGACAGTTGAAGTGAGTCGTTTACCTAAAGGAGTTAATATCGAAATGGATGTTATTGCCAAGCGTTAGTGTTGGTATACCTCAAGTTCTATAAGCATTTATACAATTTTAATAAAGTTTTAATGATAAAATAAGAAAAGCCATTAATAGTAGTGGCTTTTCTTATTTTACGTTCTAAGGAGAGGAAAATGTGAATAATCAACAACACTCCATTACACAAACGGCAATGGAGACAGTGCAATGGTTTATTTTCTTTCTAGCGACTACGGTTGCAATGCCAATCGTAATTGGGGCTATTTTTGAGTTGAGTTTTATTGAAATCTCTGGCTTAATGCAACGAACATTATTTGTTGCGGGTGTTGCCACCTTGCTTCAAGGGGTGCTAGGGCATCGTTTGCCAATTATGGAGGGGCCGGCAGGGATTTGGATTAGTATTTTCTCTGTGATGGCGATAACAGGTGTGCAAAGCGGCATTAGTTTAACGGAGTCGCTTCAGCAATTAGAAGCAACCATGATTCTGACGGGGGCATTTCTATTATTATTTGGCGTGTTTAAAATTGCTGCGAAAATATTGCCGATTTTTACTCCGTTAGTGATTGGGACGTTTTTCTTGTTGCTTACCGTGCAATTGAGTGGGACATTTCTACAAGGAATGTTAGGGCTTCAGCAGGGTGTGGAATCAATCCAGTTAGCAGAAGCTATAATTGCCTTTGCTACATTTTTTATTGTATTGGGTTTATCTACGTTTGCACGTGGTTGGTTAAGTAATTACGCAGTATTAATTGGAATTGTGATTGGTTGGATGGTTTTTGCATTAGTGGTAGGAAACCAGGCAGTGACGAACCAAGCTTCATTATTTTCTGTACCAGAGGTGTTTGCCTTTGGAATGCCTGACTTTGATATCAGTTTAATTCCGATTGCTTTTGTTACAGCCATTATTTTATTGTCAAACATTGTTGCATCAATTGTTGCTATTAGTCAAATACTTAATGGAAAAGCAGATTATGATCATGGCCAAGTAAATCGAGGCAGTGCCTTTTCCGGGATAAATCACGGACTTGCTGGTGGCTTTGCAGCAGTTGCAAATGTTCCGCTAGCAACATCAGCTGGTTTTATCGGTTTAACAGGTCAAAAGAGGAAAGCGCCATTTATCTATGCATCAATTGTATTAATACTTGTTTCGCTCTTTCCACCATTGGTACAATTTGTGGCGGCAATTCCAGCACCAGTTGCTAATGCTGCCTTACTAGCAACTTTTGTTCAACTAGTAGGTTTAGCGCTTCGAAATGTTTCCTATGATGGACTAGATAGTCAAAAGGTAATGATTATTGGAATTTCTTATTTGATTGGAATGGGGACAATGTTTTTACCACCTGAAGTCTTCATTGATCTCCCCACAATCGTACAAAACTTTGCTAGTAACGGATTGTTGGTCGGTACAACATTGGTGATTGCGCTAGAACAAATGTGGAAGTTAAAAGACAAAAAAGACTATAATCAACATAGCAAACAAAAAAGCTCAGCTTAAAAGTAACGGGTTTTAGTTGTAGGGGGAGAAAATAATAAATAACACACTATTTAGGAGTACAAAACGCATAACGTTTCGTACTCCTCCTGTTTTTACGGATATAACAACATCTATTGATTTTAACACCTTAATTAACATGGTAAATAGCAACCTTTTTACCATGTGTACATAAATCTTTACTGCTGAATTTAAGGTGCTAAAGCGAATGGTTAATTTTTATGTTATTTCTAATGTCATTTGTGATGTTAATAGTGAGTTGTTTCTGTTTTCCAACGTTTTTTTGGGGTTTTAAGTTTTATAAAATTATTTAGTAGGCTATGGAGAATTTAACCGAGGTATTACCACAACAAGTGGAACGTCAAATTATTGGAGACGTTCCTCTCTTTTTAAATTAATTGTTGGAATTTTATGATAAAATCATTATGACTAGCTGTACATAAAGTAAAGAGCAGTAATCTTCAACAAGGATTTTGGTTTATGTAAAGTGGAACTAAAGAGAACAAGGAGGAGAACATTGAAAGAAATTATAGTTTTGTTTTTACTTATAATGCTTGTAGCTTGTCAAGAAAATAATAAAACATTAGATATTGAAAACCTTGAAGCTGATCAAGTGATTCAAAATGCGAATGATCTCGAAGGGAAGCAATACAAAGCGCCATCTTTAGATGTAGCGATTAATGCAATGCCATTCAATTTAAACGTTCCCAACTTACCAAAAACATTTGAGCCCTTCAAACCAACAACCATCATTGATTGGATAGATACCGAAGATGGTAAAGATATTTCCATTGAGCTTTTAGCAACCTCAGATGATAAGTACAGAAATACCTTAACGATTTATGCAAGGGATTTTGAAGTAAACTATCTAAACGAAGATTCAGAAAAGATCACCTTAGACAATAATAAAGAGATTTATTTTATACCAGATAGACCTCCGAATGACGGTTATTCCGTTTCTGTGGAGTGGAAACAAAATGGCGTTTATTATTCCCTTAATTTTAGTGGGGAAACGGATAATCCTAATAAAGTGAAAGAAATGCTAATTGATTTGGCGCAACAAATGCAATAGTGGCAAAAGATGCTGTTATTCAACAAACCCGGGTCTTTAGTTGAAGAAGAAAAATTAAATATACAATAAAAAACGCTCAGGTTCTGAGCGTTTTAGTTTGCTATTTATACTGCTAAATAGGGTTAGGAGAATGTATGTTAATTATTATGTTATTTCTAATGTTATTAGCATTTTTCTCTCGATCGCGTAAGTTTGACTGGTCACTAAATAGTCTGGCTAGTTAAAGACTTATAGCGTATAATGAAATAAGTTTTAATAGATTTCACAAGAGTTTTGTCAGTCCTGCACATTACGCCCCTGCTTCTTTTAGACAGAATGCGAGTGCTCTTTAATGGCTGCGGGCTTTCGTTGAGCAGCAGCCCATAGTGCGATTGCACTGAGTAATAACAAGAAACTCGTGACGAAGAATACAGCAGAAAAGCCAAAGTAACCTGCAAGAAATCCACCTAGTAATGGACCAATTGTATTTCCTAGGAAACGAATGCTTGTGTTATACCCTAATACTTCCCCTTGCATGGCAATTGGTGCTTCTTGGCGGATGTAAGCAACGCGAACAGGGATCACGCCACCAATCGAAACGCCTAATAAAAAACGTAAAACAACGAGTTGCCAAATGTTCGTAACAAAAGCACCTGGGAAATAAACGATTGCGGCCATAAATAGTAAAACAATTAATATTTTAATATAACCGACACGGTCCGCAATTTTACCCCAGTTTCTAGACATCAATAGGTTACCTGCCCCGGCAGCTGAAAAAGCAATCCCAGCATATAAGGCAAGGTTTTCAGGGCCATGCAATTCCCCTACATATAAAGAGAGGATCGGTTGAATACTAAAGTGTGCAATTTGAATAAACATGGAAATCAACATGACAATCAACAGTAGACGGTTTTGAATAATGTGTTGAAGGACTTCTTTACTAGAATAACTTGTTTTGGTGTTTGGCTCTGAATCTTCTAGTTTAAACTCTTTCACACCAATCCAAACAAGAATACCTGATAACAGTAGTAGTGTAGAGATAGACTTAAATGTTGCGGCATAGCCAAACGTATCTGCGATTACCCCTCCGATTAGTGGCCCCATTAAACTACCTGTCACACTTCCTGTTTGTAATACACCTAGAACTTGGCCAGCAATATGTTTTGGGGTTTGTGTGGAGATGAACGCCTGTGACATCGATACAAAGCCTGTGAATACGCCCATTAATAAACGTAATAAAAATAATTGCCAAACAGAAGTGGTAAACCCCATCAATAAAACAGATAAACCAAGGCCGATTCCAGAAATGACTAAGATGGGCTTTCTTCCGTGACGGTCCCCTATTTTACCCCAAATAGGTGAACAAATAAAAGCTGCTACAAATGTAACAGCAAATGTGATGCCTGACCAATTTTGTACATATTGGTCACTAAAGTCTCCTAATGTTTCAATATATAATGACAAAAATGGTAATACCATGGTGATGCTTCCTGCTATAAAGAAGTTGGCAAACCACATGATGAACAAATTCCTCTTAACGGTTTGTTCTTGGGTAATAGTGATCACTTCTTTCTATCAATATAATTCGTATTACTAAATACATATGTTACATCACACGTGTAAAAAAATGAAGTGATTCGAATGTAGGTATACAGTATCTTTTTCCTGCGTCGAGAACCATAATAAAAAATGGTGCTGACTAACGATTATAATCATGTAATTGGTGGTAGATTCTATATAGAATACACTTATGAAGGTTTAATTTGTCCTATGAACAGATTCAAAGGGCTTGGATAGCATGAATGAGCAATTCGCGTCGTAAACTAAGGTAATAATCACCGTACAGTAGGCAAGATAACGTGGATCGAATAATTATTTTTGGATCAAGCAAGGAAAGCTTTAACATTACATCGAATAAGTAAGATGAACTTTGTGTGTGTTTGGTCAGTACTTTTCTATAAATGGTTGGAAGAAAGGTCGTATCACCATACTTCTTAGAATAAATTGGCAAAATATAACAAACAGTTACATCAACATGGTTTTCCGTTTTACTTGTGTATATAATAATATAGATTTAAGGTTTAACATAGAAATAATTCGCTAACGATAACTACTATTAAGAAGTATCTATATAGCTGTTCGTGTATTTTATTGGGGGTGTTAGAAATGAATGAAAATGATAAAGAGTGGATGGAAGAACAAGAACGTGTTGATCAAGTGGTTGATGAGATAAATAATAAAATTGAAAAGTTAAGTGATCGTGAAGGTGGCTTAAAAGAAGGGGTCATCGATATAAGGAAAAACTTCTGGGAAGATGTTACCGTAAACTTGGATGAAATGGATGATGTGATTGAGACACAGGCAAGTTTAAAACAACAAGCAGAATTTCTATCGGAACGCGAGAGAAGCTATGGGCAAGTAAATGAACACCTAAAAACGTTATATCGATTGGAGGATTCGCCATATTTCGGTAGGATTGATTTTAAAGAGGATGGAGAGGCCTACGAGGAACCAATTTATATTGGGATTTCATCATTAATGGATGAAAACGATGATGATTTTTTAATCTATGATTGGCGAGCGCCTATTTCAAGTTTGTACTACGACTACCCACCAGGTGAGGCGGAGTATGAAACAATTGACGGAACGATTGAAGGGGAAATCACGCTTAAGCGACAGTTTATCATTCGCAATGGAAAACTGAAAGGGATGTTTAATACAGGTTTAACGATTGGGGATCACTTGCTGCAAGCGGTACTTGGAGGCAACGCGGATACGAATATGAAAAGCATTGTTGCCACGATTCAACGTGAGCAAAACCAAATTATTCGTAATGAAAAAAGTAATTTGTTGATTGTCCAAGGGGTAGCTGGTAGTGGAAAAACATCTGCAGCCTTACAACGAGTCGCCTATTTATTGTATCGATACCGAGAAGTGTTAAACTCAGAAAATATTGTTTTATTTTCTCCTAATCCATTATTTAATAGTTATGTTGCAACAGTTTTACCTGAATTAGGAGAAGAAAATATGCAGCAAACGACGTTCTCCGATTATGTGAATGGGCAGTTAGATAAGCAGTTTACGATTGAATCACCGTTCGATCAAATGGAATATTACTTAAATGGAACTGGTAAGAACTATGATACAAGGGTAGAAGCGATTCGTTTTAAAGCAAGCCTTGAATATAAGCGAATGATCGATACGTTTGTTAATAAATTAGAACAAAAAGGCGTCGTATTTACCAATATTACATTCCGGGGACAAACCTTGGTAACTAAGGAAGAAATCGAATCCTATTTTTATGGCTTAGATGCCTCAATGGCTATCCCAAACCGGATTGAAGCTGTATCAGAATGGCTACTGACTAAACTAAAACAATTTGCACGAAAAGAGAAAAATCAAGATTGGGTATTAGATGAAATTCAACTATTGGATAAGGAAGATTACCTGAAAGTTCATCAACAATTACAAGAAGAAAACCCTTTTTCTGAAGATACTTTTGATGACTTTGATCGTGAAGAGGAATTACTAAGGAGAAAGGTGATCGCTAATAAACTGAAACCTTTAAGGCAAAAGGTTAAGTTATTTTACTTTGTAGATGTTAAAAATACATTTATTAAGTTATTTCTTGATCAAGAGTTGGCAGATATTTACTCACAACAATTACCACTTAATTGGGATGCGATTTGTAAACGAACGATCGAGTATATAAAAAATAACCAGCTAACATGGGAGGATGCTACGCCATATCTCTATTTCAAGAAACTGTTGACTGGATTCCAATCAAACCTATCGATTCAGCATGTATTTATTGATGAAGCACAGGATTATTCGCCATTTCAATTTGCTTATTTAAAGCGCCTCTTTCCAAATAGTCGCATGACGTTACTTGGAGATATTAGTCAAGCAATTTATGCGCATGCACTACATGAAGAAACCTTGTTATCGGATAAAATGAAAGAAAAGCACGAAAAGATTACTTTAAGAAGAAGTTATCGTTCAACAAAACAGATTGTGGATTTCACAAAATCTTTTATGCCTGAAGGGGATCAAATTGAGCCTTTTAACCGTGATGGAGTGAAACCAGTTCTTACTGAAGTAGGGAATTATGAAATACTATACGAAAAATTAGTCGAACAAATCGAGGACATGGAAGAACGAGGCCATCAGACAATTGCGGTCATTTGTAAGACAATGAGGGAAAGCACGATTGTTTATCGGAACTTGCAGCACCGTCTGGATGTGAAATTAATGAACCATGACACACATACGTTTAGTAAAGGAATTGTCGTGATTCCAGCATATTTGGCTAAAGGAATTGAATTTGATGCGGTGATCATTCATAATGCATCTGAACAACTATACAATCGAGACTTAGAGAGAAATTTATTTTATACGGCCGGAACTAGAGCCATGCATGAGCTAAAAATGTTTTCGTTAGGGAAACCAAGTCCTTTCATTGAACAAGTTCCAAATGATTACTATACACATTATAAGATTTATGAAGTGAACAAAGGTCAATAAGCTAATGCTATTGACCTTTTCCTATTCTTGTATAAATCCAAATAATTGACAATTTAGTGAAATGTCTATATAATTAATGGCTATGTTATAAACAATAGTTGGGAGTGATTTAGCCTTCAGCTTTTTTAAGTAATATGACAAAGTAAATATGTAGTACAAAAATAAAGCAAGCTGATGGTTATGAAGCTAATTTAGACGAATACTATAAAATGTCTATAGTGTTGTATTTATACTAAGCAGTTGGTGCAAACTGATAGTATAAATGAAAAGGTGGCGTCAACGGCCAACCAACATATTTTAAAAAAATTCCCATCCAACGGTCTGCAATGACAGATATAGAGAGAGAAGGGAAGTTATTGTGGGTACTTGCTTCTAAAAATTAGGAGGAAAAGAGTGCATCAAAAAGAAAGTATTACGTCAAAGAAAGAATTAGATAAGCCCGTTTTTATTATTAGTGGAGGATTATTAATCCTATTTGTTATTATAGCGATGTTTGACTTAGAAATGGTGGAGTCGTGGATTAACACGTCATTTGACTTTAGTGCCACCTATTTTGGATCTTACTGGGAAGTATTACTTCTAGCGAATTTTGTAATTGGATTAATATTAGCCTTCAGTAAATATGGAAAAATTCGTTTAGGTGGAAAGTCGCAACCAGAAAATGGTTATTATCGTTGGGTCGCGATGATCCTTTGTACGTTGCTTGCAGCAGGTGGGGTATTCTGGGCTGCATCGGAGCCATTAAGTCACTTTCTTGAAACACCACCATTATTTGAAGATCAATCTTTAACCGAAGCTGGTATTGAACCGGCACTAGCTCAAAGCTTCTTGCATTGGGGCTTTCTAGCTTGGGCAATTTTAGGGACATTGGCAACGATTGTTCTTATGTATGGTCATTATCATAAAGGATATCCAATGAAGCCAAGAGCGTTTCTTTATCCAGTTTTTGGCAAAAGGATTTTCCGTAAATCGAGTATTACAGGTGCTGCTGCCGATGTTATCTCTATTGTAGCAGTTGCTGCTGGTACAATGGGGCCAATTGGTTTTCTAGGTTTACAACTAGGATATGGTTTGAACTGGGTATTTGGTATCCCCAATACATTAACAACCAATATTATTATTGTCATTGGTCTAGTTGTAATTGCAGCAATCTCTGTTGCAACTGGAGTCGATCGAGGCATTCAGTTCTTGAGTCGAATGAATGTTGGATTAACTGTATTTTTAGCAGCAGCTATTTTAGTTTTAGGTCCAACGATGTTTATTCTTAATAAATTTGTGTCAGCAGAGGGTTTCCATTTTCAACACATGCTGACAATGGCTTTATATCAAGGTGATAAAGGATGGCTTGGTTGGTGGACCGTATTCTTCTGGGGCTGGTTCCTTGGATACGCCCCAATGATGGCAATTTTTATTGCAAGAATTTCTCGTGGAAGAACAATCCGTGAACTAATTATCGCGGTATCGATTGTTGCTCCATTAGTAACGAATTTCTGGTTCACTGTTGTCGGTGGTACTGGGATAAAGATCGAGTTAGACAAACCTGGCTCTATCTCAGAACCTTTTGCTGAAGGTGGTATGCCTGCGGCGGTTATGTCGATTATGGGGCAACTTCCATTAGGTATATTTTTAGCAATCGGCTTTTTAATTGTGACATTAGTCTTTGTTACGACAACAGTGGACTCCATTTCCTACACGGTTGCGGTAACGTTGACTGGTGATGATAAACCAAAACGATGGATCCGAGTTTTTTGGGTGATTATTTTTGGTGCAATGTCTGCGATGTTACTGGCAATTGGAGAAAATAGTATTTCAGCTATTCAAAATTCGATCGTTGTCACAGCCGTACCCGTTTCGATCATTATGCTGCCAACTTTATGGGGGGCAGTGCGGGTCGCGCAAAAACTAGGTGTGGAACAAGGAATTGTTACCAAACCTAAAAATGCAAAATCCAAATAATATTATATTTTATTTTGAGGTCAATCCTAAGTAGGGTGGCCTCCTTTTTTTATGTGAAAAATGGGTTGTGGTAAACATAACGTGCAAATTAATTCATTTTTTTCTAATCCTGTGGGAGAATAAAGAATGTATGAACAGAAGGAGGAATAGTTATGCCAACGCAATTACAGGACACAACAACATTACATAACGGGGTGAAAATGCCCTGGTTAGGTTTAGGTGTTTTTTTAGTGGAAGATGGAGACGAAGTGATTCATTCAGTAAAATCTGCATTAAAACATGGGTATAAAAGTATTGATACTGCTGCTGTTTATAAAAATGAAAAAGGCGTTGGGCAAGCAATTAAAGAATCCGGGGTACCTCGTGAAGAATTGTTTATAACGTCCAAGGTCTGGAATGCAGATCAAGGGTATGAATCAACCTTACAGGCATTTGAAACAAGCCTAGACAAACTTGGACTTGAGTATTTGGATTTATACTTAATCCACTGGCCTGTACCAGAACAAGCAAAATACAAAGAGACCTGGAAGGCAATGGAAAAATTATATAAAGACGGTAAAATTCGTGCGATTGGGGTAAGTAATTTTAAAGAGCATCACTTAGAAGATTTGATTCAAGATGCTGAAGTAAAGCCGATGGTAAACCAAGTGGAATTCCATCCGCATTTAGCACAGGTAGAACTGCATGAATACTGCAAAAAGCATGGGATTCAATTGGAAGCATGGTCTCCATTAAAACAAGGGCAATTACTTGATGACCCAACTTTAACGAAGATTGCTGAAAAACACGGCAAAAGTACAGCACAAGTAATTATTCGCTGGGACTTACAAAGTGAAGTAGTTACTATTCCGAAATCGGTTAAAGAGCAACGAATTGTTGCGAATGCAGACGTGTTTGACTTTGAATTATCTGAAGAAGATATGAAGGCAATAAATGAATTAAATAAAGAAGAACGTGTTGGGCCAGACCCAGATGAAATGAATCGAGTATAATAGATAAACTGGACAGCTTAGGTTGTCCAGTTTTGTTATGCTCTGATTTTTGTGTATGGGTGGGGTGGTTGTTGTACTTTTTAGCTCTCTCTCGACAGTTAAAGTCACAGATTTTAGCAGAAAGTGTCGTGACGGGCCTTCTCTCGACAGTCAAGGTCTCAAGTTTTAGCAGAAAGTGTCATGACAGGCTCTATATCGACAGATTCAAACTCCCACCCAATTTTGCTGACCTATCTTTGCACCCTATTCAGATTGAAAGAAGGTCACCTCTCGTAAAACTTACGTCGGAATACTATACTTTTTACGTCAAAGCAATCCCTTTTAAAGAGGTCTTTAATAACCGGTTAATTAAAAGCGCATTTCTTGCAACGAGTCGCCATCCTGTTATTAAATAAATATAGGTAATTAAATAAGGGGGGAACATAAATGGCGTTTGTCATCACGGCACCATGTTCAACAGAGAAAGCGGGCGAATGTGTTACCGTTTGTCCTGTAGATTGTATCGAGGAAGGAAAAGATCAATTTTATATAGATCCAGATATTTGTATTGACTGTGGCGCATGTAAGGCAGTCTGCCCTGTTGATGCTATTGAAGAAGAGTACGATTTACTGCCTGATCAAGAAGTTTATTTAGAAAAAGCTGAGGCGTTTTTTGGGAATAAATAGGATTAGGAACGCTGCTATCCTAATGAGGAAAGCAGCGTTTTTACTGTTGAAAATTGTATTTAGGAAGCATGATTCTTTTTAAGAGGTTCGAGTTCTCTAAAATACGGAATAAGGAACCAAATTATAAATTTTAGGATTGTAATTGTTTCGGTATCAAATTCTGCTGCTTCACCCGCGATAATACAAATAAGCCAATCAATGCACCAGTACAACTGCTAACGACAAAACCTGGTATGAATGCTATTGCTCCTACAGATTGCCCCATCAATATATTCGCAAAGGGAACTGATAATAACGAGCCTATAATTCCAGTTCCGATCATTTCACCGGTTGCTGCTAGATACTTTTTCTTGGTCCAATGATAGAGATAACCAGCTAGTAGTGCGCCAACCATACCACCTGGAAATGCTAGTAATGTACCAAGCCCTAATAAATTACGTATTAAACCAATCATGAAGGCAATGACAACTGCTGGTACAGGTCCTAACGTAACAGCGGCCATTACATTGACTGCATGTTGAACAGGATACGCTTTGGCAATTCCAGTTGGAAACCAAAGAAATGATGATCCAATCACACCAATGGCAACAAATACAGCCATGGTAGTTAATAATCGAGTATTTTTCATTGTTCTCTCCCCTTTAATTAAAAATAAAAATGCCAGACCCTTAAACAATAAGGACCTGGCATATACCATCTTTAAACAGCTACTTCCCTCCGCTAGTATAAACTAGATCAGGTCCTTAAGAGTTAAAGAACTTTATCGCGTTCTTCTCTCAGCCTATGCATTATAGGCACCCCTAGTAGAAACTATGTAATTATAAACTAATTTTTCCACACTATAATAAATAAGTCAACATTTAAAATGGATATCTTGAATTTGAGATAGTGTTCTAGTTAAACTAAAAGTAATAAAATGAAAGGGATGACCGTAATGGAATTGAAAGGGATTCACCATGTATCAGCAATTACCGCAAATGCGAAGGATAATTATGATTTTTATACAAAAGTCCTTGGGATGAGACTCGTCAAAAAAACTGTTAATCAAGATGATACAAGTATGTATCACTTATTTTACGCGGATGAAGTGGGTAATCCTGGAACAGATTTTACCTTTTTTGAAATACCGATGGCTGGACATACGTATCAAGGAAATAATAGTATTTCTGCAACTTCACTGCGTGTCGCCAATGATGAAGTTCTAACGTATTGGAAAAGTCGTTTTGAAGAGTATGATGTGGAACATGAAGAAATCACAGAGCAATTTGGTCGATCTGTCCTTTTCTTTCAAGACCATGAAGAACAACGATTAGTTCTCGTTTCAGATGAAACCAATCAAGGGGTAGCAGCAGGAACGCCGTGGGATCGAAGTCCTGTCTCGAAAGAAAATGGGATTCTTGGACTTGGACCAGCTAAATTAACGGTACCAAATCCTGAACCAACCGTGAAGGTACTCACAGAACTATTAGGATTTCGACATGTTGGGACCTATCCTTCAGCATTAGCAGGTCAGCCAGATATACAAGTATACCAAACTGGGCAGGGCGGTTCTGGCGCAGAAGTACAGGTGGAACATCGACCAGAACTACAACGTGAACGTCCTGGACGAGGAAGTGTCCACCATGTTGCATTTCGTGTGGACAATGAAGAGGAATTAGCCGACTGGAAAAAACGAGTTACCAAACACAGGCTGCCAAACTCTGGCTTGGTGGATCGCTATTATTTTAAATCTTTATATTTTCGAGAACCCAATGGGATTCTTTTTGAGTTAGCGACAGATGGACCGGGCTTTGCAACGGATGAACATGTGGAGCACCTAGGTGAAAGTATTGCACTGCCCCCGTTTTTTGAAGATCAACGTGAAGAAATTGAGGCAAATTTAAAACCGTTAGATACAAAATAATGCACTAAGTGACACGTCTTTTGACAATGTGGGAACAATATAAAAGTAAGTCAAAAAAGCTCAGATTCATTTCTGAGCTTTTTAAAGTTGAAGCTGTGTTTGTTTTGTTGAAGGTTGGAGAATATGCGTGTTACTTTACTTCAGTGGACATTTAGTTCCTTTTTTTCAACAAAACAAAAACTGCTTATTCAAGGGGGGAACGGATATTGAGTGCTTTATTTTATGAAAACGGCGTGAATTTGACTCCTTTTTTAAAAATAACGGAACAGATGTCCGGGGAAGCTCAAATCAAGGTCTTTTTCCAAAAATAGCGGAATAAATGTCCCGTTTACTGTTTTCTACATGAGATCTGAATCCCTTCTATCATAAAATTTACACTCTTGGGTTACATAGCCAAGCTACTTCTGGAAATTCTAATGAATGATTAGGAGGGTGAAAATGAACAAGCAAACACTTTCGGGAAAAGTAGCACTCGTAACAGGTGCTAGCTCGGGGATTGGGGAGGCCTCTGCCATTCGTTTGGCGAAAGAGGGCGTGAAAGTAGGGTTAGTTGACCTTAAAGAAGACAATGCAGAGAAAGTGAAAAAGGAGATTGAGAAAATAGGAAGTGAGGCAATTATAACTGATACGGATGTGTCTGATCCTAATCGTGTGAAAGAGAGTGTCAAACAAATTGTTGATAGGTGGGGCAGGTTAGACATTGTGTTTGCAAATGCTGGGATTAATGGAACCGTTGCACCAATTGAAGACTTAACCCCAGATGATTGGGATCAAACATTAACGACCAATTTAAAAAGCGCCTTTTTGACCGTCAAATATGCTGTGCCTCATCTAAAACAACATGGTGGTAGTGTGATTATAACAAGCTCTATTAATGGAAATCGGACCTTTTCTGGCTTTGGTATGTCCGCATATAGTACAAGTAAAGCTGGTCAAATGGCGTTTGGTAAAATGGCTGCACTGGAATTGGCGCAATACAATATTCGTGTAAATATCATTTGTCCAGGTGCAATTGATACAAACATAAATGAAAATACGTTTCCGGAAGAAAAGAAATTGAAGAAAATTAAAATACCGGTTAACTATCCGAAAGGTAACCAACCATTAGAACATCAAGCAGGCAAGCCGGAACAAGTAGCTGACCTGGTTCACTTTTTAGCATCTGACGCATCAAGTCATATCACAGGAACGGAATTATTTATTGATGGTGCGGAGTCATTGTTGTAAGTATGAGAATTAATCGTGCCAGATAAGCTGATCAGGCACGATTAATTTTTTGTATTGAGATTGTCGCAAGAGCTATAGTATATGACGTAACAGCCTGTATTTTACTTAATAACGGAATGTGCAACCGCAACCGTAGGTGAACCGGTCCGTGGATCCGCTATTTCAAGAAAAAGAGCCAAAAAGTAAATGCGATAGGTTGTGATTCCGCTATTAGGTTCAAAAGAGGGGAAAATAGCTAGAATAATAGCAAATAGCGGAATGAGTGAAGCTAGAATAAAAAGTGGATACCCCGTTAACGAAAGTCATATTTGGATATGATGATAATAACTAGGAGGGTTTCCATGGGTGAACATAGGCAAAGATATAGTGAGCAGTTTAAGCAAGAAACAG
>NZ_SZNM01000024.1 GCF_005870085.1 Aquibacillus sediminis | reverse complement strand
TCACCCGTCCGCCGCTCGTTCCACAAGCGCACACCCCGAAGGGTGATTGCTTGCTTCCCGCGCTCGACTTGCATGTATTAGGCACGCCGCCAGCGTTCGTCCTGAGCCAAGATCAAACTCTCCATAATAGAAAGAGTGTCTTTCACTCATACAAAAACTAGCTTTAAAAAATGATTCAGGGTAGTCTGTTTCAAATAAATGAAACGTTTCACCCAATCTGTTTCATACTGGTTGTTTTGTTCAGTTTTCAAAGATCAAATTTTGTCGTTTTTTCGCCAACAAATTCATTTTAGCAATAACAATGAATTTTGTCAATTATATTCCATTACCAATTCGTGGTAATGTGTTCTGCTTAATGTCTTCACAAAGAATTTTTGTGACAACAAAATTTATAATACACTTTTTTATTAGGTAAGTCAACATATTTTTTAATAGGTTTTAAAGTTATTTAAAACTTTCTTGTCTATTTACGCTTTCGTGTAAACTATAATATTCTGTTTAAGTTCATGCATCCAATTAGTAATGTGGGTTTTTAAGCTGGTCTGTTGAAAAAAACATGCCGAAAAAGCAACGGATTTTGTTTAAGAATACAAACCATTATATTGCTTAAATAATAGTAAAAAGCTCTCTTGTAGCCTTACGTTACAAGAGAGCTTTTCAATAGTAGAAATTGAGAAAAACCGCTACCGTAATCCAATTAATTCATGAACAGATTAAGTCAAACCTTGTGCTTTAATTCGCAACGATGTTTACTAATTTACCTGGAACTGCAATCACCTTGCGAACGGTTTTACCTTCAAGTCGTTCTTTTATTGTTTCATTTTCTAATGCATGCTTTTCTAGTTCTTCTTTGGTAGCATCTTTATCGACCATCATTTTTGCTCTTACTTTACCCATTACTTGAATAACTACTTCTATTTCATTTTCAACAAGTTTTTCTTCATCATAAGCAGGCCATGCTTGGTATGCAATCGTGTCTTCATACCCTAATTTTTCCCATAGTTCTTCTGCTAGATGAGGGGCTACTGGAGATAATATCTTCACAAATCCTTCTGCATAGTCTTTAGAAATTTCATCTGCTTTGTATGCTTCATTAACAAATACCATCATTTGTGAGATGCCTGTATTGAACCTTAGATCCTCAAAGTTTTCTGTGACAGTTTTAATCGTCTCATGATAAACCTTTTCCAACGTATCATTAGAAACACTGTCCACCACTTTAGGTGAAAGTTTTTCATCATCTGTAATGAATAATCTCCACACACGGTCAAGGAATCGTCTAGCACCATCTAAACCATTTGTTGACCAAGCTACTGCAGCATCCAAAGGCCCCATAAACATTTCATATAACCTTAATGTATCTGCACCATGTGTTTGAACAATTTCATCTGGATTGACGACATTTCCTTTTGATTTACTCATCTTTTCATTGTTCTCACCAAGAATCATCCCTTGGTTATATAATTTTTGGAATGGTTCCTTTGTTGGTACAACACCAATATCATATAGGAATTTGTGCCAAAAACGTGCATACAACAAGTGAAGCACAGCATGTTCTGCCCCACCAATATAAATATCAACTGGCAACCATTTTTTCAGATCCTCATAATCTGCAAGTTTTTCACTATTATTCGGATCAATGAACCTCAAGAAATACCAACAGCTTCCAGCCCATTGTGGCATAGTATTTGTTTCACGACGTCCTTTTTTACCTGTTTCTGGATCCACCACATTGACCCAATCCTCAATATTGGCAAGTGGTGATTCACCAGTACCAGACGGTTTGATTTCCGTTGTTTTCGGTAATGTCAATGGTAGTTCTTGTTCGGGTACACCTGTCATTGTGCCATCTTCCCAATGAATTACTGGAATTGGTTCTCCCCAGTATCGTTGACGGCTAAATAACCAATCTCTTAAACGATACGTTACTTTTTTCTCACCCTTATTATTTTCTTCTAACCATGTAATTACCTTTTCAATTGCATCCTCTTTATTCAAGCCATCTAGAAAACCAGAATTAATATGTTTTCCATCACCTGTGTATGCTTCTTCTTCTACATTCCCACCCTCTAGAACAGGAATAATTTCAAGACCGAACTTTTCAGCGAATTCATAATCACGCTCATCATGCGCCGGTACAGCCATGATTGCACCTGATCCGTACGACATTAAAACATAATCAGCAACCCAAATTGGAAGCTTTTCACCATTTACTGGGTTAATCGCATGTGCACCTGTAAACACACCCGTCTTATCCTTAGCCAAATCTGTTCGTTCTAAGTCACTTTTAGTCTTTACTTCATTTAAATAATTTTCAACAGCTTGCTGCTGGTCATTTGTAACAATTTTTTCAACTAGTGGGTGCTCGGGGGCTAATACAGCATAAGTCGCACCATACAAGGTATCTGGTCTTGTTGTGAATACGGTAAAAGTATCGGCATGACCATCGATCCCAAAATGAACTTCCGCCCCTTCTGAGCGTCCGATCCAGTTACGTTGCATATCTTTTATGCTTTCTGGCCAATCCAACTCTTCTAAGTCTTCTAGAAGTCGATCCGCATAGGCTGTAATTTTTAACATCCATTGTTTCATTGGTTTACGTTCAACAGGGTGGCCGCCACGCTCACTTTTCCCATCAATAACCTCTTCATTTGCTAATACAGTACCAAGAGCTGGACACCAGTTTACTGGTACCTCATCAATGTATGCTAAACCTTTTTCGTATAGTTTTAAAAAGATCCATTGTGTCCACTTATAATAATTTGGATCGGTTGTATTAATTTCACGATCCCAATCATAGGAAAAGCCTAACTCTTGGATTTGACGCCTGAAGGTATCAATATTTTTTTTCGTAAATTCCTCAGGATCATTTCCTGTGTCTAATGCATATTGCTCAGCCGGCAAACCAAACGCATCCCACCCCATTGGATGAAGGACTTCATATCCTTGCATACGTTTCATGCGTGAAATAATATCTGTTGCTGTGTATCCTTCAGGATGTCCCACGTGTAGACCTGCACCAGATGGATAAGGAAACATGTCTAAAGCATAAAACGTTTCCTTATTTGTTTTACCATTTGATTTAAATGTTTTGTTTTCAAGCCAATAATTACGCCATTTTTCTTCAATTATCTTGTGATCAAATGACATGATTCTTCCTCCTTATGTTTGCACTATTTATTTAGAAAGTGTGAACTTAGCGCAGTCAAACGCAAACACTTGTTCTTTCGGAATAAAAAAAGTCTCCTATCCCAAAAAATGGGACGAGAGACTTCCCGCGGTACCACCCAAGTTAGTGCACTATTACCTGCACCCGCTTTATCTCCTTAACGCGGAATACGGCAGAAGCTACTAGTGTTCACATTCTGCGATCTATCAAAGGCGAGTTCATAAAATCCAGGGACAGTTTCCACCAACCACTGTCTCTCTTAAACCTGAACATTTATTACTATTCCTTCTCATAATCGTTCGAGTTATTGTAACCGTATTTTAAAGAAAGCAACCCCCTTTGTCAAGGTTTGCCAATTTTTACGCTTTTAAGCAAGAGAAAAAGTGAAACTTCCTCAGTGGGGGTTTTTTGCTCTTTCCCCACTGAGTGTTAGTTGAACCAATCGGGGTAAAAGCGAAAGTTTACTCCCACGTACACATCTCGTTTCATTTCATGTTTTAAAGTGGGAACCCTTTCGGATGGTTACACCGTGATAAACATCTTAGTTAGTAATTTGATTCCATCCAATCCACCACACTCATTTGGTATTTATCTCGAATAGCTTCAACAGACCGTTGCGCGACAACTTCACCACTCCCTAGCAAAATCACCTCATCCAATATCGGTTCTATTTCATTTATTTCATGTGTGGTTAGAATTAATGTTTGCTGGCTTAAATCTACAAAACGAATCATACTAGTAATGATTGATTTACGCACCATCGGATCTAAACCTGAGAATGGTTCATCTAACACAAGATATGGTGCATTTCTAGACAACGTGATCACTATTTTTATCCGTCCAACGTTTCCTTTTGATAAATGTTTTATTTTAGTTGATGAATCGAGTTCCATAAAGTGAAGCAGTTGTTGCGCTTTATTCCTATCGAAATCATTAAACTGACTATGATAAAAATCAATTAATTGCTGGATTGTAAAATATGGATAAAAATAGTTATTGTCTGTTAGATAGGCTAATTTTTCACTGATTTTCCGAGTAACAACTGCACCATCTATCATTACTTTTCCATGCGTCGGGCGGAGAGATCCAGCTAACAATCTTAACATTGTTGACTTACCACTACCATTTTCACCCACAACCCCAATCACCTTTCCAGATTCAATCGACACATTACAATCCTTAAGCGCTGAAAAACGTCCGAACTTCTTGGTTACCTGTTGCAAGTTAATCATCGCTTCCCCCCTCCCTTTCTTGATAATGTAAAATCCCTTTGACCATTTCCTCTAACGTAAAACCTAGTTCACGCATGTCTGTTACAAACAGATCTATATACTTTTGTTTCATATCCTCTCTTAATTGGTTTAACTTCTCTTGATTTTCAATAACAAACGTCCCCTGACCTCGACGTGTCTCAACTACTCGTAAGAACTCTAATTCTCGATATACGCGTTGCACCGTGTTCGCGTTCACACCGGATTCAATTGCATAGTCGCGAACAGAAGGTAATTTATCCCCTGGTAATCGTTCCCCACGTACGATTTCACTTGATATACGATCTACCAGTTGAAGGTAAATTGGCTTATCAGGTAAGAAAGAGTGAGCCACCTGACTACACCTCCAATTTTCGTTCGATTAGAAACACTGAAGTAAAATAAGCTCCCAAGATTAGTATCGTATAGAAAAGGTAATAACCTAAAAATAGGATAATTTGTCCGTTTGTATGCTCCATCCCTATAAAGAATGGCGGTTGAGTTGTCGATGAAAATGGGATAGCAACTTGTCCCCATCCACTAATCTGATCATACATCGTTGTTTCTTTAATCTTGTCTATCCCCCAGAAAAAAACATAAAAGAAAATAAAAATGGAAACAGCACTCCATCCCCATCCAATAAACAACTTTAAATATTGATGTAGACTCCATAACAATAAAATAATAGCAACGAAAAAAACGGAAATACTTAAGGCCGAAATACAATACCATAATAGCAATTGCAATAAATCGGTCATTTCAATTCCCTTTCCTCCAATCAAAGTAAGCCCAACCAATACAATTGTATAGATCGCAAAAAATAATAGCGCAACAATGGTAGCATTAAATAATTTCACGAAAATTTTCTTGTGGACGGTGGTTGGAATATGTAAAAAATCTGCCATTTGATTTACTTCCATATTTAAACTAAATAATACAGTTGCAGGCAAAATAATTAATCCGATTGCTAACTCTAATGAAAAGCGAATAATTAAATCATCAATCGATACAGCGTTCCAACCAAGAAAAATGAAGTAGGCAAATTGCAGTAAAAATACAGAAATATAAAAGTTGCGCATCATCCGATATTCCTTAAATATAAGCCCCTTTAGCCTTTGATCCACGAATATTCCTCCCCTGTTCTAGTGTGCTATCTAAATAGTACACTAGAACAAAAGGAACTTCAAGACTTCATACAGCAAAATGATGCTTCCTCATATAAAAAACCCTTACCAAAAAGTAAGGGTTTTTTCTCTATTCAAATTGCTTTAAATCGACTTGATCTAATATCATGTCATTTAGATAACCATTCACTTGTAATTTAAGTCGATGCAACTGCTCTCGTTGTTGATGATTGGCACTAGTCATCATATTTTCAATTTCAGCTGCCACTTCAGATAGTTGTCGTTGTACATCGGAGTACTCATTATCGATTTCAAACCCATTACGATTTGTGACTTCTAACTGTTTTTGCGCTTTTTCCAATGTTATATCTGCTTGTTGAACCAGTTCTTCTACAGAATCTCTTGTTGCCACTATCATCACCTCATTCCTAAGTTGTTCTAAATCACATCGTACATACATGGAAGATGTTACACTTATCTGGGAGTGTTTTGCGAAACACTTCATGCTACAATAGTTATATTTCATTAAAGGAGCTAGATTATGAACAATCCATTTCCGTATTCATTTGACCAAAAACGATATCATTCATGGAATTATCACCTGAAAAACCATTTTGGACACAAAGTGTTTAAAGTTGCGCTTGAGGGCGGTTTTGATTGCCCAAATCGTGATGGCACAGTGGCCCATGGCGGTTGTACATTCTGTTCAGCTGCTGGTAGTGGCGATTTCGCTGGAAACCGTGTGGATGATTTAGAAACACAATTTAACAATGTAAAAAACAAGATGCACGATAAATGGAAAGATGGAAAATATATGGCCTATTTCCAAGCATTCACAAACACCCATGCACCTGTAGAGGAATTACGAGAGAAATATGAAACAGTTTTAAAACAAGATGGGGTTGTTGGCTTGTCGATTGCGACTCGCCCAGACTGTTTACCTGATGATGTGGTGGAGTATTTAGCCGAATTAAATGAACGAACCTATTTATGGGTAGAATTAGGACTACAAACCATGCACCAAGAAACTTCTGACCTAATTAACCGTGCCCATGACCTAGATTGTTATCTTGAAGGTGTTGCAAAATTACGCAAACACAATATACGTGTTTGTTCTCACATCATCAACGGCTTACCTGGAGAAGACTATGACATGATGCTACAAACTGCCAAGGCTGTTAGTGAAATGGATGTACAAGGCATCAAAATTCATTTACTACACTTATTAAAAGGAACTCCAATGGTAAAGCAATATGAAAAAGGTTTATTGCAATTTTTATCAAAAGAGGAGTACATCAACCTTGTTGTAGATCAGTTGGAATTATTACCAAAGGACATGATCATTCACCGTATCACTGGGGATGGACCTCCTGATTTATTAATCGGTCCAATGTGGAGTATTAAGAAATGGGACGTCCTTAATTCGATTGACCATGAACTAGAACGCCGCAATAGCTGGCAAGGTAAATACTATAATGTGAAGGAAAAGATTTTATCATGTTAAAGCGAGTTATTCCATATGCACATGAACTATTAAAGGCTTCTGCAGAACTTGGCGAGACTGTGATCGATGGTACGTGCGGAAAAGGAAATGATACGATCTTCTTAAGCCATATTGTTGGTAAAGAAGGGCACGTTCTAGCTTTCGACATTCAATCTGAAGCAATCACTCATACGAAACAACGTATAACAGAAGAAGGCATCTCCAATGTCACTTTAATCCAAGAGGATCATCAATACCTTGGATCACATCTTTCTGATCATTTGAAAAATCATATAGGTGGGGCAATATTTAATCTTGGTTATTTACCTGGAAGCGATAAATCCGTTATTACGAAACCAGAGAGTACCATCGCCGCAGTAGATACCATAACGGATTACTTAAAACCTGGTGGAGTGTTAGTACTAGTTGTGTACCACGGTCACCACGGAGGAGATATTGAAAGAGACGCATTATTAGAACATCTTCATCGTTATGATCAAAAACAGTATCAAGTATTACAATATCGATTTATTAATCAAAAAAATAACCCACCATTTGTATTAGCGATAGGAAAAAATTAACAAAAAAACAGCTTGGATGTGATCCATGCTGTTTTTTTGGTGGCTCTTTTTAAAATTTAATTCCATTGTGGCGCTTGCTATATTGCTCTAACAAAGGTGTTTCAGGACTATGACACCCGATACTTACCCTTTAATTTATTATAAGCTTTTGCATTCAAATGAAAAAAACTAGATCGACGACCACTGGCCTGTAATAATACCTTGGTAACCTTCCCTCCGCTATCTAACCGCCTTACTTTTGGATCCGCTAAATATAACCCTACTAAACCGTTATAAATCATCTCATGAAAATGCTTGTTTGGAAGACGCTGGATTTGCTTTTTTGTTTGATCAATAAAATAAATAAACCGCTCAATTAATTGATCATTATTTACATAATAGTTACAAAAATTTAGATCGCCTTCATTTAAGTCTTCTTGTTGGTCAATATAATAATCCAACAAAATATGTAATCCTTGCATATACGGAAAATAACTTTTACATATATCCTCTGCTAATTGCTCTGTCATTTTCCCACCCATTGCATAGGAAACAAGACAAAAAATACCTAAGGTTGATCCACTTGAAGCAGAAAACTCATACCAGTGTAAGGACATCGTCCATTGTGACTTGAAGGAGTTAAACCATGCTTTAAGCCTTGGTATCCGTTCCTGTTCTACTACATGCTTATGTACTTGAAGGTCACTGTATAAACGTTCTAACTGTAATAACTGCTTTTGAATAGCGGAATAATGCTCAAGTGTCGATAAGCTATTTTGACATGTTTTTACAAGAGCAGCTAAATAGCCTCCATCATCTTGTTCCTGTCGATACTTATAATAATTTTTCACTTCATTATTGGGAGTTAATGCGTCTTCCATAGCTTGATGTAACATGCGAAAATCTTTCGGATCTAAAGATGTACTACGATCACATAAATTATCTAAATAATCGCTAATCGTTTGATACGCAACGATAAATCGAATAGCATCAGGCCAACGTTTTTTCGCTAATATACTGTAAACACTACCACCTTGGCAATGAAACTTTTTTTCTGTAATGCTTGCCAATGCTTGTGTTTTTAACTCAGGATTCTCAATACGGCGCGCTTGTTGAATCCAATAATCTAATTCTTTTTTTACTCTTGGAAAAACTTTACTGTAAACATAACTCATCAAAATCGGTGATGTTTTCGGTATGGAATGGTACAATCCATTCCCCTCCCTTGCTACACTGTATAGATTCACTCCAACAATCATAGTTTGGACTGTGTTACTATTAATTATAGCATGTGAAGTAAATTCTTCCATTTCCAGACCCATGACTTTTGCATGACAATCATTTTTTTGTCTGAGCTATTTATTAAAAGATTGTTATTGCTGCATATAAGCTGTATTATGTGCAGCAAATTATTAACTAATTAAAATAGTGAAGTACAGTGATTTTCAAATTACGTGGCAATCAACGTAAAAAGCGCTGGATGATGTATGAAAAAGCCGTAATCACGCAGGATCTTTGAAAAAAGCGCGGGATGATGTATGAAAAAGCCGTAATCACGCAGGATCTTGAGAAAAAGTGCGGGATGATGTATAAAAAAGCCGTAATCACGCAGGATCTTTGGAAAAAGCGCTAGATGATGTACGAAAAAGTCGTAAATACGCAGGATCTTGAGAAAAAGCGCGGGATGATGTATAAAAAGTACTAAATGCTCATTATCTAAAGAAAAAGTACTCAAATAAAAAACTATTATAAAAGTTACTGCACATAATACAGCAAATGCGCATTAATGCGATATCTTACGTAAGAAGTAAGCCTTAGCAGTAAACTTTTCCGATGGTACCTAAACATACATTTTTATTCCATAAAGGAGGCAACTGTAATGTTGTATGAATACAAAGGAAAAAAACCTACTATTGCTCCAACCGCCTTTTTAGCGGAAGACAGCGTTATTACTGGAGATGTCACGATCGATAAGTATGCAAGTGTTTGGTTCAAAACCGTCATCCGCGGCGATGTTGCACCCGTACATATTGGTGAAAATTCCAATGTTCAAGATCTAAGTTTATTACACCAAAGCCCTAACATGCCATTAATAATCGAAGAAAATGTCACAATTGGGCATCAAGTAACGCTCCACTCTGCAATCATTAAAAAGAAGGCGCTGGTTGGAATGGGATCGATTATCTTAGATGGAGCAGAAATTGGGGAGCAGGCTTTTATTGGCGCGGGAAGTTTAGTCCCACCAGGTAAAAAAATCCCACCTCGAACACTTGCCTTTGGTAGACCGGCAAAAGTTGTTCGCGATTTAACTGATGAGGATATCCAGGAAATGGAAAGAATCAAAAATTCCTATGTAGAAAAAGGAAAATACTATAAAACATTACAAGACTAACACTTGTTGGATACCTCCATTGAAGAACAAAAGCTCGGGGCGTCTTGGTTATCCTCCGACGCAATCCTCGGCTTAGTGCTTTCTTCCCAAAGAGCATTGACTTAAGACTAGTATGCGCTGAAGCTGGACTTGGCTTTTTCTGGTCATTAAAAAAGACCAATTCCCTCGAGAATTGGTCTTTTCTTTATTTCAATACAAATCTTTTCAAGTCATCTACTTTATCTGTTTTTTCCCATGGGAATTCGATATCCGTTCTTCCAAAATGACCATAAGCAGCAGTATCTTTATAAATTGGTCTTCTTAAGTCAAGCATTTTAATAATACCGGCTGGGCGTAAATCAAACAATGCTCGAACCGCCTTAACCAATTCTTCTTCTGATGCTTGTCCTGCCCCAAAGGTATTAATGGAGATTGAAACGGGTTCGGCTACACCAATCGCATAAGCTAATTGTACTTCACAACTATCAGCTAAACCTGCCGCAACAATATTTTTCGCAACATAACGGGCTGCATAAGCTGCAGAACGATCAACTTTTGTTGCATCCTTGCCACTAAATGCACCACCACCGTGACGTGCGTAACCACCATACGTATCGACAATGATTTTTCGTCCTGTTAGCCCTGCATCACCTTGTGGACCACCAATAACAAACCTTCCAGTTGGATTAATAAAGTACTTTGTTTCATCACCCAAAAATTCTGCTGGGACAATTGGTTCAATTACATCACGCTTTAAATCTTGTTGGATTTGCTTCGTTTCTATGTCTGGATGGTGTTGTGTAGAAATAACAATCGTATCCACCCGGATTGGTTTGTTGTTTTCATCATACTCAACCGTTACCTGTGTCTTTCCATCAGGCCGCAGATAAGCCAATGTCCCATCTTTACGAACATCTGACAATCGCTTGGAAATCTTATGTGCTAAAGCAATTGGTAGTGGCATTAACTCAGGTGTCTCGTTATTGGCATAACCAAACATTAACCCTTGGTCACCTGCCCCAATTGCCTCTATTTCCTCATCTGTCATATTTCCTTCTCTTGCTTCTAATGCTTGATCAACACCACCTGCAATATCAGGAGATTGTTCATCAATTGCTGTTAACACAGCACACGTATCTGCATCAAAGCCATATTTTGCACGAGTGTAACCTATGCCTTTAATGGTTTTTCGCACAATACTAGGAATGTCAACATACGTAGTTGTTGTAATTTCTCCCGCTACTAGTACAAGCCCTGTTGTCACAGTAGTTTCACAAGCAACACGAGCATTTGGATCACTATTTAATATTGCGTCTAGAATGGCATCAGAAATCTGGTCACAAATTTTATCTGGATGTCCTTCTGTAACCGATTCCGATGTAAATAATCGACGATTTGCAGCCATTCTGCTAAATCCTCCTTCACGTTTCTTGGAATACGGAACTTCTCTTCTCCCCAGTATGATAATCCGAAACTATATATCCATGATTTCTTCACTTGAAATACGTAACTTTATCATGTATACCTTCATTCTTTACTAAGATAGTTTCATTTATGAGTACCGACCATTGTGTATTTCTAAACAAACCTCCCTACACTCGAAAGGAATTTTAGACAGTGTCTTTTTCTCTATACATGCTTCATTCCAAACAATATGTCCCATAGAAATACAGGGCTTTTTTGGAAATAAACGCCCTGTACCATTAGAATTATGTAGACTTTCACCAGAAAAAGACGAATGGTCTTCCGCTCTTCTTATCGTTCAAGGTATTTCCCTTGCAACAGGTTAGCACCTCTACATCTCACAGTTAGTGGTTGCTGGATTTCATTGGGCCTGTCCCTCCATCACTCTGGATAAGAGAGTGTCCGTTCGCATTTCATCGTATCGAAACAAAAGGGCCTTGTCAATTTATACAAAACAATTACTATCCAAATTTCAACATTTTTCACTTCTAATCAGTTGGGCATTCACACATTTTTAATCTACACATAAGTTATTGTATAAAATAAAACCTTTACAAACGAAAGGGTGATTGTTATGAAAAAAATATTGATTAATATAAGTTTATTCACTCTATTACTGATCGTTACTGCATGCTCTAGCAACGAATCCAATACAGAAGTTAACCTTGGAGAAGTAACACGGAGTATCTTTTACGCACCGCAATATGTTGCCCTAGAGCAAGGCTTTTTTGAAGAAGAAGGATTGGATGTTAAGTTACAAACAATTGCTGGTGGAGATAAAGTGATGACCTCTTTATTATCTGATAATACCGATGTGGCGCTTGTTGGTTCCGAAACGTCCATCTATGTAGAATCCAGAGAAGCAAACGACCCCGTTATTAATTTCGCCCAAGTTACGCAAACAGATGGTACCTTTTTAGTTGCTCGCGAACCACATGATGACTTTACCTTTGAAGATTTAAAGGGCAGTGAATTTCTAGGACAACGTAAAGGCGGGATGCCGCAAATGGTGGGCGAATTTGTATTAAAACAAAACGGAATCGACCCACAAAATGATCTGAACCTAATTCAGAACATTGACTTTGCCAACATAACTAGTTCTTATATTTCTGGTACTGGTGATTATGTTCAATTATTTGAACCAACTGCAAGTAAAGTAGAGCAAGAAGGTAATGGGCATATCGTTGCTTCATTTGGCGAAGAATCAGGTCATGTGCCATACACAGTATTTATGGCAAAACAAAGCTTTATCGATGAGAACGAAGAAACTGTCAAGAAATTTACGAGAGCAGTTTATAAAGCGCAAAACTATGTTCAAGAACATTCTGCCGCTGAAATTGCTGAAATTGTGCAAGCCTACTTTGAAGATACGAGCCTAGAATTATTAGAATCGTCGATTGATCGCTACAAATCACAAGGGTCCTTTGCAGAAAATCCAATTCTAGATGAAGAAGAATGGAATAACCTAAAAGCCATTATGGATGAAGCAGGTGAATTACCAGCAGACATTGCCCATGAAGACCTTGTGAATACAGAAATCGCTGAAGATGTGATGAATGAATAGGGGGGATGAACATGTCTTTTCTAACAGTAAACCATGCTTCACACCAATACTTTTATAAAACTGGATATACCAAAGCTTTGGAAGATGTTACGTTACAAGTCCCTAAAGGTTCATTCGTTTCTTTTCTAGGTCCTAGTGGTTGTGGCAAGACAACACTATTATCTATTATTGCTGGCCTTATTGAACCATCTCGTGGAGAGGTCCTTTTAGATCATCGGCCTCTGTCTACTTCTTATTCAAATATTGGCTATATGTTGCAGCAAGATTATCTATTTCCATGGAAAACGATTTTAGATAATGTGTTATTAGGTCCTAAAATTCAACAAACCAAGCAGCGAGCAATAAAAGAAAAAGCGATTAAGTTACTAGAAGATATCGGCTTAGCAAATGTAATTGATGCCTATCCTGATAGCTTATCTGGTGGGATGCGGCAACGTGCAGCTCTTGTTCGAACGTTGATTACTGATCCAAAGCTTTTGTTACTTGATGAACCATTTTCAGCTCTAGATTTCCAAACCAAGTTAAAACTCGAAAACCTTGTCTCTGTTTTATTAAAGCAATACAACAAAACCTCTGTTTTAGTTACGCATGACATTGGAGAAGCAATTGCAATGAGCGATAAAATTTATCTAATGAAAGCAAATCCAGGTTCCATCCATCAAACTTTTGAAGTCCCAATCGAAATCAGAGACCTATCCCCATTTCAAGCCCGCAAACATGTAAAGTATCAACAGTTATTTGATCGGGTATGGGAGGAGTTGAATATGCTTGAAACAAAAACAATTGTCTGACGAACAATTATTTAAACAGTATCAAAAACAGCTAAAGGTTAATCGAGTAAAAATTCGCTTATGGCAACTGGTCATTTTTTTTAGCTTTTTTGCACTATGGGAACTCCTTAGTTCATTCAGATTGATTGACCCTCTAATATTTAGCTCACCTTCACAGGTATGGTCAATGTTTACAGATAAATTAGTGGACGGTTCTCTTTGGCATCACTCAAAAGTTACGCTGTTTGAAACCGTAGCTGGATTTATTATCGGTACTGTTGTCGGTATACTTTTAGCAGCCCTTCTATGGTGGTTTGAGCGACTTTCTAAAATTTTGGACCCTTATCTTGTTGTTTTAAATGCACTACCGAAAGTAGCTTTAGGGCCTATTATCATTGTTGCACTTGGTCCTGGTTACTTGTCGATCATTATGATGGGGGCGATTATCTCTGTTATTATTACAACCCTTGTCATCTATTCTGCTTTTAATGAAGTAGATGATAATTATATAAAAGTTCTTAAAAGTTTTGGTGCAAGTAAATGGCAATGTTTTAAAGAAGCCATAGTTCCTGCCTCTTTCCCTGCCATGATTTCTACACTTAAGGTGAATGTGGGGTTATCTTGGGTAGGGGTAATTGTTGGTGAATTTTTAGTAGCTGCAGAAGGTTTAGGGTATCAAATCGTATACGGATTCCAAGTGTTTGACTTCACACTAGTCCTTTATAGTTTATTAATCATTGCATTTTTTGCAGCGATTATGTATCAACTAGTAGAAAAATTAGAGAAATGGTTAATTAAAAATACGAAAAATGAGTAAATGGTTTTTGACAAAAAAGACGCTTCAAACTACCAGCATAAAAGGCTGTCCAAAAGGTTTGATTCAACCTTTTCTGCAGCCTTCTCTTATTGAAATTGAGACATATTAGCTATGTAGTCTAAACTGTTTGGTAACACTTTATCTTTCATCATAAAACTGTAGTTTGCATCTGTGACAATCCTGTTTGGAAGTTCTTCCAACAATACTGGGCCGTCCGTTTCATAATAGGTTGCTTGTTTACACACCTCATCAACCAAGGCAAAATAAATGTTTTTTACAATACTTCCACCTTTCCCATCTACAAAATATTGTCCTACATAAAATAGTTGGCTTACTTCTCCCCCCGTTTCTTCTTTCACCTCTCGTATTGCTGCTTGTTCAGCAGATTCACCGTTTTCTACTTTCCCGCCTGGAAATTCAAGCCCGCGATCTTTATGTTTTGTCAATAACCAATAATCTTTATACCGACAAATCACCCATACATGTTTAGGTTTTTTTGAAAAGGGATGATCCTCAAACGATAACTTCACTTCATTACCATAATAATCAGTAAAAATTTTCATATGTATTCAGCTACCTTTTTATTAAATGCATTTCTAGTTTGTCCTCTTCTATGATTCATTTTAGTACATTTATTCATATATGCAATCCATACAAGTTTATCATCTCATATTATGAACTTTTTTAAAACAAGGAGAATTGTTTCCTACAAATGCATTACTTCCCCCCTCTGTTTTATTGCGCATTTGCTGTATTATGTGCATCAAATTATTAATTAATTAAAATAGTGTAGTACAGTGATTTTCAAATTACGTGGCAATCAACGTAAAAAGCACTGGATGATGTATAAAAAAAACGTAAATACGCAGGATCTTGAGAAAAAACGCTAGATGATGTATAAAAAAGCCGTAATCACGCAGGATCTTGAGAAAAAGCGCTGAATGATGTATGAAAAAGCCGTAATCACGCAGGATCTTTGAAAAAAGCGCTAGATGATGTATGAAAAAAACGTAAATACGCAGGATCTTGAGAAAAAACGCTGGATGATGTATGAAAAAGTCGTAAATACGCAGGATCTTGAGAAAAAGCGCTGGATGATGTATGAAAAAGCCGTAATCACGCAGGATCTTTGGGAAAAGCGCTGGATGATGTATGAAAAAGCCGTAATCACGCAGGATCTTTGGAAAAAGCGCTAGATGATGTATGAAAAAAACGTAAATACGCAGGATCTTGAGAAAAAGCGCTGGATGATGTATGAAAAGTACTAAATGCTCATTATCTAAAGAAAAAGTACTCAAATAAAAAAACTATTATAAAAGTTACTGCACATAATACAGCCTATGTGCATTAAAATGGATAAAAAACAAACAAAGAAGGTGTCTGTAGCAGTTGCTCCTAAGACACCTTTTTCTTACTCCAAATCTAATATTTCCATACTCTCAATGTGTTCCTTCGTCTTGTCATCTCCAAGATCGCGGATCATCGCAAAGGCAGAAATAATGTCCTCATCGTATGCATCATTTTCCTCATCATTGTGATATGGTTTAATTGGGACATGCGCTCGCCAAAAAGCATGTATGTCATCATGATGCATTTCATCTAATTTTTGCCTTAATAGGTACACTTCGTCATCTGTCGCATAAATGGTAAAATCATTGTTATTACCGACTTGAACTTGAGAAATTTCATGCGTTCCTACATTGACATAGTATTTTTTTCTTTCCATCTCTTTCCCTCCTACCCTTTAATTTTCTCTATTTGATAAGATTTATGAACAACTTTTTCATCTTTTTGCATATGGTATGTTACAAAGACTCCATCTTCTATAACAAAAAAGGAAAGGAAGATAAAAATGAAATTTGCCGATGAGGTTTTAGAATTGTATTTAAAACATTTTAATGATGATGAATCTGAATCTTTAGAGGTGTTTATCCATTCCATTTTAGAACAAATGGATCATAAAGATTTATTGGAAATTTGTAGAGATTGTCACAAAGAAGAATTAAACACAGTACTTGCTCATTATCTTCATAACCATGTGGGGAATAAACTTAAAAATACGATCATGGATGATGAGGATGACAGTTCATTTTCTCAATCTATACAATAACTGAAGGTTTCTAATGGCTGATTTGACAAGCCTTTAAGGGCAGGTGATCCCAATTTATACCGATTTTCTTAAATGTCAACTACGCCGGACATTCATCTTTGCTAAAATTTATACTTCTTATCAGTGCAATAAAAAACCCCACCTATATGGTGAGGATATCTTAATTTACTTTTTTCGCTTCTTCTACAGCGCTTTTTATTAAACAACGTCCTCTTCCATGGGGAATACACATTGGTGTTCCGAACATGGGATCGTATGTCACATCACAGTTCATTTGAAATACGTCACTAACCATACTACAGTTGACAATATGTTCTGGTCTTCCTTGCGCATACACCTTCTTGTCTTTAATCGCAACAATATGATGTGCATAGCGACAAGCAAGATTTAAATCATGTAAAACCATCACGACAGTACGACCATCACGTTCGTTCAACTCAAACAAGAGATCTAAAATGTCAATTTGATGTGTCATATCTAAATAGGTTGTTGGTTCATCTAATAAAATCGTATCTGTTTGTTGAGCAAGGGTCATTGCGATCCACGCTCGTTGACGCTGGCCTCCTGATAATGAATCAACTGCCCGATCTTGTAAATCAAGCATATTGGTGGACTGCAACGCTTCTTCTACAGCTTGTTGGTCTTCTTGTGACCATTTTTTAAATAAACTTTTATGTGGATGTCTTCCCTGTTTGACTAAATCCATAACAGTTAAGCCTTCTGGACTTACAGGACTTTGCGGTAAAATCGCCAATTTTTTAGCTACATCTTTTGTCGGTACTTTCGCAATATCTTCCCCATGTAGCACGACGCCACCTTCTTTTGGTTTTAACAATCGTGCCATCGATCGAAGTAATGTCGATTTCCCACAACCATTTCCACCAATAAAAACGGTTATTTCTCCTTTTGGAATAGTGATGTTTAAATCATCAATAATAATATCATCACCATAACCAAGCGTTAAATCTTTGGCTGCCAATGTTTCCATTGCAATCTCTCCCTTACGAGGCTTGCGTTCAATCAAAATAATGTATAGTTTCTAATTGATACTGATTTTCATTTTGAATTATACCTAACCCTAGTTTATTGTGTTTCCCGACTTTCGTCAATGGTTTTGAGAACGTTTCTCAAATAATATATGTACATTCTTTGGTACTTATTAGAAGCATTATCACCATCATCCTATTGCACCCACTAACTAGTTATGCTTTATTGCATGGAAATTTTTTACATTGTCTATTACATACCATTTAAGTTATACTATACAAAACGAACATACGTTCCTGGAGGTGGAGCAAATGATTGATTATACGAATTTTCCTAAACATGATGTGCTTTGCATTGATATGCGTTCCTTTTATGCTAGTGTCGAATGCGTGAAACAAGGGCTTGATCCAATGACAACCATGCTAGCTGTCGTTGGTGATAAAAGTCGATCTGGAAGTATCATTCTAGCTGCATCTCCTGAATTGAAGAAAAGACACGGTGTTAAGAATGTAAGTCGCTATTTTGAGTTACCTGACGATCCTAACATCTATGTCGTGGAAGCAAAAATGGGAGACTATCTACAAGTATCCGTGGAGATTACCAAGTTACTACACCAATATGTACCAAAAGAAGCGATTCACCAATATTCAATTGATGAACTTTGGGTGACGATTGATGGCCTCGAAAGACTGTATGGGAATCGTTGGAATGTAGCGCAACAAATTAAAGATGAGCTTCTAGATACGATGGGACTTACTTGTTCGATTGGTATTGGGGATAACAAATTTTTGGCAAAGGTCGTAATGGATTTATACGCAAAAAAAACAGGGATTGCTGAATGTACATATGAAGATGTAAAAACCAAACTGTGGCCTGTTCCTGTTGAAGATATTTGGGGAATTGGCACACGAATGAAACGCAATTTAAATCGAATTGGCATTGTTACCTTAGAACAAGTTGCAAACTTTCCGTTAGAACGCTTAAAAAAGCGTTTCGGTATCATGGGCGAACAATTGTATTGGCATGCCTGGGGAATTGACCTTAGTCCAGTCCTTGGAGACTTTCAGAATGAACAAAAAGGCTTTGGTCATGGTATTACATTATTACGTGATTACGAGCAACACGAAGTATTTGCCTGTATCTTGGATCTGTGTGAAGAGGTTTGTCGCCGCGCCAGAACAGCGCATCAAGCTGGTCGAACCATTCATTTAGGAATTAGTTACTCCCTAGAAACTGGTGGCGGTTTTCATCGCTCTCGTTCGATTGAACTACCAACTAATGTGACCATGGATGTCTATCATGTTTGTATCCAATTATTTCATAAATTTTATGATGGAACCAGTAAAATTCGAAAAGTATCTGTGTCTTTAGAACAGTTATATGA
Organism: Aquibacillus sediminis; assembly: GCF_005870085.1. GTDB lineage: Bacteria > Bacillota > Bacilli > Bacillales > Amphibacillaceae > Aquibacillus_E > Aquibacillus_E sediminis. The sequence goes on along the minus strand of NZ_SZNM01000024.1, from coordinate 37,718 downwards.
TGATCAAGAAACACAGCTCGATTTATTTGAAAATCGAACAAAGAAAAAAGATATTGGCTATGTAATGGATCAAATTCGAGAACGTTATGGTCCTACATCTCTATTACGAGCAACTAGTTTTACTGATGGAGGTGTGACCTTAGAACGCAGTAAAAAAATTGGTGGGCATAAAGCTTAAAAGTTCCTGAATGTCTCCCCTATTGTTGGGTTAATAGAGGGTTCATAGTCGACTAACTTTTAGAGGAAGACATTTTATAAGCTTTATTACTTTTGTGGCGCATTTGCTATATTATACGCCATAACTTGCAACTTCCTATATATGATGAGTGCTAATATCGCTGCGGAAATACACTACGCTTTTTTCAGTACTCTGAAGCTTTTTAGTGCTTTGCTTGATAAAATCAGATATTTACTTTAATTGGGGATGTTATAACACAACATTAAAGTAAATTTCTTTATTACTGTTTTGGAATGTATTACATCTATCAGTAATCAGAAAATTTTTAACAGTGTAGGCAGAATACGGAGACTCCTCGAAAATACAAACCGATTTTCTTCGTGCGATGTATCGCTACCGAAGCCTTCCTTGTCCTATGGGAACAGCACGAGATGAAGATCCTACAGTGAATATAGGAACACAGGCTAAGGTCGCCACGGACACGCGAGCAACGCCTGCGTGACCAACATCCTGTTGGCCCGAGGCCGTGCCCATGGAAAGCGGAGTATTCTGCCGGAACGATATAGTCGCACTAATTTCAATCAGAATGTAAGGAATAGACTCGCCGCTACCGCTCTATCCACTCTAGCAATTTATGCCTTACTAGTTTATTCGATGCGTTTCTAGGAAGTGCATCGACAAAATAAATTTGCTTCGGTATTTTATATTTCGCTAACTGATCAGAACAACTATGTAAGATCGCGTCCTCATCCAAATCAACGCTAGTTTTCACGACAAATCCAACTGGCACTTGCCCCCAAGTATCATCCTCAATCCCAACAACCCCTGCTTCTTTCACACCAGGTATCCCAGCCAATACACTTTCAATCTCTGCTGGATAAACGTTTTCTCCCCCAGAAATAATTAAATCTTTTCGCCGATCCATGACATATAGAAATCCTTCATCATCAAGATATCCTAAATCACCAGTGGAAAGCCAGTCATTGTGAAAAGCTTTTTCGTTCGCTTCCTCATTAGCAAAGTAGCCATCTGTCACCATTGGACCCTTAACTGTAATCTCTCCAACTTCAAATTCATCCGCAACACGATGCTCTTTCATTATTTTTAATTGGGCGGGGAATAGTGCTTTGCCTGCTGAACCTAATTTATCTAAAGCGTACGTTGGACTTAATGTAACGATTTGCGACGAGGTTTCTGTCATACCGTACGTTTGGAATACAGGTATCCCTTTATTTTTAGCTTTTTGTAAAAGAACTTGAGGTGCTGGTCCGCCACCAAGCAACATACATCGAAAGGTTTCAGGATAAAACCCATCCGCCAATCTTTCGATTAAACGATCTAAAAGAATAGATACAACCGAAACCATTGTGACTCCTTCTTGAACAATAGCTTTATGTACCACATCTACATCAAATTTTTCTAGTAAATAAACAGGCATCCCATAAATAACGCTTTTCATTAAGATCGACAATCCACCGACGTGAAATAGTGGTAAGGAAGCCAACCATTTATCATCGTGATCTAAACCTATATTTAATGCAGACGAAACAGCACTCCACCAATGATTTCCGTATGTATGTTTGACCCCTTTAGGGAAACCGGTTGTACCAGAAGTATAAATAATCGTAAACAAGTCATCTAAGCTTACTTCTTGTTTAAGGTCAATGTTTGCAGCTGATTGTTGTTCGATATCTTTAAAGCAGTAAACAGGGATAGCGGTTTCTATATCTGTTCCTTGTTCATACAGTTGATCAGACGTTACCAACATGGAAACACGCGCATCTGTTAATTGATAAGCAATTTCTGTCTTTGACAATCTAGTATTAATCAATACAGCAACGGCACCTATGTAGGAGATCGCATGAATGACAACAACCATTTCTACAGAGTTATTAACATAAAGGGCAACATGATCTCCTTCACGCACCCCACAAGTTACCAATTTTCTCGCAAAGGTTCTCGCACGATCCCGTAATTGTTTAAAAGTGATCGAGGTATGATTCGGCATTTCTATTGCTAATTCATTTGGAGAGAGATTTGCTCGCTTCTCTAGCCAGTGCTCCATTATTTCACTCATTCACAGAACCCTTTCTTTCAATAGAGGAACGTTCAAAAAGCTCCTTCTTAAACGGATTATTACTTCATTACATATGAAAGACCAACACACAAACGTGCATTGGTCCCATTGACATGTGTTTTATTAAGGGAAACGTGGAAACTGTTTAAAGTCTGGGTTACGTTTTTCCTTAAATGCATCTCGGCCTTCTTTCGCTTCATCTGTTGTGTAATACAACAATGTTGCGTCTCCACCCATTTGTTGTAAACCTGCTAATCCATCAGTATCTGCATTGAATGAAGCTTTTAAGAAACGTAAAGCTGTTGGAGATTTTTCTAACATTTCTTCACACCACTGTACTGTTTCCGCTTCTAATTGATCAACCGGTACTACTGTATTAACAAGCCCCATCTCTTTCGCTTCTTGTGCATCATACTGACGACATAAGAACCATATTTCACGAGCTTTTTTATGTCCTACAATACGTGCTAAGTAACCAGCACCGTAACCAGCATCAAAGCTTCCAACTTTTGGTCCTGTTTGTCCAAAAATAGCATTATCTGCTGCAATTGTTAAGTCACAAACAACATGTAGTACATGGCCACCACCAATCGCATAACCAGATACCATTGCTACAACTGGTTTTGGTATAACACGGATCAGTCGTTGTAAATCAAGAACATTTAAGCGAGGGATGTGATCATCACCTACATAGCCACCATGACCTCGTACTTTTTGATCCCCACCAGAACAAAATGCATCGTCACCCGCACCAGCAAGTACGATTACACCGACATTCGAGTCATCTCTAGCATATGTAAATGCGTCAATTAATTCATTGACTGTTTGTGGACGAAAGGCGTTTCGCACTTCCGGGCGATTAATGGTAATTTTGGCAATCCCATTATATGTTTCATAAAGAATATCTTCATAGTTTCTTTCATTAGTCCATTCAATAGCCATTGATTGATCCTCCATTCATGATTAACTTAAGAAATCACTTACTATTGTATCAAATTTTTGAGCTTGTTCCACATGAACCGCATGTCCCGCCTGTGCAACAATTTCCAATCTACTCGATTTTATACTATCCGACATTTGTTTGGCAATGTCAACAAATTTACTATCTAATGCACCAACAATTAATAAAACATCGATTGATAAGTTTGATAATTGGTCCCACCATGAAGGTTGCTGGCCTGTTCCCATACCTCTTAATGAAGCTGCAAGCCCTTGTTCAAATTGACTCAAACGCTCCTGTCGTAATCTAGTTTGAATAGATTGCGGAAGCATGTGCTGTGTTTCAAATAAAGGGATCTTTTCCCAGTAATCGACAAAAGCACGTAAACCTTCTGTCTCTATTTTTCTTGCTAGACGTTCATCATTTTTTTGTCTTGCTAATTGTTGTTTTGACTCACGGAGTCCAGGTGATGCACTCTCTAGCATAAGCGAAGCGACATCATTAGGATACATCATTGCAAAAGAAAGAGCTGTTCTACCACCCATTGAATAACCAATCACATGAACAGGTGGATAACCTAAGCCGCGAAGCAAGGTATGTAAGTCGTCACAAACCTCTTCCATTTGAACAATTTTATTCACTTGTGTTTTGCCATGGCCTGGGAGATCAATAGTAAGCACCTTATACTTATCCTTCCATTTTTCCACAAAGGCATCCCAAGTTCTTGTACTTCCTGTAAAACCATGAAGTAACACAAGCGGATCACCTTGTCCATGTTGCTCCAACCAATACTGCTTTTGACCTATTGAATAGTACATAGTTTTCACCCTTCAAATAGAGAAACTAGATGCTCTTGGATCTGTTCCCACTTCCGCTTGTGCCAATCGACATTTTCCTGCCGGTTGGTTTGAACTTCAATAACAGACAGTCCTTGATGCTGATAGCTTTCCGATAAAGCTTGCTGGAATGCCTCCCATGTTGTAGGCTGTTGGTAAGTGCCTTGATACATGGTAACGATATGTTTAAAATCAATATCTAACGGTGTACCAAATAGTACTTCATAATGCGGGGAGTTTTCCTTCGATTGTGGTAAAAAGGAAAAGATTCCACCACCATTATTGTTAATTAGCACGACGGTTAAATTTAAATTGTATTGTTTCGCTATCAATAATGCATTAAAATCATGGAAAAAGGATAAATCGCCAATCAAAAGTGTAACCTTTTCTCCATGAGCGGCTGCGCCTAGTGCACTTGAGGTTAACCCATCAATTCCATTCGCCCCACGATTACCGAGCAATTTGATCTGCTTCGTGCGATTCATAAAGAACGTGTCAATATCTCTGATTGGCATACTATTCCCTACAAATACTGTACTTGAATCCGGTGCAGCTTCTGCTAAATATGTAACGGCATGGCCCTCTGTTAATGCTTCTCCTTCAGGCTCTAAAAGATACTGTTTGGCAATACGATTCATCTGCTGCCAACGACTTAACCAACTAGTATCAAAGGATAGCGAACTAGCTGCTAGCAAATCTTCACACAACTGAGCCGGTTCTACATAAATAAACCGCGTCGGACTACCTGTAGGCTCCCGATACCCTTCACTTGCTTCCACAACAAAATGCGTCATCCCTTGTTTTTCTTTCAAAAACAATAAATACGGTTTCGAAACAGGCATAGCACCAAATCGAATGATGAAGTCTGGGTTTAATTGCTGCCTCACTTGTTGACTTTTTAATATCGCATCATAACTTTCGATAACGTACTCCTTATCATGATCACCAGTACGTAATTGGGATAATGGATCTGCAAGTATTGGAATCCCCCAGTGTTTGGCAAGTTCTGTCACACTGTTAGCCAATGCTAGATCCATCTGCGGCCCACAAACAATCAACCCTTGGCGATATTCTGCCAATTGGGAAATCAATTGATCAAGTTGCCTATTAGATAATCTGCGTTCACCATCTAGCGTTGCATGATGGCTAGTCAATAGAGTCTCGTTATTCCATAGATTATTAAGAGTAAAATCTGGCATTAATGGCTCTCGAAATGGAAAATTCAAATGAATAGGACCTGGGTTTCCCTGCATTGCAGTATGAAATGCCCTTGCCCCTTTACTTCGAACATAATCAAGCATGGCTGGTGTAGCCTCAGGTAATGCCATTTCATGGAACCATTTGACATATTCCCCATACATATTAATTTGTTCAATTGCTTGCGGCGCGCCTACATCCCTTAGTTCATGAGGACGATCCGTTGTTATGACAATTAATGGGGTTCTACTATAATAAGCTTCCACGATGGCTGGGTAATAATTAGCAGCTGCTGTTCCAGATGTACAGACAAGCGCCACGGGTTTATGCTGTTGTTTGGCCATTCCTAAAGCAAAAAAAGCTGCCGAACGTTCGTCCATATTTACCCAATGTTGAATATGAGGGTACTCAGCAAACGTCATCGACATTGGAGTCGATCGTGAACCAGGTGATACCACAACATCTTCGACACCGTTTTGATACAATTCATCCACAAAAGATGCGACATACCTTGTAAGTTTTTCTGTATATTCCATGTTTACCCCCCTAAAACCGATAGCATTGGTGTGAATTTCATCGTTGTTTCTTGATATTCTTCCTCGGGGTCAGAGTCTTTTACAATTCCACAACCTGCAAATAAGGAGGCTTCCGTCTCTTTTACTAATGCGGACCGAATCGCAACAGCAAATTCGCCACTTTGATTAGCATCAAGCCAACCTATTGGTGCCCCGTACCAACCTCTATCTAGTTGTTCATAATCGCGAATAAATGTTAGCGATGCTTGTCTTGGGAACCCTCCGAGTGCAGGGGTTGGGTGAAGTTCTTTCACAATATCAAAAATCGTATGTGTTTTTTTCAATTTTGCTTTAACAGGTGTATACAAATGTTGCAAGTTTTTCAAAGGATATAAGACTGGTTTATTGGGAATTACAATGTTATCACAATAGGAAGCGATCGCATCTCGAATCATTTCAACAACGAATTGATGTTCAGAACGATTTTTTTCATCATGCAACAATTGCTGACCAATTTGGTTATCTTCTGCCACACTATTCCCACGAGGTGCCGTACCTGCAAGACATGTTGATAACAATTGCTCACCATCGACACGAACCAAACGTTCCGGTGTAGCACCTAAAAAACAATCGCTGTTGTTTTCGATAGCAAAAATATAGCTCCTTGTTTGCGTACGCATCAAATTAGCTAAGATAGCAGTTATATTTACCGTTTTTTCAAATGTTACCCGCATTTCTCTCGCGAGTACTACTTTACTTACTTGATTTTGCATAATCGCCTCGGTAGCTTGATCGACAACTTGCTTCCAGTCAGTAGCACCAATTTCTTGTTTGTTTGAAATGACTGGTGTCTCATATGTTGACCCTGTGGTGTGAAACAATAGTTGCTTGTCCTTCTCAATCATATATTCAATTTGTTGTGCATGATCTTCTGGACGTACCATAATATTCAGCGTCAAATAATACGTGTTCTCTGTAATTGTCAATAAATAAGTTGGTACTCGAAACTGACTATCATCAAAATTATTCCATAAAGTCGTTTTTTCCTTTTCAGGGTCAAATGAAAAACCCCCAATTGCAATTGGGCCAGTTCCTGGTGATTGATAAGGATTATAAATCACGGCATTTGCTAGCATTTGTTGCCATTGTTTTTCTGTTTGCTCATATCGATTTCTTTGATTAGCTTTGATTGCAAAAGTTTCACCAGCACCAACCAAATAAAATCCTTCTGTCGTGCTTGACCAAAACAATCGATTTTCACCAATCTGTTTAGCTTGTTCAAAAAAGTGGTATGGATCCGTCGGTTCAATTTTATCCGTTATACTTAAAAGTTGTGGAGATTGTTTTTGTTTTGCTACATGAATAACTTCTCCTACAAGCTCCACAACACGTTTCATTTCTTTTTGAATCATCTTAATAAACCCTCCAATAGGTTTATGGTTGTCCTTTTTAAGACTTATATATTATATTATATTGCATTCTATTTGAAAACAAAGTGAATCTTGCTTCAGTAATCTGCATGCTTCATCCTCAGTGATAGTGGTCTAACCAAGGGAAAGCTTTACAGTCAAATAAACCCCCGTTTATCTTTTTTTAATTCCTCTTAAGCTTTATGTAAGGATTTTACTGCTGTTAAAGCGGGCAAAATATGAGATACACATCATTATCTATTTTATTCTGTTTATCTTTGATTCTCAACAATTGGAACTAATTCCTAACAAATAATACAAGGGTTAACATTGACACACTTGATTGTATTACCTAAACTTAATATGATAATATTCGCTTTTATAGAGAATGTTCAAAAGGTCTGGTAAAAGGACATATCGTCGGTTCTGGATCGTTTGCTTTTTTAGGTCTTAGTTCCCTAAAAGCATACGCTCAGTCCTTGAGAGATGAACCGCCTCGATCTTCTTGGTCCTTTTAAATTCCTTTTTGAGCACGCACTTATAGGCGTTGTTAAGGGGAGAAATAATCATTATGCAAACACTCGACAATAATGTAAAGAGCGCCTTAAATGAAAAGCCTGGCTTTCATGTATGGTGGCGAATGCTACGACCACATACATTAACGGCATCATTTATCCCAGTATTTGTTGGAACTATGTTAGCTACACTTGACCAAGCCTTTAGCTTTTTACTATTTTTGGCAATGCTGATTGCATCTTTACTAATTCAAGCGGCTACCAACATGTTTAATGAATATTTTGACTATGTGAGAGGGTTGGATAATGAAAACTCGATTGGTATTGGCGGTACCATTGTACGTGATGGCATTAAACCAAAGACCGTACGGAACTTAGCCAATACATTTATTGGTGTTGCCATGTTACTCGGTGTCTTCCTCTGTATTCAATCCAATTGGTGGGTAATGGCTGTCGGCTTAATTTGTATCCTACAAGGCTACCTATATTCTGGTGGACCTCGTCCAATAGCATACACACCATTTGGGGAATTAAGCTCAGGGTTCTTCATGGGTACAGTCATAATCGCCATCAGTTATTTTATTCAGACAGGACAACTTACTGGTAACGTTTTTCTTATTTCCATTCCTGTTGCCATATTTATTGGTTTGATCAACCTTGCTAATAATATTAGAGATCATGATGGAGATAAAGAAAACGGAAGAAAAACGATCGCAATTCTAATTGGTCAAAAGAATGCAATCCATCTACTTGGAATTATGTTTATCCTAAACTACCTATTGACCATCATTTATATTGTGATAGGAATTTTACCACTATGGTCACTTATTACTTTATTAAGTTTGAAAATGGCGAATAATGCTTATAAAGGATTCAAGGGTAAAAAATACAACTATGAAATGATGTCAGCGATGGGATTCTCAGCCAAAACAAATACAATTTTTGGCTTCTTATTAGGATTATCGTTACTAATACAACTTTTTATTCCTATAACATTTTAAGAAGGTTGTCCTACAAGTAAGAGGGAGATTATCCATTACTGTAGGACAACCTTTTTATTCTACCATCGCATTGTGTGACCAATCAAAGCTTGCCAACACACCAAAAATCCACAGATAACAGCATGAGGAACGGCTATACCGCAAAAAGCGTCTAAAAACAAGAATAACGGAATGAGAGACCGCCCAAGAATAGAAATGGTTCTTCGTTCCGCAAAATGTCCATGTCCACAAGAATGCTCTTTGAGAATAGTAGGCACCAAAAAATTTATTATGAAAGAGTTTTTTGCAAAGGAGAGAAACTAATGGATTTTTCTAATACATTAATGGAATCACTAGGAATTGAAACAGTCCGAGTAGAAAAAAACAACGTTGAACTAAAAATGCCCGTGGATGCTAGAACACACCAACCAATGGGGGTTCTTCATGGGGGAGCAAGTGTGGCGCTTGCGGAAACTGCAGCTAGTATTGGAGCATTCTTACATGTTGACCCTATTAAGTTCAACGTTTTTGGAATCGAAATTAACGCCAATCACATTAAAAGTAAACGCGATGGTTGGGTCCTAGGGCGAGCAACTCCAATACATATTGGAAAAACTACGATGGTATGGGAAATAAAGATTGTTGATGAAGAAGAGCAATTAATTGCAATATCTAGATGTACAATTGGGATTGTACCAAAGAAGAAATAATGACAGTTATCACTATTAACCGTTCCTAACACCTAAAAACAGGGATGCTACATTAGCATCCCTGTACCTTTATGAAAAACTAGCTTGTTTTCGCTCCATCCATGGTCGTAATTTTGTAAATAATGGTATGAATAATAAACCAACAATAATTCCTTTTACGATATTAAACGGTATAACACCACCGGTTACAATGGCAAATTTAGCTGTGTTATATTCTTCAATACCAAACATCAAACTATATGCTGGTAAAAGGAAGTAATAATTTAGAACTCCCATAGCAATCGTCATAATAATCGTACTGGCTACAAGACCAGAAACAATACTCTTTACACCTTTAAAACGATGATAAATAAGTGCAACAGGCACAACGAACAGAATACCTGCAATTAAGTTAGCAGTAACACCAACAGGTTCACCGCCACCTAATAAGAGATGTAAAATATTCTTAATCAATTCAACAATGACACCTGCTACCGGACTAAAAATTAGCGCTGCAATTAATGCTGGCACGTCGCTAAAATCAATTTTTAAAAAGGCTGGTAAAAACGGCAACGGGAAATTTAAAAACATGACCAAAAACGAAACAGTACCCAACAACGAGAAAGTAATTAACTTTAATAATTTTGAAGATTTTTGCATAATCTTCTCCTCCTTCATCACTTTACATCGATTCTAATCTACTGATGAAGGGAGAGCACTTATTCCTACCATATAAAAAACCCTAAAACCTATGGGGGCTTTAGGGTATACGTATAATAGGAAATAAAGGTATATACTATACCTTTTTCGCTCTTTATCTTCTCCCATCCAGACTGTAACTGTCGGTCCCGGAGTTGCACCAGGTCCACCGCTTTTCATTTTGAAAGCGGGTCACGGACTAAGAGTGTTTCATTACACTCATCACCGCCGGTCGGGAATTGCACCCTGCCCCGAAGATAGAATCGATATTTAATTTAAAGTTATTGTATAACATTTTTCGTAATTTGTGAATACATACACTTGTGAATTAGTGAACATTGAGTGAATATTAATCTTCTAATGGATTCAAGCTCTCTTTCCCTGTTAAATCTTCAATCATTTTCACAATTAGATCAATTTCTTCATCAATATCTTTGATACTAGCTGTTTCAACTGGAGCATGCATGTAGCGTAATGGCAAAGATACCAAACTAACTGGAACACCTCTACCAGTCAATCTCATACGATCGGCATCTGTCCCAGTGTTTCTTGTTGTTAACTCATATTGTACATTCATATTCAATGAACGTGCTGCTTGTTCTAACAGCTTATTGATTTTAATATTAATTGGGGCTCCTTTAGCTAGTACTGGTCCTTTTTCTAAGCGAATATCTCCATGTTTATTCTTATTCACACTTGGATAATCTGTCGAAAACGTAACATCACAAGCAATAGCCATCGTTGGTTCGATGCCGGCTGCAGCAAAATAAGCGCCACCCATATTGGTCTCCTCATTAACTGTGCTTGCAGCATACACACCAACATTGATTTGTTTTTCTGATAAACGTCTTAAAACTTCAGCAACGATAAATGCCCCTGTTCGGTTATCTAACCCTCTACCTGTTATGTAACGATCCATTAAGAATTCTGGTTCACGTTTGTAGACCGCTAAATCACCAATTTGAACATATTTTTCCATTTCTTCTTTTGATTTTGCACCACAATCGATAAATAAATCTTCTAAATCAAAATCACCTTTAATTCCACCATGGTGTTGTGCGTTAACACCTATAACGCCGGTTACTGTTTCATTAAATCCAAGCACAGTTACCTTCATACCAACAGCCGCTTTTGGATTAATGCCACCCATCTTATCGAAATGTAAAAAGCCCTGCTCATCAATCCGATTAATCACTAAGGCAATTTCATCACAATGGCCCGCTAACAATATCTTAAAATCAGCATCTTTATTCAATACACCAATTGCATTCCCAGCATTATCGGTCATGATTTCATCTGCAAAGGGTTTAACATAGTCGATCCATTTCTTCTGAATTTCCATTTCCATACTAGAAGGAGATGGTGTCTTCAATAACTCCAATAAAAAATCTTGTCTGTTTTGTTCCATTTTACTACCTCCATTTCAATCCTCATCATATCAAAAATTCAGGAAATTACTAAATAAGATGGCTAAAAGGCATATCCTTTTACTTCCTTTATTAAAGTTGTTTATACTTTTTATGAATAGGAGGATGGACTAATTGAATTTACAAGAATGGTTTGAAAAAGGGATAGACCCAGACGAATATATTGAATCAATGAAAACAAATAAAGAAAATTTATTACATGTTTTTGATCATTTTGAAATCCCAGATGACGATGATTTCTTTAAACAAGTACAGAAAAAGAACTTACGGGTGATTGTCTTAACGGAAGATTGGTGTGGGGATGCAATGATGAACATCCCAATCCTATTACATATCGCTCAAAAAGCAAATATCGAAGCAAGTTTTTTGGCGAGGGACAACAACCTTGAATTAATGGATCAATATCTAACGAACGGAAAATCAAGGTCGATTCCTATCTTTATTTTTATTGATGAAGAAGGGAAAGAACGAGCAACATGGGGACCTCGTGCACCAAAGATTCAAACATTTGTTGAGGAAGCTACAGCTAACCTCCCAGCAAAAAATGCAGCAGATTTTAAAGATAAACAAAAACAAGTATTCACTTTTGTAAGCAAATCCTACCGTGAAAATACAGATTTTTGGAACCAAGTATATCTAAGTATTAAGCAAACATTAACGAATATTTAAACCAACTTTCACTGCAAGTTGGTTTTTTTTATTACATATTTGCATTATACAATTCATTACTTTGGGCAATACTGGCTTTTAAAAGGCTGTTCTTAATACCTTGCTGTTTATGCATATAAGCTGAATTATACGACATGACTGCCGTCCATTCTTAGTAAGGTGAGTGCTGAATGGCGCTGCGGCAATACACTACGCGCATCCTAAGGCGGCTGATGAGCCTCCTCGCTCGTCCCTCGCTGCGGGGTCTCACCTAGGCCTTTCCTCCCGTAGGAGTCTCCGTGTATTGCCTCCGCTGTTTGCGCGTTTTGAACTTGTCAGGATTTATAGTTTGACCATAGTTTAAGGAACTTCCATAAAATCACTACTTGTAGCATTATATGTATGCAGATAAAATCTCGATTACTAGATATTTTTATGTTAAAGCGGATGAAAGCCAATAAGCTTTTAGTTTAGTTATCCTAAAAAAATGATCAAAAAACAGAAAATTTATTACAGTGTAGGCAGAATACGGAGACTCCTGTGGGAATAGCATGAGTCCGAAGACCCCGCAGCGGTTTTTGCGAGGAGGCTGAGGCCATGCCCACGGAAAGCGGAGTATTCTGCCGGAACGATCGTATAATACATATTAAATTCAGACAGAAAGGAACGTAAATTTATGTCGTATAATACAGCTTATATGCACTAGAGATTAACAAAACTTACGATAAGAGCCTTAAAAAAGATAGGGGAAGTATGCAGTTATGAATTTATACAGATTTTGGCAATTTTATTTTCATCTACCTGTTTTTGTTCGTTTACTTTTAACCGTTCTGATCACCATGCTGTTGTTCGGTACGGTCATTCATCTAATCGAACCAGAGCATTTCCCTAGTGTATTTGATGGTATCTGGTGGGCATTTGTGACAGGATCAACTGTCGGCTATGGGGACTATGTACCCTTAAGTGCTATGGGAAAAGTTTTAGCAATTTTTCTAATTTTAGCTGGAGGCGGCGTGGTAACATTCTATATGGCTACCATATCTGCTGGAACAATAAAACAAGAACAAGAATTATCGAAAGGAAGAGTTGAATATAAAGGCAAAGATCACATTATTTTTGTTGGTTGGAATGAAAGAACAAAACAATTGGTAGACACCATTCATAAAAAAGACTTTGATGTACAAATTGTTCTAATCGATCAATCCTTAGACAATTTAGCATTCCAAAAACATTACATCCATTTTATTCGCGGAAATGCTACAGAAGATGAAATTTTGAAAAAAGCCAATATTGATGAAGCGAAGTATGTTGTTATTACGTCGGATCCTAACAAAAAAGAGCGGCAAGCAGATCAAACAAGTATCTTAACAACCCTTGCTGTTAAAGGAAATAATCCAAATGTGTATATCATATCTGAAATCTTAACCAAAGAACAAATTACCAATGCAAAAAGAGCAGGGGCAGACAGTGTTATCCGCTCCAACGACTTTATGAGCACATTATTTTTCCAAGAAATCTTTCGTGATGAACCAGTCAAACCTTTTGATGTATTACTGGAGGTATTAGGAAATCAACAATTTCACCATATTCTGTTACCACCAGAAATGAAGGGATATACTTTTCTAGAATGCTCGGATTACTATGTATCACTAGAACAAATTTTAATTGGAATCATGAGGGATGGAGAGTTAATGCTTAACCCTCCATTCGACACAAAATTAAAAGATAATGATTATTTACTTGTGTTGACAAGTCTATAATAAAATCCGTTCCACTTGCTCAATTAACCGTTTGCCTTTTTCGATATACTTATCCGAAACTTCCGCATCTGGATCTGTAGGTGATTGAAATTGGTTGATCGCTCCTTGAATGACTCCATTATCCGCATGATCCTCAACACTTGGTTGATATTTATGATGGAGTAACAAAGGTTGTCCAATCCGAACAATAGCTCCTGGTGCATCAAGCATGCCTTCTTCAAGTGTAAAGGGGATGCGGATAAATTGATAGCCATCATCGTCCGCCATCTTATAGTCGATTGATCCATGGTCATAGTCCCAATTACCACCAATGACATAGCCTAACGGTTTTAATTGCTTTTCTAGCTCATATAATGGGAATACACGGTCTTCAAGTTGTGATGGAACAGGTATCATGATAGGAAAACTCCTTTTTTATTATACTTTACCCTAAATTATCCGGTTCTATGTCTATGATCCAAATTAGCAATTTTCGAATCAAGGTAGGAGTTAACTTGGCTTTCCCTATAAAAGAAAATTAAAATTGTTTATTTTAATGAAAAAAAGGTCCTCGTCAATGACAAGGACCTCTTAAAAATTATTGTTTATAATCTTTTTTCAAGCTTTGCTTTTTCTTCTTCAAAACCTGGTTTACCTAATAACGCAAACATGTTTTTCTTATATGCTTCAACACCTGGTTGATCAAATGGATTAACTCCAAGTAAGTAACCACTTATTGCACAAGCTTTTTCAAAGAAATACACGACATAACCAAATGTATACGCATCAAATTTTGGTAGGTGAACAATTAAATTTGGAACTTGTCCATCTGTATGTGCTAACATTGTCCCTTGATATGCTTTCTCATTAACAAAATCAACTGTTTGACCTGCAAGATAATTTAAGCCATCAAGGTCTTGCTCTTCTTCTTCAATCGTAATATTTGATTTCGGTTCTTCCACATGAAGAACTGTTTCAAATAAATCACGACGTCCTTCTTGTACATACTGCCCTAATGAGTGCAAGTCAGTTGAAAAGTTTGCAGATGAAGGATAGATCCCTTTAAAATCTTTTCCTTCACTTTCACCAAATAATTGTTTCCACCACTCAGCGAAATATTGCAGTGAAGGCTCATAGTTAATAAGCATCTCGATTGTCTTTCCTTTGTTATACAATACATTACGAACTGCTGCATATTGGTATGCTGGATTTTTCGCAAGATCTTCTTCCGCTAACTCTGCTTGAGCTTTTTGGGCACCTTTCATCATTTCCTCGATGTTAACACCACTTACTGCAATTGGTAGTAAACCTACAGCTGTTAGGACAGAATAACGTCCACCTACATCATCTGGAATGACAAAACTTTCATAACCTTGTTCCGTAGCAAGTGTTTTTAACGCACCTTTCGCCTTATCAGTCGTTGCATAGATACGTCCTTTTGCTTCTTCTTTACCATATTTTTCTTCTAAGAATTTTCGATAAATTCGGAATGCAATCGCTGGCTCTGTTGTTGTTCCACTTTTAGAAATAACATTAATTGATACATCTTTATCTTTTAGTAAGTCAAACAGATCATTCATATATGGAGCACTGATACTATTTCCTACAAAAATCACTTGTGGGGTTTGACGTTGTTCAGATGTTAATTGATTGTAAAAAGAATGATTTAGCATTTCAATTGCAGCTCTAGCCCCTAAATAGGAACCACCGATTCCAATAACTAGCAAAACATCTGAATCAGATTTAATTTTTTCTGCTGACTTTTGAATTCGGCTAAACTCTTCCTTGTCATAATTTTCAGGCAAATCCACCCATCCGAGGAAGTCATTCCCTGCGCCTGTCTTGTTATGTATTGCTTCGTGTGCTAACTTAACAGGTTCTTTTAAGTAGTCTAGTTCATGTTCCCCAAAAAAGGACAACGCTTTATCATATTCAAAACGTACGTAACTCATTTATTCACCCTCCAAAATTTATTACTCCTAATTAATGTACCCTAAACAATCCATATAAATCAAGTGAAGCAATGAACAATTCTTTAAATTTTAGAATAATTTTATCAAGTAAAGATCAAAATATTTACTAAGATACATGCAAAGGAGGGATGAAAGATGAGCGGACTTCAACGTATTGCATTATTTCTCGTGATTATTGGTGCAATCAATTGGGGACTTATTGGTTTATTTCAATTCGACTTGGTTGCTGCTATATTCGGTGGCGGTGAGCAAAGTGGGGCATTTGCTCGAATTATTTATTCCCTTGTTGGGATTAGTGGCTTAATAAGTTTATCCCTTTTATTTAAACCATCTGAAGAATTGTCTGATCGTAGAGAACCAAGGACAGAACGATAAACATTATACAGTGTATCCTGTTTGACGAACAAATCTAAACACAAAGGCTCCTTATCTATCCATTCCTATAAAGAATGGGTAGATAGGAGCCTTTTTTAGTTAAGCAAGTATTAATTTGTGCTTACGGATCTAAACTTGCTTAGAATAGCGTAGCTAGCGACTACGCTATTTTGTTGTTAAGTTTATTTTTTAAATGTACTTTCACGTTCTTTGGATTGTTCAATCCAATCGTTTAGCTTATCTCGCAATGTGTTAAATCCTGGTTCAGAAGTTTGTTGCCCGCTTACTGTTTTTTGAGATTGCTTTGGCTTAGGTGCTTGTTTTGGTGCTTGTTTTGGTGCTTCTTGTGTTGCACGAATGGATAGAGAATATTTGTTATTCTCTTCATTAATAGATAAAATCTTCACCTTTACTTCATCACCGACAGTAAGGTGTTCATTTATATCTTTTACATAGCCATGTGTAACTTCAGATATATGAACCAAACCTTGTACCTCTTCATTAAGTGCAACAAACGCACCATATGGTTGAATTCCAGTTACTTTACCTGTTAAAACTTGACCTTCAGTTAAATTTTCCGACATGCTGAACAACTCCCGCTTTTTATTCATACTACTTTATACACAATTATATATTTTACCATATAATGTCTGTTTTTGAAAAAGTTATTTTCAAAATAAAGATTATTATCCTAAATAAAACTATTTTTATTTAAAAAACTTTCATGTCACATGTTTAACTTGCGCTTTTTTAGGATATAAATAGGAATGTAAGACTTTCTCGTATTCCCCCTGTGAGAGCAAAGCGTTTAACGCTTTGCTTTTTTTTTGCCGTTTTAAAAAATCGTTGTTTATGACACAATAACTATAAACTACGACGTAACTTTTTCATGATTCCTTCCATTCTTAATAAAATGAGTGGTGTTATTGCCGCTGCGGAAATACACTACGCTTTCCTGTGGGGGCTGGTGAGCCTCCTCGTTCGACCCTCACTGCGGGGTCTCACCGATGCCACTAGTCCCACGGGAGTCTCCGTGTATTTCCTCCGCTCTGGTATGTGTATCGTAATTTTATAGCTTTTTGCTTGATTTTATGACACAGAATCAATTTTCTCGTAAGTAACAATGCACTCAGGCTCAGCTATTGCTTTAGGCATCTTATCTGACGTTAATCAGAACACCACTACAGCAAAGGTTAGAATACTTCTCGAAAATAAAGACCAATTTTCTTCGTGCGATGTATCGCTGCCGAAGCCTTCCCTGTCCTATTGGAACAGCGCGAGTCGAAGATCCTCTTGGTAAAGGAACACATGCTAAGGTGGCCATGGACACGCGAGCAACGCCTGCGTGACCAACATCCTGTTGGCCCGAGGCTGTGCCTATGGAAAGCGGAGTATTCTACCGAAGCGATTGCATAGTACTCAGTTTAAATCAGAAAACAGTATAATTCACAAAAAAAGAGTTACGTCGGGGTTTCTATCAACTACGACGTTTTGAAACGCATCGAAAATCTCAAACATTTCCAATCAAAACTAATTTTATCTATAATAACTATATATGATGTGAAGAGTGTTTATTGTTAGGAGGTAGTAAAATGAGTAATTTCGAGAGAGTTCCAAATAGAAAAGGTACAAGATCAGTAAAATGGGATTTAGTTGAATCCATTTATGGATCAGAAGATGTCATACCGATGTGGGTGGCTGATATGGATTTTGAAATCCCCCAACCTGTAACAGATGCTTTGGTAGAAAGAGCACAGCACGGAATATTCGGTTATACATTCACAGATCCTTCCTATACCAAGTCCGTAACGAATTGGCTGGAAAATCAACACCAATGGCATGTAAGTGTTTCATCAATTCTATTTAGTCCTGGTGTCGTTACTTCCTTACACATGGCAATTCAAGCTTTTACTGAACCATCAGATAAGGTACTTATTCAAACACCAGTCTATCCACCATTTTATAAAGTGATTGAAGCTCATGACCGTACATTGGTAACCAATCCATTAAAATATGAAAATCATCAATACCAAATTGACTTTGATGATTTCGAGAAAAAATTACAACAAGGGGTTAAAGTATTTATTCTTTGTAACCCTCATAACCCTGTTGGACGCGTCTGGACCAAACAAGAATTAGAAAAAATGGCACAATTATGTTTGCAATATGATGTATTGCTACTTTCAGATGAAATCCATGCTGATTTAATCTATTCTGGCCATAAACATATTCCAATAGCATCCCTATCGGATGAAATTAATCAAAAGACGATTACCGCTATGTCTCCAACTAAAACATTTAATTTGGCTGGTTTACAAGCATCATTTGTCGTGGTTGCTGATAAAGAAAAACGCGATAAATTAAAACAGTTCTTTGAGAAACAAGGCATTAATATGTTAAATACAATGGGAAACACAGCATTAGAGGCAGCATACACACAAGGGAAAGCATGGCTTAATGAATTGTTAGACGTGTTAGAATCAAACCGTAATCTTGTTATCGATACATTTAAAAATCGTGACGAAATTACAATTATTGAGCCAGAAGGCACTTACCTAGTTTGGATGGACTGTAGAAATATGAATATGCCTCATCAAGATCTTAAGAACTTTATGCAAGAAAAGGCTAAAGTAGGGTTAAACGATGGCGTATCGTTTGGTGACCAAGGTGATGGATTTATGCGGATGAATATTGCTTGTTCACAAGCAACACTTGAGAAGGGGCTAAATCAAATCATTCACGCCTTAGATCAAAGATAGCAAAGCTCCAGAAGCGTTTCTTAATTCTTATTTACGAACGCGATGGTACTATGAAAAACTTAGGTGCTACCATTTAGTAGCACCTATTCTTCTGTATCTTCATCGGTTTCTGTTGGATCTGTTGGAGCCTCTTGATCCGCCTCATCTAAGGAGATCACACCACATGCGATTCTTTCTCCAGCGTTACCAGCGGGTTGTGAAACACCATCATCCTGTTTTTGATGAATAATTAGAGAAGTGCCATCTTCTTTTAAAATGGATGTATTTCCATCTGTTAAGGTTGCTCCGTTAATCTGAAGTTCAGCCTCATCAACCATTCCATCTTCACTAACCTCGATATTAGGTAGGTCACCCAAATGAGAGCCTTCTGGGTGCATTAAACCATGTTCATTTCCTTCTGGATTATAGTGACTTCCAGCCGACTTAAAATCTGGCCCTTCACATTCTGGATATTCATGGACATGAATACCATGTAAGCCTGGCTCTAACCCTTCTACAGAAAGCGTTACTTGAACACCATCTGCCTGCTCATTTAATGTCGCTGTACCAATCGAATCTCCCGCTGGATTATACATGGTTACGTCTATTGGCGAACGCTCCTGTCCCTGACAAGCTGAAATAAGGAAGAGAAAACTAACCATGAACATTGTTACCATTCTCATCTATGTATTCTCCCTTCTTGAATAATCTCAATCTAGTATTGACAATTGGTAAACATTCTATTCCTTTATCTCTATAAAGAAAACTTGCCAACTTTGGCAAAGACAGAGGCTTAGTTGCACTTATAACTTTTACTAAATTCTTGTAACTTTTTAACTACGCTAACGATTCATCTGCGACAAAAGTTTTTATACTTTCCTATCAGTTTAAAAAGACCCCCACCAAATGGTGAAGGCCTTAAGTGTCGTCTTTATAATCTGATGTACGATCCAATTGATACTGGTGATCGACTTTCTCTTCCTCTTTCTTAGATAAACGTTTAAACATATACATTGTGACAATCGCACCAATCACAATAATAATTAAACTAATAATAGATGGTATATAGCTTGTTTTATCTTCTGGAAAATATAAAAACTCCATCATCGGTTCAATCACATCCTTTATTCACATTATAACAAATCATGGCTGGTCTCCACTATTTATAGGTTTGAAAACTTGAATTTTCTAGCATTACTCTGTCACAATTACTATAGTCAGTCAAACACCACATGGAGGTTGATTCAATGAATATAGATGACATTGTAAAAGCTCATTACAAATCTGGAACCTATATCGGCAAACTGGTTGAAGACAGAGGAGAGAAATATTTAGTTCAAGTGTTAGCTGTAATCAAACACCCACTCCAGGGTGACATTCATAATTATGGCCAATTAGATGGTGTCTTTTTTCACCAACGAAAAGCATTGAGTTACTTGG
Source organism: Aquibacillus sediminis (assembly GCF_005870085.1). Taxonomy (GTDB): domain Bacteria; phylum Bacillota; class Bacilli; order Bacillales; family Amphibacillaceae; genus Aquibacillus_E; species Aquibacillus_E sediminis. The sequence continues at coordinate 17,343 of NZ_SZNM01000024.1, read as the reverse complement.
AAAAAATGAATGTGAACAAATCTGCTGTCCATCCCTATGGGGAAGAAGTACCTGATTATCAAACTTCTTTAAGACAAGCTGTCGAAGCTCTTAAGGATAAACTAACAAAAAAAGATACTGAATTTAATCAAGCAGCATTAGAAAACTTAAATCAATTAGAAATGATGTATTTCAGTAAATAAAATGAACATCCGTGAGTTTCTTGGTCACATAAATATTTCACTGAAGAAATTAAATTTTACAACATAGAACTTGAGGTCAATGTGCGTTAGAGTCAGCATAAAGATTGACCAAGTTTCAAAGTACTTACATGATTGCAAAGAAAAAAAGCTAGAGGTTGCTCTAGCTTTTTTCTATACCCTATATGTTACTCTCCAAGATGTTCTTTAATTGTCTCTGCAATCCCTTCGATTGCATTGTCTTCATCTCCACCATCGGCAGTAACTGTCACTTCTGCCCCTTGAGGTACTCCTAGTGACATAACACCCATAATAGATTTTAAGTTGACAGATTTTCCATTATAGTGAAGTTCTATCTCTGACTGAAACTGACCAGCTTTATTCACCAAAATCGTAGCCGGTCGTGCGTGAATACCTGTGTCATCCGTAATTTTAAATTTTTGTTCTTTCATTAGTATTCCTCCTATTTCCAAGCTTACAGTTGGAATAAAATCGTTTGTACATATATGGTTAGGTTCCAATATATGTGAAATTCCGAACTAAACTTATTATATACGAAAATGATTAGATTAGAAACTATATCGGAACCTTTTTTATATTTTTTTTGATTATGGGTCAAACATACCAACACAAATTTGTTTTCTAGTTCCTGGTATGGTACGTTACTTTTATAAAATAGTATAGGAGGTAAGATCATGAGTGTTCATATTGGTGCAAAACAAGGAGATATTGCGGATACAATATTGTTACCAGGAGACCCATTACGGGCAAAATATATTGCCGAAAACTTTTTAGAGAATGTTGTTTGTTATAATGAAGTCAGAGGTATGTATGGATATACGGGTACATATAAAGGTAAAAATATTTCCGTTCAAGGTACAGGAATGGGTGTACCCTCTATTTCTATTTATGTAAATGAATTAATCCAAGAATACGATGTCCAAAAATTGATCCGTGTTGGGACATGTGGTGCTCTACAAAAAGATGTAAAAGTTAGAGATGTTATTTTAGCATCTACCTCTACCACTGACTCTCAAATGAATCGTATGAACTTTGGAGGCATTGACTTTGCTCCAACTGCAAACTTTGACTTATTAAAAGCAGCATACGAATCAGGGGAAGATAAAGGCTTAAACCTACGTGTTGGTAATGTATTTACAAGTGATAGTTTCTACCGAGATAATGCTAAGGAACTATTCGAACTGCTGGCAAGTTATAATGTTCTAGGTGTAGAAATGGAAACAACTGCACTGTATACACTTGCTGCAAAATTCAATCGCCAAGCATTATCTGTACTCACTGTTTCTGATCACATCATTACTGGCGAGGAAACAAGTGCACAAGAACGTCAGACAACGTTTAATGATATGATTGAAGTTGCACTAGAGGCAGCAATTAAATAGAATGAAACTTCAATACCCCAGGATAAAAGATCACGACTATCGTGATCTTTTTTATATCTAATTCGTAACATATTTAGATTGTATATAGGATATAGAATTTAACATTTAGTTATGTCGAGGCTGTTTTTTAAAGAGTGTTGTTTTGTCGCAATAAATTTTTATGGATTACGCCACTCTACGCGTTAACATGAACACTTCTCTTGTCAACTAATATACTATTCATAGGTGTAACAAAAGGAGGAATAGTATGTTTTATCGGCAGGACCATTATTACCCCTATTACTATTGGAATTACTATCCAGGTCAACCAGTATATCCTTATGATGTACAAAGATATAGTCGGCCAAATTTTCCCGAAGTGAATCCAACACAATTGAAAAAATCAGCAGAATCATTTAAACCATTAATGCATGAGGTAGACAAGATTATTCATGAATTCACAGATTCAGATGACTTTGCATATAAAGTGTTAGATGCGGCCCAACGATCACAGACGGAAAAAATCCATCAATATATGGAAGAAATCGGCATAACCCATCCGATGGAAATAAACTACAATCCAGATAGCTTACAGCTTAAATTAATAAATCAAGTTGACGATATGGATAGCAGTATTCTTCGCGTCTCCCTTCATTGGTAAACCTACCATCGTGAAGAAATTGATAAAAGGATTCGAAAAAAGAATTATTTCATCATCAATGATTACCTACCTATAAATAGGAGTAACTGAAGTTCCTATAGTTGCTCAGATGAGCGCTTAACAATTTGCATTAGTATACCGGTGACTTTCTTTAAGCTTCTATCTGTTGCTAATATAATAGGTTGTACTGCTGAGTGAACAAATGAACCGAAGTTACTCCCTTATTTATTTGTATCATCGTCTGAGTTATTGTCTAATAATCTATTGATGGTATATACATAGTAGAAGAGTGTTCGTCTTTCCATCCATTACCGCCAACATTCCTACATGAAGAAGTGAGACCAACAAAAGAGTGCGCTCGGGTTCTTATTCGGACCCAAACGCACTCTTTTGTTTTGGTATAGATTGGTTAAAACAACTATTTTTTTGAATAATTATTAATCGTCTTATGATATAATTGAATCACTGTACATACATGACCGTGACAGAGAAAGGGTGTTAAACGTGGATTTATTTTCAAATTTTCCTTTATGGACTGCGCTTTTTGCCATTGTTTTTGCACAAGGTATTAAGATCCCAATCCATTTCATCGCAATGAAAGAATTTAAGCCGGGCTTAGCTTTTAGTACTGGAGGAATGCCAAGTAGTCATTCCGCTGCAGTTACAGCTGTCACAACCGGTATAGCTATTGAACACGGATTGTCTTCAGGCCTTTTCGCTGTGTCCTGTGTATTTAGCATCATTATTATGTTTGATGCGACTGGCATTCGCCGTCAAGCTGGTGAACAAGCTATTTTATTAAATACACTTGTGAAAGATTTTCAATATTTTGTTGAGGAAGCAAAGGTCTGGTCTAAAAAAGGAGAATATGAGAAGAAAGCGGAATTAAAAGAATTGCTAGGCCATCAACCAATTGAAGTCTTTTTTGGCGGACTTACTGGTATCCTACTAGCATTTGTCATTTATCCATTATTTTAATCCTTAAAGTGAAACTTAATCATTGAGGACCTTCCGTACTGCAATGATTGTTAGGTACTAACTTAGCTGCAGTTCATTGAGACATATCCTGGCAGCCCCATCCTCTCTTATCTTCTTTGGTTTTATTTCATAGATTGAGATGGGCTCTTACGGACAGTTACATGCGGGATAAATCTTGAGTTAATTAAAAATAGGAAAACCTCCAAGGGGTTGCTTTTCAAAAAAGCAATTTCTTGGAGGTTTTTGTTAACCTTTTCGGACTTGATCACGGAATACCTGTAATGATTCCGTTTCATTAAGGTCTTGCAACGCTTCTTCAGTTAAGCTTCCATCACCTTTTTTAATGATATAAACTTCGACTTGTTTTTTTCCCCACTTTTCATAAACATCTTCAACCGTAGGGTAATATAAATCAATTTTATTCCCTTGAATGGCTGACCCTTTATCTGCAACTACACCATAACCATAATCAGGTATATACATAATGGTTCCAATCGGATACACACTCAAATCTGCTGCAATTGTTGAATATAAATCCCGTTTAACTTGAACACCGGAATAAGTTGTTCCAAATTCTGGATGATCTGGGGATTTACCAGTTGACTCTATCCCAGCTGTATAACCAGTTGCAGTAACCGTTGTACTAGGATATTGTTCAAAATCAATTGCTTCTTCTAATGTTTTTGGTCCTTCAATTTGTTGACTTGAAATATATCTTGTTGTTGCTTGCTGATGATTCAAACGCTTTTTACTCAATGCTATGTCTCGTTGTGGTTGTTCTAACATTGGTATTGAAAATTTTTCGCTCCCCACACGGTTGCTTGAACTACCATACTCTAAGTGCACAGCAGAGACATTTGTAATAAAAGCAAATGTTATATAAAAAGCTACAAGAAATAAAACAGTCATGACAATTCGCTTCAAAAGCTTAATATTCATCATTTTTTCGATAACACCTCTCTCAAAATGTCATCTTTTCCAAATGATGAATGTTTTATACACGAATAATAGCCAAATTACAGAATGATAGCGTAAACTGGTAACCTAGAACATCCGATACCCGTTTTTTCTTAGTAACTTTATAACAATCCCCGATGTAATGGTTCCAATGAAACCAAACGACAGTATGAGAATGTCCTGAGTGGTTAATTGAGTAATATTCCTAATTACTGTAGAAATTGCTTCCACCGGTTGACGAACATAATTTGATAGTGGAAAATCGTCTACAATTAAGAATATAACAATTGGATACAAAAAAGACATAATCCAAGTTTGACGTAATAACATATTTAAAATAAAAGCAATCCCAAAAAATAATACAAAAAATAATACAATAGAAACAACCAATTGTAGCATGAACTTTCTCCCCTCAAATCCCCTAATTAATCAATTTTATTCCATTATGACGCACACATCGAAAGCTTGTCTAGTAGCAAGCCTTAGAGCTATTGCACTTATACTGTTTCTATAACATTTTGCTTTTCCTCTGCAATAACTTATATCATTTCTAGTATAAACAAGGTTATTTTTGTTTGCTAGGTTCGTTAAGGCTATATAATGCACCGTAACCTCTAAAAAAAGCAAGGACAGTGACTTGTCCTTGCTTTTTGCCATCTTAAAAGATATTAAATTTACCTTTTTTAAGTAATAAGCCAATACCGCCTAGTTTGAATAATGAACGGTTATCAATCACTTTTTTCATAAGAGATGCTGTGAATCCGAATAATTTCTTATCACCGAATACAGCTCCCATTGCGTCACTGTGACCTAGTGAAGCAACTGTCCCTCTGTTAATGAATTCAAAAGCTTCTAACTCGTCCTCACCTTTGACAAGTTTTGCTAAATTATCTGCGCACACTTCTGCTTCTTGCATTGCAATTTGTGCAGTTGGCGGATATGGTCTTCCAGTTTCTTCATTCATAATTAATGCACAATCCCCTACAACGAACACTTCTGGGTGTGAAGGTGCGCGTAGTTCTGGCGAAACCTCTACTTTACCACGATTATGTTCTAAACCAGACTTCTCAACAATACTATTGGCACGAACTCCAGCAGCCCAAACAGTTGTCTTGGTTGCAATCGTTTCTTGTTCACCATCTTTTTCAAATGTAATACTATCTGGTGTACATTCTTTAAGCATTGCTCCTAACTTAAATTCAACACCGCGTTTTTCTAGAGAGTTCATTGCATATTCCACTAATTCTGGATCAAATCCAGGTAAAATAGTTGGTGCACCTTCAACATTAATAATACGTACTTGATCACGGTCAATGTCGTATTCTTTACATAACTCAGGTACGCGGTTAGCTAGTTCACCAAGAAATTCAATTCCTGTGAAACCTCCACCACCAACAACAATGGTCAAACGTTCTGGTTTCTTTTCTTTTTCATTGTTGTACATCGCAAAGTTATAATCAATATGCTCTCTTATTAAACGAGATTGATTAATGTTACCAATTGTAAATGCATTTTCTAATAGTCCCGGAATACCAAATGTAGCTGCTTCAAATCCTAGGCCAACAACAAGGTAATCATATTCTAATTCCCCATCTTCAAGAATTACCTTCTTATCATCTGGTTCAATTGACAGGACAGTATCTTGTACAAAATCAATCTTTGAAGTGTTAATAATATCTTTAATTGCAAATCGTGCTTTATCAGGCGCAATCGTTCCTGCTGCTACTTCATGGAGCCATGTTGACTCATAGTGATAATCATGCTTGTTTACTAATGTAATCGATGCATCATTGACGCCTAGCTTTTTCTGTAGTTTCACCGCTGTCATTAATCCACCATAGCCTGCTCCAAGGATCAAAATTCTTGGTTTCTTCATCTCTAATCACTTCCAATTTCATATTTTGTCAATTTCTTTACATCGTGATATAATTCACGTAATCCGACACAAAATTGTAATAATTATTCCAATGCTTATAGTAGCCTGTTTCATCTAAATTTTCAACCCCTTAGTATTGATACAGAAAATTCTGTTAATTACCTAGTGATAAGCATTAGCCAATTACACATAATCAAGAATTATGATAAACTATATGTTGTTCTACATATAGTTTATGTATATATAGGAGGAATGAATCATGACTGATCAGGTTTATGATGTCACAATTATTGGTGCCGGCCCTGTCGGTTTATTTACTGCGTTTTACGGTGGTCTTCGTCAAGCCAGCGTTAAAATTATAGAGAGCCTTCCACATATTGGTGGTCAATTAAGTGCCCTTTATCCAGAAAAATACATTTATGATGTAGCTGGATTTCCAAAAGTACGTGCTCAAGAACTTATTGACAATTTAAAAGAACAAACAGATCTGTTCGATCCAACTATTGTCTTAAATCAATCCGTGGAAACAGTGGAACGTACCGATGATGACGCATTGAAAATCACCACATCTACGGACGTCCATTATACCAAAACACTTATCATAACAGCAGGTAATGGTGCTTTTCAACCTCGTAAGTTATCCGTTGAAGGTGCTGAACAGTATGAGGGAAAAAACTTACATTACTTCGTTGACAATATGGAAGACTTTCGTGATAAAAAAGTTGTGTTATTTGGTGGAGGAGACTCAGCGGTTGATTGGGCATTAATGCTTGAACCAATTGCCAAAGAAGTAACGCTTGTTCACCGTCGTGATAAATTCAGAGCACATGAACACAGTGTTGAGAATTTATTTAACTCATCTGTACGAATTATGACACCTTATGTGCCGGATCAATTAATTGGTAATGACCAGATCGAGCAAGTGAAATTAACAGAGGTAAAAGGCGATCATGAGGAAATCATTGATGTTGATCATGTTCTTGTTAATTATGGATTTATCTCGTCACTCGGACCTATCAAAGATTGGGGCCTTGAAATCGAAAAAAATAGTATTGTCGTCAACTCAAAAATGGAAACAAATGTACCGGGAATTTATGCTGCAGGTGACATATGCACTTATCCAGGAAAAGTTAATCTCATAGCGTCAGGTTTTGGTGAAGGACCAACAGCAATTAACAACGCGAAATCTTACATTGATCCTAGTGCACGTGTACAACCAAAACATTCAACAAGTATGTTTTAAAAAAAACAGGCTGTCAAGGACAGCCTGTTTTTTAACACGTGGACGTTTCAAGTTTTCACAACTAGAATTTTACTGATGTTCAAAATAGAGACTGCTTGTTCTTATCAAACAGCTTCTTTCCTAAGTTAGGTTTAACAATTCTCCGGTGTGCCTTCACGCTCTTTTGCCTTAAATGAAGATCCACAACCACAAGACACAATGGCGTTCGGATTATCGATTGTAAATCCCCCACCCATCATGTTTTGTTTGAAATCAATTGTCGTGCCTTCAATGATCGGAATATCTTGTTTGGTAATCGTTAATGGTATACCGTTCACTTCTTCCGTCATATCTAGATCTTGATTTATATCTTGGTCAAATCCCATCGAATAGGATAAGCCACTACATCCTCCGCCTTTTACACCAAAACGCAAACGAATATTCTCACTATCTTCATCTTTCATCATTTCTTTAATTTGGAGACTTGCGTTGTCTGTAATATTTAATACCATTTGCCATCCTCCTTAAATGATACTCACTAAAGTATACTAAACAATCCAATGCTTATTCAACTCTGTTGATTCCAGAAAAATTTTCCAGTGCATGTTGTAACAGCACTTCCTGTCATCCATACTGTCCCATCTTCAGCCCATGTAATCGTTAAATCTCCACCACTAAGATGAACAACAACAGATTGTCCTCTTGTTACATAGCCATTTAACGTAGCTGCAACCACTGCAGCGCATGCACCTGTACCACAAGCTTGGGTAACACCAGAACCTCGCTCCCATACCCTAAAATGAATCTCCTTATTTGAAACAACCTCAACAAACTCAACATTTACTCCTTCAGGGAAACGATCATCATTCGTCACAATTGGGCCTAGTTCATATAATGGTGCTTCATTAATATCCTCGACAAAAAACACCGCATGTGGATTCCCCATCGATACCGCTGTCACTTGTAATCGGCGTTCATCTAATTCAAAGGCTTCTGCAATGACGCTTTCATCATTTTTTCCAACCATCGGAATTTTAGAACGTTCTAAGATTGGAGGCCCCATATCCACTGTTACTTCCTCCACATAATTAGGATCACCTTGAACCTCTGCAGTAACATTACCTGCTTTTGTTTCAATTTGAAAAGTCTTTTGATCGACTAGCTGATTTTCATAAGCATATTTTGCAACACATCTTAAACCATTGCCACAGTTCTTTCCTTCAGAACCATCTTTATTAAAAATCCTCATTCCTACATCTGCTGTTGTTGAAGGATGAATTAAGATCAGACCATCAGAACCGATACCTGTATTCACATCAGCAACATCGATCGCTAGTTTAGATAATAAGCCTTCTTCTAGATCCATATGAAATAAATCTAAGAAAATATAACTGTTTCCTAATCCATGCATTTTTGTAAATGGTATTTCCATCGTGAACACCCTCTATTTCCTTATTGTATTTAGTCAAAATTTTCATCTATATAGGCATATACCTTGTCTAGTAATTCTTCTGTATTATTCGCTGTAACAGGTTTGCCCTCCACAACAGCAACTAAATGACGCGAACAAATACCACAAAACCTCCGACAACCTGTTTCAAAAACATCAAGGTCAGGGTCTTGCTCTAATTCTTCCTTCGCTTTTTGAGACCCTCGGACAATATTATTGATACAAAATTCTATTTTAGGATTCATAAACACTCCTATTGCTGAAAATATAAGGCTACGCTTTGGTTAATATGACACATAAGCTGTATTATGTGCAGTAAATTAATCATGACTTTTTGCCATCCTTAATATTGGAAGGTGTTGAACAAACGCTACGGCAATACACTACGCTTTCCACGGGCGGCTGATGAGCCTCCTCGCTCGTCCCTCGCTGCGGGGTCTCACCTAGGCCTTTCCTCCCGTAGGAGTCTTCGTGTATTGCCTCCGCTTTTCTAGAACTTTGAAGCTTTATAGAGCGTTACTTAATAAAAATAATAAAATATACCTTTTTATTTATTGTTAATTGACATGTTGTAACATAATATTGCAATTAATTTACTACTCTTGAATTTACTGCAGTATAAAACCTACCAATAATCAGAAAACCTATTTTAGTGGAGGCAGAATACGGAGACTCCTCGAAAATAAAGACCAATTTTCTTCGTGCGGTGTATTGCTGCCGAAGCCTTCCTTGTCCTATGGGAACAGCACGAGCTGAAGATCCACTTGGTAAAGTGGTTTTCTTTACCAAGTTAGCTGAAGCCGTGCCCATGGAAAGCGGAGTATTCTGCCGGAACGATATATTCGAACTTATTTCAATCAGAATGCCAGAAAGTAAATTTAGTATAGTTACTGCACATAATACAGCTTATGCGCATTAGAACTATAATAGGTTTTCCCCTTGTTATGATACTCCCAGTTGTTCTAAGGCATGATATATTGGTTTTAATCGCGGGATTCCTTCCGCTACAATTTCGCCGTTTACTAAAACTAATGGATAAAATAATTCATCGTTATTGATTTTTTCAATAAATGTATCATTCCTTGGAGGCTGATCAATATCAATGTATTCGTACTCAATCGAAGCAGTCTCATACTTTCTTGCAATCGCGGCTTGTAGCCATTCATACGTTTCTTTAGAGCCTGGTGCATTAACACAACTTGCACAAATTCGATCTGCACCATAAACCGTTAATACAATTCTACTTGTACTCATTTAGAAAGCCCCCCTCATTAAATGGAATAGTTTTATTTTACAAAAACTAACGATAAAGATAAAATAAAAGTACTTAACATTTCAATCAAGATGGATTTTTCAAACAAAACAATCTATAATATAATTGTAATAAAGAAAGGAGAAGATGGATGATGCAAGAGCAAGTACAAGAAGTTTTAAATAAGCTGCGTCCATTTTTACTGCGTGATGGTGGCGATGTTGAATTAGTTGATGTTGATGATGGCATTGTACGTCTTCGTCTAATGGGAGCATGCGGAAATTGTCCAAGTTCTACGATTACGTTAAAAGCTGGTATCGAGAGAGCTCTTATGGCTGAAGTACCTGGCGTTACCGAAATTGAACAAGTATTTTAAATAAACAATCCCATATGAACATAAAATCCTCCGTATCAACGGAGGATTTCTTTTGTTTAAAATGAAGCATTTAGTTTCATCGTTGTGACTCCCTCATTCTCCACTTGCAATGGTAGCCATTCAAATTCTGGAAACTGTTTCTTCCAAATAGGCAATTGTTTCTCAACCACGTCGTTAGCAACGATTGCAATAATGGTTGGGCCTGCCCCACTTAGAAAAGAGCCATATACGGTATCATCTAAAAAGGTTGTCACCTCATCATAATGTGGTACTAATTTTTTACGGTATGGTTGATGGAAACAATCTTTTTTCATCATCTTTCCTAGAAGTTCCCAATTATGCTGACATATTGCCGCTACACTCACATTTGCCACACTACTCGCATGTACACTTTCTTTATAACTGAACTGAGTTGGCAATGCAGCACGCGCTTCTTTCGTTTTCAATTCAAACGATGGGATAACAGCTAGAAAGGTTACATCTTGTACAGGGACTTTCAACCAATCGACTTCTCCATCATAATGACCAATGATACAACCACCAACTAGTGATGGAGCTACATTATCTGGATGACCTTCAATAGATGTAGCAAATTGTAATTTCTCTTCTTGAGATAAATTTAATTCCAACAATAGATTTGCTAACTCAATTCCTGCAATGGTTGCAGTCGCACTACTCCCTAATCCTCTTGCTAATGGAATATTGCTCGTTACCTCTACTTGACAAGGTGGCAACTCTTTTCTCTCAAATTCAATTGCTGTTTGTTGTGCAATTTTATAAATAAGGTTTTCTTTTCCTGTTGGGGTGTCCTTTAGACATTCAGACTGCGGAACGAATTCCCAAGACGACTGTGACGGGGTTACTTTTAGTTCAAGGTATCGATTTAACGCGAGCCCAATTGAATCAAATCCAGCACCTAAATTCGATGTACTTGCAGGAACCCTAATTACCCAACTCATACCATAACACTGTCCATGATTGCCTGGACGACACTTTCTTCATCATTTGGTAATACGCGTGGTTTTACTTCCCCATAGTCAATCGCAGTATTTGGATCCTTTAACCCATTTCCTGTTAATACGGTTACTACTGTCGAACCTTTTTCAACTTTATCTTGCTTTAATGCTTTAAATAGACCAGCAATCGATGCACAAGAGGCAGGTTCAGCAAAAATCCCTTCATTTGCTGCTACCCATTGATATGCTTCAATCATTTCCTCATCCGTGATCTCATCAATAGCACCATTGGATTCATCTCGAGCTTGAACAGCTTTGTCCCAGCTTGCTGGATTACCTATTCGAATTGCCGTTCCAACTGTTTCAGGGTTCTCAAATATCCGATTATGAACAATCGCAGCTGCACCGCTTGCTTCGAAGCCCATCATTTTTGGAAGTCCTGTTTGTTTACTTTGATGATATTCTTTAAAACCTTTCCAATAAGCTGTTATATTTCCAGCATTACCAACAGGAATAAATAAATATTCGGGTGCCTTTCCTAACGTATCACACACTTCAAATGCTGCAGTTTTTTGTCCTTCTATCCGATATGGGTTAACAGAGTTTACCAATGTAACATCCTCAGTCTCACTTAACTTTCGAACAATTTTAAGTGCATCGTCAAAGTTCCCTTCAATGGAGAAAATATCTGCACCATACATAACCGCTTGCGCTAATTTTCCTTGTGCTATTTTCCCTTCAGGAATGACAACGATACACTTCAATCCAGCTCGTGCTGCGAATGCTGCTGCCGATGCAGAAGTGTTACCCGTAGAAGCACAGATCACTGCTTTTGCCCCGTCTTCTACAGCTTTAGCCATTGCCATCACCATTCCACGGTCTTTAAAAGAACCGGTTGGGTTTATCCCTTCCACTTTTGCATACGCATTGATCGAGTACTGTTGGGATAGCTTTTCTAATTTGATTAACGGTGTGTTACCTTCCATTAAACTGATTTTTGGTGTGTTTTGATTCACTGGTAAATAATTTTCATATTCGTGTAAAAGTCCTTGCCAACTCATTATTATTCCTCCCCGTCCACGCGGTAATAACTAATCATTCGATTCACAACTGCTAAATTTTTCAATTGTTCCAGACTATTTACTAATTGTTGTTTACTAATCTTATGGGTAATCATGACTATCTCTGCCGTTCCTTTTTCACTGCCTGGAAGCTGCAATATTTTTGCAAAGCTAACTTTCTCGTCAGTAAATATATTCGTGATTGCTTGGAAAGTTCCTGCTTGGTCATCTGCTTCCATGCGCAAGAAATATTTCATGTGCTTTTCATGGTTTTCTTTCAACTGTGTTTCAAATTGTGGACCTACATGCGCATTTCCACTAATACCTAGACGAATATTTTTCACTACTTCCATTAAATCGGAGACAACTGCTGTTGCTGTAGGTAAGCTACCGGCACCAGGTCCATAAAACATCGTCTCTCCAACTGCTTCTCCATCCACATAAACGGCATTGTATTCATTTTTCACTTGTGCTAATGGATGTTCCGTTGGTAAAAGAACAGGTTCGACACTTAGTTCTACTTTTCCATTATGAATCGCAGTAATACCAATTAATTTAATGGTATAGCCGAGATTTTCTGCAAAACTTATATCTTCTTGTGTAATATCCCGGATACCTGTTACTTCCACATCATCTAAACTAAATTCCATTTTAAAAGCTAAGTTTGCTAAGATCGTCATTTTCCGTGCGGCATCTAACCCATCAACATCTGAAGTTGGATCAGCCTCTGCAAACCCTAATTCTTGCGCTTCCTTAAGCACAGGTTCAAATGCTAATTGTTCATCAGTCATTTTGGTTAAAATATAATTGGTGGTGCCATTGACAATCCCCATTATTTTTCGAATACGATCTGAAGCCAAACCATCTGTTAAAGTTCGAAGGATGGGAATACCACCAGCAACACTTGCTTCGTAAAAAATATCACATTTATTTTCTTTGGCTGTTTGTAATAGTTTTTGCCCATGAACAGCCATTAAGTCTTTATTAGCAGTAACGATATGTTTCTTATTTCTCAACGCTTTTTCAAGAAGGAGGTTGGTGTCATCAATCCCCCCCATTAATTCGACAATAACATCAACATCAGGATTACTTACTAATTCTTCTGCGTCTGTCGTTAGCTTATCGGGATCTATTTCTTCATTTCTTGGTTTATGTATATCATTTACCAAAATTTTATTTACAATAATGTCAGAACCCAACTTATGCTTGATTTCTTCTTTATGGTTTTCTAATATTTTTAAGACTCCAGTTCCAACAGTTCCCAAGCCACATAATCCTATGTTAATCACACTCATGTGCTTCAACCTCCTCTTGTTTCTCTTCCATGTACATTTGTTTATCTATAGAGGACATTATACCTCCCACACTAAGGAGAATCAAGATACAAATGCCTAAAAATTGAGAAAACTTGCAGAGTAATTGAAGTTTCACATTATACTTTGCTTTCAACATAAAAATACCGGACAATAAGCCCGGTATTTTAACTTGATCTATAGTTGGTTCCTAAGTAAACTCCACATCCTCTACATCACCAATCTAATACTGGGATATGTAGTGTGGAAGAATCTATATTCAATTCTCTAAAAAAGTTTTTCATCGTTTGTTCATAATACGCTTGGTTTTCTAGCAAATAATTATATGTTTTGTAATGATCCCTCTGATCCCCACTTGCTAACGTTTTTTCAATAAAATCATATAAGTGAATAGGGAATAATAACCGTGCATACAATAAACGCCAACTAAATATTGATAAAGGCTGAACCTGTTCATAATCCGCAATAAATTGGCGGACTTTCTCAAATGAACGGTCATCATCCTGTAATAGCAAGAATCGAATATGTTCAGCTAGATCTCGAATTGGATGATCATAAACTAAATCATCTGACCAGATCATTTGTTGCCGCATGTGATCATGGTAACGCTGAAAAGTAATTGTCGGACGATCACTATGATCGAACCGTTGCTCTTGTTCTGTTTCTTGTAAATATTGAATGGCATTCTCCGATAAGCCAATAATATAAGGAAACGTATCGATAAACAATCGCTGAAATGGTGAAACCGGACGTTCCCGATACTGTTGTTGATAGATTGTTTCAAAGGCTTCCACCTTATTAATCCAGAGTGTTTTCCATTGTCCATAACTTGAAATATAATTTGGTTGATATGGATAATCCACGCCTTTTTGATGAAAAGTAGCTAATGACTGGCCATGTGACAACGAAAATGATCGTGATTGCAATATTTGATGGTAAACAATAAAGTCCTGTTCATCCTGATGTGTTGCAATTTGATTTTGAGTGTTTAACATTGGAGACGTAATCATTTCTATACCATTATCTTTTAAAAAATCACTGATTGCTTTTTGTTCGTAATATATTTCTTCATTATATTGTATTGGAATGATAAAATATACATTATTTCCATCGGTATATCCGTCGTAGCCGTTAATGGTTGTTTTTCTTCCGTTAAAGTAGGGAACATAATGTTTTAAAAGTTCCAACAGGCAAATCTCCCCTTTTTGCTTTTAATTAAGTTTATGTTATATGTATATAAATCTGAACCATATTTGATGATTTAAACGTATGATAAGAGGGAAAACTAATACTATAAATTTAAAGGTAAGGTGAAAAGTGATGGAACAACATACAAGCGCAACTGAGTTAGAAAAAAAAGCAAGAACATGGATGAGCGAACGTGGCGTGACAGTGAAAGACATTGCCGAACTCGTTTACTACTTACAACACAAATATAATGAAGAGCTAACAATGGATGATTGTAACCACCATGTTAATAAAGTTTTAATGAAACGAGAAGTGCAAAATGCGATTATTACTGGGATTCAGCTAGATGTGCTAGCTGAACAAAAGAAATTAGAATCCCCATTGCAAGAGACGATTGAAACAGATGAAAGTTTA
The DNA here is from genome assembly GCF_005870085.1 of Aquibacillus sediminis. Lineage (GTDB taxonomy): Bacteria > Bacillota > Bacilli > Bacillales > Amphibacillaceae > Aquibacillus_E > Aquibacillus_E sediminis. The sequence continues at coordinate 2,078 of NZ_SZNM01000024.1, read as the reverse complement.
TATGGTGTGGATGAAATTATTGCCTTTTCCATCGTCAATGTATATGGATCGATTGGTTTTACTAATTATGGATATATCGATAAACAAAAACCAGGTATATTAGAGAAATTAAATGATAAGAACAGTGGAGAATGTCACACATTCTTGGATGATATTGTTGGTGCTATTGCTGCAGCAGCGTCCAGTCGCCTTGCACATAGTGCAGCAAATGATAAAAGTGTAGATTAATCTTAACTTAATCCTCCATATGTGTAACAGATTGTTCACATATGGAGTGAATCCCTTCTATTCAACCATCCCCAGCACCTATTTACTTAAAATTTAAAAAAGCTGTGATGTTTTTCACTAAAAATAAGAATCATGCCCATTAAACTAGCGTTAGATTATTTTTCCCAACTAGATATATATGAAGAAAGGAAGATTCTTTAATGAATAAGCAGAAATTACAATTACCACTGCAAACATCCAGTTTAATCGCTGGCTTCATGGTATGGGTGTTAATATCTTCCCTAATGCCTAGTATTAAACAAGATATACCCCTGACTCCAGGACAAGTATCACTTGTGACAGCAGTACCTGTTATTTTAGGATCGATACTTCGAGTACCCATTGGTTATCTGACAAATCGCTATGGAGCTCGCATTGTATTTTCAATCAGTTTCATTATTTTACTATTGCCTGTATTTTATATCAGTGTTGCCAGTTCAATGTTTGATCTGATTATTGGAGGTCTAGCAATAGGTGTCGGTGGCGCAATCTTCTCTGTAGGTGTTACCTCCTTACCTAAATATTATCCAAAAGAAAAACACGGTTTCGTTAATGGGATCTATGGTGCTGGTAATATCGGTACCGCCATTACTTCTTTTGGTGCACCAGTCATCGCAGATATGATTGGTTGGGTAGGCACCGTTCGAGTATTTTTAATTATAATGCTTGTTTTTGCCGTATTAAACTTTTTATTTGGTGACCGTAATGAGCCAAAAGTTCATGTTGCTTTAACCAAACAAATCAAAGAGGTCTATAAAAACTCTACTTTGTGGTTCTTATCTTTATTTTATTTCATTACATTCGGTGCGTTCGTAGCCTTTACTGTTTACTTACCAAACTTTCTAGTCGATTATTTTAATTTAGATCCAGTCGATGCAGGGATGCGAACTGCTGGGTTTATCGCACTAGCCACAGTCCTACGTCCGATAGGTGGTTGGTTAGCAGATAAGTTTAATCCGTTTATCATTTTAATGTTTACATTTATTGGTATTACCATATCTGGTGTGATTTTATCCTTCTCACCTAATATCGAACTTTACACTGTCGGAACCCTTCTCTGTGCGATTTGTCTAGGGATAGGTAATGGTACAGTATTTAAACTTGTTCCACTATATTTCAGTAAGCAAGCAGGTATTGTAAATGGTATCGTTGCTGCTATGGGTGGACTAGGAGGATTCTTCCCACCATTAGTGTTAACAGCAGTATTTAATATTACTGGACACTATGCAATTGGCTTTATGGCTTTATCTCAATTTGCTTTAGTTAGTTTTGTAATTGTTGTTTGGATGTATTATCAAGAAAAACTTGATATTGAAAGTCAAATCATTGAAGGAACAGTTGAAGGAATCATGGTTACAGATTCCAATGGAACAATCCAAAATGTAAATCCTGCCTTTACAAGAGTTACTGGTTATGATGAAGAAGAGGCCGTTGGTAATCGCCCAAGCATGCTAAGTTCTGGTAAACATGATGCTAAGTTTTACGAAGAAATGTGGAATAGCATTAATGAAAAAGGAGCTTGGGAAGGGGAAATATTGAATAAACGTAAAAATGGCGAAATTTACCCAGAATGGCTCACAATAAGTGCTATTAAAAATAGCGGTGGAGAAATTCAGTGTTATGTTGGGATGTTTAGTGATATTTCGGGTACTAAACACCAATCATAAAAATAAGAGTCGCTCTATTAAACTGGCACCCGTGTCAAGGACACTATGAAAAAAGAGATTAAGCTACTTGAAGATGATTCCTATATTGGATAGGGGTCATCTTTTTTAAGTTCCATTGATATCGATAATTGTTATAGTAAACCA
>NZ_SZNM01000023.1 GCF_005870085.1 Aquibacillus sediminis | reverse complement strand
CCCGTCCGCCGCTCGTTCCACAAGCGCACACCCCGGAGGGTGATTGCTTGCTTCCCGCGCTCGACTTGCATGTATTAGGCACGCCGCCAGCGTTCGTCCTGAGCCAAGATCAAACTCTCCATAAAATGACGCACACGGATGTGCTAATGCCGACGTTGTCACAGGACGTGACGAACTTAGTCGGTGGTCATTTAAATCTTGCTCGTTTCAAAAACTAGCTTTTAAAAATTGATTCAAGGTTAATCGTTTCAAATGAATGAAACGTCTTACCCGATCTGTTTCATACTGGTTGTTTTGTTCAGTTTTCAAAGATCAAATTGTTTAAGTCGTTTTCAGCGACAATTAATATAATAACAAATCGAAATTTTAAAGTCAAGAACTTTTTTCAATTTGTTTTTTTCAAAACCGCCTGTCAAAGCGACAAAAACTATAATACCATGCTATCAAACTAAAAGTCAATCACTTTTCGCAATTTTATTTTTGTTGCCGATAATCAACTTAATAAGACCGACTAGATAGAGTGATACTTCAACCAGCAAATAGCTTTCATCCTCCACTCATCTTCTTTGGTTTCACCACTTAGATTGAAGCACAAGCTTACTGCCGGTTACATGTGAGATAAATAGAATATTACCCATCATATATTCTTCTTCACTGATTAGTCAATGCTTTTTTACTATTAGCGTACAGTATTATGAAAGAATCGGCTTTAAGATAAGATAGACTTTCTACATAATAATAACACGTTTCCTCTCATACTAATACTAGAACGAAAAATGTTACCTCCATCTTATTTCTAACGCAAGTATACTTACACAACTATTCTATTTATCCTTCCAAGATACGTTATTACTATACTATTTACTCCATCGCCTATTGTCTAACATTTATTTATGATATTCTGTGGATAAGAACAACGGAAATGAGGTGTTCTCTTTGCGGCTTTGGTTTGGGGAAGCGGTTGATCAGCCTTTCTTACTGTTTTCAACCAGCCATATCATTATGATGCTACTCTATGTTGTCGGAATCATTGTCCTATTTTTAACTTATAAACAAATTGCGGCAAGGCCAAACGTGTATCAAACGATTCGTTGGACATTACTTGTCGTTTTAGTTTTATCAGAGGCCTCCTATCAACTATGGGCCATCCTAAATGGTCTGTGGACATTCGGAGATCACATGCCACTACACTTGTGCGGAGTTGCGTCAATCATTGCAATCCTCGCCTTATGGAAGCCTAATCGTACGCTTGTCCAATTAGCTGTATTTTTCGGCATTGTTCCTGCACTGTTAGCCATAATCACACCAGATATCCCTTATGATTATCAGCATTTTCGTTTTTGGAAATTTTTCATTCATCACATTGCCATCTCGTGGGCAAGTTTATTTTTAATTTTAACAAGTCATTATAAAGCAACAGCGAAAGGTTTAGTGACTGCCTATTCGTTACTAGTTGGCTATGCAATTATCGTAGGTACCTGGATTAATCCAACGTTTGGATCCAATTATTTATATTTGTCTGAGCCCGCTGCAAACACCTTATTACATTACTTTGGAACAGGTTTTGCATATTACATTAAGCTTGGGCTAGTCGCTCTAGGTATATTCTTATTTCTTTTAGGTGTTTTTTCATTACTTAACCATCACAACACAAATCATAGGCAGCCTTGAAAACCTTTTTCAAGGCTTAAACACATCAAGCTTCCTTTTTCTTCTCTTTTTGGTGTTTGGAATATAACCATACCAAAAAATTGTATTCCTTATCTTGAACTGTTCTACTTAAATTTGATTCCACACTTCTAACTAATTGCGAGAAGTTCTCCATGCAATAAATTCCCCCCAGTTGGTTGAAAGCGCTTCATTACGTCCCTTTATTTTAGTTGATGTAACAGTAATATTCAATGAGTAAACAGAAAATTCTATGAATTATTTTTAAAAGGCAGTGTGATTTCACAAAAGAATTCATAGAATCCCTTCGACTTATACCCTACTTTATTTTTTATAAAACTTATTTTTTTAATTGTTTCAAAAGATTAATGTTAGTGCATATAAGACGTATTGTACGACATAACTCGCCACTTCTTATAAAAGATGGGTGCTTAAAAGTCGCTGCGGCAATACATTACGCGCATCCTAGGACGGCTGATGAGCCTCCGCTGATTGCGCGCTTTTAACTTTTTTCGAAATTTATAGTTAGACCAAAGTTAAGGAACTTCTATAACAAACACTACTTGCAGCATTATTATGAATGCATATATACACCTCGATACCTTGATCCAAATTTTCCAAAAACAGTTTGCACACACAGCAAATAAAAAGACTGGCTAACTCATTGAAGAGTTAGCACAGTCTTTTGTTTTTACAGATTAACCTTCTTATTAAATGTCAACTCAATTTCTTTTCCATTAGGTAACTTAACCTGTTCTCCGTGATGGATGACCGTTAGCTCGTCACCTTCCACTACTTTATAACAAACTTTATCGTGATCCATGTTTACCCGGAGCAAACGTCCTTGATAGTGTAAGTGGAATGCAATCGAATCCCACTGTTCTGGTAATGATGGAGCCAGAGATAAACCAGTTTCTTTTACTCTTAAACCAGCAAAACCATATACGAGCGCAAGCCAAGTGCCCCCCATATTCGCCATATGCAAGCCATCTTTCGTATTACCATGTGTGTTATCAATATCTAAACGAGCTGTTTCATTAAAGTAACGATAAGCCTTTTCGTCATATCCTAACTTCGATGCCATAATACTGAATACACAATAAGACAAGGACGAATCATGTGTTGTCAGTTGTTCATAGTAATCATAAGAATTCTTAATCGTATCAAAATCTTGCTGATCCTCTAGAAGGAAATGGGCAAGAACTGTGTCCGCTTGTTTACATACTTGATAACGATAAAGGGTTAGCGGATGATAGTTTAATAGTAATGGAAATTTCTCTTTCGGTGTATGATCTATATCCCAACGAGCCTTTTGCAAGAAACTATCATCTTGGGCATTGATGTTCAATGTCTCATCATATGGAAGATACATATTTTCTCCTGCATCTATCCAACCCTCGATTTCTTTTTCATTAAGGTTAAGTTTCGCAGTTAATTCTGCTAACCTATCATTAGCATGTTCCTTCAAATGCTTATATGCCTTAACTGCCCATTGTAAATTATGTTTAGCCATTGCATTGGTGTAATAGTTGTTGTTGACAATGCATGTATATTCATCAGGCCCTGTCACATCGTCAATTCTAAACTCGCCATCTTTCATATGTCCGGTATCAATCCAAAGGCGAGCTGTTTCAAATAACAGTTCTGCCATATAATCTTGTAAAAATGCTTGGTCTTTGGTCACTAAATAGTATTGAATATAACTATAAGCAATATCGGCACTAATGTGGTATTGTGCAGTTCCTGCCGGGAAAAAGGCAGAGCTTTCTCCACCTGTAATGGTGCGCCATGGGAAGAGTGCCCCTTGGGTGTGCCCCACTTCTTTCGCTCTAGCTCGTGCACTATCCAACAAGGAGTAACGATGAATTAATAGATTACGAGCAATGTCTGGCTGGGTCATTAAGAATACAGGGAACATGTAAATTTCGGTATCCCAGAAATAATGTCCTTCATACCCTTCACCAGACAATCCCTTGGCAGCAATATTACTTACTGAATCTTTTCCAACAGATTGCATTAAGTGATACAAGTTGAAACGAATTCCTTGTTGCAATTGGTCATCTCCACCGATTGATATATCGGATATTTTCCAGAAATCATCTAAATACCTTTTCTGATCTGCTAATAGGTCATCAAAACTTTTACTACGTAAGCTTTCTTGAATTGCTACCGCTCGATCCACTAGCCCTTCCCCATGTCTTAATGTGTCTGTGTAAACATTGAACTTAGAAAAATGAACAGGCTGCTTGCCGTCCACTCTGTAACTTTCTTCGACCGCCCCATTCGTTACATGGCAATCATACGAATAGCCCTCCGATGCAAGTTGCGTTGTTGTCACACAGGCCACTTCAAGATTGGATGCATATGTCACATCTTTCACCATACTAAAGTCTGCTTGATTGTTGACATCGACAACTTCCAATCGCTTGGCATGGCCTGATGCAACCCGCGGGTCATTTTTATCAACAAAATTCGACACATCTCCATTAACAGTCGACACCACTTTTACTTGGTTCACATTGTTTAGCGGCTCGATCTTTACATCAATTGCAAATAACTCTCTCGTTACAAATGACGTAAAGCGTCTAAAATGAATTTTTGCTTCCTTACCCGTTTCTGATTTCCAATGTACGATCCGTTCTGCAAATCCTGCATCCATATGCAAGTTACGTTCAAACGCTAGCAATTCGCCTGTGAACACGGAGAAACGTTCTTCATCTAAAAAAATCTCAATAGTCTGCCCGTCGATTACATTTAATAGTTTTTGCTGGGTATCAGGAAAGGCGTGTAGTTTTTCCCCATAACTAATTTCTGTTTGATCGTGAAAAGCATTAATATATGTTCCTCGAATCGATTGAAACGCTTCTTTATATCCTTCTTCAAAATTTCCACGTACACCGAGATAGCCGTTGCCCAATGATAATAAACTTTCATCAACTAAAAGGTTCGCATTATCAAGGTTGTTTTTCGTTAGTTTCCATGTCATTGTGTAGCACCCCATCTGTTATTATTGTTTCTTATTTCTCCATTCCGCATATTTAGTTAAAATCGTTTGAAAGTCTAATTGTTCAGTAGTCGCCACCTTATGATCAGTGTTTTTCAATAATTCTCCAACACCTACAGAAAACATATGAGCTTGGTTAATTGCCTCCACTCCCGCTTGGGCATCTTCAATCCCGATACAATCTTGATAAGCAACCCCAAGACCATCTGAAGCAGTTGTAAAGGTTTCCGGATCTGGTTTCCCTTTGGATACTTTTGCTGCATCGACTAGATAATCAAAATAGCTCATTAAGCCAAGCTGCTTTAATACAGCTGGTGCATTTTTACTTGCTGAACCTAGCGCAATCTCTATATCATGCTGCTTTATTTCTTCTAGCAAGCCTTTGACCCCAGGCAAAATGTGTGCAGGTGTAACTGTTTCAATCAATCGTTTATAATGCTCATTTTTTTTGGTCGCATATTGCTCCTTCTCTGCTTCCGGCATATCAGTCAATGAAGGGTCTAATCCAAGAATTCTATCCAATGAATCCATTCGACTGATTCCTTTCAACTGTTCATTAAACTCCCGACCAATCGTTACACCTAGTTCCTTTCCTAGTTCTTTCCATGCCAAATAATGAAATTCTGCCGTGTCGGTAATGACACCATCTAAATCAAAAATAAATGCTTTGGGAAATTGTGTCATGATTTGATTTCCTTTCTGATGTACCTTTTTTATCAACGTGACTGCAATGGTAAGTATGAATGTTGATAGAATGGAAAAACTTCTTCCGCTCACCTTTTCCCATTCCTAGCAACTAGTTCTTTCATTCTATTATAAAATCGCTTACAATAATATTAAGATTTTTAGGTTATAGATAAAATTTTTGTTAGTTTAGGAGGATCTATGCACTATTCAAATCGAGATAAATTACATTCCCAGTTCATCAAACTACAATTAAAAAATAGACAAAACGAGTATTTACACCCATCTTTCCTAATGGAAACACGCCTACAAGATGCGATTAAAAATGCTGACCTATTAAAGGCATTAAAAATTTTAGAAAGTATAAATAAAGATCAACGACCACAATTATCTACAACAACGATTCGATCCCTAAAAAACTCGTTAATATGTTCTTGTACACTATTCACACGTTCGATCATTGCTGGAGGCGTCCATCCAGAAAAGGCGTTCACCTTAAGTGATGTTTATATTTTAGAAATTGAAAGATGTGACAGTGCGCCATCCTTAAATGAACTCGAGTATGAGATGCTTCGTCATTTTATTGATGTGTTAAGTGAGGAGGAAGAATCCCCCTATAGTACCACCATCAATAATGCCATTTCTTTTATCAACGAACACATATTATCAGACATAACACTTCAGCAGATTGCTGATCATTGTTTTGTCAATCCTAGCTATCTATCCCATTTGTTTAAAAAAGAAGTGGGTATTTCTGTTGTCAAATATATTAATAAAAAGCGAGTGGAAGAAGCGAAATATGTCTTGCTACATACGACCGATTCCATTGCCGATATTGCCATGCTGTTTCGTTTCTGTAATTCAAGTTACTTCACTTCTCAGTTTAAATTGTATCAAGGTATGACCCCACGACAGTTCAGGGACCGGCATTTGTCGTGAGTTTTGGTTTTTTGTTAGACTGTGTGACAGGTTTTAAAAGATTGGTAAAGGAGTGCTACTTTAGTTGTTTCGCGGTGATAGAAAATCTGACGGCACTTAATTGCGCTTCTATTTAGCGGGGAGAAATTTAGATGCAACATGAAACTTGCACGAGGAATGGATTTCATGTCGTCAATGCCTTATAAGTGACACGAAATCAGACTAAGCAGAATTTTAAAGTTATAAATAACAAGAAAACTAAGAAAAGGAAAGCTATGCAAAAGTTGCATCGGAGTCTATATTTATTTTGCAAAAGACAATAATCTCAAATAGTACGCAACAAACACAAATGAAAGCGGGGATGACCATGAAGGAAATCATTCAAGATCGTTTGGCACAAATTGGTGACAATTCTACACTAGTGTCCATTGATCAAGTTGCTGGCGGGGATATTAATCAGGCTTTTCGTGTACAAACAGAACAATCCAATTATTTTGTCAAAGCAAATAGCCAGGTACCTCCACATTTTTTTGAAGTAGAAGCACACGGGCTTTCGTTAATCGAAGCATCAGAGACGATTCACGTCCCACATGTTCACTATTATGACAGACCACACGAAGATGAACTGGCTGTTATGGTGATGGACTGGATCGAAGGCCACCCAAGCACTCATACTGCATCAGAGTTAGGAACAAAATTGGCTAACATGCATCTACACACAAACAACCAACACGGATTTGATAAAGACACATTTGTTGGGACACTTCCACAAAGGAACGAGCTTTGCCAGGACTGGTTAACCTATTACAAACAGCAACGACTTGGACAGCAGTTAAAAATTGCAAATGAACGTGGACGGCTACCAACAAAACGGAGAAAAAATTTAGAGAAAGTGATCGATCAATTAGGGAAATGGGTAAATCATAATCCTGAAGCATCTTTATTACATGGCGATTTATGGGGAGGCAATTGGATCGCAGGACCAGATGGGCATCCTTACCTAATCGATCCTTCTATATTATATGGGGATCGAGCATTCGAAATCGCATTTACTGAGCTATTTGGCGGGTTCTCTTCCGACTTTTACCACGCTTATCAAGAAGCAAATCCACTCCCGGAAAATTATCAAGAAATAAAGCCATTGTACCAGCTCTATTATTTACTCGTGCATTTAAATATGTTTGGGGAAAGTTATGGGAATTCGGTTGATCGTATTTTAAATCATTACGTTTAAAGGAGAGGCAAACAACCTCTCCTTTTCTCCATTAGGTGGACGTATTGGATGTTTTGTATTTTGGAGAAGATTGAAATCTCTCCCTTAACATCGTAAATCTACCTTCAACCAGTGGTTGGGCCACCATTCGAACAGGTTTAGAAGCTAAAACAAGTACAATCGCAAACGATATAATGACTAAGCCGATCATATCGAAAAAGTTGCTTACCTTTAGCAGCTCTGTTTGCCTGAAAAATTGAATGAATATGCCGTGCAGTAAATAGACGTATAATGTTTTTTCACCGATATGAGTGAATATGTTGTGTTTAGTCGGAACCCAAGCCAAGATACTGACTATCATGAGAGTGGCGACTACAAACACACCTAGACGAAAGCCTCCGCCAAGAACCGGAAAACCGAGTGCTTGATACGAATGCGAAGCTAATAGCCATTCATTTGCAAATGGAGGTGCAATCACCAAACCAATCGCAACAATTGACATAACAACAATAGATATAGTCTTTACTGTTTTTGTTTTCACTTTCAGAAGTTGGTCCTTTGTTAGCCAATAGCCAAGCAAGAAAAATGGAAAGAATACAAACGTTCTCGATAAGCTAAGGGTGTGTCCAACCCAATCGATATAACCAATCGCAACTGCTATTCCAACAGCAGTGCTCATTGATAAAAGTGGTGGTAACTTTTTAAATATGATTAATAATAGATGCCAGCAAAATAAGCTGAGTAAAAACCATAATGACCAACGCGGATAAATAAACGTTGTTTGCCAACCATCCATACCTAGCAGTAAATAATAGCCAGTGTATAAGATGTGAAAAAGAATATATGGGACGATTAGTTTTTTAAACAACTTTGATATATAAGACTTGCTTCCTATTCCTTTAGCAAAGAAACCGCTCAATAGAATAAATGCTGGCATATGAAAGAAATAAACCCAATGGTACAACACTTGAATGGGGTCAGAATCCAATGTTAATGGCTGGATCACATGTCCAAATACGACAAAAAAGATCAATAAGACTTTCGCATTATCAAAAAATGCTTCCCGTTGCATAGGCTCATCCTTTATATAATTAGTTTCTGGCACTATTTCTTTCCCTAGCGTATTATTTTTTAAACTTAAAGTTAAGGGATAATAGGAAGATGTTAGAAACTTGTAAAGTACCATTTAACTCCTTGTAACTTTTGTAACAAAAGTCCTACCTTTGTAAAATTATCTGACTGTATGTAATAACCCCCTTTTTTTGAAATGATAGGAATTCACAAAAAAACACATCACACTAGAAATGAATGACGTACATTAAAATCGCCAATCCATCATTAATGGATTGGCTGTTATAAAGTGAAACTTCCATCAGTTGGGGGTACTTTCATCTCGCACTTATTGATAAAGACCCGCAGGCCCTCCCCAAGTTATCTTGTTTGGTTTACCTCATAAATTGAAGTGGGGGCTTACTGCCAGTTACATGCGGGATAAAGTTTATGCTCTTTTTCTCGTTTGTTTTTTCGGATTTGCCTTTTTCGGTGTTAGTGTTTTTTTGGCGGTCGCCTTCTTGGCCGTTGGCGCCTTTTTCTTTTCTTCAGATGCGGGGTTGTCCTTTTTCGCTCGATCTAGTGATGCTTCTAATGCTTCCATTAAGTTGGTTACATTGTTCGGTTTCGGTTTTTCCGTTGCTGTTGTCGTTTCGTCTTGATTTTTCTTCTCTTCAATTAAATCTAATAATGCTGTACGATATTCATCTTGATATTTATCTGGATCAAACTCGCTAGTTAATTGATCAATTAGCATTTTGGCAGTATCTAATTCTTTTTCAGGCGTTTCTATGTCTTCTGGTACATTTGGAACATCTTGGACATTTCGTACTTCATCTGGATAATGAATTGTTTCGACGACTAATGTATTTTTATAGACACGAATTGCCGCCAATTGTTCTTTGGAGCGAATCACCATTTTCGCGACACCAATTTTCCCCGTGTCTTCCAATGCTTTGCGTAACAATGTATACGCCTTGCCCCCGCCTTCATTCGGTGATAAGTAATAACTTTTTTCAAAATAAATCGGATCAATTTCATCTAATTGAACAAAATCAACAATTTCCACTGCACGTTCTTTATTTTCTTCCTGGATTTCTGCCAACTCTTCATCCGTCAACATCACAAATTTATTTTTTGCATACTCATAGGCTTTGACAATTTCATCATTTTCGATTTCACGATCACAAACAGGGCATACTTTTTCATACTTAATTGGCGATTGGCACTCTTTATGGAGTTGACGTAGCTTGACATCTTTATTTTCTGTTGCCGAATGGAGTTTGACCGGGATATTAACCAAGCCAAAACTTATCGTCCCTTTCCACATTGTATGCATCGACACGACCGACCTCCTTTTACGTTTAGTTTGCAGCGCCGCCCCGCTTTTATGCACGATTGTGGAAGGTATTATGTTTTTAGGTTTGTGTGTGTACGTTGTTATTCATATTCGTAGTTGAGAGAAAATCCTATGTAGATCAAGATGAAACAAACGTGCACATTAGGAAGGATTTTTGCCTCTAATATAGACGAAAACGACTAATCGTCCACATCTTGCTTAAATTTTTCGTTGACTTAAAAACCATACCAACATGTTTATTCACGCAATCTAAAGACAGACTAAACTTGAGGTGGTACATATGAGAACCATGCAGCCGATCGCGAGCGAGGAGATTCCGTCTGGCGATCAGTGGGTTTATGAAGTTAAATATGATGGGTTCCGAGCTACATTGGAATGGAGCGAGAATACGATTAAGCTCATCAGTCGTAACGGGAATGATCTAACAACAAATTTCCCTGAGATTATTGCTTATTGTCACGAAAAACAAAACCAACTCCAAAACCTATTACCTATAAAATTAGATGGCGAGCTTGTTGTACTAAATACACCGTATCAAGCTAACTTTTCTTTGTTACAACAACGCGGTCGATTAAAAACAAGCGACAAAATTAAACAAGCAGCCAATAATCGTCCAGCCCATTTTCTAACGTTTGATCTCCTAATATTCCAAGGGAAAAAGCTAACCAAAACAAACTGGTATGAGCGCAAGCAGCAACTTCGCAATCTATACGATTCGCTAAATACGAAAACTTTGATTAGTTGGCATGACCGAATTGGATATATTGAAGAAACAACTAATCCTAAGCTTTTATGGGAGACATTGTTTGAGCACCATGGTGAAGGAATCATCGCCAAGCGATGCGACAGTTCCTACATAGAAGGGAAGAGTCATCGTGACTGGTTTAAAATAAAGAATTGGCGTACGGTTAGCGGGATTCTTACGTCCTATAACCAAGATAATGGTTACTTTGAATTAGCCGTCTATAACCAAGACAATCTCCAGCCAATTGGCAAGTTTAAACATGGACTGGATGGTGAGGAATTGAACACTTTAAAGACTCTTGTTGCATCCAAGGGCACAAAACATGGAGATGTCTATCACCTTCCACCAGCGATTTGTGTCGATATCCATTGTTTGGGCGTGAAAGAAGGAGAACTGCGTGAGCCACAGTTTAAGCAGTTTCGCTTTGACCTTGACACAGGCGATTGTACAAGGCAAAAAGTACGTAGAGATCTCGCTATGTTCCCGCATGTAATTGATCTAACTAAACAAGAAAAGATCTTTTGGGACAAAAACGGATTTACGAAAGGCGACCTGCTTCTCTATTTACGCAACATCGCACCATTTATGCTGCCATTTTTAAAAGGAAAAGCATTAACCGTCATTCGTTGCCCTGACGGCGTGGGCGGAGAGTCTTTTTTCCAAAAACATTTGCCTGACTATGCGCCAAATTATTTGGCAGGAAATAAATCAGGCGAGGAAACATTACTACATGCTAGAAGCGTTGAGGCTCTGGTTTGGTTAGGAAATCACGGGGCATTAGAATACCATGTACCATTTCAACGAATGGACATGTCGACACCTAACGAGATTGTGTTTGACCTTGATCCACCAAGTGTAGAAGCATTTGATGTGGCGATTTATGCTGCTCAATTACTGAAGCAACTTCTGGATGAGTTTCACCTTCATACTTTTGTCAAAACATCTGGCAATAAAGGAATCCAAGTGTACATTCCAATTCCAGTAGGTTCCTTAACGTACGAACAAACAGCAACCTTTACTCAAGGACTAGCTTTTTTACTCGAGAAAAATTACCCAGATTTATTCACAACCGAACGAATGAAAAAAAACCGAAACAATCGTTTATACATCGACTATGTCCAACACGGAAAAGACAAAACATTAATCGCACCCTACTCCCCAAGAAAAACGGAAGATGCGACGGTTTCCACGCCATTGTTTTGGGAAGAAGTAAACAACAAGCTATCACCTAAAACATTTACGATTGCCAACGTTGTGAAGCGGGTAAAAGAAAAAGGTTGCCCGTTTGCAAGCTACCAGCAAGCAAGGGACAACCAATCACTAGAGTTGGTGAAACAATTTATTGACATGACTTAGTCAAAAGAAATCGTCCAATTACCACCACGGAAAATCGCTTCTTTTTTACCATCTTTTGTGACACCATCAATATTTAATTTGGCAGATCCAATCATAAAGTCTTCGTGCACAATACTATCATTTACACCATGTTGGTCCATCGCTTGTTTATCCATCGATGGGCCATTTTTAATGTTCGTTGGATAAGCCTTTCCTAAGGCAAGATGACAAGATGCATTTTCGTCAAACAACGTATTGTAAAAAATAATGTTAGCATTCGAAATCGGTGAATCATGTGGAACAAGTGCGACTTCACCTAAGCGACGAGCACCATCTTCATCCGCATCTAGTAATGTTTGGAGTGCTTGCTCCCCTGTTTCCGCGGTGAAATCCGTTACTTTTCCATCTTCAAACGTTAAGGTGAAATTCTCAATTAAATTTCCACCATAACTTAGCGGCAAGGTACTTGCTACCGTCCCATTGACACCATATTTATGTGGCATAGTAAATACTTCTTCTGTCGGCAAGTTCGGGTTAAACGTGACACCCGCTTCTGTTTTTGCTGAACCTCCATGCCAAATATGGTTTTCAGGTAAATCAATGGTTAAATCGGTACCTTCCGCTTTGTAATGGAGTTGTTTGTATTGTTTTTGATTCAAGTATTCCCGAGCTTGTCGTAATGTTTCATTATGCTTTTGCCAGGCTTCGACTGGATTTGGCTGATCAACACGAACGATACTAAATAATTGATCCCATAAAGCATCGATTGCCTCTTGCGTCGCTTTCTCTGGATATACTTTTTCCGCCCAAGCTGCAATTGGGTACCCAATGACACACCAACTCACTTTATCATTCATCACATAATCACGATACGTACTAAGCGCTTGGCCGCTCGCTCCCGTTACAGCCGCTATCCGGTCTGAATCAATGTCTTTCATTAAATCAGGATTTTCACCAAAAATAGACAGCACACTATAGCCATCTTTAGCCATGCCTTCTAACGCATCTACACGCCACTGCGGAAAGTTTTCCAATACTTCCATTGGAGCATGTTTCATTTTTAAGTAGGTTAATTCATCATCGTTCCATTCGATATGTACATTTTTTGCTCCTGCAGCGTATGCTTGTTTCGCTACGATACGAACAAATTCAGCAGCTTCAATTGGTGCATTAATGATTAGTCCTTGGCCTTTTTGTAAGTGTACACCAGTTTTGATCGCCAATTCAGCGTATTTTTCTAATAATTGTTGTTTATTTTCCATATTCATGCCTCCCACTGTGTTTGTGTGCTTATTTATTATTTCATATTTTTCAAGACATTTCTCGTATTGTGGTTTTACTAGGTATCGGATCATTATTGATTAAGGATCCATTCTAGTTTCATGAAATCAATCCTATTTGTGTTGCATTAGCTGTATTATGTGCATTAAATTATTAACTAATTAAACTGGAAGTACTGTGATTTACACAGAATCAAGGGGAAAAGCGCTGGATCATGTACGAAAATGCTTTAAATACGCAGGATCTAGTGAAATTGCACTGGATCATGTACGAAAATGCTTTAAATACGCAAGATCTTGTGAAATTGCGCTGGATCATGTACGAAAATGCTTTAAATACGCAGGATCTTGAGAAATTGCGCTGGATCATGTACGAAAATGCTTTAAATACGCAAGATCTTGAGAAAAAGCGCTGGATGATGTATGAAAAAGCTTTAAATGCGCAGGATCTAGTGAAATTGCGCTGGATCATGTATGAAAAAACTGTAAATACGCAGGATCTTGTGAAATTGCGCTGGATCATGTATGAAAAAGCTTTAAATGCACGTTAACATGACAAAACAACAATCAAAAACTATTTATAAATATTAATGCACATAATACAACTTATACGAAAACAAAGCCCTCCAACGTTGGAGGGCTTTGATGCCTAAGCAGCTGTATCTTTTTCAATTGCTGCTGGGTTGTTATAAGTTTGCAAGTTTAATTTTTTCATAATTTTTGATGTTAAGGTACCAGATAACATGGCTCCATTAACATTTAACGCTGTACGGCCCATATCAATGAGCGGTTCTACAGAGATTAGTAGACCAGCTAGTGCGACTGGTAGGTTCATAGATGATAGCACGATTAATGCTGCAAATGTAGCACCACCACCAACACCTGCCACACCAAAGGAACTTATACCAATAATAAGAACAAGTTGAATAAGGAATCCTGGCGCGAGCGGATCAATTCCTTGGGACGGAGCAATCATGACAGCTAGCATCGCTGGGTAAATCCCGGCACAACCATTTTGACCGATTGTTGCTCCAAACGAAGCTGACATGTTAGCAATCCCTTCGTTAACACCTAAACTGTTTTTCTGTGCTTGGATATTTAGCGGGATCGTACCAGCACTAGAACGTGATGTGAAAGCAAAGCTTAATACTGGTAACACTTTACGTAGGAATGTAAACGGATTTAAGCCAAACAAACCTACCACTACTAAATGGATGATAAACATAGCAAGTAGTGCCACATAGGATGCGCCTACAAACTTTCCAAGTTCGATAATTCCGCCAACATTCGTGCTTGCTACCGTATTCGCCATTAAACCTAAAATACCATATGGTGTTAAACGAAGAATTAACGTAACAATTCTCATGACAATTGCATAAACAGCATTCATCCAGTCAATAAAGCGAGCCGCTTGTTCTGGTTGCTTCCGCCGAACCCCGAGTACCGCAACCCCAACAATCACGGAAAAGATAACAACGGCAATCGTCGATGTTGAACGAGCTCCTGTCATATCTTCAAATGGATTGGATGGAATAAAGCTCAAAATTTGCTGTGGAATCGTTAGGTCCTCAACAGTACCTAATGTTTCTTCTAATGCTTCCCCTCGAGCACTTTCAGCTTGACCTGCTTCAATTTGGTCTGCATTCAAATCAAAGATCGATGCTGTCCCAACACCTACAATAGCGGCTGCCATAGCAGTCGCAACTAGAATCCCAATAATCCAAGCTGACATTTTACCTAGTTCAACTGTTTTTTCTAGGTTCATTATAGCTTGAATGATGGACACCATTACCAAAGGAATAACAATCATCATTAACAGACTGACATACCCTCGACCAACAATGTTGTACCAATCTGTTGTCGTGTTAACCACGACAGAATCTGCCGCATAAGCAATTTGTAAAAAGATACCTAATAAAATTCCTAAACCCAAACCAGTGAATACGCGTTTACTAAAAGATACATGTTGTTTTTGCATATAATAAAGAACACTAATAAGTCCAAACATAATCGCGATATTCACTATAATTAGTAAAGTATTCATCTTTTCTCCTCCTTTTTGAATTAATGTTTACAATTCCTATGAATTAACTTGGTATTATATTACAACTGTATTACTTTTCTGTCAATGATATGAAAGTAAAATTATTTTTAGAAACGGAATTAACATAAACTTCATCATTATCACCAAATATACATTTCATTTTTATCTATACCTGCGGTGAAATCCGCTCTTAATGTGCACGTTTCTCGCGTTATCGTGTATATTAACGGCTTTATTTTAGCTAGATGTACTCGTTTATTTCGTTACCGCCTGCATTCGGAAGAATTCCCTACCAAATACTACGTTTCTAGAGTATGTTAAGATCTACTCTACGTCTAAGTTTCTATCAACTGCGAAACTAGATTAACAACCAAACTTTTCAAAAGATCCTAGCTACGATTTTAAACGCTAAAAAAACGTCTATACTTGAAGCCGTGCACTTCAAACATAGACGTTCTCATTATTTTGACTGGATATCCACATTTGCCTGTAACTCTAGTTCGACATTTCCCTTTATTGCACGGGAAATCATACAAGATTGTTCCGCTTTTTCGGTTAATTGCTTGGCTTTTGTCAATTGTTGTTCCGTAGCGGAGGCTTTCATAATAACAGTAGGTTTATGAATTATTTTCTGATAGGTAAAAACTCCTTTGGTCACATCCACCACTCCGGTTGACTGTAAATCCATATAATCAATTGGTAAATCTGCCCGCTCAAACATGGCGCCCAGTGTAATGATATAACAAGTGGACGCTGCACCAAGTAACATTTCATCCGGGTTAGTGCCTACACCAGGGCCATCCATCTCAGGTGGGATCGAAATCTCAGTCTTTAAATTTCCTGCATCAATGTTCCCCACCGCGTTACGTCCACCAGGCCAATCTGCTTTTAAATGAAAATGATGTGTTGCCATTCAACCATCCCTTTCCCAACGTTTTAATAGTTATTTTAATAGGAAATGTTTGTGGGGTAAAAGAAATTTGCATTATTTTAATGAACATCTTAAAAGTTTCTCAGCCTTCCCCATCTAATAAAAAGCGACCAACTCCATAATCGGATTGGTCACTTTCATTAGATATATCACATGACAAGTTTATGCTTGTTCTTGTTTTTGCACCTGTTCCTGTTTGTTGTTGGAAGATAAAAACCAACCCGCAACCGCAATTCCAACTAACACTACATAGAAGATCACTTTCCATATGGTGGAATGGGCAAAATCGTGTGGTAACATATGTACTGCATCGTGTGCTAACACACTAATTACTAATTTCACACCGACCCAACCAACGATCACAAATGCCGCTACCTCTAGTCCTGGTCGTTCATGTAATAAGCGTACAAATACATTTGCTGCAAATCGCATGATGATTAAACCAATCATTCCACCTGCTAATACAACGGCAAATTGACCGCCATCTAAACTCCCAACATTCGGTAAACCTGTTACAGGAAGAGCAACAGCTAGTGCTACTGCTGCCAAAATTGAATCAACTGCAAAAGCAATATCAGCTAATTCAACTTTGACAACAGTCATCCAAAAGCCGCTTCCTTTAGCCTCCACTTCATCAGGTTCCTCTTCCTCGTTCTCTTTTCTCGAAAATGTATCATATAAATGCTTGCCTGAAATAAATAGTAAGTATGCCGCACCAAGTGCTTGCACTTGCCATACATCGACTAAAAACGAAATAATAAATAATGAAGCAAAACGCAACACAAAAGCCCCTGCTAATCCGTAAAATAGAGCTTTCTTTCGTTGTTCTTCTGGTAAATGTTTTACCATAATCGCTAATACAAGTGCATTATCAGCAGCTAAAATTCCTTCTAGCCCGACTAGCACAATCAGTACCCAACCATACTCAATTAATAGTTGTATGTCCACAACACCACTCCTTCTCTGTATTTACCTTGGGTGATCTAGCTAAAAACATAAAGTGGCCTTTACCACAACGCGGTAAAGGCCACAAAAAAAGACCTTTACCTCAAACGGTAAAGGTCTCGCTAACAACATGTTCGTTGCCAATCACGCCGGAGAGAGACTACTCTCGAAATGACGACGTTAATTGTACAGCTACTCCCCTTTAAACTATTAACATGATATCGATATAAGTGAAAAAAGTCAATTATGGGACACGGGGACAGGTTTGTTGTCCCAGGCCATACTGGGACAATGCCCCTGTCCCCATGTCCCATTTACTTGATAATTGTATCGATTCGTTGTTGTAGTTCGGTTTTTAACTGAGTTAGTAATGTTTCGCTTTCTTGTCGTGATGAACTCGAAACACCATAATAGAACTTTATTTTCGGTTCCGTACCAGATGGTCTTAGGCATACCCAACTATCTTTTTCAATGATAAATTTAAGCACATTTTCCTGTGGTAACTCGATTTTTTCCGTCTCACCTGATTGTATGATTGACCGCTCTCCGATATGATAATCTTCTATCGCTTTTACTTGCAGACCACCAATCTTTGAAAAAGGTTGTTTTCGGATATCTTCCATAATTGCCGCAATCTGCTGGGCTCCATCTTTTCCTTTTAGCGTCAACGATGTCATGTCTTCGAAGTAATAGCCATGTTGTTGATATAACGTTTCAAGTGCTTGTAATAATGTTTTTCCATTTTGTTTCCAATGGTTAGCCAGTTCACTAGCAATGAGTGCTGCCTGTACCGCATCTTTGTCTCTGACAAAATCTCCAATTAAGTAGCCATAGCTTTCCTCATAACCAAATAAAAATTTGTCTCCAGTTGTTTCAAACTGTTTGATTTTCTCTCCAATATATTTAAATCCTGTTAACGTATCAATCGTATTAATGCCATAGTGAGATGCAACGGTACGACCCATTTCTGACGTCACAATTGTTTTCACTAATTGACCATGCGTTTTATCTTGTTCATTCGCTTGAGAGAGAATAAAGTCAAGCATCAATGTGCCTAATTGGTTACCGGTTAAAACTTGGTAGGACCCCTTGCCGTCCTTAACAGCCACTCCTAGCCGGTCTGCGTCAGGATCTGTCCCAATCAGAATGTCTGCATCTACTTGTTTGCCTTGTTCAATCGCGATTGTAAACGCTTGGTGTTCTTCTGGGTTTGGTGATGCTACCGTCGAGAACTCTGGGTCTGGATTTGCTTGTTCTTCTACGACATGGATGTTTCCAAAACCAGCTTGTTTTAATGTACGTAAGACAAGATCGTAAGCTGTTCCATGTAGCGGAGTGAACACGATATTCAAGTTTTTATCGGCTTCTGTATTAGTTAAGGTTGAGAGTTGGTTTAAGTATGCTTGATCCACTTTCTCACCAATCCATGTTAGTAATCCACTCTGTTCTACCTCTTCCTGCGTCTTTACAGGAACGGTTAATTCACTTTCTACCGCTTGTACTTTCTCAATCACTGCTGATGCCTCTTGTGGTGGCAATTGTCCCCCATCTTCATTATAAACCTTGAATCCATTGTATTCCGGTGGATTGTGACTAGCAGTAATCATTACCCCTGCAGCAGCGTGTAAATAGCGTACCGCGAAGGAAAGTACTGGTGTCGGGCGTAGTGATTCATACACATAAGTTTGAATCCCATGCGCGCCTAATACTTTTGCAGTTTCAATCGCAAACTGCTGTGACATGTATCTAGGATCATAGGCAACCGCCACACCTCTTGTGTCATAATTTGAAACGTTTTCTTTTAAGTAATTCGCAAGACCCTCCACCGCTTTACGGACCGTATAAATGTTCATACGATTGGTACCAGGTCCTAACATGCCTCTCATTCCACCTGTTCCAAATGTCAATTCTTTATAAAAGGCATCCTCTAATTCTTTTTCAGATGAAAGCTCGTCTAATTGTTGTCTTAAATTTGAATCAAGTAATGAAAATTCCTTCCATTTCTTATATGTATCCTGCCAAGCCATTTTACTCCTCCTTATTATCCATCAATCGTTAGTCAAATTTTACCACAATTAGGGACAAGGGGACAGGGGCATTGTCCCATTTAAAGGGCGGGACAACAACCCTGTCCCCTTGTCCCATATGATATTTTATTGTTTATTCGTGTGTAAAAATTGGAAAATTAGGACAACCTTGTTATAAAATATGCTATGCTAGATTTATATATTGCTATCGTGAGAAGGGTGTGATTTTTTTGGTTCATAAAAAGAGTTTTAAAGTATTAATAACGGCGATCCTAATTTTCGCTTTAATATACTTAATTTCAGAAACGACATTTGTATTTGTTCCAGTCGGTGCGTATTTAACTGCAATCGCTGTTCCAATTATTGGAGCCGGGATTATTTTTTATGTTACCAATCCACTTGTTAATTTGTTGGAACGATATAAAGTGCATCGTGTGCTAGGCATTCTGATTGTATTTCTATTAATTATTTTGCTAGGGTATTTCATTGTTATTTTTATCGCACCAATTGTCCAGCAACAATTTGCTAGACTAATGGACAATACCCCTACTTGGGTCAATAACGCAGAAAAACTATTAATTCTATGGCAAAATAATCAAGAGTTTATTCCGCCACAACTAGAGAATATGATCCAAAATGTAACGGAAAACTTAAATAATTACGTTCAAATGATCACCTCTTTTTTATTTGATGCCATTGGGCAAATATTTGGTTTTGTATTTTCGTTTTTCCTTATCCCGTTTTTCTTATTCTTTATGTTAAAGGACGGGGAAAAATTGGTACCCTTTATCACTAAATTTCTTAGTGAACGTAAATCGGCAAGTTTTGCAAGACTAATGATCAATATCAACCATACATTAGCATCTTTCATCCAAGGACAGTTTATTGTCAGTCTATGCGTTGGTATCATGCTTTATATTGGTTATATTATCATTGGACTTAATTATTCGTTATCACTCGCATTATTTGCACTTGTGATGAACTTCATCCCATTTGTCGGCCCATTTCTATCTGCCGTACCTGCTGTTTTAATTGGTTTTTTTCAAGACCCAATGGTCGCAGTTTGGGCAATTGTTGTAATGGTCGTTGCCCAACAGATTGAAAGTAACTTTATATCTCCAAATGTTATGGGGCGCGTCCTACAAATCCACCCACTAACAGTAATTACACTAATTCTTGCGGCTGGTGGAATTGCAGGATTTCTTGGGTTGTTGTTTATCATTCCAGCATATGCAGTGGTGAAAACAATTATTTCTCATTTTTATTTTGAATGGCGTAGCCAACAACCAGAAGGGGAAAAAAATCTATTTTAAGAGTTACTAGTTTGTGGTGGTCGTGGTATTTTCTATCCTGATGTTGAGTGGAGTTTGGAGCTGACATTTGTTTCATTAAAAGCACAAATTGGGGTGACAGGTACGCTAGATGCTTCAAATCAAGGAATAAATGGCCGCCCCTCCCAAATTTTTATGGAAATTGAGGAACGGATGCCCATTAGAATCACGCAAAACTACTCGTAGTTTTCCTTGTCCTGTAGGCCCGAGGTGAGGGAAGTTGCGCTACAGCTTTAGCGCTTCGCGGACATGGCTTACACTGCAATTAGTAATCCACAGCGTCACATTTTTATAATTTCTTAGACATCAAAAAAAATCCCAAGCTGCCTAAGCAACTTGGGACTTTTTCTATTGTTCTATTATTCTCCTGTAACTTCAGCGATTTCTTCTTCAAGTTGATCTAGAATTGCACCGTCTACCTCAGAAAGCTCTTCACGGTAGTAGTCATGAACAGAAAGAGCTTCATCTCTAAATGCTTGACGTTGATCTTCGGTAAGTTCAATTACTTCCATACCTTCTTCTTCTTGCATCAATTCTAGGTATTCTGTATTTTGACGGTCTTGCTCTTCATAGATCCAATCTTGCATTTCTTCTACGGTTTCATCAATGACAGCTTGCACATTTTCATCAAGGCCATTATACCAATCCGTATTAACCGTCGTCATTGCAATATAACTGTTATGTCTTGAAAGTGTTACCGTATCTTGTACTTCTTGGAATGACATATCATAAATATAGAAAATTGGGTTTTCTTGCGCATCAATTGTTCCACGATCTAATGCCGTGTACAATTCACTTTGACTCATAGATTGTGTTGTTGCACCATATGCGCTATATGTCTCTTGCATTAATGGTGTTTCTTGAATTCTCATGTTAAGCCCATCAAAGTCGGATGGTTCTTCAATACCTACGTTACTAGTCCACGCCATGAACCCTTCAGTCCAATAAGCTAGCGGTGAAATTCCATGTTCTTCATATCTTTCGCGAAGATCTGTGTTAAGCGCATCACTTGTGTTTAAAATCTCTTGCGTTTGTTCCCCATCAGCTGGGAATAAGAAATGAAGTGAGAAAAGTTGTCCTTCTGTTACCATGTTTCCAGTGAAACCAGGTGACATAACAGCAAGTTCAACTGCACCTTGTTCTAGTTGGTTTACTTGGTCTACCTCACTACCAAGTTGACCATATTCATATGGTTCAATTGTAATCGCACCATCTGTTTTATCATTAATACGATTAGCGAACTCTTCTGCATATTCATATTGTACTTGGCCATCCACTTCTTCTGTAATCATACGCCAAGTAGCATTTTCAAATTCTGATGCTGCTTCATCACCATTGCCTTCATTTGTATCTTCAGTATTTTCTGTTTCTCCTGTATCATTTTCTGCCCCATTGTCTGCCTCTGTACCTGCATCGTCCCCACATGCTGCTAACAACATACTAAGTGTTAGAACAGTTAGAAACGTGAATAAAAACTTTTTGTTAATAATAACCATTACCCCCTAAAAATTTTTTTATTTTAAAGATTCATATTTCTATTAAAATAAGAATCCTTTAAAACCTAACCTTATTCTGGAATTAACATCAGTGATAATTCCGGGAATAAAATGAGTAACACACCAATGACTAACAACATCACAATATATGGTGGTGTACTCCTAATAACTTCTAAATATGGTTTATTAAACACCGCACTGGCGGTAAAAATATCTACCCCAAATGGTGGTGTTGCTGAACCTAACGCTGCTTGGAATGTAACAATTACACCTAAATGAATTAAATCTATGTCTGCAGCTTGAGCCGCCGGAACAAAAATTGGTGTTAAGATTAAAATAACAACAATTGGATCAACAAACATACAACCAACAAAGAAGAAAATACTAACAATAATCAGCACATAAATCGCACTCGGATCAGTACCTAGCACTGCCTCGGTTATTTGTTGAGGTATTCTTGCGTACCCAATTAGAAATGTAAACACTTGCCCGCCAGCGACTAATATAAAGACAGCTGAGGTTACAAGTCCTGTTGATAGAGCTATCTTCGGCAACTGTTTGATATGAATCGATTTAAAGAAAATAAATTCTAATAAAAACGCATAAAGCACAGAAACGCCTGCAGCTTCTACTGGTGTAAAGATACCTGTGTAAATCCCACCAACTACTAAAACAGGGAAACCTAGAGGCAATAATGCTCTTCTTAATGATATAAATCGTTCTCTCCAAGTAACCTGAGGGGCTAGCGGAATATTCTTAATTTTTGCATAAATGAAATTATATATGGCAAAACTTAGGAAGACCATAATCCCAGGGATAATCCCTGCTATAAATAAGTCCCCTACAGATACACCTGTTCCTGCTGCTAATGCATAAATAATCATCCCGATACTTGGCGGAATTAACAAAGCCACATCACTGGAATTAATAATTAGTGCCATTGCTTTTGAATCTTTATAACCAACCTTTAATAATCGTTCACGCATTGGTCGACCAATCGCTACTACGGTTGCCTGTGTAGAACCTGAAATAGCGCCAAACAACGTACAAGCGGCCGCCGTTGTAATAGCATAACCACCGCGAATATGTCCAACGAATGCACCAATAAAATCTAGTAGTCGATTGGAAGTTTTCCCCGAGGTCATAATGTCTGCCGCAAAAATAAATAGTGGGACAGCAATTAGGACTGGTGATTCAATACCTGTTATAAGTTGATCCATAAGCAGGTCTGGTCCTAAATTAGGGAAAAATATTAGAAGAACAACAATTGGAGCTACTATTAGCGGAACCATCATTGGAAAGTTCAGCAATAGCAAAATAACCATAATGGCAATTAATGTCCCTAACATAATAGATTCCTTTCTATATGGTATCTTTTTTTAAACGCGAATTTCTTCGGCAATCTCACTATTCTCTTTGTCATTGTAATCTTCCGCATCAATGCCTAGATATACTTTATCTTTCACCCGAATATTAATCCACATATTCCGAAGAAATTGTATACCAGCCATAAAAAATCCAAGCGGAATCCAAATAACCATTAAGTATTGCGGTAACTGTAACGATGGCGTAACCGTCCCTCTTTCAAACTCTGAAATCGTATAATTTAATGAAAAATAGGCTAAAACTAACATAACAATGGCTGTTACAAAATGAATCAAAATCATCATTGCTTTTCGAACTTTGAATGAACCAAAGTCATAGAAAGCTGACATACTTATATGTCTACCTTTTCTCGCTGCATAGGCAATTCCCATAAAGGTTGCAATAACAAGCGCAAATTTACTAACTTCAGAATGAAAATAAAAGAATCCAGAATTAAATATTTCTCGTGCAATTACATTGCTAATGGTCATAATCGAAATCACAATAACAGAAAAGCTTAAGATAAATTCTTCCAATCTCATAATTGCTTTATCAAGCATCTGAAATATTTTCAATGATTTGTTTCCTCCTCTTCGGATGAAAAACCTATTATTTCATAACGGATACTCTAATTTTATTAAACAGGTTAAGTTTGTACAAATTTCCTACACAGTTAATATTTAGAAAATTTATTCAAATAACCTCTCCAGTGTAGAATGGAACATCATACTTTAAATATAGGCCTATATACTCTAGATATATAATTTATACTCAAAAATTGCCTCAGATATGCTAAACAGTTCAAACTATTTGTATACCCACAATCAACTGTTATAAAACACATATACAAGGGAATCCCCTACTAATTCGTATCCAATATTTTTGTAAATATGATTGGATGTAGGATTATCTAGATCCGTGTATAAGGAACAAAAATGAAAACCTTGCTCTAATAGTTGCTTGGAAATAGTCGCAACTGCCGCCGTTGCATACCCTTGACGCTTATATTGGTCTGGTGTGTAAACAGCATTAATTGTTGTGCCATTTTTCGTCTTACGCGATTGGTTGACCATCGACACGGCTACGCCATCCACTTTCCATAAATATATGGAACGTTGGGAGATAAACTTTTTCGCCATGGTATTTGCCTCTTCATATAGATGAGGTTCGTTTATCTCTAAGGCAAATTGTTTCAGCCATTGTGTAATGAGCGGTTGATCTTTCGTTGCTGCCTTTTCCAATTGCCCGTTTGCTAACGGCCTATCCTTCACCTTCTTCAATTGATAAATACATTGCCTCATATGTATTTTTTCCTTACAATTGGTCAACTGTTTCCATTTATGAACAAATGGTTGTACCACATGTTGAGGTCCAATTACACCTGGAAACTCAATGCCTTCCTTATATATAAACGAGGCAATCAGTTCCACTGCTTTTGAATCAACACCATCAATATCTGGCAAAATAATATTATGTTTTCCTGTTTGCAAAAAGGCATAGAGAACTTCTCGGTCTTGTTCGACAACACCTAAATATGCGTGTTGCTCAGCGTCACCTGTTGTCATTAATTGATTGATAATACCTAACGGCAGGTTATTACATGCCTCCTTTTTTAATAGCAGTGGTTCCACATGCGTGGCAAACCTCTCGACACTAGTACATAAATAAATGTTCATTTGTCTCGCTCCCTTCTATCATTCTTTGTTACCAAAACTTTAGCCATTCTCTAGTCGTTAGGTTTATAATTAATTTAATACATAATAGAAAAGGAGATTGATCATGTCAAAAAAAGAGATTGAAGACAAAATTAATGAAGTGAAATCAGATTACATTCGCATCCAATCTGACCTAGAAAAATTAGATTCCGTTGGAGGGAACACGGCCAATGCCGAAAAGCAACTAGAACAATTAGAGGAAGAACTTGCAGAATTGAATAAGCAACTGGCTGCGTATAAGTAAGGAATGCCATATGAAGGAGTTTGGGTCACCAAGCTCCTTTTGCCTTATTATATGCTGTATATCAGAAAAAACTCCGACGAAACTTGTTAAAGGGTTAGCTCTTTTTTATCTTACTCGGAGATTTTTTCTGGAAAGGATGTCCATGCAATACGCATTTCTCCCCTTTTGGTTAGATATTGACCTGCCTTCTTTAAGTGGTCATTTATTGCTTTATTTCGCGTCAAAATCTACATTTATCTTGTAAAGCATCCCCCTTTAATTAAGTCCATATTTCGACAATTTATCTAAAAATTCTATAAATATTGACAAAAGGTTGTTTGATTGTTAATATTATTCTGCTTTTTAGCAATTTAGAACGGAGATCACAACATCTATGGAGGTACATTATGAGAAATAAAACAGTCGTTATTGGCTTGATGCTTTTTGCATTATTTTTTGGAGCAGGAAACCTTATTTATCCCCCTATTCTTGGTATGGAAGCAGGTACATCCTATTGGATTGCTATAGCTGGTTTTATTACAACTGGAGTCGGATTACCGATCCTTGCCGTTGTGGCTATATCTTTGACAAAAAACAAATCGGCAGAACTTGGCATGCGCGTTCATCCTATGTTTAGTATTGTATTTTCTTCGGTCATTTACCTGGCAATTGGGCCGTTCTTCGGTAGTCCGCGAGCAGCAAATGTAGGATATGAAATGGGGGTTGAACCATTCTTAGGCGGCTCTGGACTTACACAATCTTTGATCTTACTCATTTTTACTTTGGCTTTTTATGGGCTTGTCTTTTGGTTAAGTTTGAGCCCATTAAAGCTAGTAGATCGGATTGGTCAATGGCTGACTCCGGCACTAGTAATTGCAATTGCGGCACTTAGTATTGGAGCATTTTTCACACTTGATACAACCATTCAGGAACCGGCAGCAAAATATCAAGCAAGTCCCTTTTTCACAGGATTTGTTGAAGGCTATTTAACCATGGATGCGATCGCAGCCTTAGCATTTGGTATTATTGTTGTCACAGCGTTTAGCGAACAGGGGGTACAAGCTAACAAAAAAATTGTCACCTCCACCATTAAAGCTGGTCTTGTTGCAGGTATTGGCTTAACAGTTGTGTATAGTTCGATTGGTTGGATTGGAGCGAAAATGACAGCAAACCAGACATTCGAAAATGGCGGGGCTATTTTGTCGGCCGCAGCTGAACAAAGTTTTGGCCCATTGGGCACGGCAATTTTAGGTATTATTGTTCTACTTGCTTGTTTAACGACTTCGATCGGACTAACGGTAGCTTGTGGTCAATTTTTCTCTAATAAATTCCAACTTCCTTATGTAACAGTTGTGACCGCGATTACACTCGCTAGCCTACTAGTTGCCAACTTAGGATTAAATCAGATAATTGCTATTTCTGTTCCAGTATTAGTTGCCATCTATCCAATTGCGATTGTTCTCATTTTGTTAACATTCCTAAACGCCTCTACCCCGATTTCTAGAGGAGCTATTTTATTAACAGCTTTCATCAGCCTTTTTGATGGGTTAAAAGAGTTTGGTATTACCATTGATTTGGTCCAATCACTGCTTGAAAATCTCCCATTTTTCTCTATTGGAATGGGATGGGTTGTCCCTGCCATAATCGGTGGTATAATTGGTGGAGTGATTCAATTTCTTACCCAGAAAAGCACGGTGAACGTACACTCATAATGTTTATTGCGATCAGTGGAGAATTCCACTGATCGTTCACATAAGAGCCTTAACGGAATGTTGTTTCTAAATAATATCTGTTTTTGTCACAATAAAGATAGAATCCGACGTAGCTCAAAAATAATTACTCATATTCACCGAAAATTTTAAGCCAGATGTGTACAATTATTTCGTTTCCGTCTATATTTGAAGGGAATTTTTTCCTTAATGTGCACGTTTTTTGCGTTTTCGTCTATATTTGAGGGGAAATTCTTTCTTAATGTACACGTTTCTGGAGTTTTCATCTTGATCTACGTCAAAGTTTCTATCACCTATGACAAATTAAAAAAACAAACAACCTTACAAAAAAACTATAACAATGTTCACATCTGTTCACTCATACCGAGCATTTCTTTATACAGCTACAACGATTGCACTATGGTAAATTCCTCGTAAAAGGATGATGTTAATGTTAGACCAAGCACAACAACTACTTAAAAGTTATTATGGTTTTGATTCGTTTCGGCCTGGCCAGCAACAAGTAATCGAACATGTATTAGATGATGCGAACACCCTAGCAATCATGCCTACCGGTGGTGGAAAGTCACTTTGTTATCAAATCCCAGGACTAACAAAAAGCGGGACAGCCATCATTATTTCGCCATTGATTTCATTAATGAAGGATCAAGTCGATGCCCTTGTTTCTCTAGGGATATCAGCAACCTACATCAATAGTTCCCTTTCCACTTCTGAACAACAGGAGAGGTTGGACCAACTCCACCAGGGACACTATTCCTTTGTCTACGTCGCACCAGAACGATTTGAATCTTCTTCCTTTCTTCGCACCATTCAATCCATGAAACTATCATTGATCGCATTTGATGAAGCCCATTGTATTTCCCAATGGGGCCATGATTTTCGTCCAAGCTATCGTTCGATTGTTCAAACCCTATCGACGATCCCTAATTTACCAGTTGTGATGGCTTTAACGGCAACCGCAACCGATCAAGTTATTCAAGATATTCGTAGACTGCTAGCTATCGATGAAGATTTTGTTGTGAATACTGGTTTTGCGAGAGATAACTTGGCATTTCATGTTGTCAAAGGAAGAGATAAACAACGCTTTATTCTAGATTATGCAAGTGATAGAAAACTAGAATCTGGTATCATTTATACCGCAACCCGTAAGCAAGCCGATCAGCTCTATGAATTTCTTCAAGCTAAAGGGTTTACTGTTGGCAACTATCATGCAGGTCTTTCGGAACAACAACGGAAGCAGGCACAAACAGCCTTTATTCAGGACGAATTATCGATTATGGTGGCAACCAATGCATTTGGAATGGGAATTGATAAATCAAACGTCCGCTATGTGATTCATTATGCCTTACCGATGAATATTGAATCCTATTACCAAGAAGCTGGACGTGCTGGTAGGGATGGCGAACCAAGTGAGTGCGTATTGCTCTTCTCTGGACAAGATATCCAATTGCAAAAATTTTTAATTGAACAATCACCAATGGATGAAGCAAACAAAACCAATGAATATAAAAAATTACAAGCGATGATCAACTATTGTCACACCGATCACTGTTTACAAAAACATATCCTGGAATATTTCGATGACTATTCTTTACAAGAAGATTGCGGGAACTGTGGCAATTGCCAACATGATATTGAACGGGAAGACGTCACCAAAGAGGCGCAAATGGTGTTATCCTGTGTCAAACGAATGGGTGAACGCTTTGGTGCCGGCTTAACTGCCAAAGTTTTAAAAGGATCGAAAAGCAAAAAGATTGCCGACTTTGGTTTTGAACGCCTATCTACCTATGGCTTAATGATGAAAACCAAAGAAAAGGACATCACCAATTTTATTCATTTTCTTGTTGCAGAAGGTGTCCTTTCCACTGGAGATGACCGTTTTCCAATCTTAAAACTAACCAAACAGGCCGCAGACGTTCTTAAAGGGGAAAAACAAATCTGGATGCAAGTGAGCCGTATTGATCGTACCGAAGAACTCGACTTCAGTGAAGCATTGTTTGAAGAACTAAGACAACTACGAAAACAATTGGCAGATGATGAACAGGTACCACCTTATGTGATTTTTTCCGATGCATCCTTAAAGGATATGTCCCGGTATTTCCCGACCATCAAAGATGAGATGTTATCCATTAAAGGCGTTGGGGAGAAGAAATATGACAAATATGGCGAGGCTTTTTTAGCTGTGATCGGTGAATGGGTGGATCACCACGATGTGGAGCCCACCAAAATGCCACAACCTGAGGCGCCATCCACCATTAAACATGAAACAACCAGCGATGAGCCAAGTCACATGATTACTTATCATTTATTTCAAGATGGAACCCCTCTCCGGGAAATTGCTTTAAACCGGAACTTAACCGAACAAACGGTAACGAACCATCTTTTCAAAGCTTATAAAGACGGAAACGACCTGCAGTGGGATTTATTCTTTAATGAAGAACAAGAAATGTTGATACTAGAAGCACGAGAAAGCATAGAAGAAAAAAAGCTAAAGCCATTGAAAGATAGCTTGCCTGATGACTTTTCTTATACGATGATTAAAGCCGCATTGGTCAAAAACGAGATACTTTAATGCCCTCACGCTTATGCTTACCTAATTGAAAATGATTCGTCCGTTCGCTTATTTAAGAATGGATGAGTCATTTTTTATTTATGAAACATCATAAACTCGCAGCTGACTGAAACTCCAAGGTACGCAGGTCTTCTCGATTGTTTCAAACTCATCTGGCTGCTTATGAATCTACCATGACAACGCCTCTCCCGATGTCTCAAACTCATCTGGCTAGCGAATCCGCCGCGTGACATTGCTCAAGGATTACCACTCTTAGTAAAAAAAGTTGGAGCTGCATCAACATTTTTAATCCATAACCTTTCTTGACCACTTACCCCTTCCTTGAGCCATACCTCTCCTTTGTTGCGATCTTCATGCTGACGAAACCAAGTAATAGTAGAATCAACAACTTGCGGATCCAGATCAAAATGATTTTTTGGTGGAAAGGTTACTTGTTTTTGTTGTTTCGTTTTGATGTTAATCTCATACAGTTCTGTGAACATAGTTGGGACAGGGCCTTCATCCCACTCCCTGTTCTCTTTGGCACGCGCAACAATCACGTGATCGGGGGAAAACCATTCCAAATCAAGATCGACATACCCTTTAGGTGTGTATTCTTTTTGCTTCTTAGAAGTTGGTATGTCTGCAATTGTGGTCGTTTTGTTCTCAACAAAAAATCTTCCTTCTCCAGAAATATAGGCTAGTTTGTTAGCCGACGGTGCCCATTTTATCCAATCTTGATACCAAAGCATGTTCCCTATTACTTGAAAATCTTCTCCTTCTGACGACAACACACATAAAGTATTACTGTCATTTGACAAAGAAGCTGTCGGAGTGGCTAAAAAGCTAACCCACTTTCCATCAGAGCTCCACTTAAAGTCACTTGCCGAAACGGCAAACAAATCTTGGTCTGTTTGAAGGGTAAACAAGGGCTTCACTTGCTGTTCCGAAAGATTCGCATCAATCGGGACCCGGTAAAGCGGAACTGGCCCCCACCCTGTAGGCCGTAAACTGGCTCGAGAAGAAACAATAAATTCCCTTCCGTTTGGAAACCATTCAAAATCACTTACACCTAACGCAACATTTTCAAAGCCATATGGACGCCCCTCCTCCATTTTTGTAATATTAAGTACCCCGTTCATATTATATGCTAGTTGATTTTTAACTGGGGACCATTTGAAGTTGGTCGTCTCTACACTTACATATGGCTGGTAGTTTTCTTTTTCCTTTGTATCATAAATGAATAAATCCGCTTTTTCTCCTAGCTCATCCCCACTCAGATAAGCAATAAATCGACCATCATAGGACCATTTGGGAGAATAGACATATTTGTCCTCAGTAAGTTGTATTTCTGTCTCACCGTTTTTCACCCACAGCTGGTGATCTCGGGTAAAAGCTGCTGTTAATGAAGAAGTTGCACTAACCATTGTTGTAAATTGAAAACTAAGGAATAGTAATAATACGATGATTCGAAAAACCAATATCATCCCTCCTGCTTTTAGGATGATCGAATCATTGGTCAAACATTCTAATCAGGCAATTTTTGTTCACAACAGTATTGCCATTACAACAGGAAGAATCCGCTTTTGGGCTTGAAATCAGTAAGTTTAGGGGATATATCCGCAACTAACCAGCAACCGTAAACTCAACCCACAAAAAAACAGCAACTCCACATAATTAGAAGTTGCTGTTTGGCTATCTCATTATTTACGCATCAAAATCCAGCGCCCAGCTTCCTTTACGGAATACTGCTTCTGTTTCACCATCAGCAGTGACACCATCAATATCCAAGTCTGCTGAACCAATCATAAAGTCAACGTGAGTCAAACTATCATTGACACCGTGCTCATCAAGCTCCTTATCATTCATGTCAGAGCCGCCTTCCATGTTGGTTGGGTATGCTTTCCCTAACGCAATATGGCAGGACGCATTTTCATCAAACAACGTATTATAGAAAATTAACCCTGATTGTGAAATTGGTGATTCATGTGGTACAAGTGCCAATTCTCCTAAACGTTTTGCCCCTTCATCGGTATCTAACAAGTGTTTCAAGGTATCGTATCCTTGTTCTGCTTCGAAATCCACCACTTTACCGTCTTTGAAAGTTAAGCTAAAGTTATCAATCACATTCCCACCGTAGTTTAATGGTTTTGTACTTGCAACTGTACCGTTTACGCCATATTTATGTGGCATGGTGAACACTTCTTCTGTCGGCATGTTTGGATTAAAGTCTAAGTCGGTGCCAGCAACTTTTGCAGAACCGCCTTTCCAAATGTGTCCTTGTGGTAGTTCAAATTCAATATCGGTACCAGGTGCTTTGAATACTAACTTTTGGAATTTCTTTTTGTTTAAAAATTCGCGTGCTTTACGTAATAACGTATTGTGCTCATCCCAAGCCTTAACAGGATCTTCTTGATCGACACGCACAATCGTGAAAATTTGTTCCCACAAGCTTTCAATCGCATCTTCTTTAGACTTTTCAGGGAAAATCTTTTGTGCCCAATCTCCTGTTGGAATCGAGATAATCGACCATGGAATACGGTCATTCATCGTATACGTTCTAAATTCTTTCATCGCCTCTGCACCAGCTTTGGATGCTTTGGCAACACGTTCTGCATCAATGTCTTTTAGTAAATCAGGGTTGGTAGAACGGATCGATAACAATGCTGCACCATCTTTTGCAAAAGATAATTGTTTATCCACTTGCCATTGCGGAATGTTTGTTAACACTTCTTCTGGTGCATTTTCATATTTTAATAACGTTAGTTCGTCATCGCTCCAATTGACATGAACATTTTTCGCACCTAATTCATATGCTTTTCTTACGACGATTCGTGTAAAGTCAACCCCTTCAATCGATGAATTGACAACAAGCGCTTGACCTTTTTGAAGGTTCACACCTGTGCGCAGCGCTAACTCTGCATATTTTTCTAACATATTTGTTTCAACCATACTTAAACCTCCATCTCTATCTTTCCATAGCATTTCTATTCTTTCACTATTCCATACATTTCTATTTTACCAAAAGACTGCCTATTCTGTCGCTTTTTGTCGTTTTCCAACAACCCACATTAGTTATTGTTTTCTAGCTCTTCAATTAACAGCGATAATTCCGTCCATCGTTCCATCTGTTGCTCGAGTTCTTGTTCCGCTTCCTCTTGTGCTTGATACAGTTGTTGCACTTTCTCAAGGTCACTACCAGCTTCCGCAATTTCTGCTTCGATCGATTCTACCTTTTCCTCAAGTGCTGTGATCCGGTCTTCAATCCCGTTCCATTCCTGTTGTTCACGATAGGATAATTTACGCTTCTTCTTGGCTGGTCTCGCTTGCTTTTCTTTTTTCGCTTTTGGCTCTGCTTGCTTTTCTAGTTGTTTTTGTTGATCCAAATATTCCGTATAATTCCCATAAAAATTGCTTGTTACACCTTGCTGTTCAAACGCAATCAACTGGTCAACGACACGATCTAAAAAGTAACGGTCGTGCGAGACAGTGATTACGACACCTGGAAATTGATCTAAGTAATCTTCCAACACCCCTAATGTTTGCGTATCCAAGTCATTGGTGGGCTCATCTAAAAATAGGACATTCGGTTCTTTCATTAAGACACGTAATAAATACAATCTCCGTCGTTCGCCACCAGATAGTTTACGAATATAGGTCCACTGTTGGGAACGTGGGAATAGAAACCGTTCAAGCATTTGTTCTGCCGTAATCACGTCCCCATCAATTGTATGAACGACTTCGGCCACATCACGTATATATTCGACTACCCGCAAGTTTTCATCCATTTCCGAATGATCTTGGGTATAGTAACCAATTTTTACAGTTGGTCCTATTTCAATCGTACCCTGGTCTGGCGTAGTTTTTTGCGCCATTATATTTAATAGTGTTGTCTTTCCACTACCATTTGGCCCAATAATACCAATTCGATCGCCAGGTTTAATCAAGGCACTAAAATCTTTCAACAAGGTTGCTTTCCCGTAAGATTTACTAATCCCTTCCATTTCAATGACCTTTTTACCTAGTCGGGTCGATCCAACTTGAAAATCCAAATTTTGTTTGGTCGTATCAAACGTAGTCTCTTTCATTTCTTCGACACGTTGTTTGCGTGCTTTTTGTTTAGTCGATCGAGCTTTAGCACCACGCTTTAACCACTCTAATTCACGACGTAAAGTGTTTTTATGTTTTTGTTCATTTTGTAATTCTAGTTCTTCTCGTTCCGCTTTTTTCTCCAAAAATGTTTCGTAATTTCCTTCATATTGGTACAAATTCCCTTTATCAAGTTCATAAATTTGATTGGTAATTCGATTTAGAAAATAACGATCGTGCGTCACCAATATAAGTGCACCTTTATAGTTTGGTAAGTACCCTTCTAACCATTCAATCGTCTGATTATCCAAGTGGTTAGTCGGCTCATCTAAAATAAGTAAATCAGCAGGTTGAATTAGCGCGCTCGCTATTGCAACCCTTTTCTTCTGTCCACCTGACAGGTGTGCTGCTTTTTTATTAAAGTCGGTCACACCGAGCTTAGTTAAGATTGTTTTCGCCGTTGTATTGGCATCCCATGCATCGTGTTCATCCATCTTTTGTTGTGCTTGCAGTAATTTATCTTGTAAACTTACATCTTGCGGACTTTCTTCCAATTGCATTAACACTTGTTCATAGGATCGCATCACTTGCATGATTGTCGAATCCCCATAATAAATTTGTTCTAACACGGTTAAATCATGATCAAGTTCTGGTTCCTGACTTAAATATTCCAACCGAAACTGGTTGGCATGCTTGATTGTTCCCGTTTCTTTGGAATCTAACCCAGCAATCACTTTTAACAAGGTTGATTTCCCTGTCCCATTGACACCGATCAGGCCAATTCGATCCCGCTCGGAAATGGTAAAAGAAACAGACTGAAACAATGTTTTATCTCCGTATGATTTTGATACATTCTCAACAGCTAATAAGCTCATAATTTTTTTCACCTTTCCATCATGCACATGATCCTTTACTTAAATAGTATATCGAATTGTGGTGCGAGTTGAAAACAATAGTTTCCGTTAGTGGTATGTTATTGATTAGAAGAGTGTGGGCAGTGAGCACGGATTCGCGTAATTATTGGTGGGTTGCGCGTAAGTTTTTGGGACTTGCGCGTATCTATTGCCGGGTTGCGCGTAACTTCTCCGGACTTGCGCGTATCTATTGCCGAGTTGCGCGTAAGTTTTCGGGACTTGCGCGTATCTATTGCCGAGTTGCGCGTAAGTTTCCGGGACTTGCGCGTATCTATTGCCGAGTTGCGCGTAAGTTTCCGGGACTTGCGCGTATCTATTGCCGAGTTGCGCGTAAGTTTCCGGGACTTGCGCGTATCTAGCTCAAAGTTGCGCGTAACTGCTCAGGACTTGCGCGTATCTCTCTAATTTAATCATCTAAAAAAGCCACCCCTCCAGTGAGAAGTGGCTTCTTTAGAAACCTATTCGTGATTAGAGCCAAATCGCGACTGTTCATTCCATGGAAAAGCAGTACCAAACGTATTGGCCATTTCTTTTGATTTCTTTCGTCGCCCTTTTCGATAGGCTGCACGATTGGCCGCTTCTTGATGGAGCCATTTTTCCTCTTCGGTCTCGGGATAGACGCCAGGAACTGCCGTTGGTTTGTGATTTTCGTCCAATGCTACCATCGTGATAAATGCAGTTGTACACACTTTGCGTTCTCCTGTTAGCAAGTCTTCTGTAATAGCTTTAACAAAAACCTCCATCGACGTATTGTGCGTCCATGTGACGATCGCTTCAAGACAAATCGAGTCGCCTTCTTTAATCGGATAAAGAAAGTCAACAGAGTCAGTTGAAGCTGTGACAACATTTTTGCGCGCATGTCGCTTGGCGGCAATCGCTGCAATATCATCAATGTATGCCATTAATTTTCCACCAAATAATGTTCCATGATTATTAGTATCTGGTGGTAGTACATTCGAATTTTTTACTGCTAAAGATGCGATACAAGGTTTTGCATCCATATGTAAACAGACCTCCTTTCCCTCCACCTACAAAATTGGTGAAATAAGACGTGAGATCGATTCTTTAAACCGAACCCATTTCGACCGCTTCATATATAGATCCTCTGTTAATTCAGAAGATAATTCAATATCATTGTTAAACGCTTCTGTTAACTCCTGTGCGATCTGTTGATTATATAAGAAAGCATTCACTTCAAAGTTTAATCTAAAACTACGAACGTCAATATTTGCTGTCCCTACCGAAGCAATTTTTCCATCAACAACAATCGTTTTCGCATGGAGAAATCCATTTTGATAAATATAAACCTTGGCACCAGCCTTTAATAACTCACCAATATTCGACAATGTTGCCCAATAAACAAACGGATGATCCGGTTTACTTGGAATCATCATCCGTACGTCAACACCAGATAAGGCAGCAATTTTCAATGCATCACCCAAGCTATCATCAGGGATAAAATAGGGGGTTTGGATATAAACATATTCTTTCGCATTTAAAATCATTTTAATATAACCATTTTTAATTTGTTCCCATTCTGAATCAGGACCACTGGAGACAATTTGAATACCGACGTCTCCTACTGGTTCTGTCGTATAATAACGATTATCATAAAAAATATCATTCCGTGATGCTTGGTTCCAATCCAAAATAAACCGTGTTTGCATGTTTTTAACCGCTTCCCCAATCACTTTCAAATGGGTATCACGCCAATAACCAAACCGTTTATTAAAACCTAAATATTCATCCCCCATATTAAAGCCACCGATATAGCCGATTTTCCCATCAATAATTGCCAATTTTCTGTGATTTCGATGATTAATTTTTAGATTGACCTTGGGAATCAGTGGTGGGAAAAATGCTTCTACCTCTCCACCGGCATCTCTTATTTTACGAATAAACTTTCGACTTAAACGCCGCGACCCCATGTCATCATATAATATTCGAACTTGTACGCCTTCCTTTGCCTTTTGTATTAAAGCATTGGCAATTCGCTCTCCTAGCTGGTCACTTCGAATGATGTAATACAGTAAATGAATATGGTCTTTCGCCTGTTGGATATCAGCAATCAATGCATTAAACTTCTCTTGACCATCTGTAAAAATTTCTACCTGATTGTCTTGGGTGAAAATTGCATCATCATTACGCAAATGGAGATAAAACAAATCTTTATAAGGGAGTAATTGGGCATCCTTAAATTCAAATGTTCCTTCCTCCAAAGCTTTCATCTGCTGGTTAACTGCTTGTTTCACACCTAACCGGCTTTTTGTATCCCAAGTAAATAATTTTTTATTACTTAATCTTCTGCCAAAAATTAAGTACAAAATAAATCCAACAACAGGTATAAATAGCAATACCATTAACCATGCCCAAGTTGCTGAGGCATCTTTTCGTTCTAAAAACACAATCGCCAGGGCCAACAAAATGTTAAAAAATAAAATAAAACCCATAATATACGGTACAAGCACCATTTAGTACGCCCCCAAACGGAGTGAAATATTCTACCCATAATATAGCACAAACAATTGAAAATCAAATCTAATAAGGCTTAGATCCTGTTCCTTTATCTCTATCCGAATTTATTAACGGATAATAGGAACGTATTAGATTAAACTATGCACAGGGAGGTTTGGCTATGAATGACAAGTCTTTCACAACAAGCGGAACAAATATTAATGAAGTAAAAAGAAAAAATGCTCAATCAGGCATGTCTTATAATGAAGCAAAAAATTATATTGCCAAAACAACTGGTGGGCATAACACCCAAGCATTTTCTGATACAGATATTTCAGAAATACGAAACAAATTGAAATAAGGTGATTAAGGAGTGTGGATGATGCCACACTCCTTCGTTTTTCGTGCACATTTATGCACGTTTTTCTTTTCCTGGCTATCTGATCAAAGTGTGTTCAAACAAAACCATTGCTTTTTTGTTTAACAAATCCTACACTGTACTTTATGACTTTAACGTGATGGAGATGTTGACATGGAACAAGAAAATAAAATAGGGATGGGTTATGCTGCCAGTGCATATATCCTATGGGGTTTCCTGCCAATTTATTGGAAATTAATGCAAGGTACTTCAGCTGGCGTCATTTTGTCCCATCGAATTGTCTGGTCGTTCGTATTTATGATTGCCCTTCTGTTATTTATGCGAAAATGGCACGGATTTATACAAGAATGCAAAATCATTGTTCGAGATAAACGTAAATTGATCGGCATTACTGTCGCTTCATTAGTAATCAGTATGAACTGGCTCTTATTTATTTGGGCAGTAAATAGCGATCATGTCATCCAAGCAAGCCTTGGTTATTATATTAATCCGTTAATTAGCATTCTGCTCGGAATACTTGTGTTAAAAGAAAGGTTAACCAAATGGCAAATCACTTCCTTTTTATTAGCTGCTATTGGCGTAACTTATCTGACGGTAGACTTCGGAATTTTTCCGTGGGTATCGATTCTTTTAGCACTAACATTTGGGGTCTATGGATTATTGAAAAAAACGGTTGATATTAGCCCCATGTTCGGTTTAACAATTGAAACAATGATTGTCACACCGATTGCGGTAATTTATTTAATAAACCATCAGATTAATGCAGGGACATTACCTAACGTATTTCAGTTAGATGCACTTATTTTATTCGGTGCTGGTGTTGCTACAGCTGTACCACTCTTACTGTTTGCCAGTGGCGCCAAACGCATTTCACTTTCTATGGTCGGTTTTTTACAATACATCGCCCCAACATTAATGCTAATTGTCGGTGTTTTTCTTTACCATGAGGCATTTACACAAGGACACTTCGTTGCTTTTATTTGCATTTGGACGGCACTAGCGATCTACACGCTTTCTAAAACAACCTGGTTCCAAAAGCTAACAAGTAAAAAATCTGCTATTAACCATGCCTATGTAGCCGAACCAATTGGTGACGAAAAGCAAAAGAATGTTAACTAAAATTCCGGGATAGTTAAAGATTTAGGGTATGTTTAGGAACGAATCGTCACCGATTGGAGCTCTCACACCAAATTCAAGGCACAAATTCACCCGAAACAGGCATACAAATACGACGAAGGGCAAAGGAATACTCTCCATGTCCTTCGTCTTTCTTTTAACATATTATTATTCAATCTCAAGTTGACCATCTGTCTTCGGCTGTTTTGGTCCTTTTATTTCTAATACACCATTGTGAAAGCGGGCCTTCGTTTTTTGTTTATCTATCACATATGGAAGTTGTACGGATCGTTCGGCACGTTGGATTTTGCGCTCTCTGCGGTAATAGGCATTTTTTTCATCTTCTGTTTTCATCTCTTGCTCATTACTAATTTGGATGGTCACGCGATCTCCGATGATATTAACATGAATATCTTCTTTATTAATCCCTGGTAAATCTGCTTTCACCACCCATTCCTTATCCGTTTCATATACATCCACTGGTAGTTTTCCCATTGCATTATTTTGTTGAAAAAACGTATCAATTGAATCCAAGATATTTTGTGATGGTGTACTGTAAAACAACTCATCCATCTTTTTTAGTAGATCATGGCCGAAGTCACCAAAATCTTTGGATGGATAATTCGAACCTTTGCCCATGTCTCACCCTCCTCTTAGCTTTTTTACTACATTGTATGTAGTGGGATACCTTGAGGGTATGGGCAAATGCATATTTTAAGGTTGTTTTCAGAATTGTTGTTTGATCGAAATCATGCAAACCTTAATCAGAATACCTTATCTTTTGTGTCAATTATTAGAATATTTTTAATTTAACGTTGACTTATCAGAATGGTTAATCTATAATCCGTATTAAGTTTAAATATTTGGACATCTCTTATCATGAGTGGCAGAGGGAATAGGCCCAGTGAAGCCCGGCAACCATCAAGAACACTTGAAAAGGTGCCAAATCCTACAGGTAATCTAACCTGGTAGATAAGAGGAGGAATGTACATTTACACCTCTTCTTTAGAAGTAGGTGTTTTTTTATTTAATAAAAATTGCGTAGGAGGATGGAACATGACCAATTCTTTTGATTTCCAAGGAGACGAAACCTTATTACTACACGGAGGACAATCTCCAGATCCAGCCACAGGCTCACGCGCTGTACCTATCTATCAAACAACTTCTTATGTTTTCCGCGACACAGAACATGCCCAAAACCTTTTTGGCCTCGCCGAACCTGGTAACATTTATTCTCGTATAATGAACCCAACCATTGATGCCTTCGAACAACGAATGGCCTTACTTGAAGATGGTGTTGCTGCAGTCGCAACCGCTTCTGGGATGTCTGCTATCACATTGTCGATCTTGAACCTTGCAGGGTCCGGCGATGAAATTGTGACAGACAGCAACCTTTATGGCGGTACGTATAATCTTTTCGCGAACACACTTCCTAAATACGGAATCGATGTGACGTTTGTAGATGGCACAGATCCAGAAAACTTCCGCCAAGCCATAACACCGAAAACGAAAGCAATCTTTGGAGAAACCATCACCAACCCTAGTCTTAACGTTTTAGACGTAGAAGCTGTTGCAGATGTTGCGCACGAAAATAACATCCCTCTTATTATTGATAATACGTTTGCTAGCCCTTATGGCGCAAAGCCAATCACATGGGGAGCTGACATTGTTGTCCACTCCGCAACCAAATGGATTGGTGGACATGGTACATCCGTTGGCGGCGTCATGATTGACGGTGGACGTTTTGATTGGAACAATGACAAGTTTCCTGGATTTACAGAGCCAGACCCAAGCTACGATGGTTTAAAGTATATTGATGTAGGGGCTGCAGCGTTTGCTACCAAATTCCGTGTCCAACTTTTACGTGACATCGGTGCATGTCTTAGCCCACAAAACGCTTTTTACTTTCTTCAAGGCTTAGAAACATTGAATTTACGCATAAAACAACATAGCGAAAATACAAAAAAAGTGGCGAGCTTTTTAGCTAATCACCCTGCCGTTGAGTGGGTCTCTTATCCTGGACTTGAGGAACATCCATCCCACGAGCTTGCAAAAAAGTACTTAAACGATACGTTTGGTTCGATCATTGTTTTTGGTATAAAAGGTGGCCGTGAAGCAGGTCGACAAGTGATTGACAACATTCAATTATGGTCACATGTCGCAAACGTTGGTGATGCAAAATCATTAATCATTCACCCAGCTTCCACCACACACCAACAATTAAGCAGTGAGGACTTAGAGAAAAGTGGGGTAACCGAGGAATTAATTCGTTTGTCTGTCGGGCTTGAGACAGCAGAAGACATTATCAAAGACTTAGACCAAGCAATTGCAAAAGCTACAGACACCGAACCGACGATTGTTCCATCTACAGAAGAAGCGATTGAATGGGCACTTCGCTCACCATTTGCTAGAGAAGATGGGGCGATTAGGCAAAAAACGATTGCGGTAGTTGGTTTAGCAAGTAACCCTAGCGATCCAAATTATCAAGCCATTCAAAAACTACAACGAGCTGGCTTTAACATCGCTGTGGTTGATGACCAACAGGAAGAAATCTTAAGCAAACCGACTTACCCATCGATTGACGCTGTTCCTACTACCATTGATATTTGTTATGTGCTAGATGTGGATGCCATTACGCAAGTCACTGCTAGCAACGCTGCAATTTTATGGCTGCACAATGCGAATACGTCTATCAAACAGCAAGCAGTAGCGAATGGAAAAATTGTTGTCGAAAATCGCTGTCCTTACAAAGAATTCGACCGGTTACGCAGAAAGGAAAGTAAGCAACCAGTTAGCATTTAAACATAATATAAATCCTCATCCACAAACTAGTGGATGAGGATTTTTTTCTTATTTAATAAGAGATAATGTATTGCTATTTCCCCCCAAAAAAACATATGATAAAGTAATGAATATTTTATTGTGCAATCCGTTTTGCTTATGTTTTAATAGGGAACTATACTACTACATTATTTTTTGAGGTGTGATGATAATGCGCAAAAAGATTGTATTTTTATTAAGTATCTTAATCCTTGTTGCATTATCTATTGTTTATTTGAACCTTTCCCCTAATGATCCAACCGAACAAGTACACGATGCGAGCGGTAATGACGAAAATAAGGAACCAATAGATGAGCAAGTAGAAATACAAGATGAACAAATTGCTGAGGACCAGGAATCAAACAATACCATTACAGAAGAAATAACCGAAAAAGTAAAACAAGTTGTTGGGAATACGGTTGAATTATTTCTTAAAGATGATTTAAAAATGGTTGCGATTGGAGATTCACTGACACAAGGGGTTGGTGATGAAACCGATAATGGTGGATATGTTGGTATCTTAAACCATACCTTTGAACGGTCTGACCAAAAAATTGAAATTGAAAACTTTGGAAAACGCGGCAATCGCTCTGATCAATTACTCGCTCGGTTAGAACAACAAGAAATTGTTGAATCTATTGAAGATGCTAATATTGTACTTCTAACAATCGGCGCTAATGATATTATGAAAGTTGTTAAAGACAATTTCACTAACCTTCGAGAAGAGCCTTTTAATCAAGAGAAGGTCGCATACATCGAAAGGCTGCGAGCTATTTTTGATAAAATTTTTGCCATTAATCCTGAGGTCGAAGTCTTTTTAGTAGGTTTCTATAACCCATTTGAAAAATATTTTAGTAACATCGAACAGTTAGGAATTATTTTAGATGGATGGAATACTGCAGGACGAAACGTCACAAATCAGTATGACCAAGCATCTTTTATCCCTACGGATGATTTATTTCAAAGCGTAGATAAAAATTTATTCGCGGACGATAATTTTCATCCTAATGCAGATGGCTATCAATTAATTGCAGAACGGGTGCTTACGTATTTAAGACCCTATATAATGAAGGAATCCGAGGAGTAAAAGACCGTTAAGAAAAGGTGAATAGATAATGGGAGAACCAAGGGGAACAGAACAGTTATGGAAAACACTATTTTTTGGTTTATTGGGATTAACTAGCTTTGTCGTTTTGATTGTTATTACGCTTATCCTATGGCCTGTGCCAAAGGAGGACGTACCACAAAAAGAATTTATTGAAGATGAAGATGGTGCTGAGTTTACGATTCACTCTAGTAAAAGTAACTTAAATGAATTAGTTAATGGCTATGTTGATAAACTCATGAAAGATGACGGTGATAAATATTCGGTACAACTGAATGATGATGTTCAATTAAATGGTTCCATTAAAGCATTTGATTCTGAAATTCCAATTACCATTCGGTTAGAACCAATTGTCCAAGAAAACGGTGACCTAATCTTAAAGCAAAAGGAAATATCTTTAGGCCTG
The DNA here is from genome assembly GCF_005870085.1 of Aquibacillus sediminis. Taxonomy (GTDB): domain Bacteria; phylum Bacillota; class Bacilli; order Bacillales; family Amphibacillaceae; genus Aquibacillus_E; species Aquibacillus_E sediminis. Next base: position 14,422 of record NZ_SZNM01000023.1, on the reverse strand, counting down.
TTACATTTACCAAACAAACGTGTATTAAAATACCTAAAAGATAATCTTCCAGTTCCTGAGTGGGTTACAATCAACCCTAATGAAGAAGACATTTATATTGCCGTTACCCAAATGGACATTAGGAGTAATTTCAAAGTAAGAATCCAGCAGTTTGACCTGGAAAATGATCAATTAAGTTTCAGAATTAAGGTACCTAATGAAACATTAGGGTTGTAGAGTATGAGGGCACTCGCTGGAGCGAGTGCCTTTTATTTCTTTTTGCTTACGGGCTATTTACGGCTTTTTCTTACATCATCTTGGCTCTTTACGCTGGATTCTGCTTATTTAATAGCTTTTCTTACATTATCTCGGCTTTTTTCACTGGATTCTGCTTATTTAACAGCTTTTCTTACATCATATCTGCTTTTTGCTCTGGATTCTGCTTATTTAACAGCTTTTCTTACATCATATCGGCTTTTTTCACTGGATTCTGCTTATTTAACAGCTTTTCTTACATCATATCTGCTTTTTTCACTGAATTCTGCTTATTTAACAGCTTTTCTTACATCATATCGGCTTTTTTCACTGAATTCTGCTTATTTAACAGCCTTTCTTACATCATATCGGCTTTTTTCACTGAATTCTGCTTATTTAACAGCTTTTCTTACATTTTTTACGCCTGATTGCGTAACTATATATGTTATGTGTAACTAAATGATCTATTATATGCCTATCGTTTCATCGCCTACTGTTTTATATAGTAGGATGCTCGTCCCTTATAAATCAATCTAAAGTTTTTCCTTAATACCTCATTAATAGTCCTTTGAGAAACATATCCTCCACACCAGTCATACACACTAGCTACCGTTAGTTTTTTATCAGGAAACAAAATCTGTAACTCATCAATATTGGATCGGACTGCTGTTTCTACATGTACTTCATGATTGCATTTATTACAGGCCAGTTTCTTTAGATTAAAGCGAACTAGCAATCCCCCACACTCCGCACAAACAATCCCCTTCTCCAATTGATCATACGTATATTCATACGCACGCGGCTGTTCGGAAGTCCTAAGCTCCACTAATTTTTCCGCCAGTTTTTTGTGACGTGCTCCTAAAGCTGAGGGTTCATTATGCAATTTTTCTAAGAAACGATTAAGTTGTGTTGGAAAAATAATGGTAGGGTCTTTGGGCGCCTGATACAAAGTAAAAGCATCATTAACAAAAACCAAATAAGGTTGAATTTGAAAATGAAGGCCGTGTTGTTGAAGTAATTGTCGTAGGAGAATGGTGCTGCGGTTCACTTGTTGTTGTGGGGAACTAATTTCTCTTTTTGACATCGTAAACCATCTGTCTACTTCCACATAAAAGTCACCTTCGTAGTTTTTTACCTCAAAAGGGTAAATCATATTTTGGAGGATAACTAATGAATCGATTTGAAACTTTGTGTTGTTAATTTCAAACCATAAATCATTTAAAACGATTGCGTCATTCTTTAATATTTCTATCATCCCGTCAAACTTCTTTTCTCCTTGATAGCCTTTTTCTAGTTTTGTCAAACGTTGCTGTTCATTGAGGGGGAGAGCCATACGATGACTCAACAATTCTAAGGTCACCAATTCCAAAGGTTTTTGTCGCGGCTCCATGCATAAATCACTTCCTTTCTACCTCCATAGTATGCCAACGTTAAAATAAAGACAAGCCAAATCCCTCTTCACGCACAAAAAAAGCAACTATCACCTAGTTGCTAACTTTAACCACTTTATGTAACCAATCTTCTATCAAATTAAATGCTTCTTCACTTGATAAAATTCCATCATGATCAATGTTTTTTATTACTTGTACTTCTGCATTGGTATATTTAGAAAACAATGGGGAAAAAGCCTCGGATTTAAATACCTCGTCCTCACTACCAATAAGTACCAGCGTATCATCCGGCACACTTATCAAAGCTTTTTTATAATTGTCGGGTAAACGAGACATAAACAATCGATAACTCAATGACAATGTTTCCGATCCATGGCGTTTTTCCTCTGGCTTATTGCTTGCTAATACTGGAAGATGATTTTTAGTTTTAATTCCTAAACGGTTTAGTATCATTAACCAAATTAGTCTTCCTTTATTTGCTGTCGTTGCATCGGAGTCTTTCATAATCGGAGCTTGGAAATGGACAAATGGTGCAAGTAGCAAATAGTGATCCACTAACTTCGAATGTTTACTAGCTGCAAACCGAAGTGCAGTTCCACCACCAGCGGAATGTCCAGCTAATATGATCCTTGCATTTGAAGCATGTTTTTGTTTGACAACCTCCATAAAATCAACAAGATCATCTTCTAATTGCCCAATATAACTTATATCACCGCGTCCAACCGCTTTTTCTCCATAGCCTCTTAGGTCAGGAGTATACACATGGGCAAGACCGTGCTCTGAAACGAATTGAGCAAGTGGCATTAAATATTTACTATCTTCACAAATTCCGTGCAACATAATCATGACGGTATCAGAATTACTAGTTGCTGGATAGTAGCGATAAGAAAGCACATCACCATCTTTCGCTTGAAAATCCTTTAGTGATGGTATATTCGAAAAATTCACAAACATGACAACTCCTCTAAATTTTCCTTCATTTTACTAACAAATATTGGAAAACTCAAACGTCACTACACTTAAAGCAAAGCATGTTTATGTGCATAAATAGCAGCTTGGGTTCGATCTTGTACTTCTAATTTGCTTAAAATATTGCTGACATGGACTTTCGTTGTTTTTAGTGCAATAAACAAATCATCCGCGATTTCTTGGTTTGTTTTTCCTTGCGCAATAAGTAGTAAAATTTCCATTTCCCGCGCTGTCAATGTTTCATGTGGAAGTGATTCTTGCTTATTTCTCATCTTGGACATCACTTTATTGGTGACTTCACTTTCAAACACAGATTCCCCGTTGTAGGTATCCCTAATGGCAGCTGCTATCACACTTGCCTTCGACGTTTTTAACAAATAACTGGTTGCACCTGCTTCTAGTGCTGGATACACTTTTTCATCATCAATAAAACTTGTGACGACAAGGATTTTTGCATCAGGCCAAGCTGCGATAATTTGGCGTGTTGCTTCAATACCATCCATTTCTTCCATGACTAAATCCATTAAAATAATATCTGGTCGCAACTCTAGGGCGAGGTCGACAGCTTTTTTTCCATTATCCGCTTCGGCGACAACCTCAATATCGGCTTGCGTTGCCAAATATGCACTGACGCCAATTCGTACCATTTCATGATCATCGACAAATAGAACCTTAATCATATTCATCACCTCCTACTTCCATTATTGGAACGCGAACTTCCAAGCGTGTCCCTTCCTTTGGCACACTAATGATCCGAAACTTAGCTCCCATTTCTGCTGCTCTTTCTTTCATGTTCATTAATCCATAGGAACCAGAAAGTTGTTCCTCCACATCAAATCCGACACCATCATCATTTACTTGCAAAATTACGTGCCTGTCACGCTCAATCAATAAAATCGACAATGACTGTGCTTTGGCATGCCTTAACGTGTTCGAAATCGATTCCTGTAAAATGCGAAATAACTGGTCTTCCACCCCTTTACTGACTGTCACTTGTTCCATGTTCCAGTCCACTTCGATGGGCACCTTTTGTTTTAATTCTTCTAACAATTGTTTCACACCGTCTTTTAAGGATTTATCTTTTAACGCAACTGGTCGTAAATGAAGTAAAAGAGCTCTCATCTCAAGCTGTGCTTGTTGAATCATTGCTTCTACTTGTTGTAATTGTTTGCTAGCAGGATCTTGGCTATGAAAACTTTCGTTAATAGCAGACACTAACATTGAAGCCGCAAATAATTCCTGGCTAACGGAATCATGCAATTCTCTTGCTAACCGGTTCCGTTCTTCTGACACAACTTTGTTGATCTGAACTTCTTGGTCTTGCACACGTTCATCAATTAACTTTTGAGTACGTAGTGTTTGTTCTCGAATATATTGTTGCAATTGATTGACTTTTTCAAACAATACTTGTATCTCTGTAATCGACGTCGTTCCATCAAACGAACCCTCATGTACAGAATCCATTGCTGTTTCTAATCCGGTTAATTGTCTTTTTAAAAACAACCCAATTCCTATACCAAATATAGCTCCTGCAAACAATGTAATCGCAAGAATCATCAACACAAACGGAAGTTCAAACAATTTTCTTTCCCACAGTTCAGTCCAATTAGTAAATGGGAACACGATAAATACTAAAGTGAGTAACAAGACCATAAGCAAAATGGAAAACGCAACCCCTATTACAATCGCTCGGTGTAGTACTGGTTTCATCCTCTTTTCACCTCAATTTTTCCGACAAGTACTGAGGTGAAAATCCTCACTCTTTTTGTTGCCTGTTGATAATTTTCAGATTGTAAATGTACGACACGGTTCCATGTATGTTGCTCATGGTAATCAAAAATATCCACAGAACCAAAGAGAGACGAATGATGTACACTGACTTCGACATCATAAGGGACAACAATTTGGACATTCCCGACTAAATGCCGCACCACAACTACTGGATCACTTTTAGGGATCACGGTATAGCTTAAATCAATGACAGTATCTCCAACACCGGACTGGATATTAACATCTTTCCATTCATATGCTTGACGTTTGGTACGTTGTTGACCAAACCATTTATTCGTGAACAATATTGGTTCTTCCGATATGCCTTCATGTTCATCCACCGAAAATTCTGGCTGCATATAAGTTGGCTCTTGCTTTGCTTTATACCATTTCACGATCAAATAAACGATTAGAATAAATAACAAAAATTTGAATGCGAGCGTATTTAAAATGGTTACTGTTAACAAGAAAACACCTAGCCAGAAAAGTACTTTTCCCCGCATGCGACTATATCTTTTTTTTCCATAGTAAATAAATGCAAGCCAAATCAAGATAGACACAAGATGGCCCATATTGATGAAAATCAATTCAAATACAAATAAGACCACCATGGCAAATAAAAGTATATGAACAATATCTGTGCTGTTTCTTTTATCCATAAAAGATCTCCTTTTCATTAATGATTTGGCATGCAGTTATAACTTATACAATTGCGCATTTGCTGTATTATACGCATTTACCTCCACTGTCCTCTTTATAAAAAGAGTACTAATATATCGCTGCGGAAATACACCTACGCTTTTTTCGGCACTTTGAAGTTTTATAGAGCATTACTTAATAAAAATCATAAAATATACCTTTTTATTGTTAATTGATATGTTGTAACACAATACTGCAATAAATTTACTACTTTTGATTTTATTGCGTATTACATCTACCACTAATCAGTGAACTTATCCAAGCGTAGGCAGAATACGGAGACTCCTCGAAAATACAAAGCCATTTTCTTCGTGCGATGTATCGCTGCCGAAGCGTTCCTTGTCCTATGGGAACAGCACGAGCCGAAGATCCACTTGGTAAAGGGCTTTTCTTTACCAAGTTAGCTGATGCCGTGCCCATGGAAAGCGTAGTATTCTGCCGGAACGATATATTAGCACTTATTTCAATCAGAATGTAAAAAAGTAAATAGTTATGCCGCATAATACAGCTTATCTGCAATAACACATTAGTTTTACTTAGTATCTAAACGAAAAAGGCACACAAGTACGCTCGGAGTGCCTCTTTCAGATTAACATATTTTAGTTAGGGGTAGCCTCATTTTTTTCTAGCTCTGCTAACCTTGCGTCTAGTGTGTGTAAGCGATGGTCAGTTTTTACTTGGTTTTCTAACCTTTCAATATAACTTTCCATTTCTTCAAATTTAGATACCGTCTTTTCGGCTAGACCTGAATTAAGCACCTTATTCATTCCCTTGTGTGCTCTTGCCACATTTTCTCTTCCTTTTAGCTCCATTCTTTTTACGTAAAGATCTTTCAATTTATGTTTCATTTGTACGTACTTGTTTTCTAATTGTTCTAATTCAGCAATCGTTTTATCTAGTAGTTCTGTTAGTTGATTGACTCTTGTTTCAAATTGTTGTTGTTCCTCTGTTGCATATTGATAAAGTTCATTCTCTTCCGCTTCTTTCGCAAGCTCTGCTTGGCGTTTGCGTTTTGCAGCCATTTTCTTTGCTTGGCTCAATTCGCGTGTGAATTCATGTTTATACGTGTATTGCTTTTCAACGAGTTGCTTCATGTTCCGAACTTCCTGCTCACACTCACGAATATACTGATTTAAATGTGTAATAGGATTCTTTTGTTCTTTTTGATCCATTAATTCATGTAGGTCGGCTTGAATTGTTTCTTTTATCCTTGTAAATAGGTTTGCCATTTTAAACACTCCTTTTATTATCTATTGATCAGTCATTAAGAAATCATCATCAACGTATGTGTCTTGTTTGTCTTTTTTCCATGTTTTATAGGTGTAATAAAGCACCACGAAGGAGGCGACACCAATTAAAGCTGGAATATTTGATAGTGATATAGCTAGTCCGATTAATATAACAAATCCCCAAAGCACTTTTTTTCCAACTGTATCTGCTAGAATAAATTTCTTCACTGCGTAATAGGAAATGACTACGCTAATTGCGAGCACAATCATTGGTCCCAAATTGGCAAGAAAAATAATCACCGCTGTAATCCCTAGTAATAGTAGTAATAATGTTTTCATTGTTTTACTCCCTCCTTTCATATTTCCATCATACCTTTCATGCTTGTCCACGGTAACGGACTAGCGGTATATTTTAGACTAAGACTAGAGGCTTAGAATGTTGTAACAAAAAAAGCTCAGACAATTCCCTATCTGAGCCAACTTAGCTTCATTTATTGAAGTGGATCCTTTTCTTGTACTCCTTCTATCTGTTTAAAAAGGTTTTGTTTTGAGTCATTGGGTGGTGTATAAAAAGTAACAGGAGACCCAATTTTATCTCCAATCATTTCTAATGCTTTTTTTATGTCATCAATATCCTTTTGAGTAGCAGGTTGTTCCGCCACTTCTACACCTACATCACCACTCACCTCTAATGTAACGGATTTTAGTTTTGTAATATCCGTTATTTTCTTTATTCTCAACTTCATCTTTAACTCATCTTCAGTAATTCGTGCTTTCTTTATATTTTTATGTAAAATTTGTCCATTTTTCACAACGAGAAGTGGTTCACCCATGATCCACTTTTGCACCTTTGGAACATAAATTTGTAAAATCGAAACGAAAATCACTCCGATTACAATTAACAAACCATGATAAGCACTAACCCAAGCATCTACTGATTTCAATGGGTGAACAAGCACAGTACCAATTCCTATCATAATAACGACTTCACTTGGTGTTGCTTGAGAAATGGTTCGTTTCCCAGCAAATCTTAACAAAATAAGCGTAGCAAACAAATAGATAATGGCGTCTATTAAACCTGACATAAGCAAACCTCCTTATCTATATTAGCTTTTGTTTTAACAGGTAATTTATTAGGAGATTTCATGCATTTATTATGTAGTGAGATGAAAATTGATACCGTTCTAGATACATTTATTAATAATCGCTTAACTATTTCGTAACCCTCATTGTTTTTTAATGCACATTAGCTGTATTATGTGTATTAACTCAACGCTTTTTCTCTAGATCTTACGTATTTACAGCTTTTTCTTACATCATCCACCACTTTTTCTCTAGATCCTGCGTATTTACGGCTTTTTCTTACATCACCTCAGCGCTTTTTCTCTAGATCTTGCGTATTTACAGCTTTTTCTTACATCATCCAGCACTTTTTCTCTAGATCCTGCGTATTTATGGCTTTTTCTTACATCATCCACCGCTTTTTCTCTAGATCTTGCGTATTTACAACTTTTTCTTACATCATCCAGCACTTTTTCTCTAGATCCTGCGTATTTACGGCTTTTTCTTACATCATCCAACGCTTTTTCTCTAGATCTTGCGTATTTACAGCTTTTTCTTACATCATCCACCACTTTTTCGCTAGATCTTGCGTATTTACGGCTTTTTCTTACATCATCCACCGCTTTTTCTTTAGATCTTGCGTATTTACGGCTTTTTCTTACATCATCCACCGCTCTTTCTCTAGATCTTACGTATTACAGCTTTTTCTTACATCATCCAGCACTTTTTCTCTAGATCCTGCGTATTTACAGCTTTTTCTTACATCACCTCAGCGCTTTTCCCTTTGGTTCCGTAATTTGAAAACCTCTGTACTTCAGTCCCATAAAAAACCGTATTAAAAACTAAAAAACTCGCCACTAGCTGGGCGAGTTTTTCATCTATATTACTTTTTCAACTTAGACAATGCATCTGCTAAAGCCGTATTGGTAAATTCCTCATTTTGTTGCTTTTTCATATATTTATTAATATCTTTCTTCGATACCTTGCTCTGTTTTTGTTTTTGCTTCCGTTCATTAAAGGTCGATAATTTTTCTCGGTGTCCACATGTACAAGTAAACATCTGCCCCTCGCCTTCACCACGAAGTTCCATTCGTTTATGACAGTTTGGACAACGAGCATTCGTTTTCTTAGCAATATTCTTCTTGCCTCCACAGGAACGATCCTGACAAACGAGCATGCGCCCTTTTTTACCGTTAACTTCTAACATTAACTTACCGCAATCCGGACACTTTGTTCCCGTCATATTGTCATGTTTGAAGTTTGCATCACTATTTTTAATCTCTTTCACAACATTACTTGCATAGCCTTTCATTTCTTTAATAAATGTATCTTTGTTTAATTTCCCGCTTGAAATGGCTTCTAACTTTTGTTCCCACTCAGCCGTTAAGGTTGGGGATTTCAAGTCTTCCGGAACAAGGTCTAGCAACTGTTTGCCTTTTGAAGTAAGGAAAATATGTTTACCCTTTTTCTCAATATAAAAACTATTAAATAGCTTTTCAATAATATCTGCTCGTGTCGCTACTGTTCCGAGTCCGCCTGTTTTATTAAGGGTACTCACAAGCTTTTTATCTTGTTGTTCCATATACTTCGCTGGATTTTCCATTGCTTGTAACAAGTTTCCTTCCGTAAAACGTTCAGGGGCTTTGGTTTGGCCTTTTGTCAGTTTAACTGTTACGCCAGATAATGTGTCTCCCTGTTGAAGATTAGGAATTCGCTGATCCTCTTCCTCCTCCTCACCAGTGCGGTTGTTGTAAACCTCTTTCCACCCTTGTTTTTTCACATTTTTCCCTTTGGCTGTAAATTTCTCGTTTCCAATTGCAACCTCCAAAGTGGTCTGTTCATATTCAAAAGCAGGAGATAGGACGGCCAAAAATCGTTTGACGACTAAATCATAAATTTTTCTTTCTTTATCATTTAGCTCTGACAGATACACGGTTTGTTCTGTTGGAATAATCGCATGGTGATCGGACACTTTATTATCATCAACAAATGATTTATTAGGCTTGATATCCCGCTTTGCAAGTTTGTTAGCAACAGGAGCATATTGATCAACACCACAAGCTTTGAGGCGATCCTTTAGCGTTGGAACAATATCCGATGAAATGTACCTTGAATCCGTTCGTGGATAAGTTAGTACCTTATGTTGTTCATATAATTTTTGCATCAAAGATAATGTTTGCTTACCAGAGAAACCAAATATTTTATTGGCATCACGTTGTAGTTCGGTTAAATCATATAGGCCAGGCGCATGACTTTTCTTCTGTTTTTTATCAATCTGCACTACTTTTGCTTGTTGACCATTTAGATTAGCAACCATTTTCTCTGCCGTTTGTTTGTCAAAAATTCTCGTATCATTTTTTTGACTACGCCATGTTAAGGTTAACCCTTTATTAGCTACCGCTTTAATCCCGTAATAATCTTTCGGTTTAAAATTACGAATTTCCTGTTCACGTAAAGCAATCATTTGCAAGGTAGGTGTTTGCACACGACCACTTGATAGTTGTGCATTAAACTTGGTCGTTAGCGCTCGTGTTGCATTTAGCCCAACGTACCAGTCTGCTTCTGAACGAGCAACTGCTGACGCATACAGGTTTTCATACTGTTTGCCTGGTTTTAGTTTCTTAAATCCATCCTTAATGGCCTTATCTGTTACCGAAGAAATCCACAGTCTTTTGACCGGTTTCTTCACTCGCGCCTTTTCAATAATCCAGCGTGCGACAAGTTCCCCTTCACGACCTGCATCGGTAGCAATGACGATTTCGCCAACATCGTTTCGATTTAATTGTGTCTTTACCGAATTAAATTGCTTCCCTGTCTTTTTTATGACAACAAGTTTTAATCGCGATGGAAGCATCGGTAAATCTTCTAATTTCCATGTTTTATATTTATCATCATAGACTTCTGGATCAGCTAACGTAACCAAATGCCCCAGTGCCCACGTTACAATATATTTCGAACCCTCAAAAAAGCCATTGCCTTTTTTGTTACAATTTAATACCCTAGCAATATCACGGCCCACAGAGGGCTTTTCCGCTAAGACTACAGTCTTCTTCATGGATGAACATCCTTTCAAGTAAATTACTCCTATTACTATAACATACTTGTACCAAACAACCTTTATAGGATCTTTTTAATTTTTAGTAACATAAACGAAATGGACCGTGCGCCATGATGACCCATTAATTGGAAATTCTTATGTAGCCAATCAGCGTGGTCGCAACTATAATATCTTAATGGAATTGCAAGCCCTGCATTTTTAATCATCTATCTACACGTCCTTATCTATCGCAAACATCTATCATGCTAACTTCTACCAAGAGTCTCTGTTTAATTCTGAGTGAAAGCAAGAACTGGTGTGCGGTTTCATTTATACTATTAATATATACCATATTATTATGGATGACCTCTTTCCTCCAGTGATCATAAAAAAACTGCGTGAGCAAGGAATCATGTTCCTGTTACTCACACAGCACATCAAATTAATTTGTATAACGATACTCCATCAAACTTTTGAGAAGAGAAACTTCCTGTTTTAATTCTTCCCCAACATTCGTTTCTAGAACTTTTTTGCGCTCCAATTCTTTGTCCACCAACCTTCTTACCGATAACACGTCCGTTCCGTTTAAAAGCACATCTTGTTTTGACGTAAACTGTTTATGGGCGACAAGTTGCATCCCATAGGAATTATACAATAATGTATAACCAGCAATCCCTGTAGTCGATTGGTAAGCTTTCGAAAAGCCACCATCAATCACAATCATCTTGCCGCAAGCTTTAATTGGATTCTCCCCATCAATCTCCTTAACCGGTGTATGCCCATTTATGATATGACCTTGGTCAGGATCGAGGTCAAATTCTTGTAAGATTCTTTTACAAGTATCTTCATTTTCCCGTAAATAGTAATAGGGATTCTTTGTTTCTTTATGTGTTTCCTTATCCTTTATAAAATACCTTTCAAATGTCGTCATTTGCCTCTTGCCAAACAAGGAGGAATATTCTCCCGTCCATAAATACCAAACCATGTCTGTAGCAAGATCGTCCGTTTTTTCTGAATGTGCAAAAGCATATCTTAAATAGTGTTCGAATACATCAAGTAGTTCACGACCTGTATAGGTTTTGTCTTCAATCTCCATCTTTTCCATTTTTCCATCTTCGTCTAGAGGTATACAGCCATGCAGTAATAAGTTACCATTATACCTCAAGTAAAAACTGCCTTTTTTCATTAAGAATTTCATATGTCTAGTCAGTTTTTCTGAATGTTGGATTGAAAATAATAACTTGTCCATCACTTGCTCTTCTTCTTCTAACAATTGTTCCGGTTGTTTGGGATTAACCGTTGCAAAACAGGTGTTTTCAAGTGGATACGTTTTTCCCCCGATTGTAATTTTGTTGTTGTCATAATCAATTTTTTCAAGTAAGAGCCGTTCGGACATATTGAAAGTTGGTCGTCTTTTGATGATCGGCATTTCTAATTTAAACTGAATCATAGCAATGGCTTGGTGAATTTTAGTAATTTGTACGGTTTCCTGTTCAGATAGCATTTCTTCTGATTGGATTTTTGGTCGAAAGGCTGGATTGTCTTTATAATATTTCTCAGCAAGATTAAGAAGTGGTCTTAGATTAATTCCATAGGCGTCCTCAATGATATCCAAATTGTCATATCTAGCACAGATACGAAGAATATTAGCAAGGCATACCTTTGACCCAGCAAAAGCACCGAGCCACAAGACGTCATGATTTCCCCACTGAATATCAACGGAATGATAGTTAATCAGCGTATCCATAATTTTATCTGGTTCTGGTCCACGGTCATAAATATCCCCCACCACATGAAGGTGATCCACTACTAAACGTTGTGTGGTATAGGCAAGACCAATGATTAGTTTATCTGCTTGATCGAGGGAAATGATTTGCTGGACAATTTTTTTATAATATTGTTTCTTATTGGTGTATTCATCTGTTTTGTATAGTAATTCTTCGATAATATATACAAACTGTTTAGGCAATGCTTTACGTAACTTGGAACGTGTATATTTGGAGGATGCATACGCAATCAGCTTAATCATATGATCAATCATGTCTATATACCAACTGTGTAATTCTTGGTCCGTTGTAAAATTATTTTTAATTAGTTGTAACTTTTCTTCAGGATAATAAACCAATGTGGCAAATTCATTGATTTCTTTTTCAGATAATACATCAGTGAAGATATCTCTTATTTTCTCCTTCACTTTACCTGAACCATTTCGTAACACATGTTGAAAGGCTTGAAACTCCCCATGTAAATCACTAACAAAGTGTTCCGTTCCCTTAGGTAAATTAAGTATGGCTTCAAGATTAATGATTTCAGTGGCCACTTTCTCTTCACTATCAAATTCTTGAGCTAATAAATCCAAATATCTTTTATACAAAATTCCCGCATCCCCCTTTAATTTTTTTATTTCTAATAGGACTAATTCAAAATTCCCCAATTGAAAAAGTTAAATGTATATGGTTATTATATTTTTAATGGGATTAATTTTCAAATTATTAAGAATATTAGTGGTGAATCGTTCCTTTCTAAATCCTTCATAAAACGGACATAGTTTCGTTATAAGGTGATAAAATAACTAGGTGGAGCATTGTTTTGCGAACGTGTATTCGATATAATATAAGAGAAGAACAAGGCTTAAAAGGAGGTAAAAAAATGAGTGAAGAGAAATTAGATCGTATCGAAAAACATATGGAACAATTGATGAAAATGGTTGCTGAAAATAATAAGATGGTAACTGAAAATAATAAAGTGGTTACTAGCTTATCTGAGCGAATGGATCAAATGGAAAAATCAAACGCACAGCGTCATAAAGAAATAATAAAAGAATTACGCAACCATACTGCTGAAATTGACTATCTTCGTGAACAGGTTTCTAAGCATGACATGGCGATCCATAAGTTAGAGACTTCTTCCAAATAGAGAACAAATGCTTAGAGCCACCGGTCAGGGCTAGTTGTCTACTTAAAAACGAAGATTGGAGAAGGTTTCCTTACCTTCACAAGCACCAATCAGCTTCTCTTTCTCCAATCTTATTTTCTTCAAATTCCTCATTAACCTTATTGGTGTAACGCATGTTTAATCGTTTGTTTTAATATATTAATCACATGTTCATCATCATGGGAATAGTACAATGTGGTTCCTTCTCTACGGTATTTGACTAAGCGCAAATTTTTCAAAAAGCGCAACTGATGCGAAACCGTCGATTGCCGTAAATTTAGTTGTTTCGCTATGTCATTGACTGAGTATTCGTTACTAAATAATAAATGCAGGATTCTAATCCTAGTTGGATCTCCTAATGCTTTAAACGTTTGGGAAACCACAAACAATGTCTCTTCATCTAAATCAGCACCTTCCCATTCATTCGATTGATTTGTATCCTTTTCCATCCTTATCACTCCTTATACGTGCATATGAACTTTTCCATTAACAAAAAACAAGTACAATCGCCAAACATCTAGCATGAACTTTCTTTAAACTCCCCACATAATCTATGCCTATCAACCTCAAAATAACGTTAGCTTAGTTCGTAAACTCTATTTTTTTATTGCACATTAGCTGTATTATGTGCAGTAACTAGAATTTACTTTCTTGCATTCTGGTTGTAATAAGAGCGAATATACCGTTCCGGCAGAATACTACGCTTTCCATGGGCACGGCTTCAGCTAACTTGGTAAAGAAAACCGCTTTACCAAGTGGATCTTCAGCTCGTGCTGTTCCCATAGGAGTCTCCGTATTCTGCCTCCACTAAATTAGGTTTTCTGATTAGTGATGATGCAATACTCTATAAATTCAAAATAACAAATTTCCTGTAAGCTTGTATTGCAGCATGGCAATTATTATTAAAGGTATTTTATATAATTTTTATTAAGCAATGCACTATAAAATTTCGGAGTACAGTAAACAGCGAAGGAAATACACGGAGACTCCTACGGGAGGAAAGGCCTAGGTGAGACCCCGCAGCGAGGGACGAGCGAGGAGCATTCCTGTTAGTGAACCAAAAGGTACTTGATATAAAAATAGCCCTCTTGTATGAT
>NZ_SZNM01000022.1 GCF_005870085.1 Aquibacillus sediminis | reverse complement strand
TAGATGAGACTTCCCATCATTTTAAATGAGTAAGATCCCTCAGAGACGATGAGGTTGATAGGTCCGAGGTGGAAGCGTGGTGACACGTGCAGCTGACGGATACTAATAGATCGAGGACTTAACTATAATAGAAAGCGGAGACGACCTGGGAGTCGAAGTTAGACTGTTTTAATGTTTGTTTGTCTTGAGTATTTCTTATCTAGTTTTGAAGGTGTATATTTAATTAAATACATCCATGTTTAGTGGCAATAGCGAAGAGGTCACACCTGTTCCCATGCCGAACACAGAAGTTAAGCTCTTCAGCGCCGATGGTAGTTGGGGCCTTGCCCCTGTGAGAGTAGGACGTCGCTAAGCAATTCAAAAAACCCTTGAGATTTAGGTCTCAAGGGTTTTTTGTGATGGTATTTATAATTGGCGTTCGAAAGTTCGATTAAACTCAACGAAATGCTAGAATGCAGTTCATACCTCACTACTAGAAGTGAGTCGTAAATTCTTCCCCTCTCACTTTTTCTTTCTTCATTATCGAACATAATACAAGCGTTTTTTAGGAAGGCTTGTTGCTTGCCAATCTTCGAAGTTAATATAGATTGCAACGTTATTTTTGTAACAATCTGTTCTCAAAAAGAAATTCTCATGGAGCTTTGACATTTAACAGAACGAGGGACCGCTTTTCCGCTCCAAACCGGTCTCTATCACCCTTTTCCTTGAGATTCTAGTATGTTGTCAGGTTATTGTTTTAATTGGTTTCATACTTACTGATTCCAAAACAATCATTACACCTTTTTAGGTAGCACGGCAACTACTTCCTAAATGCCTGTATGTAAAATCACAACGGACTTCCTACCTAGTATGTCCTCGTCACTTTTTGAAAACAGCCAAGGTAATTAATAAAAACAAATCATATCTGAACATGTATACTAATACTATAGGATATAGTTCATTAATTACGTTGAATAGGAAACCTATAGTAAAAACTTCTAACTGGGTATTTTATATTATTTTGTCTAATTTGATCTAATTTCATAAGCAGAAAGGATTTTTATAGGTTGTGGTCAAATTAATAAAAGGAGAAGTAATATAGTTTATTGGGAGTGTGGACATGCCAGGTATCTTTAATGACGTTTTTAATGATCAATTTTTATTAATGATAAGTCGTATATTTATTGCATTAGCGTTATCAGGCCTGATCGGGTTTGAACGGGAATTAAAAAATCGGTCAGCTGGTTTTAGAACACATATATTAGTGGGTGTTGGTTCATGTTTAATGATGCTTTTATCATTGTATGGGTTTGAAGCGTACATTGAAAAGTATGAAAATGTTCGATTTGATCCAGCGCGTATACCTTCTTATGTCATCAGTGGTATTGGTTTTTTGGGAGCGGGTACCATTATTGTAAACGGCATGACAATAAGGGGATTAACAACGGCGGCATCGATATGGGCTGTTGCTGGTTTAGGGTTGGTCGTTGGCGCTGGTATGTATAGTGAAGCAGTTTTTACTACACTAGTAATCTTACTTAGCTTAGTATTCTTAAATAACTTAGAAAATCGTTTTCTTAAAGGGAAGCAGGTTCATTCCTTTCAAGTGGTGATAGGCCCGAATTTGGATATGGAAACTTTACTTTCTGTGGTTAAGCAACATAATAATGAAATAAATAAATTTGAAATTGAACAGGAATTAGGGGATGACCGGAATTTGTTTATTAGATTAGAAAATACAAGTAGATTAGATAAATACAAATTATATGATGAATTATCGAAGGTTGAGCATGTGAGACAAGTGAGTGATCGGGAATAAATAGTTACAAAATTCTACAAAACTTTATAAATTCCTGCTTTATTAGTAGGGATTTTTTTAGTATAAACAGTCAAGAATAGCTAAGGAAAACATTTCATTTTGCATCGATTTAAAAATAAAGTATAATACAGGTATAGTCAAAGATAGTCAAAGTCAAATGAGGGGTAGACAAAAATGAGTAATGTATCTGATATTATTGAATCATATTTAAAAAACATCCTGAAAGAAACAAATACGAATGCAATTGAAATTAAACGTAGTGAGATTGCTGCTCAGTTTGAATGTGTCCCTTCTCAAATAAATTATGTGATTAATACTCGCTTTACTGTGGAAAGAGGATATATAGTAGAGAGTAAACGCGGGGGCGGTGGCTATATACGTATTATAAAAATCACCCATGAAGATAAAGCAAAATTAATTGATGAAGTAATTGATATGATACAACCAGTTGTAACACAACAAAAAGCTATCGATATATTAGAGCGTCTGCTGGAGGAAGAGCTAATAACTAAGCGGGAAGCCAAAATAATGGTCAATGCCTTGAGTAGAAATACATTAGCATACCCTTTGCCATTTCGTGATGAAGTGAGATCGAGAATTATGGCAGCAATGTTAGAGGCACTGAAACATTAAAGAAGTATGGAAGGGGGAAATCATATGGATTGTCAAGAATGCAAGGAACGTTCCGCTACATTACATTTCACAAAAGTAGTTAATGGAGCGAAAACAGAGATTCATGTTTGTGAACAATGTGCAAAAGAAAAGGGTTATGTTTCCGATGAGGAAGAAGCATATTCGTTACATGATCTATTATCTGGATTATTCAATTTTGAACCTTCTTCTATTCATACGGGACAACAGGCAAACCAAGTTTCAACAGAACAAGTTTTAAAATGTCCAAATTGCGGTATGACTTATCATGATTTTACTCGTGTAGGAAAGTTTGGTTGTGCAGAGTGTTACCATGCATTTGAGGCACATTTAAATCCCATCTTTAGGAGAGTCCATAGTGGGAATACAACCCACGATGGAAAAATACCAAAACGAATCGGAAGCACAATTCAACAAAGGAAAAAGCTAGATCAATATAGAAAACAATTACAACAGCTAATTGAAAATGAAGAATTTGAACAAGCTGCAAAAGTTCGTGATCAAATCAAATCATTAAAGAAAGACCTTAACCATGGTGGAGAGGGTGAGGCTTAATGTCATTGCAACAATTTATGAATGAAGCAATCAGTCCATGGATGAAAGAAGATGGCCCTGATAGTGATATCGTAATGAGTAGTCGAATAAGATTGGCGAGAAATCTTGATAAGGTTCCATTTCCACTAATAGCAAATGATCAGGATTTAGAAAAGATCCTAACTTTTATGAAGCAAACTTACCACCATCAATCTTTTAAAAACTATCATGACCTAGAATTTGTCGGAATAAATGAGTTAACACCAGTTGAAAAACAGGTGTTGGTTGAAAAACATCTTATTAGTCCACATCTTGCCGATAAGTCAACTCATAGCGGTGTGTTAATATCTGAGAGTGAGCAAGTATCCGTAATGGTTAATGAGGAAGACCACATTCGAATTCAACTCTATTTTCCTGGTTTTCAACTACAACGTGCATTAGATGAAGCGTTTGAGTTCGATGATTGGTTGGAAGAAAACGTGAATTATGCGTTTGATGAAGATAGAGGTTATTTAACAAGTTGTCCGACCAATGTAGGAACTGGTCTTCGAGCTTCTGTGATGATGCATTTGCCAGCTTTGGCCCTTACTCAAAAACTAAATAGAATGATTCCAGCGATTAGTCAACTAGGTTTAGTGGTAAGAGGTATATATGGTGAAGGAAGCGAAGCGGTTGGAAACATATTTCAAATTTCCAATCAAATAACGTTAGGAAGGTCTGAAGAAGATATTGTAGTGGATTTACAGAGTGTTGTTCAAAAACTTATTGAACAAGAGCGTAAGGCACGTAGGCTTCTAATGGATCAGTCAGGACTTCGTTTAGAGGACCGAATTTTTCGTTCATATGGGATACTGGAACGGAGTCGGATCATAGAATCTAAAGAGGCAGCAACATGTTTATCTGATTTACGACTTGGAATTGATATTGGTTATATCGATCATATCTCAAAAACAATTTTGAATGAATTAATGGTACTAACCCAACCAGGTTTTCTGCAACATTATGCAAAAGAGGCACTATCTCCACAGAGAAGAGATATACTAAGAGCTTCTTTAATTCGAGAACGACTATACTTAGAAAAATAATAGTAAGGAGGAATGCCTAATGATGTTTGGGCGTTTTACAGAGAGAGCACAAAAGGTACTCGCACTTTCTCAAGAAGAGGCAGTGAGATTAGGACATAATAACATAGGGACAGAACATATTTTATTAGGTTTAGTGAGTGAAGGAGAAGGGATTGCTGCTAAAGCACTTCATTCACTAGGGTTAGAGACAGAAAGAATTCAAGATGAGGTTGAAAAATTAATTGGGAGAGGTCAGAAAGTGTCACAAACGATCCATTATACTCCCAGAGCAAAAAAGGTGATTGAACTTTCTATGGATGAAGCCCGGAAGTTAGGTCATTCCTATGTTGGAACAGAACACATCTTATTAGGATTAATCCGTGAAGGAGAAGGTGTTGCGGCACGAGTTCTGAATAACCTTGGTGTAAGTTTAAACAAAGCACGTCAACAAGTTTTACAACTTCTTGGTAGTAATGAATCTACTTCAGGGCAACAACATGGACGTGGAGGACAAACAGCTGCTGCTAACACTCCGACACTTGATTCGCTAGCACGTGATCTTACAGCGATTGCAAAAGAGGGCCATATTGATCCTGTAATTGGTAGAGAACAAGAGATTGAACGTGTTGTCCAAGTGCTAAGTCGTCGTACAAAAAATAATCCTGTACTAATTGGGGAGCCTGGTGTTGGTAAAACAGCAGTTGCAGAAGGTCTTGCCCAGCAAATAGTCAACAATGAAATTCCAGAAATACTACGTGACAAGCGTGTTATGACGCTTGATATGGGAACAGTTGTAGCAGGTACTAAATATCGCGGTGAGTTTGAAGATCGTTTGAAAAAAGTGATGGAAGAAATTCGCCAAGCAGGTAACATTATTTTGTTTATTGATGAATTGCACACATTAATTGGTGCAGGTGGTGCAGAAGGTGCGATTGATGCATCCAATATTCTAAAACCTTCACTAGCACGTGGTGAATTGCAGTGTATCGGGGCAACAACTCTAGATGAATATAGAAAATATATTGAAAAAGATGCAGCACTTGAACGAAGATTCCAACCAATCCAAGTCGACGAACCAACATTAGATGAATCGATTCAAATTTTACAAGGTTTGCGTGATCGCTATGAAGCACACCACCGTGTATCGATTACCGATGATGCAATCGAGGCAGCAGCTAATCTGTCCGATCGTTATATAACCGATCGTTTCTTACCTGATAAAGCAATTGATTTAATTGATGAAGCTTCATCAAAAGTACGCTTACGTTCTTATACTGCACCGCCAAATTTAAAAGAATTAGAACAGAAGCTGGAAGAAGTAAGAAAAGAAAAAGATGCAGCTGTTCAAAGTCAAGAATTTGAAAAGGCAGCATCGTTAAGAGATAGTGAACAACGTCTTCGTGAAGAATTAGAAAAAACAAAAGATGAGTGGAAAGAAAAGCAAGGGCAAGAGAGTTCTGAGGTAACGGTTGAAGACATAGCTAGTATTGTCTCAACTTGGACCGGTGTACCAGTTTCTAAATTGACCAAAGACGAAAGTGATCGACTATTAAACATGGAATCTGTTTTACATGATCGAGTTATTGGTCAAGATGAAGCAGTTAAAGCTGTTTCGAAAGCGATCCGTCGTGCAAGAGCTGGGTTAAAAGACCCTAAACGTCCAATTGGTTCCTTTATTTTCTTAGGACCTACAGGTGTAGGGAAAACAGAACTTGCTCGTGCACTGGCTGATGCAATGTTTGGTGACGAGGATGCGATGATTCGAATTGATATGTCAGAGTACATGGAAAAACACGCCACGTCCCGTCTAGTTGGTTCACCTCCAGGGTATGTCGGATATGAAGAAGGTGGGCAGCTTACAGAGAAGGTTCGTAGAAAACCATATTCTGTTGTGTTACTTGATGAGGTTGAAAAGGCCCATCCAGAAGTATTTAATATTCTACTTCAAGTACTAGAAGATGGCCGATTAACCGATTCGAAAGGTCGTGTAGTCGACTTTAGAAACACGGTATTGATTATGACTTCCAACGTCGGTGCTAGCGAATTAAAACGTAATAAGTATGTTGGATTTAATTTAGATGATGAAGAAAGTGATCACAAAGAAATGCGATCCAAAGTACTTAATGAATTGAAAAAAGCATTCCGACCAGAATTTTTAAACCGAATTGATGAGACAATTGTATTCCATTCACTAGAGAAAAGACACATGAAAGAAATTGTTACACTCATGGTGAAACAATTACAAAAACGTTTAATTGAACAAGAAATTGATGTCGACTTGTCAGATAAAGCAATTGAGAAAATTGCGAATGAAGGGTTTGATCCGGAGTATGGTGCTAGACCATTACGCCGTTCAATCCAAAAAAATGTTGAAGATCTATTGTCTGAAGAGTTGTTGAAAGAGACCATTCAAAAAGGACAAAAGGTCAATATCGATATTGACAAAGACGAAAACTTCACAGTATCCACTAAGTAAGGTTCTTAAAAATCGGAAGGTCTCGCCTTCCGATTTTTTTTTATGCTATTGGAAAATAGTTTATACAAAATTTTTCACATGATGAAGTGGAAACCTATAGTGAGTTTTCCCTCACCTGATGATAATGTTTGTTTTATCATTAACCAGTTGTTTGTACTTTTGTTTTAATTTCCTATATGATAAAAACAAACCATCTGTTATGAATCTTGTATATAGATGGATTAAACTTTATTTAATTTTTTTGATAGAAAATTGTAACTTGTACGTTATCTGTTTCGTATAAAATATAGTTAGGAGCATGGTAGTGGCTAAACGAAAAACAAAGTATGTTTGTCAAGAATGTGGATATGAATCACCAAAGTGGATGGGGAAATGTCCGGGTTGTGGTAGTTGGAATTCATTAGTTGAAGAAATTGTTGCATCACAACAGTCTTCAAGGCATACAATAGTATCACCTGTACATAATACCAAATCGAAACCTGAAAGTATCAAATCAATTGAATCCCAAGAAGAACCAAGAATAACAACAAAGATGACTGAGTTTGATCGAGTGTTAGGTGGAGGAGTTGTGCCAGGATCATTAGTACTGATCGGTGGCGACCCTGGAATTGGAAAATCAACACTTTTGTTACAAGTATCAAATCAATTGGCTGAGAAAAAGCTAAAAGTTTTATATATATCTGGTGAAGAATCAACAAGGCAAACAAAACTCCGAGCTGATCGCCTCGGTGTTACATCGAATAACTTATATGTATTAGCTGAAACGAATTTATTAGATATAGCGAATCAAATTGAACAATTAAATCCATCATTTGTTGTGATTGATTCGATCCAAACAATTTTTAGGGAAGAAGTATCTAGTGCTCCTGGTAGTGTCTCACAAGTGCGCGAATGTACAAGTGAACTGATGCGTATCGCCAAACAAAACAATATCCCTATCTTTATTGTTGGTCATGTAACGAAGGAAGGAGCAATTGCAGGACCACGTTTACTGGAACATATGGTGGATGCTGTATTATATTTTGAAGGAGAGAGGCACCATACATTTCGAATAGTACGTGGAGTCAAGAATAGATTCGGCAGCACCAATGAGATGGGTATTTTTGAGATGAAAGAAGAAGGGCTACGTGAAGTATTTAATCCCTCGGAAATATTTTTAGAAGAGCGGTCACAAGGAGCAGCGGGATCGACAGTTGTAGCTTCAATGGAGGGAAGCAGACCGGTATTAGTAGAAATACAGTCTTTAATTTCCCCAACAAGTTATGGAAACCCACGGAGAATGGCAACGGGTATTGACCATAATCGAGTTCCTCTGTTAATGGCGGTTTTAGAGAAAAGAGTAGGTTTGCTCTTGCAAAACCAGGATGCTTATGTAAAGGTTGCAGGAGGTGTGAAGCTAGACGAACCTGCGATTGACTTGGCAATTGCGATTAGTATTGCATCTAGTTTTAGGGACCAGCCTTCAAAACCTGAAGATGTGTTAATTGGGGAAGTTGGACTTACTGGTGAAATAAGAAGAGTATCTAGAATAGATCAAAGAGTGCAAGAAGCGGCCAAATTAGGCTTTAAGAGAGCGATCATTCCAAACAAAAACCTGGATGGTTGGACAGTGCCAGATAATATTGAAATTGTTGGTGTGGACACCGTTCATGAGGCTTTAAAGACTACATTAGGAGGAAGTTAAATGGAATGGCAGGACAAGAAAAAAGCTGTCATTGGTGAGATGTTAAAGTTTGTAGCACCGGGGACACCAATACGAGCAGGAATTGATAACGTACTTCGTGCTAAAACAGGCGGACTAATTGTTGTGGGGAACAATGAGAAAATGAAGGATATTGTAGATGGTGGGTTTGCCATTCATTCCCCCTTTTCCCCTGCTAGTTTATACGAGCTGGCTAAAATGGATGGAGCTATTATACTAAACAAAGAAGGTACTAATATATTATTTGCTAATGTTCAGTTGATGCCAGAGCCAGAAATTATGTCGAAAGAAACTGGCATGCGTCACCGTACAGCAGAACGAGTGGCAAAGCAAACCGGTAATTTGGTCATTGCAATTTCGGAAAGACGAAACGTTATAACGCTTTATAAAGGTAATATTCGCTATGCACTGAAAGAAATTGGAGTTATTTTAACGAAGGCAAATCAAGCCATGCAAACACTAGAAAAGTATAAAATTGTTTTAGATCAAGGATTAACCAATTTAGGTGCGTTAGAATTTGAGGAGTTAGTAACGCTTCAAGAAGTGATACAGGTCATTCATCGAATCGAGATGGTATTAAGAATTAAGGCAGAGATCCTTAGTTATGTGAATGAATTAGGGACAGAGGGGCGTTTAATTCAACTCCAATTAAATGAGTTGGTAGCAAACATTGAAGAGGAGGCAATCCTTTTAATTAGAGATTATCAAGTAGATGAACGACAGGATGAGAAAGCGATATTAAAGAGAATACAAGATGCTTCACGTGATGAATTAATGGATGATCTAAAGATTATGAAGTTACTCGGTTATTCCATTAATGCCAAAATGGATGAAGCAATTTGCCCTAGAGGCTATCGTTTATTGAATAAAATTCCTCGTCTTCCAATTGTCATTATTGATTACCTTGTGGAGGAATTTGAAATATTAAACGAAATTGTCAAAGCCTCTACACAGGAACTTGTAAAGGTGAATGGAGTGGGGGAAGTAAGAGCAGAAAAGATTAAAGATGGGCTTAATCGAATTCAGGAACTCGTTTTAATAGATCGCCATATTTAATTTAAATCATAATATTAATTGACTATGTATTTTAACTGTGATAGAATTTATTGTTTATATTATTGACTGTTCATATTGCCTGTGTTATTTTATATTAATAAGATTTTATAATAAAGGATTAATATTTGTAAAATTGGAAATACTGACGAATAGGAGGTGAACGTGGTGCTAAAAAGAATTGTGCAATTATTTATTGTTATTGCAGGTGGTACCGCAGGGTATTTATATATACCTGATTTAGTAGGATTAATGAATATTTCTAGCTCAGCATGGTTGAAGTCACCGTATATAGGTTTAATATTAGGGGCAATTATTTTATTTCTAATTACATTTTGGTTTGTTGACTATGTCGTTCATTTTATTCAGTGGTTGGAAGAGGTATTGATTAAAGCACCAGTTGCTGACCTTTTATTTGGCAGTTTGGGGATTATTGTTGGATTGGTGATCGCCTATATTATTAATCAGCCAATCCAAGAGGTCGATATTCAAGTTGTGTCACAGGTGGTTCCGATTTTCCTTACTGTCCTTCTAGGTTATTTAGGTTTTCAAGTTGGATTTAAACGGCGAGATGAATTTCTAGGCTTACTTACCCTAGCTAGAAAGGAAAAGAAAAAGTCGATGGAGCCTGAAGAAGAAAAGAATGTTGACACTCCGAAAGTAAAAATATTAGATACAAGTGTTATTATTGATGGTAGAATTGCAGATATATGTCAAACGAACTTTTTAGAAGGAACAATCATCATCCCTCAATTTGTATTAGAAGAGTTGCAACATATTGCGGATTCATCAGATGTTTTAAAACGTAATCGAGGTCGACGTGGGCTTGATGTTTTAAATCGGATGCAAAAAGACTTGCCTGTCAATGTAGAAATATATGAAGGTGACTTTGAAGAAATCGCAGAAGTAGATAGTAAGTTAGTCAAGCTAGCAAAAGTGATTAATGGTATTGTTGTGACAAATGATTTTAACTTGAATAAAGTGTGTGAATTTCAAAATGTGCAGGTTTTGAATATTAACGACTTGGCTAACGCAGTAAAACCTGTTGTATTACCGGGTGAGGAATTAACTGTTCATGTCATTAAGGATGGTAAAGAGCAAAACCAAGGTGTGGCTTATCTGGATGATGGTACCATGATTGTTGTCGAAGAAGGTAAAGACTATATTGGTAAAACGATTGAAGTCCTCATAACTAGTGTATTACAAACGTCAGCGGGTCGAATGATCTTTGCAAAACCAAAATTACTTGAAAAAGCATTGTAAAAAAGGTATAACATATATGGTGACAAAAGTGATAACGTACTGTTATCGCTTTTGTTTTATCTAATTATAATAAGGTAAGTTTAAATAGGGATTATGATGGACAAGCCCTATTTAATATAACATACTCATAGGATTGATAAATTATGATAACTTATAATGCAATCGTATTGGCAGCGGGGTTAGGTAAGCGGATGGGGGCAGGGGAAAATAAGCAGTTTATTACGATTAAGAATAAAGCCTTGATCTTACATACACTTGATGTTTTTGATCGTGATAGCTGGTGCCATTCAATAGTTCTTGTAGTTAACCCTAAAGAAAGACAAAAGATGAAGGATTTAGTTGAAAGATATTCTTATAACACACCTGTCCAAATGGTTAATGGTGGTAAGGAAAGACAGGAAAGTGTGTATGCCGGTCTGAAATACTTACATGGATTAGATGAGCGTATCGTTTTTATTCATGATGGTGCCCGTCCGTTTGTAAGTGAAGCAAACTTACATGAACTGGCTGAAGTGACTAATCGTAAACATGCAGCATTGCTAGCGGTTCCGGTGACCGACACAATTAAACAAAAGCACGGTACACAATTAACTACGTTAGACCGAAAAACACTATGGGCTGCACAAACTCCGCAAGCATTTCGCTTTGACGCTATTTTAGAAGCACATCGACTAGCGGTGGAAGAGCAATTCATAGGAACGGATGATGCATCACTGATAGAGCGAACAGGAGCGGAGGTCGATATTGTACCAGGTAGTTATCAAAATATCAAATTAACAACACCAGAAGACCTAGAACGAGCCCAAGCTTTTTTACAGGATTGAATTAGATAGAATACCTTTTGTGAGTTTTGTTACCTATAAACCTTCGTAGTTGAAGGAAAATCCGACGTAACTGACTTCCTTACATCCTTAATAAAGTGAGTGCTAAATTACCGCTCCGGAAATACACTACGCTTTCCTGTGGGGGGCTGGTGAGCCTCCTCATTCGTACCTCACTGCGGGGTCTCACCGATGCCACTAGTCCCACGGGAGTCTCCGTGTATTTCCTTCGTTCTGGTCTGTGTATCGTAATTTTATAGCTTTTTGCCTTATATACGTACATAAAATTCCTTTTCTCTAGATAACAATGCACTCAGATTCAGCTATTGGTATAGGTATTTTATCTGACGTGAATCAGAACACCACCAACAGCGTAGGTAGAATACGGAGACTCCTATGGGAATAGCGCGAGCTGAAGATCCACTTGGTAAAGTGGGTTTCTTTACCAAGTTAGCTGAAGCCGTGCCCATGGAAAGCGGAGTATTCTACCGAAGCGATGGTATATTGTCAATTTAAATCAGGAAAAGGTTAATTTCACATATAAGTTACGTCGGATTATATGTTTTTTATGTCAAAAAACAATTTTATAGAAGTATGATAAAGGAGTAGTACTATGTTTCGAATAGGACAGGGGTTTGATGTTCATCAATTTGCAGACAATCGTCCGTGTATCATCGGTGGGATAGAAATACCGTATGAAAAAGGGCTTTTAGGTCATTCGGATGCAGATGTGTTATTACATACAATAGCAGATGCGTGCCTTGGGGCTGTTGCTGAAGGGGATATTGGCAAGCACTTTCCTGATACAGATCCTAATTTTAAAGATGCAGATTCCCAGCAACTTCTTGCTCATGTATGGAAACTAGTAAGGGATAAAGGATACACCATGGGAAATCTTGATTGTACAGTTATTGCCCAACAACCTAAAATGGCTCCATATATTGAAAAAATCAGAGTGAATATTGCTCGCATATTGGACGTTGACATAGAGCAAGTTAATGTTAAGGCAACAACAACAGAAAAGTTAGGTTTCACTGGACGAAAAGAAGGAATTGCAGCGCAAGCAATTGTTTTATTAGAAAAAAATCAACAATTTACTTAAAAAGTGGTAGAATAGAGAAAAAATAGTACGGACGTTGAAAGGAGAAATATATTATGACTGATTCAGTGCGTGTGCGTTATGCGCCAAGTCCAACAGGAAATTTACATATTGGAAACGCGAGAACAGCGTTATTTAATTATTTATATGCTCGTCACCTTGGTGGTAAGTTTATTATTCGAATTGAGGATACAGATGAGAAACGAAATGTAGAAGGTGGAGAGCAAAGCCAGCTTAACTATTTAAAATGGTTAGGTATCGATTGGGATGAAGGAGCAGATGTTGGTGGTGATTTCGGTCCTTATCGTCAAACAGAACGGTTAGATATCTACCAAAAATATATCGATGAACTTCTTGAAAGAGGCCTTGCATATAAATGCTATATGACAGAGGAAGAATTAGATCAAGAACGTGAAGAACAACGTGCCAAAGGACAAGTGCCAAAATACTCAGGTGCGCATCGTGATTTGACTGATGAGCAAATTGAACAATTTGAACAAGAAGGACGTCAGCCAAGCATTCGTTTTCGTGTGCCAGAAAATAAAACCTATACATTTAAAGATATTGTTCGTGATAATATTACATTTGAATCTAGTGACTTTGGGGACTGGGTTATTGTTAAGAAAAATGGTGTGCCAACCTATAATTTTGCGGTTGCAATTGATGACCATCTAATGCAAATCTCTCATGTTCTACGTGGGGAAGAACATATCTCTAATACACCAAAACAAATGATGGTTTATGATGCGTTTGGATGGGAAGCACCACAATTTGGACATATGACATTAATTTTAAATGAAGACCGTAAGAAATTGAGTAAGCGAGATGAGCATATTATACAGTTTATTGAACAGTACAAAAACCTGGGTTACCTGCCAGAAGCACTGTTTAATTTCATCTCACTACTTGGTTGGTCTCCAGTTGGAGAAGAAGAGCTATTTACCAAAGAGCAATTTATTGAAATGTTTGATCCTGAACGTTTATCTACTTCTGCAGCAGTCTTTGATCCGGCTAAATTAAAGTGGATGAATAACCAATATATAAAAGCAGCTGACTTTGAAGACGTGGTGAACTTAAGTCTACCGCATTTGGTTGATGCAGGGAAATTACCAGAACAGATGGAAGAATCACAACAACAGTGGGCGCAAGAATTGATTGGATTATATAAAGATCAATTAAGTTATGGTGCAGAAATTGTTGAACTAACGGAATTGTTCTTTAAAGAGCAAATTGACTATTCAGAAGAAGCGATGGAAGTATTGCGCGGTGAACAAGTTCCGGAAGTGTTGCGTACTTTTGCAACGAAACTGGACGAAATGGAAGAATTCACACCAGAAGGAATTAAAGCCGAAATCAAAGCGACACAAAAGGAAACGAAACAAAAAGGGAAAAAGTTGTTTATGCCAATACGAGTTGCAACAACAGGACAAGTTCATGGACCAGAACTTCCGAATGCGATTCATCTATTAGGGAAGCAAGTGGTTAAAACGAGACTGGAATCCCTTCTTGAAAAACTTTAATCATAACATTTCACATTTCGTATTAAATATAATATAGTGATACTACAAATATGAACGTTGATGAGGAGAAGTAAAAGGCAGAGGCTTAATTAGAGAGAATCACCATCGGCTGAAAGTGATTTTAAGACCGAGCTTTTGAAATGCACCTCGGAGTCCCTTGTTGAACTGTAGTAAATAAGGGCGGTACTCTACCGTTACCAAGAGTCACGAGTTGGGGAAAGCATTTCTCAAACAGAGTGGGACCGCGCTAAAAGCGTCTCTGTGTTTAATCAAACATAGGGATGCTTTTTTCTATTTTTGTCGGAATCTAGGCTTTATAAGTATTTGTTTATAAAGGGCCTACTAGGGTTGTTGTGCAAGAAAGCTAAATTATTAAAGGGGAGATTGGTGTGGGTTTATTTAAGTTGTTAAAGCAAGATATTGATGTTGTTTTTGATCAGGATCCGGCGGCTCGCACCTATTTAGAAGTAACACTCACTTATTCTGGTCTTCATGCTATTTGGGCACATCGATTAGCGCATGCTTTTTTCAAGAGGAAGTTTTTCTTTATTGCTCGATTCATCTCACAGGTAAGTCGATTCATAACTGGTATTGAGATTCATCCTGGTGCCAAAATAGGGCGAAGGTTTTTTATTGATCATGGTATGGGTGTTGTGATAGGGGAAACGTGTGAAATAGGAGATAATGTAACAATCTTTCAAGGTGTAACATTAGGTGGAACTGGAAAAGAAAAGGGGAAAAGACATCCTACAATTAAAGATAATGCATTAGTTGCAACCGGTGCAAAGGTATTAGGATCCATTACTATTGGGGAAAGTTCAAAAGTTGGAGCGGGTTCAGTCGTATTACATGATGTGCCAGATCACTCCACTGTTGTTGGAATTCCGGGACGTATTGTTATTCAAAATGGGGAAAGGGTGCGGAAGGATTTAGATCATCATAAACTTCCTGATCCAGTTTCCGAAAAATTAAAGGCGATGCAAACCGAAATTGAGAGATTACAAACTGAATTAGATGAACTAAAAGGAGTGCATAAGGGTGACGATTAAAATCTATAACACCTTAACTAGACAAAAGGAACCGTTTCAAACAATCGAAGAAGGTAAGGTAAGAATGTATGTTTGTGGCCCGACTGTTTATAACTATATTCATATAGGGAACGCTAGACCTGCCATTGTGTTTGATACGGTAAGAAGGTATTTAGAGTATAGAGGCTATGACGTTCAATATGTGTTAAATTTTACCGATGTTGACGATAAAATTATAAAAGCGGCTAATGAGTTAGGTGAAGAGGTTCAAGATGTGGCGGATCGGTATATTGATGCATATATGGATGATGTTCAGGCTCTCGGAGTTAAAAAGGCTGTTCACCACCCACGTGTGACGGAGACGATGGACGATATTATTGTCTTTATCAAACAATTAATTGAAAAAGGGTATGCATATGCGGCGGACGGTGACGTTTACTTTAAAACTAGGTCGTTTGAAGACTATGGCAATCTGTCTCATCAATCGATAGACGAACTGCGATCAGGCGCTCGTATACAAGTTGGAGAGAAGAAAGATGATCCATTAGATTTCACTTTGTGGAAACAAGCGAAACCGGGTGAAATTGCTTGGGATTCACCATGGGGAAGAGGGAGACCTGGCTGGCATATTGAATGCTCGGCAATGGCGAAGAAATATTTAGGAGAGACGATTGATATTCATGCCGGTGGGCAAGATTTAGCATTTCCGCACCATGAAAATGAAATTGCCCAATCTGAAGCTTGTAACAATGCAACATTTGCTAATTACTGGATGCATAATGGGTATATTAATATTGACAATGAAAAGATGTCGAAATCATTAGGGAACTTTGTATTAGCGCATGACTTAATTCAAAAACACGATCCGCAAGTTGTGCGATTCTTTATGCTAAGTGTCCATTATCGAAACCCAATTAATTTTAGTGAGAAGTTATTAGAAGGTGCAAAAAATAGCTTGGAACGTATTAAAAATGCCTATCAAAATTTAGAACATCGGAAACAAGCTAGCACTAATTTAGAACAAGATAAAAATGAATGGTTAGAAAAAATAGACACATATAAACAACGTTTTATTCAGGAAATGGATGACGACTTTAACACGGCTAACGCTATTGCTGTTCTTTTTGATGTTACAAAGGATGCCAATGTCTACCTCGAATCAAAACAGACGTCTACACAAGTAATTGAAGCATTTCAAGGGCTTTTGGAAACATTAGCAAATGTGCTAGGGATTCAATTGGTAGAGGAAACAGAGTTACTTGATGAAGAAATAGAAGCTTTAATTCAACAAAGAGTAGAAGCGAGAAAACAACGCGACTTTGCCTTAGCGGATAAGATTAGAGATGACCTAAAGGGAAAAAATATAATTTTAGAAGATACACCACAAGGTACGCGTTGGAAAAGAGGGTAATGTATGGCGACGATGGACGTAAAACAAATAAAAAGTTTAACACTTGCCTATATGGGGGATGTCATCTATGAAAAAGATGTCAGGCACCATTTGATTCTTAAAGGGAATGTTAAACCAAACCAACTACACCAATCAGCTGTTCGGTTTGTATCAGCTAAGTCACAAGCGAGAGTGATCTTGTATTGGCTGGAGCAAGAGATATTGAGTGAAGAGGAAGAAGCGGTTGTTCGAAGGGGCAGAAACGCGAAGTCTGGTTCTGTCCCTAAAAATACCGATGTACAAACTTATCGTTATAGCACAGCGTTTGAGGCGTTATTAGGTTATTTATATTTAGCTGAAGAAAAAGACAGGTTGGCAGAACTAATTAATTTGGCTATCCAATTTGTGGAGAAAGGGGCTGAAAAAAGTGGCTGAAGAATGGATCATTGGTAAAAACCCGGTTACAGAAGCACTTAAATCAGGAAGAACCATGAACAAGTTATTTGTATCTGAACAATTACAGCATCAATCCTTTCAAAAGATACAAAAACTAGCAAAGCAAAATGGACTAACGGTACAACGAGTCCCTAAGAAAAAGTTGGATCAATTAGTAGATGGCAATCATCAAGGTGTTGCAGCATCGGTATCTGCTTATGATTACAGCCATCTGGATGATTTGTTTGCTGTTGCTGAATCAAGAGGGGAAGCACCGTTCTTTATGATCCTTGATGAAATTGAAGATCCACATAATTTAGGTTCTATCCTTCGAACAGCGGATGCGACAGGTGTACATGGCGTGATTATCCCAAAACGAAGATCGGTAGGGTTAACAGCAACTGTGGCGAAAACATCTGCGGGAGCGATTGAGTATATACCTGTGGCGCGGGTGACGAATATTGCGAAAACTATCGATGAATTAAAAGAGCGAAATGTATGGGTTGTTGGGACTGCGGCCGATGGTTCAGAGGACTATAGGCAATTGGATGGTACTATCCCAATTGCTTTAGTGATTGGTAATGAGGGTAAAGGAATGAGTCGATTAGTGAAAGAAAAGTGTGATTGGTCTGTTCGTCTTGCGATGAAGGGGAAAGTTTCTTCCTTAAATGCCTCTGTTGCTGCAAGTCTTTTAATGTATGAAGTATATCGAAAAAGATCCCCTCTTGGTGAATAGTAATGGATGTCTTATTAGTCGATGGATATAACATCATTGGTGCTTGGGATGAACTGAACAGGCTGAAAGATTCGGATTTGGAACAGGCTAGAAGTTTGTTAGTTGAAAGAATGGCGGAGTATAAAGCGTACAAAGGAATGCGTGTCATCATAATTTTTGATGCGTACGGCGTTCGAGGGTTAGAAACAAAACAAAAGAACTATAATGTAGAAGTTATCTATACAAAGGAAAATGAAACGGCAGACGAGTGTATTGAGCGGTTGATTAAAGAGTTTAAAAATGTACGAACCCAAGTTTATGTGGCAACATCCGATTATACGGAACAACGTACTATTTTTGCGCAAGGAGCGTTACGAAAATCAGCTCGAGAGTTACATATTGAAATGGAAGATATAGAGGGTGAAATTGAGGAAGAGCTTCAAGACCATCAACATACACAACATTCTACGAAAATTCCAATCAATAAAGATGTGCTTGAAGTTTTTGAAAAATGGCGGCGCGGTGACAAATAGCGCCTTATGTTGACGATGGTAAAGCGTTTACTGTATAATGATTTCTATATATCATCACGGCATATAGTCGGGGGGAGTCCAGGTGTGCACCATAGATAAGAATAATTCGGTTAAGGAATTAGATTTAGAAACTCTTGAAGATGATAAGCTTATTGAATTAGTTCATCGGGGACATAGTCAAGCGTTGGACTGTTTAATAAACAAGTATAAGAATTTTGTGCGTGCAAAAGCAAGGACCTATTTTTTAATCGGTGCCGACCGTGAAGACATTGTGCAAGAAGGTATGATTGGTTTATATAAAGCGATACGGGACTATAAAGGAGATAAGCTCTCATCTTTCAAGGCGTTTGCTGAATTATGTGTTACTAGACAAATCATAACGGCTATTAAAACAGCTACTAGACAAAAGCATATTCCGCTTAATTCATATGTATCACTGGACAAGCCTATCTATGATGAAGAGTCTGATCGAACACTTTTAGATGTGATTGCAGGGTCGAAGATGATTGATCCGCAGGAAATGATTATAAACCGAGAAAAATTTGGTGATATGGAAGATAAAATGTCCGAGTTGTTGAGTGAACTGGAGAGGGAAGTTCTATCTCTTTACTTGGACGGGCGTACCTATCAAGAAATATCAGTAGAATTGAAACGACATGTGAAGTCTATTGATAATGCATTGCAGCGCGTAAAACGTAAGTTAGAACGTTACCTTGAAATTAGTGAAATAAGTTTATAATGTAGTTTATACTTGTCAAACTGGATTGACAGGTATATCGAACCATGCTACATTATAAAAGGTGTAAACCCGTTAATTAGGGGTGTAAACAATGGAGAAAAAAGTCGTTTTAGCATGTACAACTTGTTTAAGTAGAAATTATACGACGCATAAAAATGAATCAAATCAATCTGAACGTTTGCAAGTACGAAAGTATTGTAAAAGATGTGGTACGCATACTCTACATCGTGAGACGAAATAGGAACAAGCCAGGCACAGGCGAAAGTTTGGAGGTACAAGTATGAATCTTGTTACATTCTTCAAAAATGTATCCAGAGAAA
Organism: Aquibacillus sediminis; assembly: GCF_005870085.1. Classification (GTDB taxonomy): domain Bacteria; phylum Bacillota; class Bacilli; order Bacillales; family Amphibacillaceae; genus Aquibacillus_E; species Aquibacillus_E sediminis. Next base: position 43,886 of record NZ_SZNM01000022.1, on the reverse strand, counting down.
TGAAAAAAGTTTCTTGGCCAAAAGGGCAAGAACTCACTCGTTATACAATTACAGTTGTTAGTACAGTTGCATTTGTTGCCGTTTTCTTTGCTGTAGTTGATTTAGGGATTTCTGGAATTCTTAACTTATTTTTTGAATAATAATTTTTAAATTATGCTATAATGAATATTAATAGATTATTTTGTTAAAAACCCGTTTATATTTTCGGGTTTTTTAAATTGTCTAAAAATAATAGTAGTGTAAAAATGGTAAAACTGTTTTCTTAACGGTACCTTAAGCCTGCGAAGAATATGAGTTTGACTTTATGTTTAAGGGAGGGAAGGACAAAAGTTTGTCCTCAATTATGGAAAAAAATTGGTATGTTGTTCATACGTATTCAGGGTATGAAAACAAAGTGAAAACGAATTTAGAAAAGCGTCTAGAATCGATGGGTATGGAAGATAAGATCTTTCGGGTTTTAGTACCTGAAGATGAAGAAACGGAAATAAAAAATGGTAAAAAGAAAACAGCGAAAAAAAAGGTTTTTCCTGGATATGTTTTAGCGGAGATGGTCATGACGGATGATTCATGGTACGTTGTTCGTAATACGCCAGGTGTAACTGGGTTTGTTGGGTCAACTGGTTCAGGTTCTAAACCTATCCCTCTCTTACCAGAAGAAGTAGAAACGATTCTGAAGCGCATGGGAATGGATGAACAAGTAACAGAAATAGATTTAGAGGAGAAAGAAACGGTTAAAGTAACGGATGGACCATTCGCTGACTTTACTGGCACGGTAGAGCATATTGATTTGGATAAACAAAAAGTGAAAGTTCACGTGAATATGTTTGGTAGAGAAACACCTGTTGAACTAGATTTTTGGCAAGTGGAAAAGTTGTAAATTCCTAACAATATTTGATAATGGGTGGCAATTTGGTTGTTTATTTTGTATAATGAAAAATGTTGTTTTGATGGTTAATCTTTAGTAATAAAAAAAACAACTTATAACATATACTTGCATTTTTATCTTATAAATGCTAAAATTCTTATGTTCTTTATGCCTCGAGTATAAGGTTTAATTGTATATTCATTGAGTGGGAGGGCAGAGCCCTATTACCACATCACGGACTTAAGGAGGTGTGTCTCGTGGCTAAAAAAGTAATTAAAGTAGTTAAACTTCAGATCCCAGCAGGGAAGGCAAATCCAGCACCACCAGTTGGGCCAGCACTAGGTCAAGCAGGTGTTAACATCATGGGTTTCTGTAAGGAATTTAATGCACGTACCCAAGAACAAGCGGGTATGATTATTCCGGTTGAAATTACGGTTTTTGAAGACCGTTCATTTACATTTATTACGAAAACTCCGCCTGCTGCCGTTCTACTTAAGAAAGCAGCTGGAATTGAATCTGCATCAGGTGAACCAAACCGTAATAAAGTTGCGACCATTAAACGCGACCAAGTGAAAGAAATTGCGGAAACAAAAATGCCTGACTTAAATGCTGCTGACGTTGAAGCTGCTATGCGTATGGTTGAAGGTACTGCGCGTAGTATGGGTATCGTTGTTGAAGACTAATCCCCACAGCGGTAATGGAATGTAGCAAAGGGTTGCGATGGTGGAGGATGATACCCATCTCGCAACCTTTATTATTGAGAAGTTAATTACGTAAGCTTATCGGCTTACGCCGCTTGATAAAGTGGGAGGTATAACCGTTAAAACCACATTCTAGGAGGAATTAAAATGGCTAAATTAACGAAAAGACAACAAGAAACAGCAAAACTTGTTGATCGTTCAAAAGCATATGACACGAAAGAAGCAATTGAGTTAGTACAAAAAACTGCAAAAGCAAATTTTGATGAAACAGTAGAAGCTGCATTTCGTTTAGGAGTTGACCCTAAGAAAGCAGACCAACAAATCCGTGGTGCGATGGTATTGCCACACGGAACTGGTAAAACGCAAACTGTTCTTGTATTTGCAAAAGGTGATAAAGCGAAAGAAGCGGAAGCGGCTGGAGCAGATTATGTAGGAGATCAAGAACTAATCAACAAAATCAACCAAGGTTGGTTTGAGTTCGATGTCGTTGTTGCTACTCCAGACATGATGGCTGAAGTTGGTAAACTAGGTCGTGTATTAGGACCTAAAGGTTTAATGCCAAACCCTAAAACTGGTACAGTTACTTTCGAAGTAGAAAAAGCTGTTAATGAAATTAAAGCAGGTAAAGTGGAGTACCGTGTTGATAAATCATCAAACATCCACGTACCTATCGGTAAGGTATCCTTTGACCTTGACAAGCTTGTTGAAAACTTCGAAGCGATCGCAGATCAGCTAATGAAAGTTAAGCCGCAAGCGGCAAAAGGTATCTATATGCGTAATGCAGCTGTTACTTCTACAATGGGTCCTGGTGTTAAAGTGGATACAGCTTCTTTTCTTAAAAAATAAAAACAACTATTGACTTTATCATAGGAATTAACTATAATAAGTTTTGTTGTTAAAGCGAAGGTGTTCAGTCACCCTTCGAATTATAAAATTATACGTTATACCGTAGACAGTAGGTGCCTTTATTGGCTTAATTTCCTACCGAGGTGTGTGAATAAAAAGGATAATTGTGTTCGTAAATTATCTCACTCATTCAACAAGCCTCTATGTCTACATGGAGGCTTGTTTTTATACACAGATACAACGGTATGATGATCTGTAAATGGGAGGTGGAACAATGTCAAAAGTTATTGAGCACAAAAAACAGGTTGTAACAGAAATTGCTGACAAGTTCCGCGAAAGTCAATCTACAATCCTTGTAGATTATCGTGGATTAGATGTTGCAGAAGTTACAGAACTTCGTAATCAATTACGTGAAGCTGGTGTTGACTTCAAAGTATACAAAAATACAATGACACGTCGTGCAACGGAAGCTGCTGAACTTACTGAACTTAATGATGTTCTTGTAGGCCCTACAGCAATTGCTTTCAGTAAAGACGATGTCGTAGCACCCGCTAAAATCCTTAACAATTTTGCTAAAGAACACGACGCATTAGAAATTAAGGGTGGCGTAATCGAAGGAAAAGTTGCTAGTCTTGAGCAAATCAAAGAACTTGCAGACCTACCAAACTACGAAGGGCTACTATCAATGGTACTCAGCGTACTTCAAGCGCCAGTTCGAAACTTTGCTTATGCAACAAAAGCGGTTGCCGAGCAAAAAGAAGAGCAAGGAGCTTAATTGCATAAACATTATTGCACAAGCAATAGATAGTCCGAAATTTGCCTGATAGAAACGGTTATTATAAAATTTAAAAACAATTAGGAGGAACTAATAATGTCTAAAGAACAAATTATCGAAGCGATTAAAGAAATGTCAGTTCTTGAACTTAACGATCTTGTAAAAGCAATTGAAGAAGAATTTGGTGTAACTGCTGCAGCACCAGTTGCTGTTGCTGGCGGTGGCGCTGCTGAGGCTGCTGAAGAGCAAACTGAATTTGATGTAGTACTTTCAGATGCTGGATCTTCAAAAATTAAAGTTGTTAAAGCAGTACGTGAAATCACTGGTCTTGGACTTAAAGATGCTAAAGACCTTGTAGATAACGCTCCAGGAGCTGTTAAAGAAGGCGCATCTAAAGAAGAAGCTGAAGAAATCAAAGGTAAACTTGAAGAAGCTGGTGCTTCAATCGAATTGAAGTAATTTTATAGTAAAGCTCGTCTACTAGGTAGGCGAGCTTTATTGTAATATATAGAAAGGTACTTGATGTAATCAACAATAATAGATAAAGTAGGTGCTTAGATGTCAGAGCAATACTTTTCAACAAATCCTCAATCTATAAGCGATCCGAAAACATGGAATTTTGTCTTGAAAGGCATACCATTTACTTTCACGAGTGACCATGGTGTGTTTTCTAGAAATGAAGTGGATTTTGGGTCAAGATTACTAATAGAGACTTTTACTGAACCAGAAATTGATGGTGGGTTATTGGATCTTGGCTGTGGCTATGGGCCGATCGGTCTAGCGCTAGCGAAAGCTTTCCCAAATCGCGAGGTAACGCTGAGCGATGTGAATGAACGGGCGCTTGCCTTAGCTAAGTATAATGCAAACCAAAATAATATTGATAATGTTGAGTTTAAGATTAGTGATCGTTTACAATCCTTCCAAAATCAATGTTTTTCCGCAATAGTGACAAATCCTCCTATTCGTGCTGGGAAAAATGTGATTTTTCAAATGTTTGAAGAAAGTTATGAGGCGTTAACTTCCCGAGGGGAGCTATGGGTAGTCATCCAAAAAAAACAAGGGGCGCCATCAACAAAAGAGAAGTTAGAAACGATGTTCGATGCTGTTGAAGTTGTGAAAAAAGATAAGGGTTATTTTATAATAAAGTCAATAAAAAAGTAACAATTTTTTGCTAAAAAATTGACTCTAAAATCCTATTGTGATATTATAAAAAAATGCCAATAGGCGACTTTGTTTGTCAAGGAAAAATTTCAATTTTATTACATGTATAGTTTTCGAAGTTTAGGGAAATACTGTTAAAATCAAGGAGTTCCAATGTTTCGATCGATGACAATACAGAAGATATTTTAGAAAAGTTAATACCATTCGCTTTTATGCGAGTGTAATTTATAAAAAAGCTTGTGATAGATAATGCTCTCACAAGTTTGTTCAGTATGTTTGCTGAACTTTTTATACTATTTTTAGTATACCTTCATTGTTCTGGAAGTCAATATACGATATTTGGTAACAAGAGAAGGTGTGCTGTGACCATCATGACGATGGATCTAAGTTTCTTATTATTGATTTGAGGGGTGAATCAGTTGACAGGTCAACTAGTTCAGTATGGACGACACCGCCAGCGCAGAAGCTATGCACGCATTAGTGAAGTACTAGAATTACCGAATCTTATTGAAATTCAAACCGCTTCCTATGATTGGTTTCTAGAAGAAGGTTTGAGAGAAATGTTTAAAGATATTTCTCCGATTGAAGACTTTACAGGGAATTTATCACTAGAGTTTGTTGATTATAGTCTTGGTGAACCTAAATATCCTGTAGATGAATCAAAAGAGCGAGATGTAACGTATAATGCTCCTCTTCGTGTAAAAGTTCGTCTTTTAAATAATGATACTGGTGAGGTTAAAGAGCAGGAAGTATTCATGGGTGATTTTCCATTAATGACAGACACGGGTACATTCATCATTAATGGTGCGGAACGTGTTATTGTATCACAGCTTGTTCGGTCGCCAAGTGTTTACTTTAGTGAAAAGTACGATAAAAACGGAAAAAAAGGTCATACAGCTACTGTTATTCCAAACCGTGGTGCATGGCTAGAATTTGAAACAGACGCCAAAGATGTCGTTCATGTTCGTATCGACCGTACAAGGAAGTTGCCAATCACTGTGTTACTTAGAGCACTTGGGTTTGGTAATGACCAAGAAATTATTGATTTAATTGGTGAAAATGAATACTTAAAAAATACGCTTGAAAAAGATAATACGGAAACAAGTGAAAAAGCATTGCTTGAGATCTATGAGCGTTTACGCCCTGGTGAACCACCAACAGTAGAAAATGCTAAGAGCTTACTTGTGTCACGTTTCTTTGATCCGAAGCGTTACGATTTAGCACATGTAGGTCGTTATAAGATGAACAAAAAGCTTCATTTAAAAAATCGACTGTTTAACCAAGTGCTTGCAGAACCGCTTGTTGATGAGGAAACAGGTGAGGTAATTGCACAACGAGGCGATAAGCTAGATCGTCGTTTATTAGATAAAATCATTCCATACTTAGATGCAGAAGAAAATGGCTTTGGTGAGCAAGAGTTAGAACCACATGCAGGGGTACTTGAAGAACCTATTAAAATTCAATCCATCAAAATTTTCGATCCAACAGACCCTGAAGGTGAGAGAACATTAAATGTGATTGGTAATGGGAATGTAGAGGATAGTGTGAAAAATATCGTTCCTGCAGATATTCTTTCTTCTATAAGCTATTTCTTTAATATTTTACATCAAGTCGGCGACACAGACGATATTGACCATTTAGGTAATCGTAGACTACGTTCAGTTGGTGAATTGTTACAAAACCAATTCCGTATTGGGTTATCACGTATGGAACGTGTCGTTCGTGAACGTATGTCGATTCAAGATACGTCTTCGATCACACCGCAACAATTAATTAATATACGACCAGTAATTGCGTCGATTAAAGAGTTCTTTGGTAGTTCTCAGTTATCTCAGTTTATGGATCAAACGAATCCGTTGGGTGAGTTAACACATAAGCGACGTCTTTCAGCGCTTGGACCAGGTGGTTTAACTCGTGAACGTGCAGGTTTCGAAGTGCGAGATGTTCACTATTCTCACTATGGTCGTATGTGTCCAATCGAGACACCAGAGGGACCAAATATTGGTTTGATCAACTCGCTTTCTTCATTTGCTAAGGTGAATAAGTTTGGTTTCATCGAAACACCATATCGTCGTATTGATCATGAAACAGGTAAAGTAACCGATTTTTATGATTATTTAACGGCAGACGAAGAAGATAATTATGTCGTTGCGCAAGCCAATGCTCGATTAAATGAAGATGGAACTTTCGCAGATGATGAAGTTATTGCTCGTTTCCGTGGTGAAAACACGATTGTAAGCAGAGATCGTATAGATTATATGGATGTTTCACCAAAGCAGGTCGTATCGGCAGCGACAGCATGTATTCCGTTCTTAGAAAATGATGACTCAAACCGTGCTTTAATGGGAGCAAACATGCAACGTCAAGCGGTGCCGTTATTACAACCGAAATCTCCGGTTGTTGGTACCGGAATGGAGTATGTATCAGGTAAAGACTCCGGTGCAGCTGTTATCAATCGACACGAGGGTGTTGTTGAACAGGTAGAAGCGAAAGAAGTACGTGTTCGCCGTATTTCTGAAGTGGATGGTAAAGAGGTTGAAGGAGACCTTGATCGTTATAAATTGCAGAAGTTTATCCGTTCTAACCAAGGTACTTGTTATAACCAACGTCCGATTGTTAGTGTCGGAGATCGTGTAACAAAAGGTGAAATTTTAGCAGATGGTCCATCGATGCAAGATGGTGAACTTGCCTTAGGTCAAAATGTTCTTGTAGGCTTTATGACTTGGGAAGGTTATAACTACGAGGATGCCGTTATCATGAGTGAACGTCTAGTGAAAGATGATGTTTATACTTCAATTCATATTGAAGAGTATGAGTCAGAAGCTCGTGATACGAAGCTTGGACCTGAAGAAATCACAAGAGACATCCCTAATGTTGGGGAAGATGCGTTAAGAGACCTTGATGAAAGAGGAATCATCCGCGTAGGTGCTGAAGTTGAAGATGGTGATTTGCTCGTAGGTAAAGTGACACCTAAAGGGGTAACAGAACTATCAGCTGAAGAACGCTTGTTACATGCGATCTTTGGTGAAAAGGCTCGTGAGGTTAGAGATACTTCACTTAGAGTTCCGCACGGTGCAGGTGGTATTGTCTTGGACGTGAAGATTTTCAATCGTGATGATGGTGATGAATTGCCACCAGGAGTCAACCAGCTAGTACGTGTCTATATTGTTCAAAAGCGTAAGATACACGAAGGTGATAAAATGGCCGGTAGACACGGAAACAAGGGTGTTATTTCGAAAATCTTACCTGAAGAGGATATGCCATTTTTACCAGATGGTACACCGATTGATATCATGCTTAACCCATTAGGGGTTCCTTCTCGTATGAATATCGGACAGGTGTTGGAGCTTCATTTAGGTATGGCTGCAAGACAGCTAGGTATTCATGTTGCTACACCTGTATTTGATGGTGCTAGAGAAGAAGATGTATGGGAAACCTTGCAAGAAGCAGGGATGCCAAGGGATGCCAAAACAGTCCTGTATGATGGACGTACAGGAGAACCGTTTGATAACCGTATATCTGTCGGGGTTATGTACATGATCAAACTAGCCCACATGGTAGACGATAAATTACATGCGCGTTCTACTGGACCATACTCACTTGTTACACAACAGCCATTAGGTGGTAAGGCACAATTTGGTGGACAGCGTTTCGGTGAAATGGAAGTTTGGGCATTAGAGGCATATGGTGCCGCCTATACGTTACAGGAAATCTTAACTGTTAAATCTGATGACGTTGTTGGACGTGTGAAAACATATGAAGCAATTGTTAAAGGTGACAATGTTCCAGAACCAGGTATTCCTGAGTCCTTTAAAGTATTAATTAAGGAATTACAGAGTCTTGGTATGGATGTAAAAATGCTTTCAAGTGATGAACAGGAAATTGACCTACGTGATGTTGAGGAAGAGGAAAATCAGTCAGCAGATAAATTTAATTTAGAAGTTGAAAATAAATAAGAATTCCGCAAGCATGCGTGTTGTTTAAATAAGATTCTGGAAATTAAAGGGAGGTTGACCCCTTGATAGATGTAAATAATTTTGAATTCATGAAAATCGGATTGGCTTCACCAGATAAAATTCGTTCATGGTCTTTTGGTGAAGTGAAAAAACCAGAAACAATTAACTACCGTACATTGAAACCTGAAAAGGATGGACTGTTTTGTGAACGGATCTTTGGACCGCAGAAAGACTGGGAATGTCATTGTGGAAAATACAAACGAGTTCGTTATAAAGGTGTCGTTTGTGACCGCTGTGGTGTAGAAGTAACAAAAGCAAAGGTTCGTCGTGAGCGTATGGGGCATATTGAGTTAGCTGCCCCTGTCTCTCACATTTGGTATTTCAAAGGAATTCCAAGCAGAATGGGTCTTGTGCTGGATATGTCACCGAGGGCGCTGGAAGAAGTAATTTATTTTGCAGCATATATCGTGACCGATGCTGGTGACACCGCATTAGAAAAGAAACAATTATTATCAGAGAAAGAGTATCGTTCTTATCGCGATAAGTATGGCAACTCGTTCCAAGCTGCAATGGGTGCAGAAGCGATTCGAAAACTGTTACAAGATATAGAACTAGAAAAAGAAGTAGATCAGTTACGTGAAGAATTAAAAACTGCGCAAGGTCAGAGAAGAACCCGCGCAATTAAACGATTAGAAGTGCTTGAAGCATTCCGTAACTCTGGAAATGAGCCATCTTGGATGATCTTGGATGTACTACCGATCATTCCGCCTGAGCTACGTCCAATGGTGCAATTAGATGGGGGACGTTTTGCTACTTCTGATTTAAATGATTTGTACCGTCGTGTGATCAACCGTAATAATCGTTTAAAACGACTATTAGACTTAGGTGCACCAAGTATTATTGTTCAAAACGAAAAACGTATGCTACAAGAAGCTGTGGATGCACTTATTGATAATGGTCGTCGTGGACGCCCTGTTACTGGTCCTGGTAATCGCCCACTTAAGTCTCTTTCCCACATGCTTAAAGGGAAACAAGGGCGCTTCCGTCAAAACTTACTAGGTAAACGTGTAGACTACTCGGGACGTTCTGTTATTGTGGTAGGGCCGTCTTTACAAATGTATCAGTGTGGACTACCGAAGGAAATGGCAGTAGAGCTATTTAAACCATTCATTATGAAAGAGTTAGTGGAGAGAGGATTAGCTCATAATATTAAATCTGCTAAACGTAAAATTGAGCGACTACAGCCAGAGGTTTGGGACGTTCTTGAAGAGGTTATTAAGGAGCACCCAGTATTATTAAACCGTGCACCAACACTTCACCGATTAGGTATTCAAGCATTTGAACCTACTTTAGTGGAAGGTCGTGCAATCCGGTTACACCCTCTTGTTTGTACAGCATATAACGCTGACTTTGATGGTGACCAAATGGCTGTTCACGTACCATTATCAGCAGAAGCACAAGCAGAAGCGCGTATTCTAATGTTAGCTGCACAAAACATCTTAAATCCTAAAGATGGTAAACCAGTTGTTACGCCATCACAGGATATGGTACTAGGTAACTACTATCTTACATTAGAACGTGTAGGAGCCGTTGGTGAAGGGATGGCATTTAAAGATTTAAATGAAGCGATGGTTGCCTATCAGAATGGCTATGTGCACTTGCATACTAGAATTGCTGTTCAAGCATCATCACTGAATAATGAAACATTTAATGATGAACAAAGACAAAAATTATTAATCACAACAGTCGGTAAGTTAATCTTTAACGATATACTACCAAATTCATTCCCGTATATGAATGAACCAACGCAACAAAACTTAGAAATTGCTACACCTGAAAAGTATTTTATTGAAAAAGGAACGGATGTTAAAGCAGAGATTGCGAATCGCGAACAAATACTTCCGTTTAAGAAAGGCATTTTAGGAGACATCATTGCTGAAGTGTTTAAACGATTCAAAATTAGTGAAACATCTAAAATGTTAGATAGAATGAAGGACCTAGGATTTAAATACTCTACCAAGGCAGGCATCACAGTAGGTGTTGCTGATATCGTTGTGCTAGCAGAGAAGGAAGAAATCCTAGAGGAAGCACAAGCAAAAGTAGATAAAGTTCTAAAACAATTCCGTCGAGGTTTAATTACGGAAGAAGAACGATATGACCGAGTTATTTCGATATGGTCACAAGCAAAAGATGATATTCAAGATCGTCTAATGCAAAGTCTAAACCCACGAAACCCAATCTTTATGATGAGTGACTCCGGTGCGCGTGGTAATGCATCAAACTTCACTCAGCTTGCTGGTATGCGTGGATTAATGGCAAACCCATCTGGGCGTATCATCGAATTACCGATTAAATCAAGTTTCCGTGAAGGTTTAACAGTATTGGAATACTTTATTTCTACTCACGGTGCTCGTAAAGGTCTAGCAGATACTGCGCTTAAGACGGCAGACTCTGGTTACCTAACCCGTCGATTAGTCGATGTGGCACAAGATGTTATTATCCGTGAAGATGACTGTGGAACAGATCGAGGTTTAACTGTTGCGTCGATTAAAGAAGGAACAGAAATGATCGAGCCTCTTATCGACCGGTTAATTGGTAGAACTGCCTTCCAAAATGTTCGTCATCCTGAATCAGGAGAAATTCTTGTAACTAAGAATGAAGTGATTCACGAAGATGTTGCGAAACAAATCGTCGATGCAGGTATTGAAGAAGTGGTTATTCGCTCTGTATTTACATGTAACACGAAGCATGGTGCATGTAAGAAATGTTATGGACGTAACTTAGCTACAGGTCAAGAAGTAGAAGTTGGAGAAGCTGTTGGTATTATTGCAGCTCAATCTATTGGTGAGCCAGGTACCCAGCTTACTATGCGTACATTCCACACTGGTGGTGTAGCAGGAAGCGATATTACACAGGGTCTTCCGCGTATTCAAGAGATCTTTGAAGCACGTAATCCAAAAGGGCAGGCAATTATTTCACAAGTATACGGTACTGTCCAAGATATAAGTGAAGTGAAGGATAAACAAGAAATAGTTATTCAAGGTGAAGTAGAAAATCACACTTATACTGTTCCGTATGGCGCGCGATTGAAAGTAAGTATTGGGGATAAAATTGAAGCCGGTCAAGAATTGAATGAAGGTTCGATTGATCCGAAAGAATTACTGAAGATTAGAGGAATCGACGGTGTTCAACAATACTTACTAAAAGAAGTGCAAAAAGTTTATCGGATGCAAGGGGTTGAAATTGGCGATAAACACGTAGAGGTGATGGTTCGTCAAATGATGCGTAAAATACGTGTTTCCGATGCTGGAGATACGGAAGTATTACCAGGTTCTCTACTAGAAATTCACCAGTTTAGAGACGCAAACAAGAAGGTATTACACGAAGGAAACAATCCGGCAACAGGTAAGCCTGTTCTATTGGGTATTACCAAGGCATCACTTGAGACAGATTCATTCTTATCTGCGGCGTCATTCCAAGAAACAACACGTGTGTTAACTGATGCAGCAATTAAAGGTAAACGTGATGAATTACTAGGTCTAAAAGAGAATGTAATTATTGGTAAACTCGTGCCTGCTGGTACTGGTATGCAAAGGTATCGAAAAATCAGTGCGGAAACAGAAGAAGTGATGGAGGAGCCAACAGAGGATTCGATCACTGAAGAGGTTACGCAATAAAAAGTTGCTGTTTTGATTAAACAAGAAATCATAGCGGGAGCACCTTAAAACATTTAAATACTAGTTGACATTCATAAATTTGAATGATACTATATTCAAGGTGCTTCCGTTATTACTTGTTGCTTTGGAGGATATCAATGTCTTATGAAAAAGTAGCACAAGCAACCACAGGCTTAATAATTGGCACAAAACAGTCGATCAAAGCCATGAAAACTGGCAAAGTTACTGAAGTTGTTATTGCTGATGATGCTGATCAGCATATAACGAATAAAGTCTCACGTCTAGCAGAGGAATTAAACATTCCATGTAACCATGTTGACTCAATGAAGAAGTTGGGTAAAACATGCGGAATAGATGTAGGCACAGCGACAGTTGCGATAAAAAAATAAAAGTTTTGGCGAGAACGAATACTAAACTTTTCGCGAAAGCTTTGTTTTTTGCCCAGTAATGAACCACCTGGATATGTGGAATTACAAACCTATCCATATCAATTGTTCCTAAAGGATTAAATTGATTGATAGTCAGGATTTATTAGTTACTTTCAGTAGAAAATAGACTACATGAAAGACAAAATAGTTAACAGAGGAAAGGAGGAAAACAAATGCCTACTATTAACCAACTAGTACGAAAAGGTCGTGTGAGTAAAGGAAAAAAATCTGACTCACCGGCATTGAACAAAGGTTATAATAGTTTCAAAAAGACTTTAACAAACGAATCTTCACCACAAAAACGCGGGGTTTGTACACGTGTTGGTACCCTTACTCCAAAGAAACCGAACTCTGCTTTACGTAAATATGCACGTGTTCGTTTAACAAATGGAATTGAGGTAACAGCGTACATTCCTGGTATTGGCCACAACCTACAAGAACACAGTGTTGTGCTTATCCGTGGTGGACGTGTTAAAGACTTACCTGGTGTTCGTTACCATATTGTACGTGGAGCGTTAGACACTGCTGGAGTAGAAGGTCGTGCACAAGGTCGTTCAAAATATGGAACGAAAAGACCTAAAAAGAAATAAATAATTTGATTCTATCAACGAAAAAGGAAGGAGGGGAGACATATGCCACGTAAAGGACCAGTACCAAAGCGTGATGTCTTACCAGATCCGTTACACAACTCAAAGCTTGTAACTCGTTTAATCAACCAAATCATGATGGACGGTAAGAGAGGTAAAGCGCAAAAAATTCTTTATAAAGCATTCGACCTAGTTCAAGAACGTAGTGGTCAAGACCCTATGGAAGTATTTGAACAGGCAATGAAAAACGTAATGCCAGTTCTTGAAGTACGTGCGCGTCGTGTTGGTGGTTCAAACTACCAGGTGCCAGTTGAAGTGCGCCCTGAACGTCGTCAAGCACTAGGACTACGATACATTGTAAACTATTCTCGTCTACGCGGTGAGAAAACAATGGAAGAACGTCTTGCGAATGAAATTCTTGATGCTTCAAACAACACTGGTGCATCTGTTAAGAAACGAGAAGACATGCACAAAATGGCTGAAGCAAACAAAGCATTTGCTCACTATCGTTGGTAAGTTTCTATCTAGTAAAAGAGAAGATTGGCTACGTTTGCTAAATAGGCAAACCAAGCCTTTTAATCTTCTATATTTCCCCTGTTGATAGCTGATTTTTGTTCGATCGTTTCTATTGAAACGTCGAACAAACCTACATATATGAGATATACGTTTATTTTTTTACAAACCTGCAAAGACTATTCTTTGTGAGGAAAATGTAGGTAATAGGGAACTAGTTCAAAGGAGACCAAAAGACCAACAATTATCAATCTAATATTACGAACAGGAAGGAGAAATACGTATGCCTAGAGAGTTCTCCTTGGAAAAGACACGTAATATCGGTATCATGGCACACATTGATGCTGGTAAGACAACAGCTACCGAGCGTATTCTTTTCTATACAGGACGTATCCATAAAATTGGAGAAACACACGAAGGTGCTTCTCAAATGGACTGGATGGAGCAGGAGCAAGAGCGTGGTATTACAATCACATCTGCTGCAACAACTGCTCAATGGAAAGGTCATCGTATCAACATCATTGATACCCCGGGACACGTTGACTTCACAGTAGAGGTTGAACGTTCCTTACGTGTACTTGATGGTTCTGTTGCAGTGCTTGACGCACAGTCTGGTGTTGAACCACAAACTGAAACAGTTTGGCGCCAAGCAACAACTTACGGTGTACCACGTATTGTTTTTGTTAATAAAATGGATAAGGTCGGAGCAGATTTCTTATATTCTGTTGGAACATTATCGGACCGTTTGGGTGCGAATGCTCATCCTGTACAATTACCTATTGGTGCAGAGGATGACTTCGAAGGAATTATCGACCTGATTAATATGGAAGCACATTTCTACTTGGATGATTTAGGAACTCGTTCAGAAGCAAGACCGATTCCTGATGAATACAAGGAGCAAGCTGAAGAGTACCGTACAAGCCTACTTGAAGCAGTTTCTGAGTTAGATGAAGATCTAATGATGAAATACCTAGAAGGGGAAGAGATTTCAAACGAGGAGCTAAAAGTAGCTGTTCGTAAAGCAACGTTAGGTGTCGAATTCTACCCTGTATTCTGTGGTTCTGCTTTCAAAAACAAAGGTGTGCAACTATTAATTGATGGTGTGCTTGATTACCTACCATCACCTTTAGATGTACCTCCAATTGAAGGTCATGCAGTAGGTTCTGAAGAAGCGATTGTCAGAAAACCTGATGATAAAGAACCATTCTCTGCTTTAGCATTTAAAGTTGCAACAGACCCTTATGTTGGTAAATTGACATTCTTCCGTGTCTATTCAGGGACGTTAAATTCAGGATCCTATATTAAGAACTCTACGAAAGATAAGCGTGAACGTGTAGGACGTATTCTGCAAATGCACGCAAACTCTCGTGAAGAGATCTCTACTGTATATGCTGGGGATATTGCTGGTGCAGTAGGTCTAAAAGATACTGGTACTGGTGACACACTATGTGATGAGAAGAGTTTAGTAATTCTTGAGTCAATGGAATTCCCTGAGCCAGTTATATCTGTTGCGATTGAGCCTAAGTCAAAAGCAGACCAAGATAAAATGTCTGTTGCATTAGGTAAATTAGCAGAGGAAGACCCAACATTCAAAGCTGAAACAGACAATGAAACAGGACAAACGATTATCTCTGGTATGGGTGAGCTTCACCTAGATATCATTGTTGACCGTTTGAAACGTGAATTTAAAGTAGAAGCAAATGTAGGTGCTCCTCAAGTATCTTACCGTGAAACGTTCCGTGGTTCTGCGGAAGTTGAAGGTAAATTCGTTCGTCAATCCGGTGGTCGTGGACAATTCGGTCACGTATGGGTTAAATTTGAACCTAACGACGAAGGTGCTGGATTTGAGTTCGTAAACAAAATCGTTGGTGGTGCTGTTCCACGTGAATACATCCCATCTGTTGAAGCTGGTATTAAAGAAGCAATGGAAACCGGTGTTGTTGCGGGTTATCCATTAATCGATGTAAAAGCTACATTATTTGACGGTAGTTACCATGACGTCGATTCCAACGAAATGGCGTTTAAAGTAGCTGCATCAATGGCACTTAAAGCTGCCAAAAATAAATGTCAACCAGTTCTACTTGAACCAATGATGAAAGTAGAAGTTGTTATTCCTGAAGAATACATGGGTGACATCATGGGTGACGTAACATCCCGTCGTGGACGCGTAGAAGGCATGGAAGCACGTGGACCAGCACAAGTTGTTAAAGCCTTCGTTCCACTTTCTGAAATGTTTGGTTACGCAACTGCACTACGTTCGAACACACAAGGACGCGGGACTTATACAATGCACTTCAGCCATTATGAAGAAACACCAAAGAGCATTACAGAAGAAATTGCTAAGAAAAATGCAGGAGAATAATTGATTTTTTTGCAATTGTGAAGTATAAATTGTATTGTAGGCATAGAAATGGTGAAATACATTATTTCTATGCTAAACATAAAACAAGTTTAAAAATACTTTTACTTACTTAAAGGAGGAACTATAAATGGGTAAAGAAAAATTTGATCGCTCCAAAGATCACGTAAATATTGGTACAATTGGTCACGTTGACCACGGTAAAACTACATTAACAGCTGCAATCACTACTTGCCTACACAACCGTTCAGGCTCTGGTGAAGCAATGGCATATGACCAAATTGATGGTGCGCCAGAAGAAAGAGAACGTGGAATCACAATCTCAACTGCACACGTTGAGTATGAAACTGACAACCGACACTATGCACACGTTGACTGCCCAGGTCACGCTGACTACGTTAAAAACATGATCACTGGTGCAGCACAAATGGACGGAGCTATTCTTGTAGTATCTGCTGCAGATGGTCCAATGCCACAAACTCGTGAGCACATCCTACTTTCACGTCAGGTTGGTGTACCTGCGATCGTAGTATTCCTAAACAAATGTGACATGGTAGACGATGAAGAGCTACTTGAACTAGTTGAAATGGAAGTACGTGACCTACTATCTGAGTACGACTTCCCTGGTGATGACGTACCAGTAATTAAAGGTTCTGCTCTTAAAGCACTTGAAGGTGACGAAGAGTATGTAAATGCAATCTTCGAACTAATGGATGCTGTTGATGAGTACATCCCAAGACCTGACCGTGACACTGAAAAACCATTCATGATGCCAGTTGAGGACGTATTCTCAATCACTGGTCGTGGTACTGTTGCAACAGGACGTGTTGAACGTGGTGTTGTAAAAGTTGGTGACGAAGTTGATATCATCGGTCTTGCTGAAGAGTCTGCAAAAACTACTGTAACTGGTGTTGAAATGTTCCGTAAGCTTCTAGACTATGCTGAAGCTGGTGACAACATTGGTGCACTACTACGTGGTGTTGCACGTGAAGATATCGGTCGTGGACAAGTACTGGCTAAGCCTGGTTCTATTACTCCACACACTAATTTCAAAGCAGAAGTTTATGTACTATCAAAAGAAGAAGGTGGCCGTCACACGCCATTCTTTGGCAACTATCGTCCACAGTTCTACTTCCGTACAACTGACGTAACTGGTGTTATCAACCTTCCAGAAGGTGTTGAAATGGTAATGCCTGGTGACAACGTTGAAATGACAGTTGAACTTATCTCTCCAATTGCGATTGAAGAAGGAACTAAGTTCTCTATCCGTGAAGGTGGCCGTACAGTAGGCGCTGGCGTTGTTGCTTCAATCCAACAATAATTAAACTTATTGCAAACAGGTAGTGATCCATTCACTACCTGTTTTTTATCGTTTAGAAGGTAATGGGGTTTAGTATCTAACTTATGCGTTTTGTTATGATGTCAATATATCTACAAGATCAACGTTGTAGAGTAGGTAGCAATCCGATTAAAAAATAGTATTGAGAAGATTTATGAAAAATAGATTATTATTATTACATTGGTAAATTTAGATAAATACATATTAGACTTGAAACGATAGTAGTGCTCGTGTATAATACAAAAAGTGTGAGGATGTTGTAACGACTTCAAACAGTTAAATCAGTTTAGTACATGTATATGTACTGATATGATCGTTATGCAAGGAGAGTTTCATAACTTTTGAACTTTATGCGCTATCCTCTTGCATTAACCAACATTTTTCGATATAATGAATAATGTTGGTCATAAATAAGGCGATGATGCGGAAGGTTGTTGACACACCCGGCCCCTTTGCCATGGCGGGTTGTTAAGGAATTTTCGCGGAGAATGTCTGTTAAAAAAATGGGCGAAAAGGAGGGAAAGTAATGGCAAATGAAAAAATTAGAATTCGTTTAAAAGCGTATGATCACCGTATTTTAGATCAGTCTGCTGAAAAGATTGTAGATACTGCAAAGCGTTCTGGTGCAGGTGTTTCTGGGCCAATTCCATTGCCAACAGAAAGATCTGTTTACACAGTATTGCGTGCGGTACACAAGTACAAAGATGCTCGTGAACAATTTGAAATGCGTACACATAAACGTTTGATTGATATTGTTAGTCCTACACCTAAAACAGTAGACTCGCTAATGCGTTTAGACTTACCATCTGGTGTGGATATTGAAATTAAATTATAAAAGATATTATTAATAGGAGGTGTGACGGATGACGAAAGGAATCTTAGGACGTAAAATCGGCATGACTCAACTTTTCTCTGAAAACGGAGAGTTGACACCAGTTACTGTTATTCAAGCTGATCCTAATGTTGTTCTTCAAAAGAAAACAGAAGAAAACGACGGTTATGAAGCAATACAAATCGGTTTTGCTGATCAAAAAGAAAATCGAGTTAACAAACCAGAAAAAGGTCATGCAGACAAAGCAAACACAACCCCTAAGCGCTTCATTCGTGAAATCCGTAACGCGAATCTTGATGACTATGAAGTTGGTCAAGAACTTAGCGTAGAGATTTTCCAAACTGGAGACGTTGTTGATGTAACAGGTACTTCTAAAGGTAAAGGATTCCAAGGTTCTATTAAGAGACACAACCAATCTCGTGGACCTATGACACACGGATCTCGTTACCATAGAGGACCAGGTGCAATGGGTGTCATTGACCCTATGCGCGTTTTTAAAGGTAAAAATCTACCTGGACAAATGGGTGGAGAGCAAGTTACAATGCAAAACCTAGAAATCGTAAAAGTAGATCCAGAGCGTAACCTATTATTGGTTAAAGGTAACGTGCCTGGCGCAAAGAAATCATTCGTTAAAATTACGAGTGCAGTAAAGGCTAACTAATCACAAATTGAAGGGAGGATATGTCATGCCTAAAGTAGCACTATATAACCAAAGCGGATCGCAAGTAGGCGATGTAGAATTAAACGATGCGGTTTTCGGAATTGAACCAAACACACATGTACTACATGATGCAGTAGTTATGCAGCAGGCTTCTTTACGCCAAGGAACACACGCTGTAAAAAATCGCTCAAAAGTAAGTGGCGGTGGACGTAAGCCATGGCGCCAAAAGGGAACTGGACGTGCGCGTCAAGGTTCTATTCGTTCCCCACAATGGGTTGGCGGTGGAACAGTTTTCGGTCCAACACCAAGAAGTTATAGCTATAAACTACCTAAAAAGGTTCGTAGATTAGCTCTGAAATCAGCTTATTCTTCTAAAATTAAGGAAGACAATTTAGTTGTTCTCGATTCTCTAGCTTTTGATGCTCCAAAAACTAAAGAAGTTGTTAATCTTCTTTCAGCATTAAATGTAAATGAGAAAGCACTAATTGTGACAGCTGGAAATGACGAAGTTGTAGCTCGTTCAGCTAACAACTTGCAAAATGTAAAAGCCTTGACTGTAAGTGAAGTTAATGTAATTGACTTGCTTACGCATGACAAGCTGATCTTGACTAAAGAGGCAGCTGATAAAGTAGGGGAGGTGCTTGCATAATGAAAGACGTACGTGATATCATTAAGCGCCCTGTCATTACTGAACACTCTGCAGATTTAATGGCAGAGAAGAAGTATACATTCGAAGTTGACACAAAAGCAAACAAAACCCAAATCAAAGATGCAGTTGAATCAATCTTTGGTGTTAAAGTGGAGCAAGTGAACACAATTAATAAAAAAGGTAAATACAAGCGTATGGGAAGATATGGTGGATATCGCCCGGATCGCAAAAAAGCCATTGTTCAACTTTCAGAAGATAGTAAAGAACTTGAATTCTTTGAAGGTGTATAAAAATTTAACTGAGAAGGAGGGAAATAAAGATGGCGATTAAGAAGTATAAACCAACTTCAAATGGTCGACGTGGTATGTCAGGGTCAGATTTTGCTGAAATCACTACTGATCAACCTGAAAAATCCCTACTAAGTCCATTACACAAACGTGGTGGTCGTAACAACAAAGGGAGATTAACAGTTCGTCATCAAGGTGGCGGTCATAAGCGTCAGTATCGTATCATTGACTTCAAACGTGATAAAGATGGAATACCAGGACGCGTTGCTACTATTGAGTACGATCCAAACCGTACTGCAAACATTGCACTAATTAACTATGTAGATGGTGAAAAACGCTACATTCTAGCACCAAAAGGTCTTAAAGTAGGTACTGAAATTATTTCTGGTGAAGAAGCAGATATCAAACTAGGAAATGCATTACCACTTAAAAACATTCCTGTAGGTACAATCGTTCATAACATTGAACTTAAACCAGGACGTGGCGGTCAACTAGCTCGTTCAGCTGGTTCACAAGCACAAATCCTAGGTCGTGAAGACAAATATGTACTAGTTCGCTTATCTTCTGGTGAAGTTCGACTAGTGTTAGGTACTTGCCGTGCTACAGTAGGTCAAGTAGGTAACTTAGAACACGAACTTATCAGCGTTGGTAAAGCTGGACGTTCTCGTTGGCAAGGTAAGCGCCCAACTGTTCGTGGTTCTGTAATGAACCCTAACGATCACCCACACGGTGGTGGTGAAGGACGCGCACCAATCGGACGTAAATCACCAATGTCTCCGTGGGGCAAACCAACACTTGGTTACAAGACACGTCAGCGTAATAAACCATCAGATAAGTACATTGTACGTAAACGTAAAAAATAACGGGGTTGCATGACGGGAAAAAACCCGTCTGTCAATCGCGAAGGGAGGTTTATGTATGGGTCGCAGTTTGAAAAAAGGACCTTTCGCAGATGACCATTTAATGAAAAAGGTAGAAAAATTGAACGAAGATAATAAGAAGCAAGTTGTGAAGACTTGGTCACGTCGTTCTACTATATTCCCTAATTTTGTCGGACATACCATCGCAGTTTATGACGGACGTAAACACGTACCTGTTTATGTAACTGAAGACATGGTAGGACATAAACTAGGTGAATTCGCGCCAACCCGCACTTTCAAAGGGCATTCTGGCGATGATAAGAAAACAAAACGCTAAATGAGAGGAGGCACTCTTGATGCAAGCTAAAGCTGTTGCAAAAACTGTTCGTATAGCTCCTCGTAAAGTTCGTTTGGTTATTGATTTAATCCGAGGAAAAAGTGTAGGAGAAGCAGTTGCAATCTTAAAACACACACAACGTGGTGCATCACCAGTTGTTGAGAAAGTATTACTTTCTGCTGTTGCGAACGCAGAACATAACTATGAAATGAACCCGGATAACTTAGTAGTATCCGAAGCGTATGTAGATGAAGGAGTTACCTTGAAACGTTTCCGCCCTCGTGCGATGGGACGTGCAAGCCAAATCAATAAAAGAACGAGCCACATTACAGTTGTGGTATCAGAAAAGAAGGAGGGATAATCAGTGGGTCAAAAAGTTAATCCGGTAGGTCTTCGTGTCGGCGTTATCCGTGATTGGGAATCCAAATGGTATGCTGGTAAAGACTATGCAGACTTATTACATGAAGATATAAAAGTTCGTGAATATATTGAACAAAGACTAAAGGACGCAGCTGTTTCAGGCATCGAAATCGAACGTGCTGCTAACCGTGTAAATATATCTATTTCAACTGCCAAACCTGGAATGGTAATTGGTAAAGGTGGATCAGAAGTTGAAGCACTACGTAAGTCACTTAATGCACTAACAGGCAAAAGAGTTCATATCAACATTGTTGAAGTGAAGAAGGCTGACGTTGATGCAAAATTAGTAGCTGAAAACATTGCACGTCAATTAGAAAACCGTGTTTCTTTCCGTCGTGCACAAAAGCAAACGATCCAACGCGCTATGCGTGCAGGAGCTAAAGGTATTCGTACAATGGTTTCTGGTCGTCTAGGTGGAGCAGATATGGCTCGTGCAGAACACTATAGTGAAGGAACTGTACCACTACACACTTTACGTGCTGATATCGATTATGGTACTGCTGAAGCAGATACAACATACGGTAAAATCGGTGTAAAAGTGTGGATCTATCGTGGAGAAGTCCTTCCAACAAAAAATAATCAGTAAGGAAGGGGGCTGGGCTCTATGTTAATGCCTAAACGTGTAAAATATCGTAAGCAACATCGTGGAAAAATGAAGGGCCGTGCAAAAGGCGGTACATCAGTCGCTTTTGGTGAATATGGTTTACAAGCAGTTGATGCATCTTGGATCACAAGTAGACAAATTGAGGCAGCGCGTATTGCGATGACTCGTTATATGAAACGTGGCGGTAAAGTTTGGATTAAAATTTTCCCTGATAAGCCGTACACTGCAAAACCTCTTGAAGTTCGTATGGGTTCCGGTAAAGGTGCTCCTGAAGGATGGGTAGCTGTAGTAAAACCAGGAAAAATTATGTTTGAAATTGCTGGAGTTTCTGAAGAGGTGGCACGTGAAGCATTACGTCTTGCTTCTCACAAACTACCGGTTAGAACTAAGTTTGTAAAACGTGAAGAAATTGGTGGTGAAATCAATGAAGGCTAATGAAATTAGAGAACTAACCACTGCCGAAATTGAACAAAAAGTCAAATCTTTAAAAGAAGAACTTTTTAATTTACGTTTTCAATTAGCCACAGGTCAATTGGAAAACACAGCTCGTCTTCGTGAAGTTCGTAAAGCGATCGCGCGCATGAAAACTGTCGTTCGTGAAAGAGAGCTAAGCGTAAATAACTAGTATACACGAGAGGAGGTTAACCTCAATGACTGAACGTAATAATCGTAAAGTATATACTGGACGTGTTGTATCTGACAAGATGGATAAAACAATCACAGTATTAGTTGAAACTTATAAATTCCACAAACTTTATGGCAAACGTGTTAAGTATTCTAAGAAATTCAAAACACATGATGAAAATAACCAAGCTAAAACTGGCGATATCGTAAAAATTATGGAAACTCGCCCACTTTCAGCAACCAAACGATTCCGTCTGGTTGAAGTTGTAGAAGAAGCGGTTATTATTTAATAAAGTTCGCTCGGAAGGATTCCGAAGGGAGGTAACAGCGGTATGATTCAACAAGAATCTCGTTTAAAAGTTGCAGATAACTCTGGTGCTCGTGAAGTTCTTGCGATTAAAGTTCTTGGCGGCTCAGGACGTAAAACAGCTAACATTGGCGATGTAATCGTCTGTACGGTAAAACAGGCAACACCAGGTGGCGTTGTCAAAAAAGGTGAAGTTGTTAGAGCGGTTATCGTACGTTCTAAAAGCGGAGTAAGAAGAAAAGACGGTTCATATATTCGATTCGATGAAAATGCAGCTGTAATTGTACGTGATGATAAAAGTCCACGAGGAACTCGTATCTTTGGACCTGTTGCACGTGAATTACGTGATGCGAAGTTTATGAAAATCGTATCTCTAGCTCCAGAAGTACTATAATGGCAAGTAATGAAAAGCCTTGTAAGGAGGTGCGTTGAGCATGCATGTAAAAAAAGGTGATAAAGTACAGGTGATCACTGGTAAAGATAAAGGCAAACAAGGAGAAATTCTTGAAGCTTATCCTAAGAAAGAACGTGTTCTTGTTGAAGGTGTGAATGTTGTTAAAAAACACGCTAAACCTTCACAAGAAAACCCACAAGGTGGGATTCTTAATCAAGAAGCACCAATTCATGTTTCTAATGTATTACCAATTGATCCTAAGTCTGGCGAACCAACTCGTGTTGGATATGAAGTACGTGACGGAAAGAAAGTTCGTATCGCTAAAAAATCAGGTGAAGCATTAGATAAGTAAAATTAGCGACGAAAGGAGGGCTACTCGATGAACGAACTGAAACAAAGATATAATAGTGAAATCGTTCCATCTTTGGTTGAGAAATTCAACTATGAATCAGTAATGCAAGTACCAAAAGTTGAAAAAATCGTAATTAACATGGGTGTTGGGGATGCAGTACAAAATTCAAAAGCACTTGATAATGCTGTTGAGGAGTTAGCATTAATCTCTGGTCAACAACCTATGATTACAAAAGCTAAAAAATCAATTGCAGGTTTTCGACTACGTGAGGGAATGCCTATCGGGGCTAAAGTAACTCTACGTGGAGAGCGCATGTATGAATTCCTTCAAAAACTTATCGATGTATCACTACCACGTGTACGTGACTTCCGTGGTATTTCGAAAAAGGCTTTTGACGGACGCGGTAATTACACATTAGGTGTGAAAGAACAATTGATTTTCCCAGAAATAAACTATGATAAAGTAAACAAAGTTCGTGGCATGGACATTGTTGTTGTTACAACATCAAACACTGACGAAGAAGCACGTGAACTTTTAACTCAGCTTGGCATGCCTTTCCAAAAATAAGCGTTCGAGCTAAATGAAGGAGGGAAAGTTGTGGCTAAAAAATCAATGGTAGCGAAGCAAAAACGTAAGCAAAAGTTTAAAGTACAAGAATACACTCGTTGCGAACGTTGTGGTCGTCCACATTCTGTAATTCGTAAATTTAAACTTTGCCGTATTTGTTTCCGTGAACTTGCCTACAAAGGTCAAATTCCTGGTGTTAAAAAAGCAAGCTGGTAAACCCCGACTAGGGAAGGAGGTAATATGTAATGGTTATGACAGATCCAATCGCAGATATGCTTACTCGTATTCGTAACGCAAACATGGTACGTCATGAGAAGCTTGAAATTCCTGCATCAAACCTAAAGAAGGAAGTTGCTGACATTCTAAAACGTGAAGGTTTTGTACGTGATTATGAGTTTGTAGAAGATAACAAACAAGGTGTACTTCGTATTTTCCTTAAGTATGGTGCAAGTGAAGAACGAGTAATCACTGGATTAAAACGTATCAGTAAGCCAGGTTTGCGCGTTTATGCAAAAGCCGATGAAGTTCCAAAAGTATTGAACGGCCTTGGAATAGCAATCGTCTCAACATCTAAAGGTGTACTATCTGACAAAGAAGCACGTGAACAAGCTGTTGGTGGCGAAATTTTAGCTTACGTTTGGTAATTATATTGATAAGTTAGGAGGTGTCTGAATGTCTCGTATAGGACTTAAAACGTTAGAAATCCCTGAAGGCGTTGAAGTTAAACTTGATGGTAACGTGGTTACTGTTAAAGGACCAAAAGGTGAACTTAAACGTACTTTCAACGAGGATATGAAAATTGTAATTGAAGATAATGTTCTTTCAGTAGAACGTCCAAGTGATAAAAAAGAACATCGCTCCTTACATGGAACTACTCGTAGTTTAATTGCAAACATGGTTGAAGGAGTTCACAAAGGATTTGAGAAAAGTCTTGAAATCCAAGGTGTTGGGTATCGTGCTCAAAAACAAGGTGATAAAGTTGTGATTAATGCAGGATATTCCCACCCTGTAGAACTAGAAAATCGTGATGGTATTGAAATCGATGTTCCTTCAAACACAAAAGTGGTTGTTAAAGGAATCGATAAGGAATTAGTTGGTGCAGTTGCCGCTAACATCAGAGCCATTCGTCCACCTGAACCTTATAAAGGAAAAGGGATTCGCTATGAAGGCGAATATGTACGTCGTAAAGAAGGTAAAACTGCTAAGTAATGCATGCACAAACCTAAGAAAGGTTAGTTAGGGAACAGAAAGGAGTGACCTAGATGATCACAAAACCTGATAAAAATGCTGTGCGTAAAAAAAGACATCAACGTGTTCGTAAAAACCTTTTTGGAACAGCTGAACGTCCACGTCTAAACGTATACCGTTCAAATAAACACATTTATGCTCAACTTATTGATGACTTAAATGGCAAAACCGTTGCAAGTGCGTCTACTGTAGATAATGAGCTTAAACTTGAATCTACTGGCAATGTGGAAGCAGCAGCAAAAGTTGGCGAATTAGTAGCTAAACGTGCCAAAGAAAATGGATATCAAAACGTGGTGTTTGACCGTGGAGGTTACTTATACCATGGACGTATAAAAGCATTAGCAGATGCTGCCCGCGAGGCAGGTCTTGAATTTTAATTGTAAAAGGAGGGACATATATTGCGTACAAACATTGACCCGAACAAATTAGATTTAGAAGAACGTGTTGTAACGATCAACCGTGTTGCAAAAGTAGTAAAAGGTGGACGTCGTTTCCGCTTTGCTGCACTAGTAGTAGTCGGTGATAAAAATGGCCATGTTGGATTTGGTACTGGTAAAGCACAAGAGGTACCTGATGCAATTAAAAAGGCAATTGATGATGCGAAGAAAAATCTTATTCAAGTACCAATCGTTGGTACTACGATTCCACACGAAATTATTGGTGAATTCGGCGCAGGAAATATCCTAATGAAACCTGCTATAGAAGGTACAGGGGTTATTGCAGGTGGACCTGTTCGTGCTGTGGTTGAACTAGCAGGTATTGGTGATATCGTATCTAAATCCTTAGGTTCAAACACACCTATTAACATGGTACGTGCTACAGTTAACGGTCTAAACGATTTAAAACGTGCCGAAGAAGTTGCAAAACTTCGTGGGAAATCCGTAGAAGAATTGAAAGGATAGGAGGGAAATCAAATGGCTAAACAGTTAGAAATTACCCTCACGCGCAGTGTGATTGGCAGATCAGAATCTCAAAAAGCTACTGTCAAAACACTTGGCTTAAAGAAAATTCGCCAGTCGGTTGTCCGTGAAGATACACCAGCCCTTCGTGGTATGATAGATAAAGTGTCACATTTAGTATCGGTGAAAGAGGTTTAATATAAATAAATTGTAAGAGGAGGTGCTCGCATGAAACTTCATGAATTGAAGCCATCACAAGCTCGTAAAGAACGCAATCGTGTAGGTCGTGGAATGTCTTCAGGTAACGGTAAAACTTCCGGACGTGGCCACAAAGGACAAAAAGCACGTTCTGGCGGGGGTACTCGTCCTGGATTCGAAGGTGGACAAATGCCTCTATTCCAACGACTACCTAAACGTGGATTTACAAACATTCACCGTAAAGAGCTAGCGATTGTGAATCTAGACGCTTTAAATCGTTTTGAAGATGGAACAGAAGTAACACCTGAGCTACTTTTAGAATCAGGCGTTGTAAGCAAGCTTAAAGCAGGTATCAAAGTGCTTGGTAATGGCAATGTTGATAAAAAACTAACCGTAAAAGCTCATAAGTTCTCTGCTTCAGCAAAAGAAGCTATAGAAGCAGCGGGCGGTAAAACTGAGGTGATTTAATGTTTCGTTCCATCTCCAACTTTATGCGCGTGGGTGATATCCGACGAAAGATTATTTTTACCTTATTAATGCTAATTGTATTTAGATTAGGAACATTTATCCCTGTACCTTTTTCATCTAGAGATGCAATTAACTTCATGGATGAACAAAGTGTATTTGGGTTCCTAAATACATTTGGAGGCGGCGCACTGCAGAATTTCTCTATTTTTGCGATGGGGATTATGCCTTACATTACCGCCTCTATTATCATGCAATTATTGCAGATGGATGTTGTGGCAAAGTTTGCTGAATGGAAGAAACAAGGCGAAGTTGGACGTAAGAAATTAGCTCAGTTTACCCGTTATGGGACGATCGTATTAGCTTTTATTCAAGCTATTGGGATGTCCATTGGTTTCAACGCAATGACAAATGGCATGTTAATACAAAACCCTAATGTTGGGAAGTTTCTTATCATTGCTATCGTCTTGACGAGTGGAACTGCATTCTTGATGTGGCTTGGTGAGCAGATTACAGCTAATGGTGTTGGTAATGGTATCTCAATCCTGATCTTTGCTGGTATCGTTGCTGCAGTACCGAATGGTGTGAATCAACTTTACGAACAGTATTTCGGTGGCAATGTCGGTGATGAACTATTTTTAAACATTGTGATCGTCGCATTGATTGTTCTAGTTGTTCTTGCTGTTGTTGTTGGTGTAATCTTTATTCAACAAGCATTGCGTAAGATTCCTATTCAATATGCAAAAAGACTCGAAAACCGTTCACCAGTAGGTGGTCATTCTACACATTTACCATTGAAAGTAAATGCGGCAGGGGTTATTCCAGTAATCTTTGCGATTTCCTTCATCATTGCACCAAGAACTGTTGCAAGTTTCTTTGAAGGTAATGAAGTAGCTGGGGTAATTGCCAATGTTTTTGATTACACAACGCCTATCGGAATGGTAATCTATGTAGCATTAATTATTGCTTTCACTTACTTCTATACATTTGTTCAAGTGAATCCAGAGCAAATGGCTGAAAACTTGAAAAAACAAGGTGGATATATACCAGGGATTCGACCTGGTAACAATACGGAAACCTATCTTACTAGAGTGATGTATCGATTGACTTTCGTAGGATCCATCTTCTTAGCAGCGGTATCTGTACTACCATTAATTTTAGGTAATTTAGCAAATTTACCGCAAGCAGTACAAATTGGTGGAACTAGTTTATTAATTGTTGTCGGGGTTGCTCTTCAAACAATGAAACAACTAGAAAGCCAACTAGTAAAACGACACTACAAAGGGTTCATTAAGTAGTAGTTGAAACGAGAGCGAGGAGAATTTCTGTGAATTTAATCCTTATGGGGCTACCTGGTGCAGGTAAAGGTACACAAGCAGAAAAGATAGTTGAAAAATATCAGATCCCTCATATCTCAACAGGAGATATGTTCCGTTCAGCCATTAAAGAAGGAACGGATCTCGGAAAAAAGGCTAAAGAATTTATGGATCAAGGGGAACTTGTTCCAGACGAAGTTACCATTGGTATTGTGAGAGAACGATTGAGTAAGGATGATTGTGTTAAAGGTTTCCTTTTAGACGGTTTTCCTCGAACCATTGCCCAAGCAGACGCGTTAGAAAATTTATTAGCTGATATGGATCGCAAACTCGATTATGTTCTTCATGTTAACGTACCAAAGGAACAACTCATTGACAGATTAACTGGACGCCGTATCTGTCCGACATGTGGTGCAACTTATCATGTTGAGTATAACCCACCTAAGCAAGAGGGGTTATGTGATAAGGATGGTGCTTCACTTATCCAACGCGAAGATGATCAACCTGAAACTGTAAAGAAACGCCTTGAAGTTAATATAGAGCAAGCACAACCATTGATTGATTTCTATCAAGACAAAGGTTATCTTGCTACTATAGATGGCGCACAAGATATAAACGATGTCTTTGAAAATATTGATGAAAAACTAAAAGATTTAGCATAAGGAATGTTCCTTCTAAAAAATGATTTGATTCTATACTACATTTGGGATTGGATAACATTACTATTAATTTCCTTCCCAGTTTAGATGCAATTCGTTTCAATAAAGGTTATAATGATTTTCGTGATATTTTATCGCGAAGAAGAATTTACAAGTTTCTTAACGCTTTTTCATTACGTAAAACAAGGTGTCCACCTTTCAACTATTTTGTTAAGCATATAATGTCGGAGTCAGTTCATATTCTATTTAAGGTAGAAGGGTCCATCAGTGAGTCTATTTGTCTCATGAAGACCCACTTACTCCACATGTTTATATGCCAGGGGCTTGACAATAACATTGACCTGTTACTCTGTAGTTGGTTAATGGAAGAATAAAGGTGAACGACTCTTATAAAATAATTGGAATGGTTGTCACCCATAATGGCTAGAGGATTGCTCTTTCCATTATATTATAAGGTTATGAGTGTCATAACCTAAGTGAAGGTGATCGTGGTTGAGTGAAACGGAGTCGAGTCCGCGAATAGGTCAAGTAGTTCAAATCTTACAAGGACGCGAAGCAGGTCAATTTGCAATTGTCATACAAATTGTAGACGATCGTTTTGTTTTGCTTGCTGATGGGGAAAAAAGAAAATATGACCGACCAAAGAAAAAGAATTTCAATCATATTTCGTTGCAAGATTACATCTCTCCAGAAGTACGAAACAGCCTTCTAGAAACTGGTCGCGTAACAAATGGTAAGCTACGATTTGCTATATCAAAATTTGTCAATGAAAAAGTGACTGATTTGAAGAAGGGAGATCAACTCGATGGCAAAAGACGATGCAATTGAAGTAGAAGGTACTGTCATTGACACGTTACCTAATGCTATGTTTAAAGTTGAGTTAGAGAATGGTCATACCGTACTAGCTCATGTTTCTGGTAAAATCCGTATGCATTTCATCCGAATCTTACCTGGGGACAAAGTTACGGTTGAACTTTCTCCATATGATTTAACAAGAGGGCGTATCACGTACCGTTATAAATAATTGATGACTTCCGTCAAAAGGAGGTATGGATGATGAAGGTAAGACCATCTGTAAAACCAATATGTGAAAAATGTAAAGTTATTCGCCGTAAAGGTAAAGTTATGGTAATTTGTGAAAATCCAAAACACAAACAGAAACAAGGATAATCGAAAAGGAGGTGCAGGCTTAATATGGCACGTATAGCAGGTATTGATATTCCTCGTGAGAAGCGCGTAGTTATCTCTCTAACATATATCTACGGAGTTGGAAAAACTACAGCACAAAAAATATTGAAAGAGGCTGGGGTTTCTGAAGATACACGAGTTCGTGATCTTACAGAAGACGAGTTAGCTAAAATTCGTACTGCTGTTGAACAGTTTACTGTTGAAGGTGACCTTCGTCGTGAGCTTTCTCTTAACATCAAGCGTCTAATCGAAATCGGTTCTTATCGTGGTGTCCGTCACCGTAGAGGGTTACCATTACGAGGTCAAAAAACGAAGAATAACTCTCGTACTCGTAAAGGCCCACGTAAAACAATGGCTAACAAGAAAAAATAAAGTAAAGGAGGTTGTTTCATAAATGGCTCGTAGACAAAACACACGTAAAAAACGCGTGAAAAAGAATATTGACACTGGTGTAGCACACATCCGTTCAACATTTAACAATACGATTGTAACAATTACTGATGTTCAAGGTAATGCAGTTGCATGGAGCAGTGCTGGTGCGCTTGGATTCAAAGGATCACGTAAATCCACGCCATTTGCTGCACAAATGGCAGCTGAAGCAGCAGCAAAATCAGCTCAAGAACATGGCTTAAAAACTCTAGAAGTAACTGTTAAGGGTCCTGGTGCTGGACGTGAAGCAGCGATTCGTTCACTTCAAGCAGCAGGTTTAGAAGTTACAGCCATTGTTGATGTAACACCAGTTCCTCACAATGGTTGCCGCCCACCAAAACGTCGTCGTGTTTAATTTATCTGTATATAATTTGTCAGGCTGTCTATAATGGGTTATGATAGCTTAAAGTATAATGGGACCAATAACTAATGTATATTTTTGGTTGAACTTTAAACTAGACAGCAATGATAGAACAGAAAATACGAATTGGCATTGAGCAGAAACGGGAACTGCCACCTGAGGAATTTCGGTTAGACGATGTCTAACCGGGGTTTCGACGTTTTGAAGGAGGGTTTTAATAATGATCGAAATTGAAAAACCAAAGATTGAAACGGTTGAGGTTAGCGATGACGCTACTTTTGGAAAGTTTGTTATCGAACCACTTGAACGTGGTTATGGTACAACACTAGGAAACTCCTTGCGTCGTATCCTTCTATCCTCACTTCCTGGTGCAGCTGTAACATCTGTACAAATTGACGGTGCACTTCATGAGTTTTCAACTGTTGATGGTGTTGTGGAAGATGTTACAACAATCATCCTAAACCTTAAGAAGTTAGCTCTAAAAATCTACTCTGATGATGAAAAGACATTAGAGATTGATGTACAGGGAGAAGGAAAAGTTACGGCTGCAGACATTACATTTGATAGTGATGTTGAAATTTTGAATCCTGATCTTCATATAGCGACATTAGGGACCAATGCACACTTACACATGAAGATTACGGCAGAACGTGGTCGTGGGTACCGTCCAGCCGAAGCAAATAACCATGATGATCAGCCTATCGGTGTGATTCCAGTTGATTCTATCTTTACACCTATTTCCCGTGTTACTTATCAAGTAGAAAACACTCGTGTAGGTCAAATTACAAATTTTGACAAACTTACACTTGATGTATCAACAGATGGAAGCATTCGACCAGAAGAGGCTATCTCACTTGGTGCTAAAATTTATATGGAACACTTAAATATCTTTGTTGGTCTAACTGATGAAGCGAAGAACGCTGAAATCATGATTGAAAAAGAAGAGGACCAAAAAGAAAAAGTGTTAGAAATGACGATTGAAGAATTAGACTTATCCGTTCGTTCTTACAATTGTTTGAAACGCGCTGGCATTAATACAGTGCAAGAACTTGCGCATAAATCTGAAGAAGATATGATGAAAGTACGTAACTTAGGTCGAAAATCACTAGAAGAAGTAAAACATAAACTAGAAGATCTTGGTTTAGGTTTACGTAAAGACGATTAATCGACACCTTTAGATATTTCCGAAAAAGGGAGGGATAATCCATGGCTAGAAAACTAGGTCGTACTACTGATAAACGTATGGCGCTACTTCGCAACCTTGCCACAGATTTGATTATTCATGAACGACTTGAAACAACAGAAGCTAAGGCAAAAGAGCTTCGTTCAGTTGTTGATAAAATGATTACTCTTGGTAAGCGTGGCGATCTTCATGCCCGTCGTCAAGCTGCGGCGTTTCTTTATAATGCTGAAGCAAACGAAAATGAGGATGCTGTACAAAAACTATTTTCTGATATTGCTACACGTTATGACGAGCGTCAAGGTGGTTACACACGTGTTCTTAAGTTAGGACAGCGTCGTGGTGATGGAGCAGAAATGGCGATTATTGAACTAGTTTAATTAAAGTGTAATAGCTTGAAGGGCAGGAGAATCTCTTCCACGAGGTGAATCCCAGCCCTTTTTTGTTATGAACTTGTTTTGTTTGCTTGGAAGAACCTTAACCAAGCTTCTTTTTTTATAATATTTTTCTCTCCGTGGCAACACTTCCCTATGACTATGATAAAATAATATGATGAAATAGGAATGTAGATGGTGGCGCGAAATTTAAGTCTTATGATTATAGTGTTCAAAATTTTTTGTAGTTCATAAACAACATAGACTCCGAAGTAATTTTGATAAAATTTCTTTATGACATTGAATTTGATTGCGTGTTATACCATCGCTTCGGCAGAATACTCCGCTTTCCGGGCACGGCCTCAGCCTCCTCGTGAAGACCACACTGCGGGGACTTCGGACTCGTGCTGTTCCCGCAAGACAAGGAACGCTACGGCAGCGATGCATCGCACGAAGAAAATTGAACTTTATTTTCGAGGTGTCTCCGTATTCTGCCTACGCTATTAGTAATTTTCTGATCTAAGCTAGATAAAACACTTGAACCTAATAACTGAGTCTGAGTGCACTATTATCTACGGGATAGGAAGCTTTTGTTGTACGTATACTCTAGTAATTTTCCTTAAAGAATTCGATAACACAGAAAGAGTGGAGAAAATACACCAGATACTCCTGTGGGAGGAATGGCCTCGATGAGATCCCGCAAGTGAGGGACGAACGAGGACAAGGAACGCTACGGCAGCGATGCATCGCACGAAGAAAATTGAACTTTATTTTCAAGGAGGCTCATCAGCCACCTTAGGATGCGCGTAGGTGTATTTTCGCAGCGCTAGACTAGCACTCAATTTATAAAGAACGAGCGAGAAAATAAGTTAATTCGGAGTTTCCATCAACTACGAATGTTAAAAGCAAAAGGCATATAAAATGCGTCCATTTTTAATAAATAAACATACTAAGGAAATCAACTGTGTTTGTGCCAAAGGGAGGGAAGAGTAAGGTGAGCTCTTTTATTGAATTTAAACATGTATCATTCCGCTATAGTGAGGAACAACCTTGGGTATTAAAAGACGTCAATTTTAAGATAAACGTGGACGAGTGGGTTGCTATAATAGGTCACAATGGTTCAGGTAAATCGACGATTGCGAAACTAATTAATGGTTTATTATTTCCACAAGAAGGTCAAATTATCGTTGATGGAATTGAAGTTAAGCAAGATACTGTATGGGAAATTCGTCAACGTGTTGGTATGGTTTTTCAAAATCCTGATAACCAATTTGTCGGAACTACCGTGAGAGACGATGTGGCCTTTGGACTAGAAAACCGAGGTATAGCAAGAGAAGAAATGGTAACCAGGATTAACAGTAGTTTGGCTTCTGTTTCAATGAATGATTTTTTATTACATGAGCCACATCGATTGTCTGGAGGTCAAAAGCAAAGAGTGGCGATCGCGAGTGTGTTAGCTATTTCTCCAACTGTTATCATCTTGGATGAGGCAACTGCAATGTTAGACCCAAGAGGGCGTGCTGAAATCATGGAAACGATTAATGCCGTGAAACACGAACGTAACTTAGCATTGGTTACCATCACCCATGATTTAACAGAAATTGTCCAAGCTGATCGTGTAATTGTGATGAATAATGGAAAGGTTTGGTTAGAATCCACACCAAGAAACTTGTTCCGTCAAAAGGATGAATTACAGTCGATTGGGTTAGATATTCCGTTTGTTGCAAAGTTTGCTGATGAGTTAAAGCAATTAGATGTACCATTAAACCATCAACCATTAAATCATGAAGAATTATTGGAGGAACTATGGACATATCATTCAAAAATGTAAGCTATATTTACCAACCCAATACACCTTTTGAACATCGTGCACTACAAAACCTATCGTTTGATATCAAGTCAGGTTCGTATGTAGCGATTGTAGGGCATACTGGTTCTGGGAAGTCAACCTTACTGCAGCATTTAAATGGTTTATTACGACCAACAGATGGGCAAGTACAAATAGGTAATTTCACCCTTTCTCCTGATGAAAAATTAAAAAATGTGATGGACCTACGGAAAAAGGTAGGGGTCGTCTTTCAATATCCTGAACATCAGTTATTTGAAGAGACGGTTGCCAAAGATATTGGATTTGGACCTAAAAATTTTGGGGAAGCCGAGCAGGAAATAAATAAACGGTTGTATGAGGTTATTGAAGCTGTTCAACTTCCTGAATCCTTATTAGAACGGTCTCCTTTTGATCTTAGTGGTGGTCAGATGAGAAGGGTTGCTATTGCAGGTGTATTAGCAATGGCCCCAGAAGTATTAGTACTAGACGAACCAACAGCTGGTTTAGATCCTCGAGGACAAAAAGATATGATGGATATGTTTTACCAGTTGCACAAACAAAAAGGGTTAACAACGATCCTTGTTACCCATAGTATGGAAGATGCACTTCGCTATGCAGATCATGTTATTATTTTAAATAAGGGGACAAAATATATGGAAGGTACCCCTCTAGATGTGTTTACAAGAAAACAAGAATTAAATGAAGTCCAACTAGATATCCCAGAGATTATTGAGTTTCTCAATAAAGTTGAAAAGCGGTTTGCGATCAACCTTTCTTATCAAGGACAAAGCCTTGCGGAAGTAGCGCAACAAGTAGTAGAAAAGCTTAAGGGGAAAAATTATGAGTAATTCATTTATTATTGGTCAATATGTCCCAGGTGATTCTTTCATACATCGTTTAGATCCACGTACTAAAATAGCAATTATATTTACCTTTGTTATTGTTGTATTTTTAGCAAACTCTGTTGCAAGCTATGGGTTATTAACAGCATTTTCTATTGGTAGTGCCCTGTTGACTCGTATAAAGTTATCTTATATTGCCAAAGGCCTCACACCAGTCTGGTTTCTAATTGTGTTCACTTTTATTCTTCATTTAATTGTGACAAAAGACGGAGAGGTATTATTCCAAATTGCATCATACCCCATATATTCAGGGGCTATTATTCAGGGAGCTGCAATTTCCTTGCGCTTTTTTCTATTGATTTTAGTGACGTCGTTATTAACATTGACGACAACCCCGATTGAGATTACCGATGCGATTGAAACGTTATTAGGCCCACTTAAAAAAATCAAATTCCCTGTCCATGAACTCGCACTTATGATGTCAATTTCGTTAAGGTTCATTCCAACATTGATGCAAGAGACAGAGAAGATATCGAAAGCCCAAGCTTCTCGAGGAGTTGATTTTAAAACTGGACCAATAAGAGATAGAGTGCAAGCTGTTGTTCCTTTACTAGTGCCATTGTTCGTAAGTGCATTTAAGCGCGCAGAGGAACTTGCAATGGCAATGGAGGCCCGAGGATATCAAGGGGGAGAAGGCCGTACCAAATTAAGAGAATTAAAGATTGAGGGGCGAGATCTATTCGTTATCAGTTTATTTCTATTGATTATTATTGGTCTGGTAATGACTAGAGCTTAAAAAGGATGGACAAAACATGGTCGAGCGATTAATGTGTACAATTAGTTATGATGGAACGAATTACTCTGGCTATCAAATTCAGCCTAATGGTCGAACAGTGCAGGAAGAATTAGAATCAGCACTCACGAAGATGCATAAGGGCCAACATGTGCGTGTGACGGCTTCCGGTAGAACGGATGCAGGTGTCCATGCATGGGGGCAGGTTATTCACTTTGATTCACCACTAACCATACCAACTGAAAATTGGAAAAAGGCTTTAAATACGTTATTACCTAACGATGTATATGTCTGCAACGTTAAAAAAGTAGCGGATTCTTTTCATGCTAGGTTTGATGTTAAAGAAAAAGAGTATCGTTATTTCATAATGAATAGAAAAGAGATTGACATCTTTAATAGGGACCATACTTTGCATGTCAAACAGCCATTAGACATAGAAGTGATGAACGAAGCATGTAGCTTGTTGGAAGGGGAACATGACTTTAGTTCCTTCTGTGCTGCTAACACAGGTGTTAAAGGTGATAAAATACGTACAATCTATCATGCGTCATGTTATCAAGAAGAAGATCAAATTGTGTTCGTATGCAAAGGTAGTGGTTTTTTATATAATATGGTCCGTATAATAGTCGGTACGTTAATAGAAATTGGAACAGGTAGTTTAACCCCTTCGCATATGAAACAAGTGCTCGATGCAAAAGATCGAGTAGCAGCAGGAAAAACAGCTCCACCACAAGGTTTGTTTTTATGGAGAGTTGTCTATAATGAGTTTTAGATCATCTAATTATTTGAATGGAAAATATTAATTATTAAAAACAACACATCCAGGTGTCACATTATATTGACAAAACCCCTTGAATGTTATAATATGATCTATGGCATTTTATTTTCTATACCACGATTAGCCCCGGAAAGTTAACTCGTGTAGAATATAAGATATATGCACTTTAACATTGAATAATAAGTCATAATCAAGTAATTTAAAAAAGAAAATGATTGATATATAGGAGGTACGGATCATGCGCACAACTTTCATGGCCAATGAAAATAATATCGAACGCAAATGGTATGTTGTGGATGCTGAAGGTCAAACGTTAGGTCGTCTAGCAAGTGAAGTTGCTACTATCTTACGTGGTAAGCACAAACCAACATACACGCCACATGTCGACACAGGTGACCATGTCATCATCATCAATGCAGAAAAAATTGAACTATCAGGTAACAAACTTAATGACAAAATGTACTACCGTCACTCAGGCTGGCAAGGTGGCTTGAAGGAACGTAATGCATATGAAATGCGTACAAAATATCCTGAACAAATGCTAGAACTTACTGTCAAAGGTATGCTTCCAAAAGGAACTCTTGGACGTAAAATGGGTAAGAAATTGCATGTGTATAGAGGATCAGAACATAATCACCAAGCACAAAAACCAGAAGTTTACGAACTTCGCGGATAATTAAAAGGAGGTAACAAATCGTGGCACAAGTACAATACTACGGTACCGGACGTCGTAAAAGTTCAACTGCACGTGTTCGTTTAGTTCCTGGAACAGGTAAAATTACTGTTAACAAGCGCGATGCAGAAAGCTATTTCCCATATGAAACACTACGTACAATCATTAAACAACCTTTAGCACTTACAGAAACTGAAGGAAGCTATGATGTACTAGTAAATGTTGATGGTGGAGGATTCACTGGTCAAGCTGGTGCAATTCGTCACGGAGTTGCTCGTGCATTATTAGAAGCAGATCCTGAATATCGTACAGCTTTAAAACGTGAAGGATTCCTAACTCGTGATGCTCGTATGAAAGAACGTAAGAAATACGGTCTTAAAGGCGCTCGTCGTTCACCACAGTTCTCAAAACGTTAATATATCTACGTTGGAAGGCTCTCAATCGATTTGGTTGGGGGTCTTTTTTGTGCTTATCTTTAATAGAGTGTATTTATTACACATAAGCTGTATTATGCGTATTTCTCTCTTATGTCCTTTATAAAGTGAGAGATAATAGCCGCTGCGGAAATACACTCCGCTTTCCTGTGGGGGGGCTGGTGAGCCTCCTCGCTCGTCCCTCACTGCGGGGTCTCACCGAGGCCACTAGTCCCACGGGAGTCTTCGTGTATTTCCTCCGCTTTTTCAAGTACTCTGAAGTTTTATGGTGTATTGCTTATTAAATGCCATGTTGATTTTATAGTTTTTGAGTTTATAAAGTATTACATCTATCAATAATCAGCCAACTTATACCAGCGAAGGCAGAATACGGAGACTCCTGCAGGAACAGCGCGAGCCGAAGATCCACTTGGTAAAGTGGTTTTCTTTACCAAGTTAGCTGAGGCCGTGCCCGCGGAAAGCGGAGTATTCTGCCGTAGCGACAGTATTACACTTATTTCAATCAGAATGCAAAAAGGCAAAGTTACTGCACATAATACAGCTTATGTGAAGTTGTTTGGTAATAAATCAGTCATAAATAAACACCTTGTCCCATATAGTGAGAAACAGGAATATGTATGGGGGGAAATGCAGATGACAAAGTCTGTGAAAGTAGCAGGTTGGATTATTGGAGCAATCCTTTTAGTGATGTTAGTACAATACCCAATACAAAAATCAACAAGTACTTGGAATACCTGGTCCTTACCATTGGCCGGAAAAACAATTGTATTGGATCCTGGACATGGTGGTGTTGATGGTGGTGCCGTAGGGGCAGATGAAACCTTAGAAAAGGATATCGCACTCGATGTTTCAAAATATTTACGTAACTATCTACAACAGGCTGGAGCACTCGTTTATATGACTAGGGAGACTGATCGTGACCTTGCAGCTGAAGATACGGATGGTTATTCGCGAAGAAAAGCAGAAGATTTAAGAAATCGAGTCGACTTAATTAAAGAAAAAGAAGCCGATTTTGTCGTTAGTGTTCATCTAAATGCTCTTCCTTCCGATAAGTGGAGTGGCGCACAAACATTCTTTTACCCTTCTTTAGAAAAAAGTGAACAATTGGCCGAATTAATTCAAGCTGAAATTAAAAGAAACTTGGACAATACGAATCGGGATGCGCGAGCTGTTAATATGTATTTATTGAAACATGCGCAAACTCCTGGTGCTTTAGTGGAAATCGGTTTTTTATCTAATGTTCAAGAACGTGAACAATTAAAAACAGAAGATTATCAACGAAAGATGGCGGCCAGTATTTATGAAGGAATTTTACGTTATGTAACTGAGGGTTCTGAAGAAAAGGAAGAGTAGTAACAAGTCTTACACCATCCTATAATTTTTACCACAGTAATAAAAGTATGTATGTTGGACTAGTTCTAGCCTATTATAGGAACAACCTCTCCCAGCTTAAGAGCCCAGCAACTAATGAGACTTCTATCAGCTCTGTACGTTGCTAACCGGGCGCTTATGCTTTTATTATGTTATACTAATTTTGATAAGGTAAATAGTATGAAGGATGGTGAAGTTAGAATGTTGACAAAGGAACAGGTATTAAATCTATTAAATCCTATTAAGGATCCATTTTTACATAAAACCTTCGAAGAAACTGGCGGGGTTGAAGAAATTACAATTAAAGAAGAAAAGAAACATGTAAGCGTTAAGCTTGCAATAGGCAAAACAAATACCGCAGAACAGATGCAGCTCCAACAAGAAGTTGTAAATGTGTTAAAGCGAGAAGGTGCCGTAACGGTTGGACTTCGTTTCAGTCAATTACCAGATGAAATTATCCAAAAATTTCAACCAGCTTCTGAAAAAGATACTTCTCTGTTAAGTGGCGATTCTGGTACAAACTTTATCGCTGTAGCTAGTGGTAAAGGTGGCGTTGGTAAATCAACAGTTACAGTTAATTTAGCTGTTGCACTTGCTCGATTGGGTAAAAAAGTAGGTATCATCGATGCTGATATTTATGGTTTTAGTGTTCCAGATATGATGGGAGTGGAGAAACGCCCATCTTTAAAAGGAAACAGGATTGTTCCTGTTGAGAGATTTGGGGTAAAAGTCATTTCGATGGGTTTCTTTGTTGAGGATAATTCTCCAGTCATATGGCGTGGCCCTCGATTAGGTAAAATGCTGACCAGCTTTTTTAAAGAAGTTGAATGGGGCGATCTTGACTATTTATTGCTAGATTTACCACCCGGAACTGGTGATGTAGCTC
This sequence comes from Aquibacillus sediminis, assembly GCF_005870085.1. Classification (GTDB taxonomy): domain Bacteria; phylum Bacillota; class Bacilli; order Bacillales; family Amphibacillaceae; genus Aquibacillus_E; species Aquibacillus_E sediminis. The sequence goes on along the minus strand of NZ_SZNM01000022.1, from coordinate 3,863 downwards.
TTGATGTTCATAACATGATTCCTTCTTCTAAAGAAATTATTGTTACAACACCACATCCAACTGCAGCATTTGTTGCAGCAAGAGCAGGACAAATGGCACTAACGACAGACCATGAAATCTTAGGTGTGGTCGAAAACATGTCTTATTTTGAAAGCAAAGTAACAGGAGAAAAGGAATATGTCTTTGGAAAAGGTGGAGGCAATAAATTAGCCGAGGCACTGCAAACAAAAGTATTAGGTCATTTGTCTCTCCAACAACCATATGAAGAAGAGGATGTATTTGCACCATCTGTTTATCAAGAAGATCATCCAAACGGTAAAGAATATAGAAAATTGGCTGCTAAAGTAGTTGAAAAATTTGAAGAGTAAAAAAAGGGGCTGAATCAGATCAGCCCCTTTTTTCTAGAAAGATAAAAGTGTATAGCTAAGTTCAGCTCCATTGCCTCTCCCTTGAGGTCTTAAATCAATCCCCTTTGGAGACTAAAGTGACCAAGTCGAGGTCTGTCTTTAACTTTGGGGGGAACAAGACACCTCGACCTTTGTTAGAATGGTGGTGGGAGTGTTAAGTATTTTAACTTTTACTGTCCACCGCCACCTCCGTCTTGTTCATCACCGGATCCACTCTGTTCTCCACCGCCGGACTCTCCAGATTGTTCTCCTCCAGATTCACCACCAGATTCTTCGGTTGGTTTCATTTCTTCAGCAGCTTTCAAGATCACATCAGCCATTTTTGCTTGAAACATTGGCGAGTCTAAGGTTTCCTGAATCGTTTTTTCTAAGTGTTCACGAAATTCTTGTCCCTTTAGTACACTGACCAGTTGCTTTTCCATATCAGGGTTCTGTAAAATTTCGATCATTTTTTTTTGATATTCAGAGTCACTCATTAATCCAGTTATAACATCTTCTTGTTGTTCCTTCATCGCTTTTGCATAAGATTCAACGAACTTCGGGTCTTCAAACATTTTATTCCAAAATTCTTTTCCTTTGTCTGAAGTGAGTGCACTTGTAACAGAATCTTCTACAACTTTAGATTCAATAACAAACGTTTTCTGCATTTCCTCATCGGTTAACACTTCTGTGATTGCCTTATTACCTTCATCCGTTTTTAATATATCTGTAACCATTTTTTTCACTTCTTCATAACTTGCTTCACTTCCATTTGATTGACCGCCACCACCGCCGCATGCACTTAATAGGAGAACGCATGAGCAGATAAGTACAAGATTTATTTGTTTCATCATAAAATTCAACTCCTTTCGGTGCGGTTATGTGCGATTTAACTTATTTATAATATGGGATTCACATTAAAAAATATGTATGACAAAGGAAAAAACATACCATTCATGATAAACTGTCAAGAGAGAAATATAACTGTTGTTCACATTTAGGGGGATAAAATTGTGAAAAGTCGAAATTTGGTTCGCTTGTTTTTTACAACATTATTGATAGGCGGAATATCAACACTACTTACAAGTTTTTTTGTGAAATCCGAAACATATGCAGCATTTCTAAATCCCATTGATGTTTTTGAGATATTTGGATTGCTTATCTTCTTTATTGGATTGGGATTTGTGTTTAGTTTAGTCAGTCAAATGGGCTTCTTTGCGTACTTGACTATTAACCAATTTGGTTTAGGAATGTTTAGAGGTCTTTGGGGGCCTATTCAAGTTATTTTGATAGGAGTTACATTATTTGATTTAGTATATTTTCGTTATAAAGGATCAGATGGGGAAACCTCCATTTATATCTATATATTAGTAGCAGTTGCTATATTTGTATATGGATGGATAATTTCAGGAATTAAAGCAAAAGAAACAAATAGGAAGGCATTTATACCAGCCCTTTTCTTTATGATTGTGATCACAACAATTGAGTGGGTACCAGGTTTGCGAGCTAGTGGTAATGATTATACGTGGCTTATGATCATCCCTTTATTAGTTTGTAATACATATCAATTACTGGTATTACACAGGATAACAGAAAGGAAATAAGTAAGAGGACAGGCTTTACTTCTAAATAAAGGCCTGTCCTCTTTAATGTTAAACAAGTTTATCACTCTACCTCTTTAGATTGTGAATCTGCTCTTGATATAAGTTCAGATATACTTACATATTCAAACCCCTTATTATTTAAGCCTGGAAGAATAGTGTCGAGAGCTTTTGGAGTTTGTTTCACTGAGTCAGAGGCGTGAAGTAATATAATATCCCCGTTCGATGTGGTTTTCATAACCTCATCTATAATCGTTTGTGTACCAGGGTTTTTCCAGTCCTTAGGATTAATGTTCCATTGAATCGCTTGGTATCCTTGTTGGCTTACTATTTCTAAAACTTCTTGATTGATGTGCCCGTTCGGAGTCCTTACTAATTCAATATCAGGGAACCCTAACTTATCAAATGTACTTTTGGCTTGATTTAAATCTTTTCTTACCTCATTTGGATCTAGTTTAACATAACTCTTATAATGATAGCCCATCATACCAATTTCATGGCCTTCTTCATCAATTTCCTTCACAATATCTGGGTGTCGCTCCGCCCATTCTCCATTAAGAAAAAATGTTGCTTGTACATCATGTTTCTTTAACTTTTCCAAAATTGGTTCTACCTTTTCATTCCCCCATGAAATATTAAACGTTAGTGCAATATTAGGATCATCTTCACTACCTTTACTTAGTGCCGTAGCCTCTTCTTTAGGTGAAAACACTGAGTAGGAACTTTCTACTTCAATCCACAGAAAAAAAGCCGTGAATAATGCACCAACAACTAGTAATCCCCACTTTTTCCAGTTTCCTATCTTTAATGTGTAAAAGTGTTGCATACTTCCTCCCCCTTATTGGACTTGCTATAAGTTTATGAGCAGATTTTTTTAATATGAATGAAGAATTTGTTTATTCATTATAAAAATGAGTCATATGGTAAAAATAAAAAAGAATATGTCTTTAGGAGTGACTTACGTGTTAGGAATGTTAATGAATGAAATGGAGAAAAAAGAAGTTGAATATTTAATAAAACGAGAACTAGAGGATTTACTATTAGATTTAAATGACAATCGAATTGATCATATGGTAAAGCGGGCGATGGATGAGAGGTATCGTCTGTTATTTCAATTATTTCGAAGAGTTGCAAGTGAAGATGAGTGTTTGAGATACATACCTAAAAAGATTAAATACGAATAGATAAGATTTAGCTAGTAGCATTTTTATATAATGTTTTAAAAAACTATTGCTAATGAATAATATATATGCTATATTATTTTTTGTTGTTAGGAAAAAGAAGTTGTCCTTAAAGAAACTTCATAAAAAATAATTCAAATAAATTATTGACACCAACAACAAACAATGATATTATATATATCGTCGCTGTTACAGACAGCGTTTGATCTTTGAAAACTGAACAAAACAACCAGTATGAAACAGATTAGGTAAGATGTTTCATTTATTTGAAACAGACTACCCTGAATCAATTTTTAAAAGCTAGTTTTTGTATGAGTGAAAGACACTCTTTCTATTATGGAGAGTTTGATCTTGGCTCAGGACGAACGCTGGCGGCGTGCCTAATACATGCAAGTCGAGCGCGGGAAGCAAGCAATCACCCTTCGGGGTGTGCGCTTGTGGAACGAGCGGCGGACGGGTGAGTAACACGTGGGCAACCTGCCTGTAAGATTGGGATAACTCGCGGAAACGTGAGCTAATACCGGATAATACTTTTATTCGCATGAATGAAAGTTGAAAGATGGCTTCTGCTATCACTTACAGATGGGCCCGCGGCGCATTAGCTAGTTGGTAGGGTAATGGCCTACCAAGGCAACGATGCGTAGCCGACCTGAGAGGGTGATCGGCCACACTGGGACTGAGACACGGCCCAGACT
>NZ_SZNM01000021.1 GCF_005870085.1 Aquibacillus sediminis | reverse complement strand
ACTACGAGTCTCTCGAGGAGCACTGCCAGCCTCTGCCTTATGAATAGACCGAACGAAGGAATGTGAGCGCTAGACGCTAAGAGACATGGGAGGGTAAGTCATCATAAGTACAGCAGAGATCCAATGTGCATCACATATATTCAAAAATGCTAATTACTTCCAATTAGCATTAGCGAAGCGTATCTATTGGATGGTAAATTTTTCCACTTAACTTACCCTGGTACTAAAAGTCACTCGAAAAAATTTTGAAAAATAATTTAAAACTGCTACAAGCGTTGATATATCAACTTTTATAGAGGGAGGCTCACCAGCCGCCCGTGGAAAGCGTAGTGTATTTCCGGAGCTCTATATTAGCACTCATTTTATAAGAGCGAGCGAGAACAACATTAGTTACGTCGGATTTTCTTTCAACTACGATTAAAAAAACAACAGACCTTACAAAAAGTCTTTGTGTAACAATTTAGCGAATTAGCATGAAACATGTTAAAATTTTGTATAAATTTAATCTTTAAAGGGAGATATAAAAGGTGAGAAAACAACATTTAATCGTCACCATTAGTGCACTCATTATCATTGTGATTGCCATGGGATGGATTTATCCTTTTTCATTTGTTAGTTTTAACAAATCCTTTACCTATAGTGCTGAGAAAAGTACCATTGATGAATATACTTCAAAACTTGAAGTATTTAAAAACTTGTACAAGACAGATGAGATACAACCGGATGTCACCACTTCCTACATTGGAGAAGAAGAGGTTCAGAATTTATTATCTAATCCTCTGTTCACAACGCCCAATAGAGAAATAATTCATTACAAAGATTTAGAACAATTGCAAAAAAAGATAAATACGTTCCGATTAAAGCTAACCCATTTGGATCGAACATCAATGAATACCTATAATGCCAAAGCACAGCGATACTTATATTTATTACTTGATAATAGTGAATATATGGAAATCCAAGTAGAAAAGATGCTTGATAGTGATTTTAGTACAAAAAGTAATTTGCGCGATGATTTCGAAGAGGTTCATGTGAGTATGATCACAATGATTGAACATTTAACAACCTTTTATCAAGCATATCTTAATGGATCGTGAATCTTTTCGACGGACCTAAGCAAATAAGTAACAAGCCCTCATCCATTAGTGATTGGGGCTTTTTTCTTTTTTTGTGACAGTTATGTGAAATAGGTAACAAATCCTTGTCACTTATTAAACTAAATGGTATAGTAAGTTTATAAAATAAAATTGTGAATGTTTTCACTATAGAATGTGAATAAATGAACTTTATGGAGGCTGATTGAAAATGAAAGTAGCAGTTATTGGATGTACACATGCTGGAACAGCGGCAATTAATAATATGTTGAATTTATACCCTCATGCAGAAATTGATGTTTTTGAAAAAAATGATACGGTATCTTTCCTATCTTGTGGAATTGCACTTTATGTTGGTGGTGTAGTCGAAGATGCGAACGGACTATTTTACGCATCTGTTAAACAATTTGAAGAAAAAGGCGTACGCATGCACATGAAACATGAAGTGACTTCTTGTGATGTAAATCAAAAACAACTAGAGGCTAAAGATTTAAAAACGGGTGTAACCACTGCGTACACATATGATAAATTAATCATTACAACTGGATCATGGCCTGTAACACCACCAATCCCTGGTTCTAATTTAGAAAATGTCCAACTATGTAAAAACTTTGATCATGCCAACGAAATTATTCGTCGCTCTGAAACAGATGATGTACAAAATGTTGTCGTAGTTGGGGCTGGATACATTGGCGTAGAATTAGTAGAGGCTTTTGAAGAGAACGGGAAAAATGTCACACTTATTGATAGTGAAGAACGAATTCTAAACCGCTATTTAGATGATACATTTACCGCTCCCGTTCAAACGACTTTTGAGCAACGAGGAATTAACCTTGCACTTGATCAAACTGTATCTAAGTTTGACGGTAAGGATAGAGTAGAGAAAGTAATCACAGACAAAGGCGAATATAAAGCGGATCTCGTTGTCATGTGTATTGGCTTCAGACCGAACACAACCTTATTCAAGGATCAAGTTGCTATGCTAGACAATGGCGCTATCATTGTAGACGAGTACATGCAGACTAATATAAAAGACGTATATGCTGCAGGTGACTGTTGTGCAGTCAACTATAATGCTACGAAACAACCAGCCTATATTCCTTTAGCAACAAATGCAGTTCGAATGGGGACGTTAGTGGCACACAACTTAGTTCAACCCGTGTTAGCCCACCCTGGAACACAAGGAACTTCTGGACTTAAAATTTATAACCATAACATTGCATCAACAGGATTAACCGAAAGTGCAGCAACATTAGCTGGTTTGGATGTTGATAGTGCCTATATGGAAGACACGTATCGTCCAGAATTCATGCCTGATAATGCTGTCATTCAACTAAAACTTGTATATGAAGTAGGATCCCATCGTATCGTTGGTGCTCAAGTTATATCGGATGCAGACTTTACCCAAGCAATCAACACGATCAGTGTAGGTATTGCAAATGACATGACAATTGAGCAGCTAGCTTTAACGGATTTCTTCTTCCAACCACATTACAATAAACCTGTAAACTTCTTAAACCAAGTAGCGATGGAAGCCATGGCAAAAGAAGCGAAGAAAATTCCTGAGCAAGAAGCTGTTACAGCTTAGTAATAAAAAGAGTGCGGACAGAATGATTTTCGCACTCTTTTATTTTATACTTACCAGTAGTGAATCACATTAGAAAGTTGCTTGAAAGAATCAAGATTCATAATAGTTTCGCATGTAAATTGACTTGCTACACTAAACTATTGTTGTTTCTCTTGTGCGATTAGACATCTTGCTCGTTTGATCGCATATAGTATGTTAAATGCTTTTTTCTCTAGATGCTGCTTATTTAATGATTTTTCTTACATTATCTTACCGTTTTTCGCTCGATTCTGCTTATTTAGCCATTTTTCTTACATCATCTCACCCTTTTTCTCGAGATGCTGCTTATTTAGCCGCTTTTCTTACATCATCTCAACCTTTTTCTCGAGATGCTGCTTATTTAACCGCTTTTCTTACATCATCTCACCGCTTTTCTCGAGATGCTGCTTATTTAGCCGCTTTTCTTACATCATCTCAACCTTTTTCTCGAGATACTGCTTATTTAACCGCTTTTCTATACGATCAAAAACATAAGCGTACAGATAACCCTGTACGCTTTATGATCATGCTTTTGTTTTTTCCGATAGCTTTGCGGACTGAATAAGTGTTCGAATCGCTTCTCGATCCCCTTTATGCAAGGCATCAACGATTCGACTACCAACCACAACTCCGTCACAATGTTCCGTCAAACTTCTAACATGCTCTGGGGTAGACACGCCAAACCCTGCAAGCACTGGTACGGAACACTGGCCCTTTAACGCTTCTAAATGGGCCGCAAGATCGTCTTGAAAAGAATTCCTCGCCCCGGTGGTACCTGTCACCGTTACCGCGTAAAGAAAGCCCTCGGTACGCTCTGCAATTTGTGATAATCGATCCTTAGTACTTGTTAATGCGGCTAAACGGATGAGCGCAATGTCGTTTTTCTGTAGCGCTTCGACAATAAGGCCTTCTTCTTCTAATGGCAAGTCAGGAATAATCAGTCCATCAACCCCAGCAGCATCACAGTCATCAGCAAATTCAGCAACCCCATAGGCATAAATTGGATTAATATAGGTCATTAAAACAACTGGAATCGTTCTTGACTGTTTGGATTGCTGTAATTTTTCCAAAACAGCACGTAAACTCACCCCTTCAGCTAAAGCACGAATACCTGCTTCCTGGATAGTAGGTCCGTCGGCCACTGGATCCGAAAAAGGAATACCTAGCTCTACAACCGTTGCACCACTTTCCTCTAAAAACTGCAACTGTTCATCCAATTGATCCAGCCCGCCATCACCAGCCATGATATAGGGAACAAATGCTTTATCGCCTTTTGCCAACACCTGTTCAAATGCTTGATCCATCTTTTGCTTACCCATTTGCTTTTCCTCCTAACGCATCTCTTACTGTTTGTACGTCCTTATCTCCGCGGCCTGACAAGCAAACAACTAATGTTTCATCCTGGTTCATTTGTTTTGCCAGTTTCATCGTATAAGCAATTGCATGGGCACTCTCAAGCGCAGGAATGATCCCTTCCGTACGTGATAAGACTTGTAAACCTTCTAAAGCCTCTTCATCGGTGATGGAATCATACACAACACGTTCCATCTCTTTAAAATGACTATGTTCTGGTCCGACACCAGGGTAATCTAACCCTGCTGAAATCGAGTGTGCTTCTTGAATTTGGCCATGATCATCCTGTAATAAATAGGTCATCGTACCATGTAAAATACCTTTTTTCCCATCCGTTAAGGTAGCAGCATGCTTACCAGTATCTAAACCAGAACCTCCAGCTTCCACACCGTATAACTTTACATCTTTATCATTTACAAAGGGATAAAACATCCCCATTGCATTACTTCCACCACCAATACATGCAACGACGGCATCAGGAAGTTTCCCCTCTTGGTTTAGCATTTGTTTCTTTGTTTCTTCCCCAATCACACTTTGAAAGTCACGAACGATTTGTGGGAATGGGTGCGGACCAACGACAGAACCAATAATATAATGCGTGTCCTCCACATTGCTAACCCAATAACGAAGCGCCTCATTGACGGCATCTTTCAAGGTACCGCTCCCTTGATCAACACTTTCAACGCGAGCACCTAACAATTCCATTCGAAACACATTGAGTTCTTGGCGGCGAATGTCTTCTTTTCCCATAAAAATGACACATTCAAGTCCAAGTAGCGCACAAACAGTTGCCGTTGCTACCCCATGTTGACCTGCACCTGTTTCAGCTACTACTTTCTGTTTTCCCATTCGCTTCGTTAGTAGTGCTTGGCCTAGTGCATTGTTAATTTTGTGTGCACCGGTATGGTTCAGGTCTTCTCGTTTCAAATAAATCTTCGGCCCACCTAGTTGTTTTGAGAACCGTTCTGCATTATAAAGAGGCGTTTCTCTGCCTACGTAATCTTTTAAATAATCGTTCAACTCATCGATAAACGCCGGGTCGTTGATCGCTTCTTGATATGCTTCTTCTAATTCCAATACAGCCGGCATTAACGTTTCCGGGACAAATCTCCCTCCAAATGAACCGAAATGCCCTTGTGTGTTTGGTTGCTGATAGGTTTCCATCGTTATCACCTTTCTCTCTTCGCCTTTTCGATAAAGGCAACCATTTTGTTTCCGTCCTTTGCACCATCTGTTTCTACTCCACTTGATACATCTACACCAACAGGTTTTACTTCTGCAATTGCTTGTTGGACATTATCTGCATGCAATCCGCCTGCCAATATGATTTTTTCTTCCAATGGGTGGAGGTGTTTGACTAGTCCCCAGTCAAACGCCTCTCCATTGCCCCCGCGGTATTTGCCTGCAGGACTATCTAGTAAATAATATGCACAATTATAATCGTTAACTTTTTCGAGGTCCTCTGCTGTCTTTATTTGAAAGGCTTTTATTACCGGATATGCAAACTGCTGACAAAAAGCTGGGCTTTCATCTCCGTGTAATTGGATATAGTCTAACCCGACTGTATCTGCTATTTCCTTTATGGTCTCTGCGTCCTCATTAACGAACACGCCCACCTTTTTCACGGATGCGGGAATAACACTAGCAATCTCTTTCGCCTGCTCTCGATCTAGCTTTCGCTTACTGTCAGCAAAAACAAACCCGATAAAGTCTGCTCCTGCTTCCACCGCTTGAATGGCTGCTTGTTTGGTTGTAATGCCACAAATTTTCACGTTCATTTGTTATCCCTCCACCTTAAAACGGGATCCTTAATTGGTTAAATGTTTGCTGTAAATCATCGGAACGCATCATCGTTTCGCCGACAAGAATTCCTTTGACTCCCGCTTGCATAATGCGATTGACATCTTCTGTTGTTTTAAAACCACTTTCACTAATAATTAGTGCATCAGGGGTTTCCACCATTGGAACTAACTTTTCGGTAACTGCTAAATCGACATGAAACGTTTTTAAGTCTCGATTATTGATGCCTACAATTTTTGCCCCAATATCATTGGCAATCTGCATTTCTTGTTCGTTGTGTACCTCAAATAACACTTCTAATCCTTTCGTTGTTGCGTACGAATATAAATCTGCTAATCTAGCCGGTGGTAGTGCCGCTGCAATTAGTAGAATCACACTTGCCCCATAATCATAGGCACGATCAATTTGAATCTCATCAACAATAAAATCCTTATTTAAAATTGGGATCTCTACGTTTGCTCGGACGTTTTGCAAATCTTCCATCGTTCCTTTAAAAAATGGTTGATCGGTTAAAACGGATATCGCTCCAGCACCATAGTTCTGATAGCCTTTCGCTTGTGTAGCAGGATCGACCCCTTTGTTAATGACTCCTTTTGATGGGGAAGCACGTTTGATTTCGGCAATGATATTCATATAGTCGGATTCCATAAAAGCTTGATAGAGTGATCTTTTTTCCAGGCGAGTCGCAACCGAACTAGATTGGTAAGTTGATTTTAATACGGCAACCTCTTTCTGTTTTTCTTGTAAAATTTTATCTAATATCGTCATGTTTACACCTCTTGTTTCACCTTATTACTGTAGTCTACTAAATAATTTAATTTATCCAGCGCTGCACCTGAATCAATGCTTTCTTTTGCTTGTTGCACCCCATCTTGAATCGTTTCTGCTTTTCCATTGGCAAAAATACCTAAACCTGCATTTAAAAGTACTGTATCACGATAGGCGCCTTTATCTCCTTTTAACACACTGTGAAGAATGGCAGCATTTTGCTTAGCATCGCCACCCATAATTTGTTCATTATCATAGACAGGTAAGCCCACTTCTTCAGGTGTTAAGGTAAATTGCATTAATTCACCACGCTCCAGTAAGACAAAATGATTTTCCCCAGCTAATGAGGCTTCATCCATGTAGCCTGCACCATTCACAATTAAGGCGCGCTTGCGTCCTAGCTGGTGAAGCACATTGGCCATTCGTTCTAACATGTCACGACGATTAATACCAAGCATTTGTGTCGTTAGTTCAACAGGATTTGTTAGCGGACCAATATAATTAAACACGGTTGGAACGCGTAAATCTTGCCTTACTTTCATCATCCGTTTTAATGCTGGATGGACATGTGGTGCAAATAAAAAGGCGATATCATTTTCTTTTAATGCTTGATGAATTTGTTCGGCATCTAACGACAACGATACCCCTAAGTGCTCAAGCACGTCTGCACTTCCTGTTTTACTTGTAATACTCCTGTTCCCATGCTTAGCAACGGTGATGCCAGCACCGGCCATGACAAAAGCGGATGTAGTACTAATATTAAAACTATTGGAACGATCTCCACCTGTTCCACAATTATCGATCACGCCTGGTAGTGTTGTTGGAAAACTCAATGATTTTTCACGAATGACATTGACTAGACCTGCAATCTCTTCTGCTGCTTCGCCCTTCATTTGTAAACCTGTCAAAAAGGCACCAATTTCCGTATCTGACGTTTGTTCATGAAACATGACTCGAGTTGCTTCTTCCATCTCCCCAATAGTTAATGATTCCTTAGCGATTACTTTCTCAAGAAATTGTTTCATAAGTCTTCTCCTCCTCGATGATTGTGAAATAGTTTTTTAATATCTGTTTTCCTTCCTCCGTCCCTATGGATTCTGGATGAAACTGCAATCCATAAAGTGGTAGTGTCCGATGTTTAACCGCCATGATCGCTTGATCATCTGTTGATGTTGCGATTACCTCTAATTCAGCCGGAACATCTCGATCACCAATAATTAACGAGTGATAGCGCATCACCTCAATTGGTTGTTGAAGCTGATTAAATATACTGTCCTGCCGATGCGCTAAGGTAGAAGTTTTGCCGTGTTTAATCGTTTCGGCATGTGCAATTGTTGCTCCATACGCCGCCCCAATCGCCTGGTGTCCTAAACAAATACCAAGAATCGGAAACTCCGTCGCAAGTTCACGAACGACTTCGATACAGATACCCGCATCCTGTGGTGTCCCAGGACCTGGTGACAGAATAATTGCTTCTGGACTTAGTTCACGGATTTCCTCTAATGTGATTTTATTGTTTCGTACGACCTTTACTTGTTTGCCTAATTCCGATACATATTGAAACAAGTTATACGTGAATGAATCATAATTATCAATCAACAAGATCATGACTGTTCACCTCCAGTAGTGATTTGGCTTTATTTAACGTTTCTTGGTATTCACTAGCTGGATCTGAATCGTAGACAACCCCTGCTCCCGCTTGCACGTATGCACTTTTTCCTTTTATAACGAGCGTTCGAATTGCTAAAGCTAAATCGATATCGCCATTCATATTGATATAGCCAATCGCCCCTGCATAGGCACCTCGTTTTTTCTGTTCGAGGTCATTAATAATTTGCATGGCGCGGATTTTTGGTGCTCCCGAAACCGTCCCAGCTGGCAAGGTAGAAATCAGCGCATCAATGCCGTTGTAATCTTCTGACAACTGCCCTTGTACCTCTGATACGATGTGCATGACATGTTGATACCGTTCAATCGTCATATACTTCGGAATCGTAATGGATCCTATTTCACAAACCCTACCCAGATCATTCCGGCTTAAATCAACTAGCATTTTATGTTCGGCCAATTCTTTTTCATCTGCAAGTAGTTCTGTTGCTAACTGTTCATCCTTTTGACTTGTTTTTCCACGTGGCCTTGTGCCAGCAATTGGGTTGGTTATCACTTGTTTTCCGTTCGTTTTTATTAAACTTTCTGGCGAAGCTCCCAATACAATATAATCTTCAAAATCAACATAAAACATATATGGGGACGGATTCGCGCGTCGAAGGCTTCGATAGAAACTAAATGGATCTGTATCAAAATCAGCCTTCATTCGTTGCGACAAGACAACTTGAAAAATATCCCCATCAACAATATGCTGTTTTGCCTTTTCCACCATGGTCATAAATGTTTCCTTATCAATCGATGGTTCAAAGGAAATATTGGGTTGGTGGTGGTCTTCCATAACTAGTGTCGCAATGTCCATTTTAACCGTTTTTAAACTTTCCTCCATCTGCTCGTCTGTACGCTTTCCTGTTAAATTAATCGCTAGTACTGTCACGGTTTGCCGCAGATGATCAAACACAATCACATCTTGATAACACATTAAATGGACATCAGGCATCTCAATTTCATCTTCATTTAACACACCAATATCCTCATACTGACGGATTGCATCGTAACCGATATAGCCAACCGCTCCACCATAAAATGCAAACGGTAATGGCAACTCCTCATTTGGGATATGTTTTTTTAAAATTTCTAATGGTTTGCCTTGTTCCACAACTGTCTGCTCTTCATGTACATCACGTACTTTTGTTTCCCTTTCCGTTCCAATGATCTCTTTGTACGGATTTAAACCAATGAATGAATAACGACCTTTTTCATCGTGTTTTACAGAGCTTTCTAATAAAAATTTCTTCTTGCCCTGCAGTCGATTAAACACAGAAATTGGTGTTAACGTATCACCATTCAATTGAATGCTCTTATAACGAACCGTCGAACATGTAGATTGTGCCATTCTCCACTCTCCTTTACTCATGCTTCCTTCCTAATTAAACTCAACTCAACTTTACTTTGACAGGGAAAATTCCCCCTAGGGCAATCTACTAAAAAAACCCTATAAAAACAGAGCAATCATTGATCTGCTTTTATAGGGGACGGTTCTGTCACCGCGGTGCCACCACTATTTGAAGGATTGTTCCTTCCACTCTATCCCGATAACGGAGGAAACCGAATCTCCCTACTGCAAGTTCAGGAGACCACTCATAAGTCCATTCCGCTTACTTATCATACTGGCATTCCAGCACCACCAGCTCTCTGTTATGACACAGTAAGCGTACTACTCTTAGTCGTTGATTTGTTTGTATTTTATTTTAGCTTGAGGTTGTGCATATAAGCTGTATTATACGAATCACTTTCAACTTCCTTTAAAGGATGAGTGCTAATAGATCGCTACGGAAATACACTACGCTTTCCTGTGGGGGGCTGGTGAGCTCGGGCCAACACGATGTTGGTCACGTAGGCGTTGCCACAGGACGTGGCGATCTTAGCCTTCGCTCCTTACCAATCACTGCGGGGTCTCACCGATGATAAATTAAGGATCACAGGCTAAAACCGTCCTTGTCGGACAACGCCTGCATAACCCTTGCCGGGCCTCGGGAGTCTCCGTGTATTTCCTCCGCTTTTTCCAGTAATCTGAAGTTTGATAGTGCTTTGCTTAAAAAATCATATAATATAAAATTATCTATGTTAATTGGCATGTTGTAACATAACCTTGCAGTAAATTCGTTACTTTTGAATTTATAAAGTTTAACACCTATTACTCATCAGAAAACTTATATCAGCGTAGGCAGAATACGGAGACTCCTATGGGAACAGCACGAGCTGAAGATCCACTTGGTAAAGTGGTTTTCTTTACCAAGTTAGCTGAAGCCGTGCCCATGGAAAGCGGAGTATTCTGCCGAAGCGAGAGTATAACACTCATTTCAATCAGAATGAAAGAAAGTAAAGTTAATGCATATAATACAGCTTATATGCATTAACAGTAATTTATAGACCTAAAATGAACAGCAATACAAAAAGGGTTTCCGCATCCGAAAAGGACGAGGAAACCCGTGGTACCACCTTTGTTAGCCATATCAATAACAGCTCACTTTAGCAGTATCAAGCTCTTACACTTAATACCTGTCTCAGATAACGATGAGACCGTTCGCCAAAGCCTACTGTTTTGTTTAAAAGTTCGGTTTGGGGCTCAGAAGTCCATTCACTCACATTCTCACGCTGGTTCACACCACCCACCAGCTCTCTTTAGTGATTTTATGAGTTACTACTCTTCATCATAGCCAAAAAGTTTTTTTGATGTTGCTTAATATCTTAGTACTTTGGGTACTATTTGTCAACACTAATTTATAGATTTATTTAAATTTTCTAAATACTAGCTTTGTTAGGTATGTGTATCATCTTATTTTTGCAGTTGCTTATGTTGAACATTTTAAAGGTAGACGTTGCTAGAAACTCCGATCTAACTTTTATATGTCGCCTCCCCTTTAATCACAAAGTTTTAAATAAGCGACATAAAATTAGAGGGAGAGGTGTTTTGGTGTCGTGAATCCCTTAGATGCGACATGAAATCTCAGGGTAATTGATTTTCGTGTCGTAAACACTTTAAATGCGACTCGAAATCTAAGGGAGCAGAAGTTTTTAAGATCTGTAATTGAAAAACGCAAACTACTAAACCTATAATAAACATTTTTAAGAAATCGACATCACAACTCCACCTTCGCAACTACTTGCAAATTCCAAGAGTATTTTATATTGGCCGGGTAAACCCACCGTTTCCTTTTGTCTGTTAGCTTGCGGCTAGTGATATCCCAACTTTGGGCATACCAAAATGCTTGCCACACAAACTTGGAACAATAATTATGAGAAACATTGTTTAATTTCGGATCAAATAGATAACGTTTTACATAAGGAATATTGTTTTGTGCCCACATTGCTGCTTCTTCTGCTCCAACTCTCGGGCGAAAAACGGTTAGCGTTCCTCCGAATTTATGTCGAGACAAATAGGCTCGTAACGATTCAGCAAAGCCCCCTCGTGGATGTGAATGGTAAATTAACAAATCAGGTCCAACAATACCTACATGCCCTACTAAAAAAGTTGACCAACCTTTGGATGAATAAAGAATATCCCCAGGCACTATTGGCTCATTTGTCTGGGGATAGTTGTTTGCTGTTTTTTGGGTAGTATATGCCATACACTCTCTACCTCACATTAAATTTCTTTTCGATTAATTTTACGCTTGATTCCCTTTTCAATTATTTTTATATATTGACTATCTTTGGAAGCAACAAATGTGATCGCAATTCCATCACCACCAGCACGGCCAGTCCGACCAATCCGGTGAATATAGCTTTCTACATCATGTGGAATATCATAGTTGATTACATGCGTAACCCCTTCTACATCTAACCCTCTAGCCGCCACATCGGTCGCAACTAAATACTGTGTTTTCATCTCTCTGAACCGTTTCATCGCCTTTTCCCGTTTAGCTTGGGATAAATCCCCATGAAGTTCATCCGTTTCGTACCCATGTTGCTGTAAAGCCTGATTTAACTTAATTGCTCTCCGTTTTGTCCGGCAAAAGATAATCGCTAAAAATGGGCGGAATTGATCTAATACACGCATTAATTTTTCCTGTTTCTCACGGTCTGTTGTTTCAATCACGATTTGTTTCACGTCATCAACCGTAATATTATTGCCTTTGACTCGAATATCTTTAGGGTGATCCATATAGTTTTTCGCCAATGCCCTTACCTCATTTGGCATAGTAGCCGAGAACAATAATGTCTGCCGCTTTGTCGGCAGCTGTTCGATTACTGTTTCTACCTCTGGCAAAAAGCCCATATGTAACATTTGGTCCGCCTCATCAAGAACAAACATCGACACTTCTGATAAACGAATTGTTTCTCTTCGCAAATGATCCAATAACCGCCCTGGGGTGGCAACAACAACTTGGACATTTCGTTTCAATTTCTTTAACTGCCCCTCAATGTCCTGGCCACCATATACGGCCAAAGTATGAATATTCCCCGTTGGTTCTGTTAATTTGTTTAGTTCCTTCGTAATTTGTAAAGCAAGCTCTCTAGTTGGTGTGAGAATTAGTGCTTGAATATTCGGATTACTTTCGTCTATTTGCTCAACTATTGGTAATAAAAACGCTAGTGTTTTACCTGTACCTGTTTGTGCTTGTCCAATTATATCTTGTTTGTTTAATACTACTGGAATTGCTTTTTCTTGAATTGGGGTTGGTTGATATACACCATTTTCATGTAAAAGATCGACCCATTCTTGTCTAATTCCAATTGATGAAAAATCAGTCATTGTCTCACCTTTTTCTTTAAGCTGTATTCTTACTTTTTTATTCCCGTATTTCAGCTGTACTCACACTTTGCTTTCCCAAAGGAGGCTTCGGATATGCAGGGTTGATGATTGTTTATTGTTTTACGGTTTTTGCATAGTACATTTGGGATGACTTTAAGCTAGATATGCATGCTTATTTCGTTTTCGTCTATATCTATAGGATATTTAGGCTCTATTATGCACGTTTCTCTCGTTTTCGTGCACATCTAGCTAGCTTTTCGGCTCTAATATGCACATTTCTTCCTTTTTCGTGCACATCCACCGATCATTTCGGCTCTATTGTATGTGCATCCCTTATGTTTTCGTAGAAGTTATAGCATTCCGATTACATCCCCTGTCACAAACCCATCAATACTCCTCTATCTCTTCTTCTATTTTCTCTCCTAAGTGACGTCCTGGTTCATCAGGAATCGCCATGATCTGGTCACCAACTTCAAGGTCAACGACTGCTTTTGCCTTACCTTGTTCTGTTAGCACATGAACGCTATCGGATTCCTGCAATGTTGCTGAAATCTGTCCAGTTTCTGTTTGACAAACTACACGAATAAACTTTCTTTTTTCAACTTTTACTCGTCCAACAGTGACCTTGCGAATTTGGTTATCTTTTAAAATCGGTACTTCCATTCCTGGTTTTACTTCAGATAAGTATGTAGTTTTGTTTTCCCCAAACGAAATATATTGATGAATGGCACCACCGTTGATTCGAAAAGGTCTTGCAGGGTACGTTTCAGTCGCGCGATTTTCTGATAATACGATTAAATAACCATGACCAGTGTTGCCGACTGCGATTCCTTCTAACGGATCTAATGTATCAATCATATCTAAACATACACGTGTTCCAAGACCTACTCGTTCAATTGCAACAACTTCGGCTATCATTGACTGTAGCATGTAATCCCTCCTATGCATAATCTATATTATCCCATAGAATTTTTTAAGAAACGAATAATTTGTAAACATTTTCCTATATTATTCATAGTAGAATTCCTTTACAATGAAATATAGATTTCACAAACAGGAGGCGGCTTCTTTGAGGAAATTATTAGTTGTATTATTTCTGTTATTAATTACAACCTTTAGTATAATTGGCTATTTAGATACCTCACAGCCTGATAATGTTCAATCACCAGCAAATAATATGGAGATCGTAAATTAAAAAACGTGGAAAGCGCGACAAGGCACTTTCCACGTTTTTTCTTTTTAATAAGGGTCGGCTTCATGGCCTTTTTCGACAGCATCATCCGTTGCTTTATTGGTAGCTAATGAGCCTTGTCCAAATTTTGATTGTCCTGCTTCACGGCCCGGAACTTCTTTTGTCATATTTTGCAATTCTTTCATCTTCATTTCAAGACCTTCTTTGACACGACGACCATAATCTTCATCTGCTTTGGTGAAATGATCAATCATCGCATCTTGGATTTTTTTGTCACATACGGCAAGTGCTTCGGAGAGATTTTTGATTAATTCATCGCGCTCCCAATCTTTAAAGCTTCGATATGTTTCGCCCGCTTGTCCATAATTATTAGGTCGATCAATTGGTGCACTCATTGCTGCTGCATTATAGGTTGGCCGATGAGGTGTACGCCCCTCTGAATCTGCTTCTTTAAAGCCTCCAAGCATGGATGGTTCATAGTTAATATGTGGATTTTCTCCAGATTCTCTTGGGTCACGAACGTCCATTTGCCCACGTTCTTGATTGGTACGAATCTTTGTTTTAGGTTCATTTACTGGTAGTTTTAAATAATTCGCCCCAATCCGATAGCGTTGCGTATCAGAGTAGGAAAACGTACGACCTTGCAACATTTTATCATCTGAAAAATCCATCCCATCAACAAGTACCCCTGTTCCAAAAGCAGCTTGTTCAATCTCTGAATGGAAATCTTTTGGATTACGATCCAGTACCATTCGTCCTACTGGTAACCACGGGAATTTATCCTCTGGCCAAAGTTTCGTATCATCTAATGGGTCAAAATCAAGTTCGGGATGGTAATCATCCTCCATGATTTGGACAAACAGCTCCCACTCTGGATAATTTCCTTCCTCGATTGCTTCGTATAAATCCTGTGTTGCATGCCCAACATTTTTTGCTTGAATTTCATCCGCCTCTTCTTGGGTTAAATTACGGATTCCTTGTTTTGGTTCCCAATGATATTTTACTAGAACGGACTCACCTTTGTCGTTCACCCATTTATAAGTGTTCACACCGGAACCTTGCATATGGCGGTATGTAGCCGGAATACCCCATGGAGAAAATAGAAAAGTAATCATATGGGTTGCCTCAGGAGAACGGGAAACAAAGTCAAACATCCGCTGTGGATTTGGAACGTTTGAAGCTGGATCTGCTTTAAATGCATGAATCATATCAGGAAACTTCATCGCATCGCGGATAAAGAAAATTTTTAAGTTGTTGCCAACGAGATCCCAGTTTCCATCTTCCGTATACATTTTCACCGCAAAACCACGAGGGTCACGGTCTGTTTCTGGTGCATGCTTCGATCCTGCCACAGTAGAAAAGCGAACCATTAACGGTGTACGCTTACCAGCACCAGAAAATACTTTTGCACGGGTATATTTTTCTACTGGTTCATCCCCAACTTTTCCATACGTTTCAAAATAACCAAATGCGCCAGATCCACGTGCGTGTACGACACGTTCTGGTACTTCCTCCCTATCAAAGTGGGAAATCTTCTCAATGAAGTGATAATTCTCAAGTGTAGCTGGACCACGGTTACCAATGGTTCGGATGTTTTGATTATCCGACACAGGATGGCCTTGACGGGTTGTCAATGTCTCACGATTTTCATCTTTGTTTGGTTTGTTTTTATCGTTGTTTTCTGACAAAATGATTCCCTCCTTAATAACATTCGCCAATAGTTTTCTCTTATAAGTTTGAACTATACAATGGAGTAGAAATAGAAACAGATACTTAATTTTCACCTTTTTAGGACTGTTTTTTTAGAGATTGATTTTTGTATAAAAGCTATATTTATGCAGTAACGTTTACTTGTTTTTCGCTTTGGCGCTGATCTAAGACATGAGGCTTGTCCCATATGAAACGGAGGTCCTGCTGAAACGAGTTCACAATTTTTAGTCACTAAGTTTATATCTCGCTTAGTACTCGGCTAATTTTCTTTAAAATGGAGTTCAACCTACTTAATTAATGGTTGGATAATAAATAACTGCGTATTATAATGAACGTATTAGTGCTTGAAATGAGGATAATCATGTTTACAAATGAACAAATTGCCGGTTTTTCAGAATTAGAATTTGCTTTATATAATTATATTATTTCAAACGAAGAAAAAGTCGTTTACATGAGGGTACGTGATTTAGCACAGGAAACACATGTCTCCACAACATCTATTTTGCGTTTTTGTAAAAAAATAGGCTGTGATGGATTCTCTGAATTCAAAGTAAAGCTCAAACTTCACTTAGAAAAAAATAACAACGATGATCATACAATTATAAATCCTAAAAGTGCTGTAAATGAATTTTTACAACGAACCTTAACACATGACTTTGAGGATAACATTCAGCACATTGCTTCCGTTATTGCCAAGGCGAATAATGTTATTTTTATTGGGGCAGGAAGCTCTGGCATTCTAGCGGAATATGGTTCCCGATATTTTTCTGGTTTTAAAAAGTTTGCCCTTTATATAAAGGATCCATTTCTGCCGATACACGGAAACTATTTAAAAGATAGTATTACGATTGTCCTGTCCGTTTCAGGTGAATCCCCAACGACTCTGTCACAGGTCAATCAATTTAAACAAGAAGGCAGTAAAATTGTCAGCATCACCAATCACTCCGATTGTTCCTTAGCCAAAATATCTGATTACAATTTATCTTACTATATCACCACTGAGTACATTGGCGATTCCAACTTAACAACACAAATACCAGTCGTTTATTTACTGGAGAGTCTTGCCAAAGCAACCTATCAACAGACACAGGATACGAACTGAATAACAAAACTTTTTCTATAAGATTATTGTTTTGCCGCAATAACGATAAAATTTGTGTAACATTTCACTTTTTAATAAGGAGTACCATGTGAAAGATTCTCCACCACTGACTGCATTGTAATGCGTAAAATCGTGTGTGATAAGCATTTAATCAGCTTGATCTCATGGTAAATGCACTTAACCGCGTTAGATTAGCTCTTATTCTTACGCGGGCTCTCTTTAAAAGCGCTTAACCGCGTTAGAATAGAGTCAAAAACCCCCAAAAAAGCAAGACATCCACTCAACCAGTGATGTCCTGCTTTTTTAATCGTATTTAATTCCGATCCACTAGTCCATTTGCTTTTATGACATCTTGGTACCAGTAGAAACTTTTCTTCTTAATCCGACGCAAGTCTTTTGGACCATCTTCATCACGATTTACATATACGAAACCGTAGCGTTTTTGGTAACCATTTAACCAACTTAGTAAGTCGGTAAATGACCAGGTGCAATAGCCTAATACATCAACACCATCACTAATAGCACCCTGGATTTCATCTAGATGGCTTTCAAGAAAGTCAATTCGATAATCATCGTTCACGACATCCCCATCTTCTAACGTATCGAAGGCGCCAAGGCCATTTTCTGTAATAAGGATTGGCAGTTGGTAACGATTAGCAATTCGACGTAGTGCGACTCTCAATCCTTTTGGATCAATCGTCCAATCCCAGTCTGTTGTTCCAAGGAAAGGATTTTTAATCGTTTTAAACAGGCCTGGTACTCCTGTATCGGAAGAACTCCCTTTTTTACCAGTTGTGTTCATTTTTGCTTCTCCAATTCCATCGAGTGGATTATACTCGTAGGTTGCCGTCTGGTAATAGTTTAATCCCATAAAATCAGGCTTCGCACTTGCTAGTAGTTCCATATCTCCATCTTCAATCGTTGGAGCTAACCCATGGTCTTCTAAGTAATTCCATATAGCTTGCGGATATTTGCCCCATGCATAGATATCCATCCACCAATGACTGTTCATTTCCTCTGCATTTTCAGCCGCAATCACATTGCTTGGATCACTGTTATACGGATAGGCTGGAGAGTAGGCAAAACTTGGGCCAACTTTACCATCTGGAACAAGTTTTCTAAATGATTGAATCACTTTAGCATTTGCTACGTTCGCTATATGATTTGCTTGATACATCCGCTTTAAGTCTTTCACACCTGGTGGATGTACGCCTGAACGATAGCCTAATCCAACAAAAATATTTTGTTCATTTAAAGTCACCCAGTGTTTAACACGGTCACCATAACGTTCAAATAAAATCGAACAATAATGGTTGAAGTCCTCAATAATTTGACGGGACTCCCATGCGCCATAGGCATCCATTAACGCTTGTGGCACATCCCAATGATAGACCGTTACAACTGGTTCAATGTCATGTTTAAGTAATTCATCGATTAACCGGTCATAAAATTTCAGACCTGCTTCGTTCACCTTTCCGCGACCTTCAGGTAGGATTCTGCTCCAGGCAATTGAGAATCGGTATGCTTTTAGCCCCATTTCTGCCATCAGTGCCACGTCTTCTTTATATCGATTATAGTGATCCACAGCTACATCACCATTTGTACCCTTATACGTTGTTCCTGGTTCTTTTGTATAAACATCCCACACAGATGGGCCTTTTCCATCTTGGTCCCATGCTCCTTCAATTTGGTATGCAGCCGATGCGGAGCCCCAAAGAAAATCGGCTGGGAAAGATTTCATTTTTTTATGTTCCACTATAGGTACCTCCTTTGGAAACTTACTATTTACAGGATAACGAATTACTAGATTCGAATAAATAGAACGAAACAAACCTGTACTTAATTCCACCGATAGAAACCTGTTCCACACATGTAACAACTCGTTCCAGTCTAATTCATTTGATCACTTTCCAATTTTGA
This sequence comes from Aquibacillus sediminis, assembly GCF_005870085.1. Lineage (GTDB taxonomy): Bacteria > Bacillota > Bacilli > Bacillales > Amphibacillaceae > Aquibacillus_E > Aquibacillus_E sediminis. The sequence continues at coordinate 46,611 of NZ_SZNM01000021.1, read as the reverse complement.
TTACATGCGGGTGCTATTGTTTCCCGTTTGAACAAGTAATCAGTGATTAGCTCTGGCATATCTGTGGAAATTTCTTTTATCACAGGTTTACCTTGAAACATCGTGTAATTCCCTCCACCAGTAGCCCGGTAGTGATTCATTACCACATCAAATTGCTGGTTTTGATCGACTGGTTTTCCATGATAATTCAATTGCACCACTCGTTCACCGACTGGATTGGATATGCTTAATTGATAGTCAATCCCTTCCCACATATCATAGTTGTAGTGTTGCGGTTTAGGTTCCACAAAAGCAGGGTTAACAACAATTTCTCCATCTTGGTTGAGTTGAAAGTATGTTGCTGACTGTTCCAACGCTTCCTTTATGTCCTTGCCAGATAACCGTAATACGGTCAATGCATTCGGATAAATGTAGTTTGCAATAATTTCTCGCATGGTTACGTGCGAGCTAAGTCCCGGGATCGTATTCGTGAATAGAGACGTATTGGAAATATCTACTCCCGCCGCCTCCATTTGTACCTTGTTAATAAACTCAATAAATGGATGCTCCCTCAAACGCGCCTGAAATGGATTCGTTATTTTCATATCACCATCGATTTTTCCAATTGGTTGATCTAACCACTGTTGGGTTGTGTGTTCCTGTTTACGGCTAAGTTCAAGAACTTGTTCATCTGCTTCCACAGTATCATCGATTGATATTAAGGTTGGTTTTGTATCGACTACTTGCCACTTTCCATTTTCATAGACAAGATCTATCTGTACGTCAGCTAATCCACGACCTTGGTGGCTTGGTTGTACAATCGCTACACCGTTTTGTTTTTCCGCTAACGACCGATGTTGATGACCAGTAACTAAAACATCAATCCCTGCTACTTGGGTACATATGTCATAAGCTCGATTCTCACCAGTTAGTTCTTCTGTTGGTTCACCAGTAGCTAAATCACGTTCAAAACCACCGTGATAAGCTACGACCATCACATCTGGTCTTTCTTCTTGTTTTAAATCGCGGACCCATCGCTTCGCTGTTTCAAGTGGATTACGAAATTGCAGTCCTTTAATGTGTTGGGTTTTTTCCCAATTTGGTATGTAGTCAGTGGTTATCCCCAAAACCACGACCTTCACTCCGTCGATATACTTAACGAGATAAGGATCCCCAATTGTTTCCCCTTGTTGATTGACGATGTTTGCCGCTAACCATGGATGATTGGATTGCTTTATCGTGGCTTGTAGATAAGCTAAACCATAGTTAAATTCATGGTTCCCAAATACGGAAGCATCATATTGCAAATGATTGATTACTTTGACCATTGGATTATCACTTTCAGATTGATACTTAGCATGGTAATAAGTCAGCGGACTGCCTTGAATTAAATCACCATTTTCTACTAATACAACATCATGTTGCTCTTTCTTTGCTTTTATAATAGTTGCAAGTTTAGCTAAACCTAAGTTTTGGTCTTGATGATCGAGATAATTAGTTGGATAAATGTAACCATGAATATCACTTGTAGCCAAAAGTGTAATCTGTTTTGAATTGTTTGACACAAACCGCACCCCTTTCTTTCAACCCGTCTCTTGGAATACCTTTATAGTATAGTAGCGATGTTTAAGATGTACACATTTGATAAAGAATTATGATTGATTTTTTTGGCTGTTCAGCGTACACTATAGTTAATAAATTAATTTAATTAAGTTTCAAGGTAAGGAATGGGGGCTAATAATGAATAAGCTAGAACTCTATCAAAACTATAAAACAATCTTTGAAACAAATGACACACCACGTATGTTTTTTGCACCAGGCCGGATCAACTTAATCGGTGAACATACAGATTACAATGGTGGCCATGTTTTTCCTGCCGCAATTTCTTTTGGTACGTATGCACTTGCACACAAACGTACTGACCGAAAAGTTCGCTTCTATTCTTTAAACATGGAAGAAAGCGGCATCATTGAGTGTGAGTTAGACAATCTTGCGTATAAGGAAAGCGATGATTGGGCCAATTACCCAAAAGGTATGATGCAGTATATTGCAAAGGCAGGCTATGACATTTCGACTGGGGTGGATATCTTATTCTACGGCAATATTCCGAATGGAGCTGGATTATCTTCCTCCGCATCAATTGAAATGGTTACCGGCGTTGTGATCGAGCAGTTATTCCAGCTAAAGATTGATCGCGTTCACATGATTCAATTAGGCCAGAAAGTAGAAAATCAATACATGGGTGTGAATAGCGGCATTATGGATCAGTTTGCGATTGGGAAGGGAAAAAAAGATCACGCACTATTATTAAACTGCCAAACATTAAACTATCATTACGCACCGCTTGATTTACAAAACTATAAAATTATGATTATTAACACAAATAAACGTCGTGAATTGGCATCGTCAAAGTATAATGAACGTCGTGAACAATGCGAACGAGCGCTAACAGATTTACAAACAAGCCTTTCCATCTCAAGCTTAGGGGATTTATCAAAGCAAGAATTTGAAGCGAATAAACACTTGATTACAAATGATATTGACCGTAAACGAGCCAAGCATGCTGTCTATGAAAATGACCGAACCATTCAAGCTTTAGTCTATTTACAAGCAGGCGATTTATCAAACTTCGGCAAATTAATGAACCAATCACATCTTTCTTTACAACATGACTATGAAGTAACTGGTGAAGAGTTAGATACAATTGTCGAAACGGCTTGGCAACAAGAAGGTGTACTTGGGGCTAGAATGACTGGCGCTGGTTTTGGTGGTTGTGCGATTGCGATTGTTGCAGATAATGGAGTAGATCGCTTTAAACAGGTTGTCACGACTACCTATCAAGAAAAAATAGGTTATCAACCTAGCTTCTATTTAGCCACTACCGATGATGGCGCAAAAGAAATAACGACAGAAGGAGTGTTATAAATGAGTGTATTAGTATTAGGCGGAGCAGGCTATATTGGCTCACATGCAGTTTATCAGTTAATTGATCAAAATAGGCAAGTCGTCGTCATAGATAATTTAGAAACAGGACATCGTGATGCCGTCCATCCTGATGCAACCTTTTACCACGGGGACATCCGTGATATAGAGTTTTTACGAAATGTATTCCAGAACGAAACGATTGATTCTGTTCTGCATTTTGCGGCAAACTCCTTGGTCGGGGAATCGATGGAGAAACCCTTGAAATATTTTGACAACAATGTACACGGAACACAAGTATTATTACAAGCAATGCAAGAGTTCAACATAAAGCATATCGTCTTTTCTTCCACCGCTGCAACATATGGCGAACCTAATGCCATTCCAATTACAGAGAATGCACCAACACAACCAACTAGCACATATGGGGAAACCAAATTGACGATGGAAAAATTAATGAAGTGGTGCGGGGCAGCTCATGGTACAAAGTATGTATCTTTACGCTACTTCAATGTGGCGGGTGCACGAGGAGAAATCGGCGAAGACCATCAACCAGAAACACACTTAATTCCGATTGTTCTACAAGTAGCACTTGGACAACGCGACCATATTACCATATTCGGAGACGACTACAATACGGATGATGGTACGTGTATTCGTGATTACATTCATGTAGAAGATTTAATTGATGCCCACTTGTTAGCCTTAGACTATTTAAAACAAGGTGGCGAAAGTAACATCTTTAATTTAGGTAGTAGCCAAGGTTTCTCTGTCAAACAAATTATTGATACAGCAAGAAACGTGACGGGGAAAGAAATCCCTGCAAAAATTGGCGACAGACGTGCTGGTGATCCAAGTACTTTAATTGCCTCCTCGGATAAAGCGAAGCAAGTACTTGGTTGGCAACCAACCCGTACATCGATTGACCGCATTATCCAAGATGCTTGGACCTGGCACGCACAGCATCCAAGCGGCTATCGAAAGGAAGTGTAAGCGATATGTCTATTTTCACAACGATATCTCAACTTATTGACAAAGGCGTACAAGCAAAACTAATCGAGCACCGCGACCGTATCTATGTGCGTAACCAGATATTAGGGCTGTTACGGCTAGAAAACTTCGAAACTACAGAAACAGAACCTACTAATTTATCTATCCCAGACTTACTGGAGGAGATGATTGCCTACGCCATCGATCATGACGTGATTGAAAATGTACTAGATGACAAAGAAATACTATCTGCTAACATCATGAACTGTTTTCTATCCAAGCCATCAGAAATAAACAAGACATTTTATGATTACTATCAACAGTCACCAAAGCAAGCAACCGACTATTTTTATCACTTAAGTAAACAGAGCAATTACATTCAAATGAAGCGAATCAGCAAAAATATTCATTATCAAACTGAAACACCATATGGGAATATGGATATCACGATTAATTTATCCAAACCAGAAAAAGATCCTGAGCAAATTAAACGCGAACGTGCAAAAAAACAAAAGGTGAGCTATCCCACTTGCCTCTTATGTTTAGAAAACGAGGGCTACGTTGGCCGAACAGGACATCCAGCTCGATCTAACCACCGCGTTATTGAAGTTCCTATAGATAACGAAACATGGTACCTTCAGTATTCGCCATATGTATACTACAACGAACATAGTATTTTGTTTAGCGAGCACCACCGCCCAATGAAAATTGACCGTGGTTCATTTGCAAGGTTGCTGACATTTGTAGAAAAGTTCCCACACTACTTCATGGGTTCCAATGCTGATTTACCAATTGTTGGCGGGTCTATCTTAAGCCACGACCACTACCAAGGTGGCAGCTATACTTTCGCAATGACAAATGCGGAAGACTTATTCAGTTTTACATTATCAGACTATCCCGACATTGATGCCTCCGTAATTCGATGGCCAATGTCTGCTATTCGCCTAAAAGCCACATCCAAACAATCACTGATTGATGTAGCTAACCATATTTTAAACACATGGCGTAACTATAGTGATCCTTCAGTGCAAATTCAAGCATTTACAGGGGATGTCCCCCATAACACGATTACACCAATTGCGAGAATGCGTGGCAATCACTATGAACTAGATTTAGTGCTAAGAAATAATCGAACAACAGATGAACACCCACTCGGAATTTTCCACCCCCATGAAGATGTTCATCATATTAAGAAGGAAAACATTGGTTTAATTGAAGTGATGGGACTTGCTGTTTTACCAGCCAGGCTTAAACTAGAATTAGAAGAAATTCGTAAGTTCTTATTGGATCAAGACGCAGATGTAGCTAACTATCATGTACCATGGGCCGAATCCATGAAGGAAACTTATCAAGCAAATCTCACTAAAAACAATGTAGATCAAGTGATGAAAGACGAACTTGGAAAAAAGTTCACAAAAGTTTTAGAGGATTCCGGTGTATTTAAAGCGAATGAAATAGGGAGAACTGCTTTCCATAAATTTATCGAAACAGTAAACAACAGCTAATCTAGGAGGAACATAACATGGAACTACGCACACAATCACTATCAACTCCTTCCAATTGGAAGCGCTACACACTAGTAAACGACAATGGAATGGAAGTTACTTGTCTTAACTACGGCGGTATTATTACAAAAATTTTAGCACCAGACCAGCATAACCATTTCGAAAATGTGGTATTAGGTTATAAAAATGAACAAGATTACCTCCACAACCCTAACTTTTTTGGTGCATTAATCGGGCGCGTTGCAGGCAGAATTCAAAATTCTACCTTTTCCATAGACGGTACAACCTATGAGCTTGATGCGAATGAGGGCCCTAACCATTTACACGGTGGAGCAAATGGCTTTGATCGAGTCATTTGGGATGTAGAACCTTTTGAAGAGAGCGATAAAGTGGGCTTAACATTAACACACACTAGTCCAGATGGTGAAGGGGGTTACCCTGGGACAGTTCAAGTACAGGTCACTTACACACTAACAAACGACAATCAATTGCAAATCACGTATGACGCTCAATCAGATAAGAAAACGGCATTAACACTAACGAACCATTCTTATTTCAATTTAAGCGGAGATCTCAAACAGGATATTTTACATCATGACGTGACGATTGATAGTAGTCATGTAGTTGAACTTGATGATACACTGATTCCAACCGGAAATAAACTGGAAGTAGAGGGGACTGTATTTGATTTTCGCAACGGCCGCCAACTAAAAGATGGCGTCTCCTCTTCTCACCCACAAAACCAATATGCCGGAAACGGATACGACCATAACTTCATTTTTGATAAATATAAGCAACATGACATTGTTGTTCGTGACGAAACAAGTGGTCGTCAATTAACGGTTGATACAGAACAACCTGGATTCGTTATGTATACGTCAAATAATTTAGATGAAAGTTTACAACTTTCTGAAGGTGTTTCTAAAAAGTATTTGGGTGTTTGTTTAGAAACTCAAGGTTCACCTGCGTCCCTTGAGCATCAAGGGTTTCCTTCGATTGTTTTAGACAAGGACCAACCGTACCGTTATACCACGACGTTTACCTTTGGAGTAATTGAAAAGTAATATAAACAAACGCTTCCCTCAGTCTTTTCTGGGGGGAGCTTTTTTTATTTGGGCTGTTTGTAAGTATCGTGCGGAAATACTTAACGCACTCTCGACAGTTTCACGGTCTATTTGTTACTGGAACTGTCGTGATAGGGGGTCTCTCGACACTTTCGTCGGCTATATGTTGTTGGAACTGCCGTGACAGAGGCTCTCTCGACACTTTCTAGGGCAAAATGATATTGGAACTGCCGTGACAAAGGCTCTCTCGACACTTTCATGGGCTAAACGTTGCTGGAACTGCCGTGACTGGGACTCTCTCGACACTTTCGTGGACTAAATGTTATCGGAACTGCCGTGACTGAGGTTCTCTCGACACTTTCAAGGACTAAATGTTATCGGAACTGCCGTGACTGGGGCTCTCTCGACACTTTCGTCGGCTATTTGTTGCTGGAACTGCCGTGACAGAAGCTCTCTCGACACTTTCGTGGGCTAAATGTTGCTGGAACTGCCGTGACTGGGGCTCTCTCGACACTTTCTAGGGCTATTTGTCGCTGGAACTGCCGTGACTGGGGCTCTCTCGACACTTTCGCGGGCTATTTGTTGCTGGAACTGCCGTGACAGAAGCTCTCTCGACAGTTTCTAGGGCTAAACTAATCGGCGCATGGCAGCGGGAAGTTAATTCAAGTAGTACCGAGTCAGAGGTCGTGCCCATGGAAAACGTAGTAGTATTCTACCAAATCGATTTTATTAAGCTTAATTCAAATCAAGAAAAGGTTAAGTACACAAATGTAACGTCGGATTCTATATTTAATGCATTAATTCAGGCAATTAATAAACAAAAAAACCGATTCTTAACTTTAATTAGTTAGAATCGGTTAATGGATCACTTTGAAAATATTGGTTTTGAATCATATAAACATCCACCTTTACTTTCATTCATATTTGACTTATAAGTAACGTTTTCCGTACATTTCCATACCTACTTTGAATGCATCAATTAATTTTCTCATTATTTTCAACTCCTTTGTTTTTGTTAAGTCTATTATCTACTAATTTGGTAAATGTTACAAAGGAGTTGGAAACGGAAACATATTCAATGAAAACGGGAACATATCCGATGAAAACGATAATATCTCTTTCAGCCTTACAATCTCGCTTTTTTTCTTCTATTTACTTTACAACTTGAATTTCCCATTATAATAGAGTGGTACTAACAATCAGTGGGGATTCGTTCATCCACTGATTGTTAGTACCACTAGGGAGATACTCAGGCCCCTGAACTAATCGGGGTGGAAGCAAAAGTTTACTCCCACTTAAACATTTCCTATCATGTTTTGAAGCAGGAAACTTACTGACGATTGCACCGGGATAAATGGGATTATTTACAAAAAGCTCGTTTACCCGTTCATCATCTGCCAGCTTAGTTAGCAGTATTCGGACTAAATAAGTCAACTAAAACTAACGCAACTGCACCTAACACCGTTGCATTGCTTCCCAGTTTAGAAACGGTAACCTCTGTTTGTTTCGACTGTACTGTTAAAGCACGTTTTTTTATCGTGTGTAGGATCGGATCAAGGATAAACTCGTGTGCGTTTGAAACACCTCCACCAATGATAATGCGCGTTGGATTCACAATGTGGATTAAATTAGTTAAGCCAACACCTATCGCAATACCCGTTTGATGTAAATGTTGGATCGCAAAACGGTCATCTTGCTTCGCTGCCCGATAAATTATCTCGCCCGTTAACCGGGATAAGTCTCCATCGACCATGGAAGGTAATTTACTTTCATATCCATGCGCCAAAGCCTCTTTTGCTCTTTTGACGATAGCTGGACCTGAAGCAATCGTCTGCAAACAACCTTGGTTGCCACATTGACATTCTTCTCCATTAAGGTCAATTGTCATATGCCCTATTTCACCAGCTAAGTCATGCTCTCCATGATACAATTCCCCATCAATCACAATTCCTGCTCCAATTCCCGTTCCAATGTTCACCGCCAACATCGACTTCGTATCATGACTTTCCCCAAACCAAGCTTCACCTAACGCAAAGGCTCTGGCATCATTTTCTACATTAACGATAAGATCAAATGCTTGTTCCAACTCCTGTTTAATTGGCACATCCCGCAACTTCAAATTTGGCGCAAACAGCGATATACCTTCGTCAACATCGACTACCCCATGCATCGCAACACCAATACCAATAACTTTACTTTTTATATAATAATAACGGTCTAAAATGTCATTGATTCCTTCTTTCAACGTACGGATAAATTCCTGTTCTGATATCGGCATCCGAATACGTTTTTCGACTTGTTCAATCACTTCACCAGATAGATCCGCTAACACGAACACGATATCTTCAGGACCTGCATCAATACCAATAATAAAAAATTCACTATTGTTGATCACTAACATTGTCGGTTTCCGACCACCTTGCGACGTACCTTGAGCACTTTCTTTAATAATTCCTTGTTCAATTAGTTCTTTTACAATCGTGCCAACAGTAGGGGGTGTTAATTTCGTATCTTTGGCAATTTGCGCCCTTGAAATCGGACCATCTTTGCGAATTTTATTTAAAATAATCGACTTATTTAGTGATTTCATCCATTGAAAACTTCCTCGTTGCATGTCTCTCATCCTTTTTTTATGACATTCATTAATGGAAGTATACCATGTTAACTAAATTAAATTAATTAATAAATATTTTTTGTAAAAATGTGTCCGAAAATGTAAAAATATAGCTTACCAAGTAGACTTGGTAAGCTAGTAAAATATATCTTTAAAAGGACGTGTTTAAAAAAGCAGCTAATAAGAATCAAGCGTATGCTGTTAGATCCCGTACAAACAAGCCACTAGAACTCCGCTATGTTATTTTGGGACCGCCTCTTTAGTAGACACCCCGAATATGATCATGTACTTGTTCTTGGTAAAATTGCGCGATTCTCTCCATTTCTGCTTGCGAATAACCTTTTACGTCGATTGCTTGTAAATTGTCTTCCACTTGTTTAACATTTTTAAAACCTGGAATAACAGTGGAGACTGCATCATGTTCTAAAATCCATTTTAGTGCCGCTCTTGTCATACTTGCTCGGTCCTCAGCAATCCATTTCAACTCGTTGCTAAGTTCAACACCTTTAGCAAACTCTAAACCACCAAATGTCTCGCCAACATTAAATGCTTCTCCATTCTGATTAAATCTACGATGATCGTCTGACTCAAATTGGTGATTTACAGAAAATTTACCTGTTAGCAATCCACTAGCAAGCGGAACACGAGCTAAAATGCCCACACCTTTTTCTTTTGCTTGCGGGAATAACTGTTCCAATGGTTTTTGCCGTAGCATATTAAAAATGACTTGAAGTGTACTTACATTAGGTTGCTCTAAGCAATACAAGCCTTCTTCAACTGTTTCAACACTAACACCATAATAACGGATTTTTCCTTGTTGCTTAAGTTTATCTAATACATCAAACACTCGCCCATCTTTCAAAATCTCAAATGGTGGGCAGTGAATTTGGAACAAGTCGACTTGTTCCCGCTCTAATCGTTTTAAACTTGCATCAAGATACGCCGTGACCGACTTTTCTGAATATGTTTCAGGATCATGAATATCTCCTGCACGGCAAAACTTCGTGGCAATATGGATCTCATCTTCTTTTCCTTTTGTCGCTTTTGCTAATAATTCTTCACTATGGCCATCACCGTACACATCTGCTGTATCAAAAAAGTTAACACCAGCATCCATTGCTCGCTGTAAACCTTTTAACGCCTCTTGGTCATTTGATTTCCCCCAGGCACCACCAATTGCCCAAGTACCAAAGCTTAATTCACTTACTTTTAAATCTGTATTTCCTAACTGGCGATAATTCATATCTATCAACCTCACTTATTTTAAAACTTTTGAATCAACCTCTACATTGTCACGCCATTTATGTACGGGCTGCCATCCTAATACTTGTTTTGCCTTTTTATTACTTAACAGTGTTTCATATCCATTTAAAGGTTCTCTGAAATCTGCAACCTCTGGAAAACAAGTCTCCATTAATTCACGACTCTTGATATCCATACTCGTATCATCGGCTGCTATATTTAACGCAACCGTTCCTAGACCATCTTTTTCGATAGCTAACCGGTATGCTGAAGCCGCATCACGCGCATCAATATAACTCCACAAAATAGGCTTTCTTTCTTGGGGGTTATGAATAAAACTAGGGAAGTTTTCATACATATGTGGCGCAATCACATTACCCACTCTAAGAGAAACAACCTGCATACCCGTCCGGTTATAGATCATTTCCGCTGTTTGCTCATTAACCATTTTCGATAGCCCATAACTATCCTCGGATAACCTCGGATGTTCTTCATCAACAGGCACATATTGTGGACCTAAATCACTTTTAGCAAATACAATGCCATAGGATGACTCACTAGAAGTAATCACCGCTTTTTTGATACCCAATGTTCCTGCCGCTTCCAAAATATTAAACGTTGACATTGTATTGTTTCGAAATGTTACATCAGTTGCAACCATATATGCTCTAGGAATGGCTGCCAAATGAACAACTGCATCCGCACCCGCTAACACATCATATGCTTCACCCAGGTTCGTTAAATCAGCCGCAATCGTTTCACACATTGGATTTTCTGGTACCTGGTGGTCCACGTTTAACACATCATAACCATGATCTAAAAATTCTTTAATCACCGAAGGGCCTAACAATCCACTTCCACCTGTAACTACAACTTTTGTCATTTCAATACCCCCTGAAATGTTTTCGCTTTCACAACCATTATACAACCAATAAACAAAGTTTGAAAACTAAAACACTTACTAGCTGCATATAATGTGACTGTTTTTTGAAGGAGTATTTAAAATATAGCTGCTATACATTATATAAGTGAGATTTAGACTAGCTCTTTAGCAGTGATAGAAGTCTTTCCGTATGCTATTTTTTGCAAAAAAAAGAACTATACATTATAGTTCATTTTTTCGTCTCGTATTTATCCCTAATCATACTAAAGTCAACCATTCGATCACTCACTCTATTCAATAGAGCATTGTCATGGCTGATAGCAAGAACACCGATATTTTTCTTTTCTACCATATGAAGAACAGTATGCCAAATTTGAGCTTGGGTAATTGCATCCAACATCGTTGTCATTTCATCCGCTATAAGATAACCCGGAGAGGCTCCCAATGCTCTTGCTAAACAAATACGCTGTAACTCCCCGCCTGACAGTTCACTCGGCCAACGCCTTAACCAATCTTTTTTTATCTCTAAATCTTGCAGCAACTCATCAGTATACGTTCCGCCTTCCAGTAGTGTCTTTTCCATGCGCCACCTTGGATTTATTACCTTTTCCGGATGTTGCCATACTAACTGTACTGGGTGTGGAGCATTCTTTTCCTGTAGAAGGTAACCATCAATGGTAACTCTTCCGTGGTTTGGTTTTAAATAACCGGCTATAATTTTAGCTAACGTTGTTTTTCCGGCGCCACTTTTACCTGTTAAACCTACCACTTCACCTGGTTTAACACCGAGATTCACATCTTCCATAATCCATGACCCAGTCCCGTATCGGTAACTTATTTCTCTAGCTTGTAACACTGTTTCACCTCTAGACTTTAACTGAAGTTTGTTTTTAATAAGATTATTTTGATTGTTTAAGTTCGAATGAAACATAAACTCCGACATAAATTCATCATAATTCCTGCCATTTTAAAAAAGGTAATTACCGCTACGGAAATACACTACGCTTCCCATAGGTAGCTGAGAGCGTGCCCATGGAAAGCGGAGTATTCTACCCAAGCGACCGTAAGCACCTAATTTAGTTAGGAAACAGAAATTCATAAATATCAGTTACGTCAATGTTTCTATCATCTACAACACTTCACCCACATCCCCCCCACTCACGGGGTATGGAAACCGTTTTGGGGTAAGGCATTCCAAAGTTGTTTTGTATATGGGTGTCTTAATGCTTCCCCTTTTCCATAAAAATCTTTTACATTTGCAGTTTCTATTGTTTTCCCATCATTGAAAACAACAATTTTATCCGCTAACCTCAGAGCTGTCCCAATATCGTGTGTAATAAACATAACCCCTTTACCTTGATCGGCGAGTAACCGGATTGGACGTATACTGTCCTCCAATGCTTGCTCATCTAACCCAGGTGTTGGTTCATCGGCTACAATTAACTCGGCACTACTTACCATCGCAATCGCAATTAATACACGTCTAGCCATACCACCTGACAATTGAAACGGATAGTTTCTTTCTACCTTTTCATCTAAACCAACCGCTGCAAATATCTCTCTTTGTTTTTCTTTTTTGTTTTTTCCTTTTATCATTGTCCTTACTTGTTTACCAGCTTTCATTAATGGATCTAGTGAGTTAACAGATTGCGGGATCATCGCAATTTCCGTACCGCGTAACTGTACTTGATCTTGTAACGTAAGAGCTTTTCCTTTATATTTTATTAAGCCGCTAACGGTTGCATTAGCCGGTAGCATGCCTAAGATGGCATTAGCAAGTAAACTTTTACCAGAGCCACTAGCCCCAACAACCGCTACAATTTCTCCTGTATCTATTGTCATATCCAGTTTTTTTATCGCTTGTTCGGTTGTTTCTTTAAGGCCTCCGGTGTATGTGGTAAACGATAGTGCAAAATCCGTTACTTCAAGTAATCGCGAGGAACGAAAATGTGTCCCTTCTTCCTGTTTGTGTGATGCTCGGTTTATCCTCATCCCCCTACCGTACTCCTTTATTTAAATATGGTTTTTATTGATAGCGCCCGAACCAAGCTTAACAGCCGAGCACTCCTGATATTGTTTAAGTAAGCTTTCATTGCACAAAGGCTTTTGGATAATGTGATAAAGTGCTTTCCTCTTAGGGTTGGGCCGTATGTATGTAGGTCTTTTCTTACGTTATCCTTGCTCTTTTCCCTCGATAACGTACATTTTGAATCCATCACACAACCAAGCAAAGCATTACTTCATCGCATGATAGGGATCAATCATTTTTCGAACACTTTGTCCTAGTAAATCAAATAGGGCTACCATACATACAAGGGAAAGTCCCGGGAAAAATGCAAGCCACCACATGCCTGTAGTTAAATAATTCATTGATTCTGATAAAATAACGCCAATAGCTGGTTGTTCTGCAGACAAACCAAACCCTAAAAACGTAACAGCTGCTTCATGTAAGATCGCATGCGGAAATAATAAGGTGAATCCGATTAACAACTGTGGCATTAAATGAGGTAAGTAGTGATGTCTAGCAATCCACCCTCGTGTTTTCCCTAATCGTTTTGAAACTTGAATATATTCTGCTTGTTTGATTTGCAGTAATTCTGCCCGTAGTACACGCGTTAAACTAGGCCAATGGGTCAAAGATAAACCAATGACCACCCCTTTGAACCCACCGCCAACCGTAAAGGAGATTAAGATCAATGTCACCAAATGTGGCACACTTAAAAAAAGATCAATCAACCAACTAACGAGTCGGTCTGTCCAACTACTCCAAGCCGCAACAAGACTAAGTAACAGTGCGATACATGTACTAGCAAATGCGGCTAGCACCCCAACACCGAGACTTAACACAAGTCCTTTTAATGTCCTTGCTAGCATATCTCTACCAAGCCAATCTGTCCCAAACAGGAAATCTAAGGAAGGAGATTGGTTTCTCAGGTCAAGGTTAACCCCCAATCGGTCAGGTCCTATTAGCAAACTTGATACCACCATGATCAACAGCAACACTAGTGCAATGACGATTTTCGCAATCGTACGTTGCCTCAAACTATACTTTCTTTTCCTTACTTTATTATTCATAGTTCCCCTCCGCTCTTATTCGCGGATCAATGATTCGATAAAATACGTCAGCTAATAAGTTACCTATAAAAACAAAGAGTGCACTAAATAAAACAATACCAAGAAGTAATGGTACATCGCCTTCTAAGCCTGCCTGTACGATTGCTTGTCCTAAGCCTGGATAGGAAAATACTTGTTCCGCTAATACCGCACCACCAAACAGTTCTCCAAAAGAAGCAAACTGTAACGAAATCGCGGGTAAAGAAATATTTCGTAACCCATGTCGCCAATATAAAGAAAAGCCCTTCTCTCCTTTTGCTTTAGCAAACCGGACATAGTCACTGTTCAGTACTTCGACTAGCTTTTGACGTGTGTGTAACGCTACATTAGCAACGCCAACGATACTTAATGTTAAGGCAGGTAAAACTAAATGTTTCAACCGATCAAACAACGTGACATCTTCTGCTAACATGCCAGCAGGTGATCCAAGACCAATCGGGAACCAGCCTAACCAAACAGAAAACGCCATTAGCGCTACTAGCCCTAACCAAAAAGTTGGTGTCGAAGCGAGAATAAAACAATACCCTTTAATGAATCGATCTAACCAGGATCCTTGCTTCATTCCTGCTATTGACCCAAGGATAAAGCCAAACAAACCAGATAATCCCCAAGCAACTGCCATTAATGCTAACGAAGCCAAAAATCGTTCTGCAATAACGTCCGTGACCGGAACACGGTATAGCAGAGAAGTTCCTAAGTCCCCTTGGCTTACTGCCTTCACCCAATGAAAAAACTGACTGGTTTTGGATTCATTTAATCCCCAGTATTCCGCAATTTGTTGCCGTTGTTCCGGGCTAACAAGCATCATGTCTGCCCCAATATACGAACGGACAGGATCAATTGGGGAATTGCTAATTAAAATGAAAGATAGCAAGCTAATAGCCCCTAACAAGGTGATTAGCCTTATTAACTTTTTCACTATATAAAAAATTATCTGTTTAGGCTGCAAAACTAATCTTCCCTTTCATCTGTCCAGTGCCAATTGGTAATAAAATCGGTAATCGGCCATCCATGACCATGTGGTTGTACTTTTTGCTCACCAATGTTTAATCCTTCTCTTATATAGTACAGGTGATCTAAGTTAACTAGCCATGCCCATGGCGCATCCCCTTTTGCACTATGCCCTGTCTCTCCATCCCATTGAGCTTGTTGCCAATATTGATTTGCTTCCTCTTGTGAAGTGGCATGCATGGCTTGTTGCAAATAATGATCGACCGTCTCATTGGAGTAGTAGTTGGCATTGTAATACCCTTCACCTCTTGTTTCACTACTAAAAAGGTTATAGATTTCAATAGGGTCATGACTTCCCCACCCCATCATTACTGGATTAGAATACATTAGTGTTTCCAATTCACTCCAACTTTTCCCTTCTGTTCTGATATCCATACCAAAGGGTTGTAACTGACTGGCAACTGCCATAGCAAGTGACTGTCGAATTCTGTCTCCTGTTGGGTAATGTAATGTAAATGCAGCCTTCAACCCGTCTTTTTCGAAAATACCTTGTTCTCCTTTAAACCAGCCAGCCTCATTCAAAATGGCAGTTGCTTCTTCTGGGTCGGCATCTTCAATTACTGTATCCGCATTCCACCACGGCAAGCCATCTGCTACAGTATAAGCAGGGGTGCCATGACCTTCTAAGACGCCTTCTACTAATGCTTCCCGATCTATCGCTAGATTAATTGCCTGGCGAATTGCTCGATCAGCTGTTACATCATGGCCAATCGGGTGTCCTTCTTCCGTCTCCTCACCAGTTTGCACATAAGGGAACATAATTCCACGATTATCAACACTTTGAACTGCCGCTAAGTCCATACCGTCGATTGTTTGGTTCGCATACGTCGCCGGTACAGAAACAACATCAACATCGCCGGCTTGGGCTGCTGCTAGTGCTGACTCCTCGGATAAAAATAGAAAAGTTAACCTTTTAAAAGAAGGGGTATCTCCATAATAATAAGGATTTGCCTCCACCATTAACTGTTGTCCTTTATCCCACTGCACTAGTTGATAAGGGCCAGACCCAACTGGCTGTTCACGATACTGATCGTTATAGGCATGTTTAGGAACAATCCCTGTTGTTACTAATAAACTAACAAATGTTGACTGGGGTTGTTCTAATGTAAACTGAACCGTATACTGATCCATTTGTTCTATTGTTTCCACATTCGTTAAGTCAATAACAGATTGACTCTTAGCGGCTGTCTCAAAGGTAAACACAACATCTTCAGCAGTTAACGGCTCCCCATCGGAAAATTGCACATCATCACGAATGGTAACCGTCCAAACTAAACCATTATCGGAAACCTTATAATCTTTCGCCAAATCTTCCACAATCGAAAGATCATTGTCCCTTTTTAACAATGTACTTTGAAATAGTGGCGATCCATAACGCCCCCATCCAGTTGTTGGATCAAACCCTTCATCGGGTTCACCTCCTACAGCCAACACTAACTGATCGTCTCTTTCATCCTCGTTATTTGCTTTAGCGTTATCTGAATTGGAGCACCCAACCATTACAATGCTAGCTAGCATGAACACTAAAAAAACTATCTTTCGCTTAGACATGTTTCATCCCTCTATTCATTGTGTATAGAATCATAATTAAATCTAGTCTACTCTTCTCTTGTTTTAATCCTTTCAAACTTTTATTATAGCATAGAAAAAAGAGCAGATGAGCTTTCCCCAACTGCCCTTTCTTATGAATTTTTCTCTTATTTACATTGGATTTATTTCTATAGGATGAGCTTACGATTTTGATAAGTCTTCGGTAATCTTAGCAAAGGTTTGATCATCTAATTTATAACCAAACTTAAAGATAAAGAAACAGATCACTCCGGAGACAGCAGGTAATAATACCATCATTGCTTTTATCCCTATTAATGTGTCTGGTGTTTGCATAACATTCGGGACATAACCAATTAATGTAAGTCCCATACCAGCTGCCCAACCTGCTACTGCTTGTGACAACTTACGCATAAAGCTATACATGGAATAAGTCGTACCTTCTTGGCGGACACCAGTCTTCCACTCCCCATAGTCAATGACATCGGAAACAAACGCCCATACAAGTGTATTAGGGATCATAATTCCTAGCATTCCTAAACAAGCAAAGATAATAAATGTCATTGTATTTGTTGGTAGGAAAAACAATAGACTATAAAATACAACACTCACAAGAAAACCTATTAATGTAAGTTTCTTTTTACCAAATATGGCTGTTAACTTAGGAATGATCATAATGAAAGCAATCGTAAGTCCCATGTTTACGACGTTATAGACTGCAAACATTGATTCATTTTGCAAATTATATTTAAAGAAATATAAGCCAACCGATTGATTAAGTAACAATGATAAAAGGGTAAAGAAGGACATTAGCGATAAAGCGAGAAACGGTCCATTCTTTAACGTTCTTGTAATCATGCTGAATGATAGTTTATCAGGACTACTTCCTTGTACTGGTCGAATTCTTTCTCTCGTATTTCTATACGTTAAATAATAGAAGGTTAATGCAATGATACCGATCATGGCCATAACTGCCGGATAACCAATTTTCTGTGTTGGGAACAAGTTCACAATCGGAACTACTAATGAACCAACAACAAACAAACCAATCATGGATCCTAAACCACGAAATGATGCTAGTGAGGATCTCTCCACAGAATCTCTTGTCATCACAGATGCTAACGATCCATACGGAATATTGATAAAGGTATAGGCCATCCCAAATAAAATATATGTCACATACGCATACACTAATTTACCGCTTTCAGATAAATCAGGTGTAATAAACATAACAACTGAAATAATGACTAACGGAATTCCAGCCCAGCGTAAATATGGTCGAAATTTTCCTTTAGGATTCCCTTGGTTAAATCGGTCAACAACTGCTCCCATTACAGGGTCATTAATTGCATCCCAAATTCGTGCCACTAAAAATAATATACCTACTGCGCCTGCGGTAATGCCAAACACATCGGTGTAAAACACTAATAGGTAAGTGGTTACCATCGAAAATGTTAAATTATTCGCTGCATCACCTAAACCATAGGATAACTTTTCTTTAAAATCTAGTTTATCAGCTGTTTTCTTACCTTCGTATTCGTTTTCAAAAGATGGTTGTTCTTGGATAGTTTCCGTTTCCATTTTATGCTCCTCCTCTATTGCAATCGATTCCAATATTCATTATAATAAAAAAATAAACGTTTTCATAAGGACTTTTAAAACATTAGAAGGACAAATATAACATATTTGATCATTTCTATTAAAATTCGACAATAATCTATTATTATTTTACTAAAAGGGGGAATCTTTCATGGAACAGTCTAATATCGTTTCTGCTGCAGTACACCTTAACATTTTAACAGAACTAAATATATATGTTTTAGATCCTAAAGGAGACTTCATTTATCAACACGCTCCGATGAAAATTCCTCCTTTTATGCCAGGGGCTAATGAAGCAGATATTATATACTTTTTTAATGAAATGCAATTATATGAAAATCGACACCAGTTGTATGCTTTTGCCAATGAATGGGGATTGAATTATTTAAGTTATACCTTTGAAAAAGGAGAAACTTACACCGTCGTAATTGGACCTTATTTGGAGTTGACATCAGATATTTACCGTTTGGCGAGAAGGTATAACCTTAATAATCATGAAAGAGAAGAATTGAAAACATTTTGTAATCAAATACAGGTATTAAACCCTGAAAAAATAAACAGTTTATCAAGCATCCTACAATTATTTGATCGATTTGCTGTTGTAGAAACCTTACCTACTACCATTACTGCTGACGGAAATGAACTTAACAATAATTTGAAAGCACATTCACAGACTGATGATGATGCCGAGATTATTAATATGCGCTATAAAATTGAAACGTCACTCATTCATGCCGTCGAGCAAGGGAACAAATCCAAAGCCAAAGTATTATTCCATTCAAACAATGGTTTGTTTGCTTTTTCTGAACGTTTGCCAAATCAGCCTTTACGTAGACATAAAAATTTAAATGTTATTTTAAATTCATTACTCCGTTCAGCAGCAGTACGAAAACAAGTACCACCAGTGTTAATCCATCGCATATCAGAGCAATTCGCATACAAAATAGAACGAGCGAACCAGCTCATTAAATTACAAAATAATATCGACCAAATGATTGAATCGTATTGCGATCTAATCATCACTAACTCTCTTAACAGCTATTCGACAATGACCAAAAAAGTCATCGAACACCTCATGTCTTTCTATGATAGACGAGTAGATAAAAATGAGTTAGCAGCACTTTGCAATACTCACCCGAACCACTTATCAAGAAAATTCAAACAAGAAACGAACAAAACCATTATTGGCTATCAACAGATGATTCGGATTGACAAAGCAAAGCATTTATTAAAAAATGAAAGCCTATCCATTGAAGAAATCGCTTGGTTAATTGGTTATGAGGATTCCTCTTATTTTTCGAGGGTGTTTAAGAAAGAAACCGGATTCACCCCTTCGCTATATAAAGAGGCTGGTGTTTAGTATTAAGTAGTTCCTGCATATAAGCTGTATTATGCGACATAACCTATTAGTTTGCTTTCTACTATTCTGGCTGGAATAAGTGTTATACCATCGCTACGGCAGAATACTCCGCTTTCCATGGGCACGGCCTCAGCTAACTTGGTAAAGAAAACCACTTTACCAAGTGGATCTTCACCTCGTGCTGTTCCCATAGGAGTCTCCGTACTCTGCCTTCGCTGATATAAGATTTCTTATTAGTGATAGATGTAATACTATAAATTAAAAATAAAGAATTTACTGTAAGGTTATGTTGCAACATGCTAATAAACATAAAAAGATATAGTATATGATTTTATTAAGCAAAGCACTAAAAAACTTCAGAGTATCGAAAAAAGCGGAGGAAATACACCGAAGACTCCTGCGGGACTAATGGCCTCGATGAGACCCCGCAGTGGGACGAACGAGGAGGCTCATCAGCCACCCGCGGAAAGCGTAGGTGTATTTCCAAAGCGCCGTAAAGCACTAACCTTATTAAGAATGAATATGTGCAGTTATGTCGTATAATACAGCAAATACGCAATCAACTAGAACATTATTTATGTAGGTACACTTTTCCTTTCTATCCATAAACAGGAAATTTTAAATCAAAACTACTTTCCTGAACAACAAAAAGCGTAATCACCAAAAAGGTAATTACGCTTTACGACTTATAGACTTTAACTAGCTAACTTCTGTCTCAAGTGTTTGCTCAGGTAATACTTCATTCATACTTCCTGTACGATACCCTTGTAGATCCACTGTCACATAACTAAACCCTAAAGCAATAAGTTTTGCTTGAATATCGTCTTTATACTTCAACAACGCTGTCATTTCATCTGGAGTGACTTCAATTCGTGCCATATTGTTATGGTAGCGAACACGTACCATGTCAAACCCAAGCTTTGCAATATACTGCTCAGCTTGATCGACTTGATTAATTTTTTGCATATCAAGTTCTGTTCCATATGGAATTCTTGAAGCTAAACTACATGATGCAGGTTTATTCCAAACCGGAAGGCCAAGCTCTTGAGACAACGCACGAATTTCCTCTTTGTATAGGTTGGCTTCCTGTAGGACACTTCGAATGCCTGCTTCTGTTCTAGCTCGCAATCCTGGGCGAAAATCGTCGACATCATCCATAATCATGCCATCCAACACATGGGAGTATCCAAAATCGTTCGCTAAATCTGTTAAATGGGTATATAGTAACTTCTTACTGTGATACCAACTTTCAGGATTATTCGCTACAATTTCGGGACATTCTAACTCTTTTATCTCCGTCTTATATACACGAACTCCCATATCCTCTGCTAACTGAACGGCTTTAGTAAACTCTTGTTCCCGGAACAATTCAGATGCCACTACAACAGCTAAAACTTGGTCACCCAATTCCTGTTGTGCACGTTTTAACACATAAGTGCTGTCGACACCACCAGAGAAAGCAACCATTACACGGTCCATCCCTGAAAGAATTTCTCCTAGTTGGCGATCCTTCTTAATAACTGTGTTATTCATGTCCACTCGCCTCACTTTCTTTTATATAACTACTGAAAGCTTTAGACAACTGTAAATAAAAAGCTTCAAGTCTATTGCAACCCCTTACTTATAAGGGTAATGTCCATTTATCAAACTGTCAATATAACTGTAAAAAAGACCACTATACTAACCATAGCAGTTATCTAATGAATTTTAGCTTAATTATAATAGTATAATTTTATTGTATTAAAAAACGCACTATTTAATTAGGATTATTATCACATTTTCAGCACTATAATAACATGGCATTTCTATTAACCTTGCCAATCTTTTTCTGTAATTGAATAAAACATCAAAAAGGTACTCAACTTTTTAACACAATGTGAGTACCCCCTATTTTGTATAATGTTATTAAAAGTGTCAGTTAACTAATAAATCTGGTAAAAACGATACGACACTTGGTACAAAAGCAACTATTAAAAGCACAACAATCATTGCACCATAAAAAGGTAACAGGGTCTTTGATGCTTTTTCAATCGGCAACCGGCCTATCGCGGAACCAACAAATAATACCGTCCCTACCGGTGGTGTAATTAAACCAATAGACAAACATAGGATTAGGAGAACACCAAAGTGTACTGGGTCAATACCTACACTTGTCGCAACCGGTAATAAAATTGGAGTAGCAATTAAAATAAGTGGTGCCATATCCATAATTGTTCCTAGCAATAATAGTATCACTATAATCATAAGTATGGTGACGATATCATTCGGAGATATACTAATTAGCCCTTCAGATACCATAGCTGGTACTTTTAATAAGGCTAACATCCACCCAAATGCAGAAGAGGTTGCAATTAAAAATAGTACCATCGATAACGTTTTAAATGTTCGCTGTAAAATAACACCCATTCTTGATATCGGAATATCCCTATAAACAAAAAATGTAATAATAAATGCATAAAGTGTACCAATCGCAGCTGATTCCGTAGCTGTAAAGAAACCACTTACAATTCCGCCAATAATAATAACTGCTGTAAATAAACCTAGTAAACCTTCCCCTACAATCTTAGGGATTTCCTCTTTTTTTATCGGTTCACCCTTTGGATAATTTCTTTTCGTTGCAATAATGTAAGTAATGACCATTAATGCTAGCCCAAGAATCAGTCCTGGGAGAAGTCCACCCATGAATAACGCACCAACTGAAACCCCACCAGCAGCAGTTGAATAAATAATCATATTATGACTCGGAGGAATCATTACCCCTTGTGCCGAACTAGAAACCGTTACCGATACAGCATAATCTGCATCATACCCTTGTTTTTTCATCATTGGAATTAAGACGGAACCAACAGATGATGTATCGGCTACCGCTGATCCTGAAATACCTCCAAAAAATGTACTGGCCAATACGTTAACCATCGCAAGGCCACCTCTAACCTTACCGATGATGACATTAGAAAGATTAATCAAACGACGTGAAATTCCACCTTCATTCATAATCTCTCCAGCAAGTACAAAGAAAGGGATCGCTAATAAAGAGAAGGAGTTCAGTCCCCCTACCATTCGCTGTAAGATGGCAGCAGGTTCAATTTCTAAATAAATCCCTGTCGCTAACGAAGAGATTAATAGGGTTAATGCAATTGGGACTCTTAATAGAAGTAATAGAATAAAGGTTCCTAATAATATTAATACATCCATGTCGTCACTCCTCACCCACGCCGTCTAGTTTCTGATGCATGCCTTTTATAAACAATAGTTCTATGCCGTTTAAAGTAATAAATATACCTGCTAAAGGAATCGAAACATACAAAACGCTTGATGGTACGCCTAACCCCGAAATATTTGAACCACCCATTAACACAGTAAATTGCCATCCGTAATAGATCATTAGTACCCCAGAACCAATAACTAAAAGTTTGGCTAAATAATCGCAAATATCTTGAATTTTTTCGGGAAATAAATTAACAACTATTCCTACACCAATATGGAGCTTTTCTTTAAACCCATAAGCAATTCCTAAAAAGCTGATCCACACTAATAATAATTTAGACAAAGGCGTTGCCCAGGATGGAGTGGCATCTAAAAGCTGCCTTGAAAATACTTGATAAATAACAACGATTACCATAATTGTAAGTAATGTTAAGGCAGTTACTAACATGAACTGATCAATACCACTCTTTATTCTCTTTAAGGTCTTCATGATTGCACCTCCAATAAACGAAAGGGGAGTGTTATGCCCCCACTCCCCGCTTCCGTTATCTATTATTCTGTTAGCTTTTCAATCCACTCGCTATACTGATCACCATACTTTTCATACACTGGATCTACAGCGTCTCTCCATTCTGAAACATCATCTAATTCTAAAAGTTCACTTCCCGCTTCCTCAACAGCTGTTCTTGCTTCTTCTGTTAGCTCCGCCCATGCCTCGCGTTGAACAGGTACAGATTCCATTGCCGCTTCTTGGAATGCTTGCTTATCTTCATCACTCAAACTATCCCATAGTTTTTGTGAACTTAACAGTACTTCTGGAACTCCTTGGTAACCATTAACTGTGAAGTATGGCGCTACCTCATAATGGTTTGAAGTGTAATAACTTGGGAAATTATTTTCTCCACCCTCAATTACTCCTGTTTGAAGAGCAGAATATACTTCACCATATTCCATTGGCTCTGCAGATCCACCCAATGCTTCTACAATATCGATGGCTAGATCAGAGTTTTGCACTCGAATACCAAGTCCTTCCATATCTTCTGGTGATTCAAGAGGCCTTTCTGTATTATAGAAAGATCTAGTACCAGAGTCATAGAATGCAAGTCCTTTAAGATTGGATCCATCAAATGTTCCTAGAAGTTCTTGACCAACTTCCCCATTGAGCTTCTCCCACTTGGTTTCTTCATCTTCAAATAAGTATGGCATGGATAAAACACCTAAGTCCTCATTAAATTCAGTTAAAGGAACTGCGTTTACTCTTGTTAAATCAATAGAGCCTAATTGTACTTGCTCAATCACTTGTGTTTCTTCTCCAAGCTGTCCCCCAGCATAAACCTCAATTTCATAACGACCATCTGTTTTTTCTTCTACTAATCTAGCAAATTCTTTTGCACCTATTGTTGTTGGATAATCTTCTGGTTGGTTCTCTGCTAATTTTAATACAGTAGTTTCTGTTGCTGCCTCTTCATTTGACCCCTGCTCTTCGGATGTGTTTTCACTATCTCCAGTATCCTCGGAACTGGTCTGTTCGCCAGATCCTCCACATGCAGCTAATAAAAGAACGAATATAAACATAACACTAATTAGAGATAACGCTTTCTTATTCATGTTTTCTCCCCCTTATCCAAGTTATTTTGTTTGGCAAACAAATTATTACCATAGGGTTATTATAATTGTAAACGCTTTACTTTTCAAGTGTACTTTTTTTAATATTTAAAATTTTGCGCTAAGTCGCCTTCACTACGTACACCTATTTTACCAATGATAGATATTCAGCGATAACTTTGGCCATTTGTCCACGTGTTGCTTTACCATTTGGTTCAAATTCTTGATTGGCATCACCATCAAAGATTCCTGCTTGATAGACTGCCTCAATCGCATGTTTTAAACTATCATTCATTTCTTCTACATCTTTAAAATCGGAAATATTTTTTGAATGATCAAAAACGGACTGATCTACCTCTACATAATCCATCACACGATTAAACATTACCGCTATTTCTGTACGCGTTATTTTTTCCTGTGGTTCAAACTTTCCTTGTTTATTCCCTTTAATAATGCCGGCATTTATAGCAGCCATTAATTCCCCATTTTGATTATACCATTCATCACCTGTAACATCCGCGAAACGATCATCATATCTGACACCTTCGAGACCTAAAGCACGAACTAATTGAACGGTAAATTCAGCTCTTGTCACTTCTTGGTCTGGCTTAAATGTGCCATCACCAAATCCGTTAATAATACCCGCTGAAGCGAGTGTTTTGATATAGGATTTCGCCCAACTTTTTCCAATATCGGAAAACGGCAATTCATCCCCATCTTGATAAGAAAGGCCAAAGTTATATGCATATGCATCACCATTTGCATTCACATAAGCAAAGGACGGGTCTTCATCATAACTAGGAATATCACCAATTTCGGCATCAACAGCGTCCATACTTGCTGGAAGCGCAAATGGAAGTTTACCCGTAGGATTATATTTCCCACGAATGACATCCAATACCGCCTCAGGCTTCGTTCCGAATGTTCCTACTAATGCAGTCGTATTTGGTTCAATCTCATCTAATACCCATTGGTTCGTGAAATTAACCGAAGTAATCGTTGGTACTTTCTTCTGAATTTCGACAATTCGATCAACATTTTCAATACCAGTTACTTCATCAACCATAATATGTGGGTTATTATCCCAATTAGACTGAACCGGTTTAACCGAAATAAAGGCATGAGTTGCTTCGTTCAAATCATCGACTACAGTAATAGCATTATCATACGCCTTAATTTGATTTCTTATTGTCTCCGTAGCATTGCCTTCTTCGTCACTTTCAAATGCTTCCACGTAAAGTTTAACATCTTCTATCTTTTCATCTGTTAATGGTAACAATTTATCACCATTTACTTCATCATTACGTAATAAAACAACTGACTTTTGATGTGCTTCATAGGCAAGATCATGTGCTTCTTGATCTGCAACAACATCAATTGCATGTTGTGGATCTACATATGGATCTTCAAATAAACCTAAGTTCATCATCTCTTTTAATAAAAAGGATACCGATTCATTTACTACCTCTTCCGTAAGTAGACCTTCTTCCACCGCTTGAATTAATAGAGAAGGATCATCGTTTCCTGACATAATATCTGTCCCTGCGTGAATAGCTTTAGCAACTCTTTCATGAGCTTCTAATGCTTCTGCCCCCCAAGCATTGTTTCCAACAGCACCAGTATCCGAATTAACATATCCCTTAAAACCAAGTCCATCACGTAAGAAACCAAGAATACCATCGTTTAATGTAAATCCAATTTCTTCAAACTGTTGTGTTTGTTTATACCATTCTAAACCTTGATCTGCACTAACATTACTTGGGTAGGCATAATAAGGCATTACAGATGACACACCTGCTTCAACTGCTCTTTCGAATGGTGGTATATGATATTTTAGTAAACTACCTTCTGTTGGGTATGGATTAAAATTACCATTTTCAAAGTGTGGATCAGTACCATCATCACGAGCTCCCCCACCTGGGAAGTGTTTTACTGTAATGGCTACACCATCTGATGTTAGTTCATCACCTTGAAATCCTTTTACGATATTGTAAATCATATCCCCTGCTACTTCAGGATTTTCACCAAAGGTATCTTCAATTCTTGCCCATAATGGGTCAGTACCGATATCGGCTGTATAGCCATAAATTTTTCGAATACCTGCAGCTCTCCACTCTTTTGCTGCTAATTCGGCGAATTCTTTAACCTTTTCTGCATCACCATCTGCTGAGAAACCTAAAGGTCCTGGCCAATACGTATGTTGCCCTTCTGCTTCACCGATATTTGTGTAATCTGTTGATGCATGGTTTCGTGGATTGGACGTAATGACAACTGGAATCCCTAATGGCTGTTCTTCCGCTAGCTTTTGTAACTGGTTATTATAGTTTGCTACCAATCCTAAATTTGGTGTTTGACGAAAGATCACATAACGCATGTCTTTATCGACAATCATTGGATCATTGTCTTCTACATACACACCATTTTCTCTATCCTCAATCATTTGATGTGTATTAATCAGCATTAAGCCAGATTTTTGTTCAATAGACATACGCTCAACTAAGTCTGCCACACGTTCGTCTACAGGCAACCTCCAGTCTTCATACGGATCTAAATCACCATCTGCATTTGCATCTCTAAACTTTTTCCCCTCAACAGTTAGCAATAACTCTTCTTTAGCTACTTCAATCTCTGGTTGGCCATCAGCTTTTGGCACCTTAAAGGTATCTACCTCACCAACATCAGAATACGGAATAACATTAAAGTCTTGCTCCGCATACCCCAAGTCTTCGTTTTCTGCTGCCCCTACTTGTGCCAACGGAATTACTAATGACAACGCAAGCGTACTTGCTACCACTTTGTTCCGCAGTTTAGATGACTTTTTAATTTGTTTTAATACAGAAGCCATATTCTTCCTCCCACTTCCCTAGTTTTTTAAAGCGTTTTTAATATTTTACTAAACTTGGTTGATCGAGCTTGTTCACCCCTTTCCTCAACCGACTTCTCAATATATAACATTAACCCAATCTAATGGGATAACGCTTTCAATTTTATATGTAATAAATAAATCTTTGGATGGTATGACTGTATCTATGTGAGGATAATTATTACTTGCAGGTGCTTAATTGTCGAATGTTTGTGGTGATTCCTATCCATATTAGGGTTGTAATACAATATGTCATGTCTAATTCGTTCCATTTAATTTGTTCGCCAAACAAATTAAATCCATGTATTCATCTTAACTGAAAACGCTTTAATTTTCAATAGTTAATTTGGATTTATATGGAAATAATTTGAATTGAAACATTTCTATGTGAAAAGAAGTTTTGGGGAAAATGATAGTTGACTATAAAGAAGAGGAGCACATTAGAGTATATTTGAGATATAAAAGGAACGAGGACTCGACATAAAGATATAGTGAATCCTCATCCCGCTAAATAATAGATATGACTTAATTAGGCTGCTTATTTCTTAACCTTCGTCAATTCCTTATTCAGTGCATACAACATTTTCTCATTAAATTGGTCTGGTGCAATTTGGGCTAAATCTTCTACAACAAACCCTTTTAGCATTCCAAACATTGGGTGGTCTTCCACACCTGGTAAATATTCATCGATCACTGCTTTTGTTTCTTCATTAGCTAGCAAGTCTTTAAACGTTTCACGTGTTGAATAAACATCATCCGTAATCGTCAATTCTTCTACTTCCACATCCTCTAAAATCAGGCATTTCAAACCAGTTGTCAACAGGTCCTCCACCTTGATCAGGACATTCATAACTAGGGTTTGGTTCTTTCACCTTATTAAATCGTGCTACATCCTCATACGTATCGGTACCATCTGTTGCCACTGCATGGACTTGATTCCAACCATCTTGAAGTGCTACACCTTCAAAAGTAAAAATGCGGTCAGATCCTGTTTGTGTCGCAACTTTGTTACCATCTACAAATAGGCTTACTTCATCACAATTAGAGTATACTTTTACATTAATTTGATCCTCAGAACGATCAACAAATCGTTTGCTCGCAATGTGAACAAATTTTTCATCCGACCAATGCGCTTTATACATATAGAAAGCATCTTTCTTCACCTTACGATCATAGGTGACTAATCCTTTATTATTTCTACCTTTTACGCCACCTTCATCTCGAATATTGGCACCAAAGTCAAACATATTCCATACATATTTCTTTCTTGTCATAACTGTTTGTTTGCAAACTATTTTTATCCTTTTGAAAGTGTTTACATTTTAAGTGTAATAGATTCTTTATGTTTTATTTAGGATTATTTAAACATTTCGATTACTAAAATAACATTTGCTAATCTATAAGCTCTCTTTTCTAAAGAATGATGTTAATGAACACAAGCTGTATTATGTGCAGTAACATTTATAATAGTTTTTTAATTGTTGTTTTGTCATGATAACGTGTATTTAGATTTTTCTCGATAGCACGACGTATTTATAGTCTTTTCGTACATTATCCAGCACTAATTCTCTAGATGCTGCGTATTTAGGGCCTTTTCACGCATTATCCTGCGCTTTTTCTCTAGATCCTGCGCATTTAAGACTTTTTCATGCATTATCCAGCGCTTTTTCTCTAGATCCTGCGTATTTAGGGCCTTTTCACGCATTATCCTGCGCTTTTTCTTTAGATCCTGCGTATTTAAGACTTTTTCACGCATTATCCAGCGCTTTTTCTCTAGATCCTGCGCATTTAAGACTTTTTCACGCATTATCCAGCGCTTTTCCCTTGATTCCGTGTATTTTGCACATAATACAGCTAATGCACAGTAAAAAGCAACATCATTGTTTACGTATTGTCCAATAATAAAAAGGAGCTCCAGTCGAACTCCTTTTTCTCTAGTTACTCTTTCTATTTTCAGCTAATGCTTGCCAAACTTGTTCATATACCTTTTTTAAAGGCACATTCATTCGCTTGGCAATCTCTTTACAATCTTCAAATTCAGGTGAACTTTGGAAGACCTCTCCATTTGAAATCCCTTGCTTAACGGTAACTGCTCCCCAGTCTGTTTGCACCTTTTTAAAATTGCGTTCCATTCGATGAACGGTCAAAGGATAATAACGAATTCCCAATGTCGTTGTCTCTCGCAGCAAAATTTCTTTCATTTTTTCCATACTCGTTTTACTACATAATAACTGTAGCAAAATACCTGGTCTATTTTTTTTCATATAAATAGGCGTATAGAAAACGTCATTAGCGCCGGCTTCAAACAGGACATCCATGACATACCCTAGCCACTCTCCCGAAATATCATCCAGGTTTACTTCCATTTTCACCATTTGACCATCAATGTGTTCTTCATTAGGTGGATGAGGAACCATATGTACACTCCTCTCTAACTCAGACTACTACTCATTTGCTAGACGATGGATTAACGCTGCATTGTACGCTCCACCAAACCCATTATCAATATTGACGACACTAATTCCAGACGCACAAGAATTTAACATCGTTAAAAGAGCGGATAACCCTTGAAAATTCGCACCATACCCAACACTTGTCGGAACAGCCATGACTGGATGGGAGACAAGTCCACCTACAACGCTAGGGAGTGCCCCTTCCATTCCTGCAACAACAACAGATACGGTTGCATTTTGAATCTCTTCTATATTATCAAGTAGACGGTGAATTCCTGCTACACCAACATCATAAAAGCGACGAACGTCACATCCTAAGGCTTCAGCAGTAATAGCCGCCTCTTCTGCCACAGGTAAATCCGAAGTACCTGCACACACAATTGCTATGTATCCCGACTGTTTGCTTTGTTCCTCTACATCTTGCTTCCAGAATAGTACCCGTGCTTGCTCATTATAAGTAAACTGTGTATATTGTTTACGGATCTGCTCCGCTTTTTCCTTTGTCACTCTAGTTATTAATACATTATTTTTCTTGGAAGCCATTGCATTTATAATTGATAATAGATGTTCGACTGACTTACCTTCTCCATAAATAACTTCTGGGAATCCTTGTCTCTTTTCACGATGATGATCCACTTTTGCAAATCCTAAATTTTCATAGGTCGCTAACTTTTCCTTTGCTTCTGTCACACTCAGTTTTCCTTCTTGTACTTGTTTTAAAATATCATCCATATTTTTGCCTCACTTTGTTGTTTTGACTAGATTATCTAGTTTTTGTACAATTTACTATTTATATCTTTTCCTATTGTAAATGAAAAATAAGCTTATTTGTAGTTGGGGACTTTCTTTACATTTGTAGTTAGGTGGAGTAGATAGAAACTACGACGTAACAAACAACAAAGGGCCTGCCTCCTCATGATTCATGAGAGAGGCAAACCCTTTCATTTCAAATCCAAACTCCCCGTTTATTCGTTATCTAATTTTTCCTCTCGCTTTTGAGCTAAGTCAGTAGCAAGTTGGTTTGTTCGCTTTTTGTTTAGCGGGTATGCAAACACTACGAGTAAAAATACTATAATATAGATAACCCCTGGTACAAGTGTTGCAACCGCATAAATACCATCTTTTACCGCTTCAGTTTGTGTGGAAGCACCTTCGTTATATCCGATTAATGCTAGCGCATAACCACCAAGACCACCAGCGAACGCTTGGCCTACTTTTCTTGCAAATGAATATACTGCATAAACTGTCCCATCTTCACGTTCTCCAGTTAAATATTCTTGGTAATCAATCGCATCTGTAACAAACGCCCAAATAATTAAATTAAATAGTGCGAAACCTAATAAACCAATACCATTTAAGATTAAGAACATTGTAAGTGAAATATTAGGTATGAAGTAGAGAACTATATAGAAGGTCCCTGCAAATAACATACCGGACGCGGCCATTTCCTTTTTACCAAATCTACCTACTAATGGTTTTAATGTTGGCATCATAAGGAATACTGCAGCACCTTGAAGGACACCGAATATACTCATAGTTGATGCGCTTCCAAAGTAATCTTTAAATAGATAGACATTAATTGTACCTACTAATAACATACACATCATAAACAATAGAGAAGCTAATAAAATGGAGATTAACGGTCTATTCTTCAGCAGTGCTTTAAACGTTTTACCAAGGCTATTCCCTTCACCTGGCTTCGTATCAGGATTTTGGATTCTTTCTCTTGATAACTTCACACATCCCATAAAACAAGCAAGCGCTAAAATACTAAAGACTACAGCAGTCATGAACATACGATTTGCAGATAGTTCATTATCGACGAATACGATTAATGGTGCAAGCGCGTTAATAAATAAGTTAGCCGCCATTGCCCCCATTGTTCTCCAACCTGACAATTGTGTACGGTGAACAGCATCATCTGATATAACTGCTGCCATGGAACCATAAGGTATATTAACGGTAGTATATAACATCCCCCATAAAATATAGGTTACATAAGCATAAGCTAAATAAAATCCGTCTCCCATACCAGGAATATAAGTGAACAGTAACACACTTGATATGACTAGTGGAAATGACATTCGGAAGATCCAAGGTCTGAACTTACCCATTGAAGTTGTTTTTCTTGAATCGATAAATCTTCCCCATAACACGTCCGTAACCGCATCCCATAATCGTGCAACTAAAAACAGTGTACCTACCGCACCTGCACTAACACCAAAAACATCGGTATAATACACCATTAGGAAAGCACTTACAAGAATGAACGAAAAGTCATTACCAAAATCGCCTAATAAATACCCTACTTTATCTTTCAAACCAAACGGACGAATGTTATTTCCTCCTCCATTTGGTGGTACCATTGCTTCTTGATTGTTTGCTGTTGTCTGGCTCATGCTAATCCCTCCATTTTCAAAGAAGTTTCTACACCTTCAAAAAGTTATTCCATATAATTCCTAATTATTTTGTTTGCAAAACAAACTAATTAACTTATCCTTATTTTATTGTATACGTTTGCAAAATGCAACCCTTTTTTATAGCGTTTTTTTCAAAATGATCAGTTCTTAATGGACAGGTGCTGTAAAAAGGGTCTTGCACGGCTGAATAAAACAACCATCCCCCACATTTAATAAGGGATGGTTCTCTTTAATCATTAAAATAACCAGCTAAATCTGTTGTTAACTTTTTATATTTTTTATAAATGTTTTGATACCTTTTGTGTTGTTCTAGGTTGGGGGATATCACTTTTCCAGTAGGGATATTTTGTTTAATGTCCTCAAAAGAATCTATCTTACCTAAGCCAACTAAAGCCGTCCAAGCAGCGCCCCATGCGGCATTATGGTGTGTATCTGATAGATGAATTTCTTGGCCGAACACATCTGCCATAATCTGCACCCATGTAGCGGACTTGGATAAGCCACCATTCACACTAATCTTCTTAGGTTTTCCTGCAACTTCCTCTAATGAAGTTCCAATTTGATAGAGATTGAACGTAATGCCTTCTAGAACAGCACGAGCTAAGTGATTCTTTTTATGCCCAATACTTAAGCCAAAAAAGTTCCCTCTAGCCTTTTGGTTCCATAATGGCGCTCTCTCTCCATTGACATATGGTAAGAATAGAATTCCTTCCGCACCAGCTTCAATATCCTCTACGCCTGCAAGAAACTCGTCATGAGTACCTTCAAATTCTAATAAGTCTTTTAACCACTGCAAAGCAATACCACCATTATTCGTGGCTCCACCAATGATAGACGTGTCGTGGGTAAATGCATACGTAAACGTTTCTTGCTTTTCATTCACTGGCATACCTGTTGTGAACTGACGGATAGCTCCACTTGTACCAACAGAAACAGCCACTTCTCCAGGTGAAATTGCCCCATTACCAAGGTTAGCTAACTGACCGTCAGCAGCACCAATCACAAACGGCATATCCGAAGAGATCCCCATTTCTGCTGCTAGTTCTTCTGACATATTTGTTAACGTTTTTGTTGGTGGAACAATTTCTGAAAGTTGACTTTCCTTAATCCCTACTAAATCAAGGGCAGCTTGATCCCATTTCAATGTCTCTAAATTCATTAGTCCAGAAGCAGAAGCCATTGAATAGTCAACCACGCGCTCACCAAACCATTGCTGCAGTAAAAATTCCTTCATGGACATGAAATAACTTGCTTGTTGATAAGGAGCGAAATCTGTTTCCTTCATCCACAGTAATTTAACAAGCGGAGACATTGGATGAATAGGTGTCCCTGTTTTCATATACATATCTTTACCAACAGTTTCTTTCAGTTTCTCTGCTTGCGCACTGCTTCGACCATCTGCCCAAATCAACATATTAGATAAGGCCTGATTATTTTCATCTACACAAATCAGGGAGTGCATCGCACATGAAATTCCTAACCCTAGTAACGCATCTTTTCCCACATTCGCTTTAGCTACTAAATCCTTAATCGCTACTAATGATTGCTTTTCAATTTCTTGTGGATCTTGTTCCACCCAATCTTGTTGTGGATAATAAGAGGTGATCATTTTTTCTACTTCTTCTACTAGATTCCCATTTAAGTCAAATAACACTGCTTTTACACTAGTCGTACCCATATCTAGGCCAATGATGAACTCTTTTTTCATAGCAACCTCTTCCTTTACTACATATCAAGCTAAAGGGGCAGTTCCCTTTAGCTTGATAGTACTTTATTCATGCTACCACTTTTATAACCTATCAAATCTAACGTAATATAGTTATAACCAAAGTCTTGAAGTTTCTTCGAGATTGTTTCATGATGATTTAAAATAACATTCATGTCATTTGGTTCTACTTCAATTCTAGCAATTTCTTCATGAGTTCGCACCCTTACTTGACGGATACCAAGCGATTTAAGGTATGCTTCTGATTTTTCCACTTTCGAAAGCTTTGCTTGGGTAATCTTTTCGCCATAAGCAATACGCGAAGATAAACAAGCAAACGACGGTTTATCCCATGTTGGCAATTCTCTTTCACGAGAAAGCTCCCTTATTTCATCTTTGTACAAACCAGCTTCTGCTAACGGACCACGTACACCTTGTTCCTTAGCTGCACGCATACCTGGACGATGCTCGCTTAAATCATCCGCAATCACACCATAGACAACATTTTGGAAACCTTTTTCCTCCATAATTGGTTTCAGATGATCAAATAAACTATTTTTGCAAAAGTAGCACCGGTTTTTATCATTTTCCGTATAACCCGGAATAGCTAACTCAGATGTTTCCATTACTTGGTGATTAGCCCCTATAAATTTAGCTAATCTTTTCGCTTCTAATAGTTCACTTGACGGATAGGTTTCAGAATCTGCTGTAACAGCTAATACATTGTCTGGACCTAATGTATCAAGGGCTACTTTTAATAAAAGTGTACTATCTACCCCGCCAGAAAAAGCGACAACAACCTTGTTCATAT
The DNA here is from genome assembly GCF_005870085.1 of Aquibacillus sediminis. Classification (GTDB taxonomy): domain Bacteria; phylum Bacillota; class Bacilli; order Bacillales; family Amphibacillaceae; genus Aquibacillus_E; species Aquibacillus_E sediminis. The sequence goes on along the minus strand of NZ_SZNM01000021.1, from coordinate 11,716 downwards.
CTTGGAGAATAGATGTTAACTTCTCATACTTTTCCTTTAACAATGGTCTATCTCCCTTCTTTTCTTACCTTGCTTAAATGGTCATGCTACCGAATCCACCATCAACACGAAGAAGGTGTCCTGTTACAAAGCCTGAAGCTTTGTCTGAAGCAAGATATACGGCTGCTCCTTGCAATTCTTCTGGCTCACCAAAACGATCCATTGGTGTGTGACTCATGATTTGATTAATTCGCTCATCACTTAAGATCTTACGGTTTTGTTCCGCGGGGAAAAAGCCTGGAATAATAGCATTTACACGAATGCCATATGGTGCAAACTCTCTAGCTAAGAATTGTGTCACACTGTTTACTCCTGCTTTTGATGCAGAATACGTAAACACTTTTGATAATGGTGTAGTGGAAGAAACGGATGAGATATTAATGATACTTCCTTTTCTTTCTTGATCCACCATGCGCTTCGCAAATACTTGCGTAGTGAATACGAGACCTCTTAAGTTAACGTCCATGATGTCATCCCATTCATCTGTGTCTAAATCAAAGAAAGGTGTTGGGCTATTTTTACCAGATGAGTTGACTAGGATATCCCATCCGCCTGACCATGCTTCAATATCATTAGCAAGGTTTTCAATTGATTCTTTTGTACTTATATCAGCTTGAAAGGCTTTCGCTTTTCCACCGTCTCCCTTAATCTCAGCAGTTACTGCTTCTGCCTTTTCTAAATTACGTCCTACAATTGCTACCTCTGCTCCTTGTGCAGCTAAACCTTTAGCCATTGAGCCACCTAATACACCATTTCCACCAATTACTACTGCGATCTTTCCTGTTAAATCAAATAAGTTTGTCATTTCCGATTCCTCCCCTTATTGTTATGCTAAATTTCCTTGTTCATCAAGCTTGATTTCATATAGATCAGATTGCTGTTCCATGTCTGGATGCTGTTTCACTTCGTCTAACAATGCTTCAGACACTTCAATTTCACTTACTTCTAATGTGTTCTTTATGCGTACCATTTTCACTTTGGTAAAGTCTAAAATGTTACATGTCTTAATTGCCGCTTTAATTGCTTGAATATCATTTGGTAACGCTGTTGAGATGTGTGTTGGTCCAACAACCGTAGATGTTAAGCCATTGGCATAGGTTGTGTCACGATCCATTTTGTCCACAAGTCGTTGGGTGGTGAAGTCTGCTGTTCCAACTCCATTCGCATTTCCACCCGTTTCAGGGGTTAAATCAAGCACCACCATCTTCGTTACATCAGGACCACCATATGCATATGGCGTCGGATAACGTCCTGTAATGTTCGGATCCATGCCATCCCCACTTATGTTTTTACCAATTTCATCGATGACAAGCACATCAATTTCATCAAATTGAATTTTCGGCAAAGAATCTTTTGCAAGTTGTTGTAAAACGATCTCTCTTTCCTCGACTTCATCAGGTAGCAATACCTCTAAGGCCTTCACCTTATCAAAAGCATTTTCTACTGTGGCAACTGAAAATAATATTGGCATTTTTGACATGATCATTTTTGCCATTGCTGGCACATGCTCTGCCATATGTTTAAAACCTAATTGGTGGCAGGCCTCGGCACCCTTTTGTTTCCCTAAACCAATACTAATCATCTTCATAATGCCACTCTCAACTGGGCCACGAAAGGCTGTATGAGGCTTCACACGGTTGATGACCACAATGCCGTCTGCTTCTGATGAAATTTTATCCACATAAACAGGCAAGCCATTTTCTAACTCTCCTACCTTAATGACTTCCATAGAAGAACGAATCTCAGCGTTTACATTTTCCTTGGTGATCCCTAGATGTTCTAATACCTCTTTTTGTCCTTCATCTGTTGCACCACCATGACTCCCCATACAAGGAACTATAAATGGCTTTGCACCTAACTGTTGTAAATAGTTTATCGTTTCTGCTACCGTTTCAACTAAACGATCTAACCCTCGACTTCCAACCGCTACTGCAATCTCCATTCCAGGTTTGACCGTTTGTTTCACTTCGTCTCTGGCCAACTGCTCTTGTAAAGCCTCACTGAGATCATCTATTTGCGAACGGTCAAATTCTTGTTTCACCTTCGCCATTTTGGGTACTGGAATATCTTTCAACAGTTCTTGAATAACGCCCATCCATCACCACTCCTTCTTCTGTATTGTTCATATTCTAATTTCAACATACATGAAACTGGAATCCTTTACAAAAGGCTACTTTAAATTTGTTGTTTTTTTACTTTGTAGTTGAGGGACACCGACGTAACTTTGCTTGGGTGGGCCGGAAGTGGATCCTCATTCCGTTATTTAGCAAAACTGCCCGATTTTGGCGACAAAGCGGTTTCTTATTCCGCTATTTGCTATTTTTGTAACCATTTTTCCTTCTTTTAGGCCAAATAGAGGAATCACGAACCGCTTCCCCCTCTATTTAGTCCCTTTTCTTGAAATAACGGAATCACGAACCGTTTCATCTGTTGAACCGGTCCCTCAATAAGCTATCCAGTAAAAGACCCCCATTTTGAGAACGAGCAGGTCCTATCTTTGCTATCCTGTTACGTCGCATTCTATACTACTTAATATGACAAAACTTTTGGAATACAACTTTACCTAAAATTATCTCCCTCATCAGATCTTATACACTATTGCACTTACACTTATAATTGTTAAAATTTATAATTCTATACAACTTACATTAATAATTTGTTTAGTAAACAAATTATTAATGTAAGAATATCATTTCCCTGTCATTCAGTCAATCCAGGACAACTTATTTTGCTAATTAATCAGAAAAAGACTGCCGTTTTTCTTCTGCAATTTTCTTGGATAACTCTACTTCAAATAAGTTTTCATCAACAGGAACTGTTACCTCTTCGGCTAACCAACTAGATAAGTAGATAGCATTTGTTAATTCAACAGCGTGAACCCCTTCTTTACCGGGGGCTAGTAATGGGGTTCCATCCAAAATATTGGCTGCAAAGTTTTCTAATAATGCCGTGTGTTGTTCTCCCCATACACTGTTAAATTCAAGCACTTCTTCCTCATACATCTGTGCTGAGCCCTGTTGAGTTATCAACTCCTTTAAATCTTGCATGGCCAACGTATCACTTAATGTGGATTCTGATTGATGGAGACGTTTTATCGTTAGCTTTTTACTATCTTCCACAATCATTTTCCCTTTATCACCCATAATCTCTAAACGATCTGTGCCGATTATGTCATGTGTACACGTTGTGAATATACCCGTTGCACCATTTCCGTAATCAAAAATTGCTGTCACATCATCATCGACGGTTATGTCTCGTTGATAACCATATTGAATAGTAGCAAACACTTTTTTGGGCATGCCACAAAGCCATTGAAATAAATCCAGTTGGTGTGGTGCTTGATTGACAAGAACACCTCCACCTTCTCCTTCCCATGTTGCACGCCACGAGCTTTGATCGTAATATGCTTGTGGGCGCCACCACGTTGTTATCATCCAATTTGCACGTCGAATGGGCCCAATACCGTCATTGTCGATTACTTCCTTCACTTTTTGGTAAAGCTCGTTTGTCCTTTGGTTGTACATCATTGCAAATGTTAATGATGGCTTGTTCGTTGCTAGCTTATTCACTTCTTTTATGTGCTTGGCATGGATAGCTGCTGGCTTTTCTAATAAAACATGAAGATCATGATTCAATCCTTGCATGGCAATTTCGGGGTGCAAATAGTGAGGGACACAGATCACGACTGCATCCACTTCCCCACTTTTCATCATCGCTACATAATTATCAAAAACCGGTATGCCTGGAAATCTTCGCTCAGCTTCCTTTACTTTGCTTGAACGGTGGACGCATAGAGCACCGATTTCCATATTTTTAATTTTATTTTTAGCGATTAAGTCTGCATATGCACTACCTTGTACTCCTAAACCAATAATCCCTAACCTAACAGTTGTCATGATTCATTCTCCTCACTCTTTGTTTGAAGATACTGTATGACTATTTCTGTGTTGTGTCATTTTTTCAGTAGAATAAAGGTTACTTTCGATGTATTACCGTATCGCCGTTCATCAGCTAATAACGGAATAGTTATTATGAAAAAGAGCCTCAGTAAAAGAATTGGGATCTGTTTATCCTTATATACGACTACTCTTCTCCAACCATCACGCGAAGCACATTTGGCTGGTCTTTAAACGTTTTTGTTCCAGCACCATAGCCAACAGTCTGTATTTTCATGGAAGGTAGTGTACTAAATTCTTCTACAAGCACCGCTATGATAGCCGCTCCTGTTGGCGTCGTTAATTCAGCCTGCAATTCACTTTGTTGGATCGGTACTTCTGTTAACATTTCTAATGTTGCTGGAGCGGGAACGGGATAGACACCATGGTCAATTCGAATCTTTCCGGAACCTACTGCCACAGATGATGATTTCACAACATCAATATTTAAATCATCGATTAAAATAGCAGCACCGATAATATCGATAATCGAATCAACTGCGCCGACTTCGTGAAAATGCACTTTTTCCAAAGGCATTCCGTGAATTTTCCCTTCAGCTTTTCCAATCTTTTCAAAAATTTTCAGAGCCATTGTTTCGATTTGCTCCGAAAATCCTGCCGTTTTAATCAGCTTAACAATATCTTGATAAGTCCGATGTACGTGATCGTGATGATGGTCGTGTGCATGGTCATGATGACTATGATCATGGTGGTGACCAGAACTAGTTCCGTGACTATGTGCGTGATCGTGATGACTGTGGTCATGGTGATGATGGTGGTCGTGACTATGATGATGCTCATGAGCATGTTCGTGATGATGAGAATGGTCCTCATTTTTTAACAACACATCAAATTTAGTACTTGTTATACCGTTTTTCACCACTTTACTTGTCGTTAATTCATATTCTGCTTCTATATTCAGTTTCTTTAATTCTGTTTCTAGTTTATTGAAATCTGCTCCTGCATCTAACAGTGCGCCAATTACCATATCTCCGCTAATACCTGAAAAACAATCAAAATACAGTGTCCTCATGATTTAACTCCTTCTCATTTTTCGTGTTTGTTTTTTCTTCGACATAATCAATTACAGTCAAATAAAGTTGTTAAAATGACATTATTGTTTTATTATAGACATTGAGTAACTATAGTTTTATCGTAACCCCTTTCATTATTGATCTGACAACGATAATTTCTAAAAAATGGAACAATGAAGATGATGGTCATTATTATAACAAATATTTTCAAAGGGGGGATACCCATGATGACTGGTGATGGTGCTTATATTAAAAAGATAAATCGCAGTTACATTCTAGGTCAAATTGTGGAACACGGTATGATCTCAAGAGCAGAGTTATCTAAAATTACTGGATTAAATAAGGCAACCATTTCTGTCCAAGTGTCCGATTTACTAGATGAAGAACTAATCTATGAAACACGTCAAGAACATAACACGGTTGGAAGACGACCAATCATGCTTTCACTTAATAATCAGGCTGGGTATGTGTTAGGTATTGATTTAGAATATAAGCACATTACCTACAATGTTTCTGATTTACTAGGAAACTCTCTAACCCATGACATAGTTGAGTTAAACACATCTGACTATGATCAGATTATTCAAATCCTAGTTGATCACATTGGTGATTACATAAACACTTATTCTGATTCAGGTTATGGAATTGTCAATGTCGTGGTTTCTGTTCACGGAACAGTAAATAAAGATGAACAGGTCTTCTTTATTCCTCGACATCAATGGCATAACAAAAATCTTAAAGAAGATTTAGAAAACCAACTGGATACAACGATACACATCGAAAATAACGCCAATCTTTGTGCATTAGCTGAAAAAGTGTATCAGTATCACCATACCGATAACCTACTATGCATCAACATGTATACTGGAATCGGTCTTGGAATTATTATGGATGGTGAGTTGATCAAAGGGTACCACGGCTACGCTGGCGAAATGGGTCACATGGTACTGTTTCCAGAAGGCAAGCCATGCAGATGCGGAAACAAAGGTTGCTGGGAGTTATATGCGTCAGAATCAAGCTTATTTTCTTTATTGGCTGAACAAATGAATAATCAACAAGTCAGTTATGATCTGCTTAAGAAATGGCTTAAAGAACAAAATGCTGATGTTTGCGAACAAATGGAACAATTTCTGAAGTACATCTCGATTGGTCTCAATAATATTATTAATTTGTATAATCCTGAGACAATCGTGCTGAACAGTGAAGTTTTACATTTATATCCGAATGCGATTGATAAAATTAAGGAGCATCTCACTTCTTCAGTTAGTCAATATCGGGATATCGTCATCTCTGATTTAGGTAAAAGAGCATCCGTCATGGGTGCATGTGCTTTTGGAATTAAAAACTTTTTAAAAATTCCTGAGTTAAGTCTTGATATATCTGAAACGGTTTAATGGTAGTCCATACTTAACTTAAACAACAACCAAGTCGCTTATAAAGATATTTATTGGTTACCATTTGTTAGTGAATTATACCAGTAAAGAGTGTTTCGATTACCGAACCTTTCTTCTCTCGCTCTTTTCGGGACAGTAAAGCTAGTTTTTGTATTATGCGATCATCGCCTCTTTAGAATAGGATGGTCCCCCTATGATTAAAAACCATAGGGGGACTGTATTTTTTATTCATCCGGCCTTAATAAGCTGTTCGAACCTACTGATGGAAGTTTTCACTATATCATAAACAGGGTGAGCTGAGACTTCGTTATTATTCCATCCAGTTCGTATGGAACACGCCTTCTTTGTCGACACGTTGATACGTGTGTGCGCCAAAGTAGTCACGTTGTGCTTGTAAAAGGTTGGCTGGTAATGTCTCTGTACGATAGCTATCATAGTACGCAATGGCACTAGCAAATGATGGTACAGGAATACCTTGATCCATCGCTATTTTTACTACTTCACGTAAAGCAGATTGATAGTTCTCTACAATATCTTTAAAGTATGGATCTAATAATAAGTTTGCTAGTTGAGGATCATTGTCATATGCTTCTTTAATTTTTTGCAGGAATTGCGCACGAATGATACAACCGCCACGGAAGATCATCGCAATATCTCCATAACGCAAGTTCCAATCATTTTCTTCAGATGCTGCACGCATTTGTGCAAACCCTTGTGCATAAGAGCAAATTTTACTCATATATAAAGCTTTGCGAATTGCTTCGATAAGTTCTTTCTTATCACCATCGTAAGCTTTTGTTTCAGGTCCTTTTAATAGTTTGCTTGCTTTAACTCGCTCTTCTTTCATGGCAGAGATAAAACGTGCAAACACAGACTCAGTGATGACTGGAAGTGGTACACCTAAGTCAAGGGCATTTTGACTCGTCCATTTACCAGTACCTTTTTGTCCAGCAGTGTCTAAGATAACATCCACTAATGGCTTACCAGTCTCATCATCTTTTTTCGTAAAGATATCCGCTGTGATTTCAATTAGATAACTATCCAATTCCCCTTTATTCCACTCTGCGAACACTTCATGCAGTTCATCTGTACTTAATCCAAGCACGTGTTTCATAATGAAATAAGCTTCAGAAATCAGTTGCATATCTCCATATTCAATTCCATTATGGACCATTTTCACGTAGTGACCAGCACCATCTGGGCCAATGTACGTACAGCAGTCGTCTCCATCTACTTTAGCTGAAATGGCAGTTAGAATTGGTTCTACTAGATCATAGGCCTCTTTTTGACCACCAGGCATAATTGAAGGACCGTTTAGCGCACCTTCTTCTCCACCAGAAACACCTGCACCAATAAAGTGGATACCTCTTTCACTTAATTCTTTATTACGACGAACGGTATTTTCAAAGAATGTGTTCCCACCATCGATCAAGATATCATCTTTATCTAGATATGGCATTAAAGATTCAATAGTTGCATCTGTTGCTGGACCTGCTTTCACCATTAATAATATTTTACGTGGTTTTTCTAGTGAATTAACGAATTCTTCCACATTATAGGTGCCAACGAAGTTTTTTCCTGCTGCTTCATTTTGTAAAAATGCTTCTGTTTTTTCCGGGGAACGGTTAAATACGGAAACAGCGTACCCACGGCTTTCGATGTTTAATGCTAAATTTTTTCCCATTACTGCTAAACCAATAACACCAATTTGTTGTTTTGACATGTGTTTTCTCTCCTAATCTATTATTGTTTTAAAGGTTGGTTCTTTTTGTATAGTTTTTTGCTTTTAACGTCGGAGTTGATGGAAACTCTGACGTAACTGATTTTTGTAAAATAACATTTTCCTGATTTAAATTGAGTGCTAAACAATCGCTTCGGTAGAATACTCCGCTTTCCATGGGCACGGCTTCAGCTAACTTGGTAAAGAAAACCACTTTACCAAGTGGATCTTCAGCTCGCGCTGTTCCCATAGGAGTCTACGTATTCTACCTACGCTTTTAGTGGTGTTCTGAATAACGTCAGATAAAACACCTAAATCAATAGCTGAAGTTCATGGTTATCTATGAGAAATATGATTTTGTGTAAGTAAATCAAGTAAAAAGCTATAAAATTACGATGCACACAACAAAGCGGAGGAAATACACGAAGACTCCCCAGCTCCCCACAGGAAAGCGTAGTGTATTTCCGCAGCGGTAATAATACCACTCATTTTATTAAGAACAGAAGGAATAAAGTTACGTCGTAGTTTATATTAATCTGACATAAGCAACAAACTCTTAGAAAACAGCCTAAAGGTTAAAGTAACGCTTTGCGTTGCCATAGCAAATATTCTCGATATATTGAGATAGTAATGTCATATCTTTTGGTACTTTTCCTTGTTCAGCCCATCCACCAATTAGGTTACATAGAATTCTTCGGAAATACTCGTGTCTTGATAGGGACAAGAAACTTCTTGAATCGGTAAGCATACCAACAAAGTTACTAATCAAACCAATATTGGCAAGTGTCTTCATTTGATCTTCCATCCCATCGATATGGTCGTTAAACCACCATGCTGTTCCTGCCTGTACTTTACCAGGCACTTCTGCATTTTGGAAATTACCTGCCATAGCAGCAAGCACATTATTATCACGGGAGTTCAAGCTATAGAGAACGGTTTTTGGTAACTTTTCTTTTGCTTCCAAAGCATTCAAGAAGCTTGCCAATGGATCTGCTAACAAACGGTCACCAATTGAATCAAAACCACTGTCAGGACCGAGTTTCTCAAACATACGGGTATTGTTGTTTCTTAAAGCACCCATGTGTAGTTGCATGACCCAACCTTTATCAGCATACATTTCACCTAATGCGACTAGTGTATAGGTTTTAAACTGGTCAATTTCTTTTTTTGTTAATGCTTTTCCTTGTAATCTCTTAGAGAAAATTTCCGCAGCTTCTTGTTCTGTTGCTTCTTCATAGAACATCACACTAATGCCGTGATCAGAGCTTTTACATCCTTGTTGATCAAAGAAGTCGACGCGCTCAGCTAATTTTGCTAAGAAATCTTGATAGTTTTCAATCGACGTATTTGTCACTTGTTCTAATTTTTCCAACCATGATAGGAATTCATCTTTTTCAATGTTCAATCCTTTATCTGGACGGAAAGATGGGGATACCTTCGTTCCAAAATCTTCTTTTGCTAATTGAATATGGTATTCTAAACTATCTGTTGGGTCATCAGTTGTACCGACAAATTCAACTTGTTCTTTTTTCAATAACGATCTAACCGACATTTCAGGTGTAGCTAACTTTCGGTTTGCTTCTTCCCAAATAGCCGGCGCAGATTTCTCATTTAATAACTCATCAATATCGAAATATCTTAATAATTCCAAATGTGTCCAATGATATAATGGGTTACCAAATGAATTGGGAACTGTTTTTGCCCATGCTAAAAACTTTTCATAAGCACTTTTATTTCCAGTAACAAACTCTTCACTAATACCATTCGCTCGCATTGCTCGCCATTTATAATGGTCGCCAGCTAGCCAAATATCAGCAATGTTGTTATAGTTCGTATCATCTAAAATTTCCTTTTGATTTAAATGGTTATGGTAGTCAATAATTGGCATATGCTTTGCCGTATGATGATAAAGTTCTTTTGCCGTTTCACTATACAATAAGAAATCTTCTGTAATAAACGTCTTCATCATGTATTCACCCTTTGTAATAGATTGGTTTTCCTTTTCTTACACCAAGGTATCTTTTACCCTCAAATTATAAATATAAAATTATTTTGTTTACTAAACAAACTATTTTTCTTATAATTATCTTATAGCGAAACAACTAATTTTTCAAGTCTTAATTTAAAATTCATGTAACCGTTTTTAAATTTTGTATGAAACATAGCTTAGGGGGAAAGAGAGTGAATACTGGTGATGCAAGCTATATCAAAAAGTTAAACAGAAAAATATTAATTGAGGAATTAATTAAAAACAAATCCTTATCAAGAAGTAAACTAGCAAGAATCACCGGGCTAAATAAAGCGACGGTATCTGCGCAAGTTAGCGATCTTCTTCATGAGCAGATTGTGGTCGAAACAAATGAAGGCGCATCTGTCACACGAGGACGTAAACCAATCTTATTAGAAATTAATGGCGATGCGGGTTACAGCATTGGGATTGATATCGATGAAATTCATATGAATATTATTTTTACAAATTTACAGGGGAAGCCCTTTTATCGGATAAACTTATCCATAAACGATATTTCACTCGATCACGTTGCAGATTTTTTAGTTGAGGTATTATCACCAGTGATTGACCAATTTAACCAGTCCTACCATCCGATTGGTTTAGTTGGGGTTGGGGTTGGTATTCATGGGATCGTCAACAATAAAAATGAAGTGGTATTCACCCCAAACCAAAAATGGTCTACGATTAACATTTCTGAGCGGCTTGAAGCAGCTTTTCACACCGTCGTTTCTACAGATAATAATGCGAATCTGTGCGTTTTTGCTGAACATGTATATGAAGAGCCACTAGCTGACTTGTTCTCTATTACTTTATACTCCGGAATAGGACTTGGAATTGTTAATGACAATAAAATTTATCGCGGGTTTAAAGGCTTTGCTGGGGAAATTGGCCATATGATTGTAAAATCGAATGGCGACCGTTGCCCTTGTGGTAATCGAGGTTGCTGGGAACTATATGCATCTGAACGATCGTTTACCAATGAACTAAAAACGAGATTCCCATCCCTACCGCTTCCAGAAGGGATCGATGCGATGGTAAATGATAGTACTTTCAAGGCGATCTTGGACGACTATCTTCACTATTTGGCAATAGGACTTAATAATATTATTAATATATTTAATCCTGAGAAAATCATTTTAAACGGCGAAATCCTTAATGGACATTTGCCCTATATTGATGAAATCCAAAACAAATTAACATCAAAAATAAATAATTACCAGGAGATTCGAGCTTCCTATTTAGGGGCTGATGCTTGTGCACTTGGGGGAGCAGCCTTGGCACTTAAAAATTTCTATGATGTTGATATGATTAATTTTGTTGAGTATAACTATGCGTTGCGGTAGGTTTTTTAAAGGTGATAAAGCGCTGTTGATTGCTTAAAAGTTACATTATGCACCTAATGTGTGGTATGTCGCCTTTCATTATAAGTTATAACTTTGCAAGAGTTCGAGGCGGATCCTCTGGACCTCTGTCAAGAAAGTGGACACCAAAATAACGAAAAGTTGTTTAATATTGGTCGTGCAGAGACTTTTCTTAACTTTTTAAGATCATAGATGATGCCGTGGAAGCGTCAAGCCCAGCCC
>NZ_SZNM01000020.1 GCF_005870085.1 Aquibacillus sediminis | reverse complement strand
TTTACCAAGTTAGCTGAGGCCGTGCCCATGGAAAGCGTAGTATTCTGCCGTAGCGATGGTATAACACTTATTTTAATCAGAATAGAAGAAAGCAGAATTACAATAGTTATTGCACAGTATATAGCTTATACGCAGCTAACAACAATCTTTAAGGAATGAGCTTAAGACAAAAAAACAGTTGCTTTATAAAATCAAAGCAACTGTTTTAACATCATTTTATCCTAAAATTGCACGATCATCGTCTAATTGTTCGCCACGGATACGTTTGAATTCATGTAGTAATTTTTCAATTGTTAACTCTTGTTTCTTCTTCCCATCAATATCTAATATAATTTGTCCTTTATCCATCATAATCAAACGATTACCCAAATCTAATGCTTGTTGCATGTTATGGGTCACCATTAATGTTGTTAAATTGAACCTTTTAACGATATCACCTGTTAGATTGGTTATTAACTCTGCTCTTGATGGATCGAGTGCAGCTGTATGTTCATCTAATAGTAAAATGTCTGGTTCCGTAAAAGTTGCCATCAACAAAGATAGGGCTTGTCGTTCTCCACCTGATAACAAGCCGACTTTCGCATTTAAACGGTCTTCTAACCCTAAGTTAAGTGTTAATAGGTAGTCGCGAAATAGTTCCTTTCGCTTTTTCGTAACACCTTTTTGCAATTTTCGTTTTTTATTTCTAGCATATGCCATTGCTAAGTTTTCTTCAATTGTCATGGAAGGCGCTGTTCCTGCCATTGGATCTTGAAAGACTCGCCCAATAAACATAGAACGTTTAAATTCTGGCAAAAGGGTCACATTTTTTTGGTTGATTTCTACAGAACCAATATCTGGTCGTTGACTACCTGAAATAACATTCATTAATGTCGATTTACCAGCACCATTGCTACCGATCACAGTGACAAAATCACCTTCACCAAGTGTTAAATCAATATCTTGTAATGCCTTCTTTTCGTCTGGTGTATCTTCATTAAAGGTGACAGAAATGTCCTTTAAATTTAGCATTTTAGGAGGCCCCCTTTACCTTGTTGTTTAACTCTGTTCGTTTTCTTTGCCTTCGTCTCTGGTCCTTCATCGTCGATATAAACTTAGGAGCAACTAAAGCAACAACTACTAATATTGCGGATATTAACTTCATATCTCCAGTATCTAGAAAGTCAGCCCGTAGTGCCAAGGTGACAACAATTCGATAAATAATTGCACCACCTATCACTGCTAATGTTGTCCTTACAATCGTTTTCTTACCAAACAGCGCTTCTCCAATAATAACCGATGCAAGTCCAATGACAATCATTCCAATACCTGATTTTAAATCGACAAACCCATCATTCTGAGCAATTAATGCACCAGATAGGGCAACTAAGCCGTTGGATATACCTAAACCAATAATTTTCAATGAATCTGTATTGGCAGATAAACTACGGATCATTTTTTCGTTATCCCCTGTAGCTCTTAATGCCAAGCCAATTTCAGTCGTTAAAAAGTAATCTATAAGCAATTTGACGAAAATAATAATTACTATAGTGGCAAACAGAACGATCCATGTACTAGGTAAAGGCGCAACTCCCCAGGAACCAAGCAGCCCATTTAATGCCTCGTCAATACCCAATTGCCCCCAAAATGAATCAAACATATTAAAAACTGTCGACTCATTTAGCAAAGGAATATTCGGCTGTCCACCCATGATACGTAAATTAATGGAATAAAGAGCAGTCATCATTAAAATCCCGGATAATAGCGGATTTATCTTTCCTTTTGTATTTAAGATACCAGTAATATTACCTGCAAAAAAACCAGCAATTGCAGCTAATAACGTACCAATAACAGGTGATACACCATTAACAATACATACAGCAGCAACCGCTGCGCCTGTTACAAAACTACCATCTACGGTCAAGTCTGGAAAATCTAGTATTCGAAATGATAAATAAACACCTAGTGCCATGATTGCAAAAATAATACCAGATTCTACAGCACCGAACATTGAAAAAAACATGCTGCGATCTCTCCTTTAATATAGGAAAAACCGACAAATAAACCTGTAAGGATAAATGTCGGTTTAATTCACTACAATATTTTAGTCATTCCTATGATGAATTGTGTATTCAATGCATTATTCAATTACTCTGTTTCCGTTTCTAAAAATTGTGCTTCTTCATCCCAATCTTCATTCCACTCAACACCTTGATCTTCTGCAGCATCTTTATTAATAAATAGTTGCATTTCTGGCGGAATTTCTACCGGGATATCTGATGTGGTTTTCTCCCCTGTTAAAACTTCTACTGCCATTTCACCGGCACGATATCCGATTGTATGATAATCAATACCATAAGTTGCAAAGCCACCTTTTCTAACGGAATCAGGCTCCCCAACAATTAGCGGAATATCTTGGTCATTACTAACACCGACAACTGCTTCTAAAGCATCAACGACCGTGTTATCTGTAATAACATAAATAACATCTGCATCACCAACTAAAGTAGTGGCTGCTTGTTGTACATCAGCTGAGGTGGCAACCGTACGTTCTTCCGTGTTTAAACTTGTACCTTCAATCGCCGCATTCACCGCTTCAATTTGCGCAACGGAATTCGCCTCTCCAGAGTTATAGATCAGACCAACAGTTGCTTCTTCAAAATAAGTGTCAATAAAGCTCACCGTATTTTCAATTGATTCTGGGTGTAAATCTAGAACCCCCGTAATGTTCTCTCCTGGCTGATCCATCGATTCTACTAGACCACCTTCAACTGCATCTGTAACAGAAGTAAAAATGATTGGAATATCATCTGTTGCTGCCAACGCACCTTGAGCACTTGGTGTGGAATTGGCAAAAATTAAATCCACACTATCTGAAACAAAGTTCTTTGCTATTGTACTAGCATTGTTAACATCATTTTGAGCACTTTGGTAATCATATTCGACTTCTAAACCTGCATCGTCAATTGCTTCCTGGAACCCTTTATATGCAGCATCAAGTGAAGGGTGTTCGACAATTTGTGATGCACCAATTGTGTAAGTATCTGACTCCTCTGCTTGCTCTGACTCTTCACTCTGCTCCTCTTGTTCTTGTTCTGACGCGGGAGTCGTTTCTGAATTCGAATCTGAATCAGAATCAGATGAATTTGTTTCATCACTCGTCCCACAAGCCACTAATAATAATAAACTAATCAGTACTAAACCGAATAAAAAAAGGCCTTTCTTTAGCATTTTCCATCCCCCTATTTTTGTTCAAAGATTCGAAATATTTGTGCTACATTATATCACATAATTTCACACAGTTGTACATACTTGTTTGATTATTGCGAAAGTAATTGTTGGAATAATTAAAATAGGCATGCTTACTACTGCTGATTTTGCCACAGAAAATATAAAATCCGACGTGAATTTGCGTACTTAACTCTCGGAGAGATGCTCGTAGAACCTGTACATTTAGCAAGGCCACGAACCGCTTACTATTATAGGCGATCTCTCATTCCGTTATTTTCACCTTTTCAGCCCTTTTTGGTGGTTGGACGGGCGGGACCTTATTCTTTTTTCCGTGAACTTCTAGTGAGTTTAGCAAACGTTATACCTTGTTAAATTAATTCAGATGTAGCAAACTAGATAACAAAATCATTTAACAAACAATCCTTTGTTCATTACCTTATATTGTTTGTTAGCAAAATATAGAGGTGAAGCAATCATGAAACCTTACATAGTAGTCGGTGCAGGCATATTAGGAGCTTCTACTGCTTATCATTTAGCAAGAGAAGGGGCACCAGTTGTAATTATAGACCGAAAAGATCTTGGCCAAGCAACAGATGCAAGCGCGGGTATTGTTTGCCCATGGTTGTCTCAACGTAGAAACAAAGCCTGGTATACCTTAGCCAAAAATGGCGCTGGTTTTTATCCTAAATTAATTAGCAATCTTGAACAAGACGGAGAAACAGAAACAGGCTATAAACGAGTCGGTGCGATTAGTATTCGTAAAGAAGAGAAAAAGCTACTAGATATGGAAAAACGGGCAATTAAACGCAAAGAAGATGCACCTGAAATTGGTGAAATCACCATGTTAACTCCTTCTGAAACTAAAGCCATGTTTCCTCCCCTAGCAGAAGGGTTTGGTGCTGTCCATGTTAGTGGGGCAGCCCGTGTCGATGGCAGGCTATTACGAGACGCCTTACTCCAAGCTGCAGTAAAACATGGCGCGTCATTCATTAAAGGAGATGCTGAAATCCAATCTACCGGGCAACAAGTGTCAGGCGTAATCGTGAATCAAGAAATGATAGAGGCAAACCAAGTAATTGTTACTGCTGGTGTGTGGGCCGGGAAGGTATTGGAACAAATTGGTGTTTCGTTCAAGGTAGAGCCGCAGAAGGCACAGATCACTCATTTAAAGTTACCAGATGTAGATACAAGCAGTTGGCCTGTTGTCATGCCACCTAGTGACCATTATCTACTAGCATTTGACGATCAGCGCGTGGTAGCAGGAGCAACTCATGAAAACCATGTTGGACTAGATTATCGGGTTACACCAATAGGGTTGCAAGAAATTTTTGAAAAAGCATTGCGTATTGCACCTGATCTTGCAACAAGTACCGTACTGGAGACAAGAGTTGGATTCCGACCTGTCACACCTGGATTCCTTCCCGTTATTGGACCTGTTCCAAACTTTGAAAATATTCTTGTCGCTAATGGACTTGGGTCATCTGGTCTCACAACAGGACCATATATTGGAGAACAGCTTGCAAAACTCGCACTTGGCAAACCATTAGAGATTGATTTAGATTCCTATCCTGTCGCCGGTGCAATGGAATAACTTATTACAACGTTAGAAAAAGGGCTCAGTACAAAACCTGAGCCCTTTTTCTTATTCTTCATCAAAATTATCTGTAACAGCACCAATAGATGAACAGGAAACATTATGTGCATATTTCCCTAGCACACCTTTTGAATAAAGAGGTGGAGCGGTCCAATTGTTTCGACGTTGTTCCAACTCTTCTTCTGACACATCCATCGTTATTTCTTGCACTTCTGAATCAATCGTGACAATGTCCCCTTCTTGCAACAAGGCAATTGGTCCACCTACCTGTGCTTCAGGTGCAATATGACCAACTACTAAACCGTGTGTACCTCCAGAGAATCGACCATCCGTTAGCAGGGCAACCTTTTGTCCGAGACCTTTCCCAACTAAGATGGCGGAGATGGACAACATTTCCGGCATACCTGGTCCACCCTTAGGTCCTTCATAGCGGATAACAAGAACGTCTCCTTCTTTAATTTCATTATCCATTACGGCTTTTGTTGCTTCATCTTCTGTATCAAACACTCTTGCTGGTCCAGTATGACGTTTTACCTTAACGCCTGAAGCTTTAGCAAGTGCACCACGTGGCGCAAGGTTCCCTTTTAATACTACTAATGGACCAGTCTTTCGATATGGCTTGTCCAATGGTAGAATAATTTCTTGATCTTCTGGCAACGGCGTCGCATCCTCTAGGTTTTCTGCAACTGTTTTACCTGTAACGGTTAAGCAATCACCATGTAGATAGCCTGCGTCATAAAGCATTTTCATCACAGCTGGAGTACCACCTATTTTATGAAGATCTTCCATGACATATTTTCCACTTGGCTTAAGGTCTGCAAGGTGAGGTACTTCTTTTTGAATTCGATCGAAGTCATCAATCGTTAGATCGACATTAATTGCATGTGCAATAGCCAGTAAGTGAAGGACAGCATTCGTGGAACCACCTAATGCCATTACAACTGTTATCGCGTTTTCAAACGCTTGTTTTGTCATAATATCTTTAGGATAAATTCCTTTTTCTAATAGAGTATAGACCGCTTCACCAGCTTTTCTACAATCTTCTTCCTTATATTTTGATTCTGCTGGGTTGGACGAGCTTCCTGGTAGACTCATACCAAGTGCTTCAATGGCAGATGCCATCGTGTTTGCTGTGTACATTCCTCCACAAGAACCCGCTCCAGGACAGGCATGGCATTCAATTCCGTGAAGTTCTTCATCACTGATATCACCATTATTATGTTTTCCAACACCTTCAAAAACAGAGACGATATCTAATTTCTCTCCATTTCGGTATCCTGGTGCAATTGTTCCACCGTACACGAATAATGAAGGAACCTCTGATTGGGCAATAGCAATCATACAACCTGGCATGTTCTTATCACAACCACCAATGGTAACAAACCCATCAAGGTTTTCAGCCCCTACAACTGTTTCAATGGAGTCAGCGATTAAATCACGACTCGGTAAAGAGTAGCGCATTCCTTGTGTACCCATGGAAATACCATCCGACACCGTAATCGTATTGAAGATTAACGGAACGCCACCCGCATCACGGGCCCCTTCCTTCGCACGAACGGCTAAATCATTTATATGCATATTACAAGGAGTAACCTCACTCCATGTACTTGCTACACCGATCATCGGCTTCTTAAAATCTTCATCCTCTAAACCAACTGCACGTAGCATCGCGCGATTTGGTGCTCGTTTGGAATCATCAAATACATGACTTTTAATGCGTAGATCCTTTTTCATCCCTATTCCTCCTAATCTCTCTTTCTATTTACTATAATACCAAAATTGACATAGTTCAATATTTTTCATATTTTCTGACTACTTTATTTATAAAAAAAAGAGAATGGAAAGAAATTTGCGCATTGTGACATAAAAAGAACCATTTTAGTAATTCGCAACTCTTTCCATACTACTTGTAAATAACTGTACTATACACTTGGTTACTTGAACTCGGATCAATATACTTTTTAGCACTATTCACCGCCGTTATCGCCTCTGCATAACCAGAAGCAATCAACATGGTTTTATTCGGATAGATAGTAGCATCCCCTGCTGCATAGATTCCTTCAACATTCGTTGCCATCGCTGAATCGACATGCACCCTTCCCTTTTCAGTACCTAATGCCCATTGCTGAAACGGGGCTGCATGTAACTTAACACCATCATATACAAGTAAATGTTCGACACGAACGCTTTCCTGTTCATTACTACTAGTCGTAATATCGATACAGTTTACTTGCTCCTTATTACCATCAATGTTGTTTACTTGTGCGTTTATTCTTAACTCTATCGATGAGGACCATAATTTTTTCAATTCGTGTTCTGATGCATGTTGAAATGATTCTCGATTATTGATTAAATAAACCTTTTTCGTTATCGGTTCTAATGTAAGTGCCCAATCAAGTCCCACTCGATTATTTGACACGATCACAATTTCCTTATTTTTAAACTGATCCAGATCTTGTAAAGTCATATGTACATTGCAATATGTATGAAGGTTCACATCTAGTTGTGTACTTGCCACTTCAAAAGACCCCATACCTGTTGCAATAATAATGGTTTTTGCATCATGCGTTGTGTTATCTGTTATCAATTCAAATTTTCCACCGCTCTTATGAACCGCTTTCACCCATTCGTTTTTCACAATGGTAGGTTGGTGTTTATTTGCTTGTTGCACCATTTGTGTGATTAATGCATTACCACGTATGTCAGGGATTGCACCAATATCATAAATATATTTTTCCGGAAAAAATTGCGCGACTTTACCACCAAGCGCTGGTTTTGCCTCAATCAATTTAGTGGTCAGACCTCTCATCCTACTATACTGTGCGGCAAACAATCCCGTCGTCCCTCCACCTATAATAACAACATCATATAGATCATTGTTTGTCTTCATTGATGAACTCTCCTTTAAAGAATTTTAGCTAACGCCAACCTTTTTTCCGATAACGGTTACTAGCACTATTTTATGAGTTTTACATGCTAAAAAACAAGCGTCTGATTTCCTTACACAGGTAGACGCTTGTTTAGTTAATGAAGCTATTCCTTCAATTATTTCCCAAGTAATAGATCTACTTGCACATCCAACTGTTCTTCTAATGCAATCGGATCAAAGTAGAAAAAGTCATCAATGTTTATTTCATAAACATTGTTGTTCTTGACTGCATCAAGTGATTGCCAAACATCACTGTTTCGGATTTCTTGTGCACGTTCAGCCCCACCATCATCACCATAAACAGAAAGAAAAATATGATCGCCTGCTACGTCTGGTAATGATTCTAGTGATACTTCTAGGTATGGTTGATCATCAATTAAATTTTCTTGGACCATGTCTGGGGGCGTTAATTCTAACACATTGTACAAGTTATAACCGCCTCTACCCCATTTGTTTCCATATACATATATTTGGTTTGCCCAGATCTCTATAATCGATACAGTCTCATCCTCAGCAACAATCCCATCTAACTGTTGTTTAGCTTGTTGACCTTTTTCTTCAAACTGTTCAATCCAATCTGTTGCTTGTTGTTGTTCACCTAAGACTTCACCTAATAGCTCCATTTCTTCGATCACATGGTGCGCACCATATTCAATCAATACGGTTGGGGCTATTTTTTCCAGTTGTTCATAGGACTGTTGATCGGAAGCAATGATAAGATCTGGATCTAATTCAATGACTGTCTCCACATCTACTGGATCACCTATATTTTCAATACCATCAATTTGATTTTGAATATAAGGATTATCTAATTCAGTTGGAAGTGTACCTATTGGTTCTACCCCTAATGTCAACAAATGGCCAACATAATATTGTGACACAACACGTTCTGGGTTACTCGGAACTTCAACTTCCCCTTGATCGTCTTCTACCATTCGGGCCTCATTACCTTCTTCTGTCTCGCTTTCCTCCGTCGGTTGTTCTTGCGTTTCACCACCACAAGCAACTAACAAACTTGCCAATAGAATAAGTCCTAGCATTATGGACAATGACTTTTTCATATAAATATCTCTCCTTCTTTAATCTGTTTTTATTAATAGATAGATAAAGTACGGTGCACCTAGCGCAGAAATAACAATTCCAACCGGTATCTCAGAAGGTGCCATTAAATTTTTACCAATCATATCTGCAACAATTAATAACAGTGCTCCCATTAAGGCCGATGCGGGTATTAACATTTGGTGCTTTGGTCCAATTATTCTGCGAACAAGATGTGGAGAAACTAACCCTAAGAATGCGATATTCCCTGCGACAGATACACTTGCACCTGCCAACCCCACAGCAATTAATAAGAATATTCCTCTTTCTCTTTCCACATGAATCCCTAAACCAGATGCAATATCATCACCATTATGAAGAATATCTAATGACGATGCCTTTAGAATGGCCAAAGGAATTAACAGTATCACCCAAGGTAGAACCGCAAGCACATAGGTCCAATCTGCCCCCCATATACTTCCCGATAGCCAAGTAATCGCCTGGTCGAAATCTTTTGGATCCATTCGCAACTGAAATATAATTAATAATGCATTAATCCCCGAGTTCACAGCAATCCCTACTAACACCAATCGAACTGGTGAAATGCCATCTTTCCAAGCAAATAAATAAATAGCTATTGCCGCTGTCAAAGCACCAACTAAGGCAGTAACCGGTAATAAATAGGTAGAAGAAAAACCAAACGGAATATCTTTAACAAAAAAGATAAATAAGACCACTGCTAATCCTGCACCAGCATTTATTCCAATGATTCCCGGTTCGGCAATTTCATTTTTGGTAATTGCTTGGAGAATCGCACCAGATACAGCCAAACCCGCTCCTACTAGAATCGCAATGACAATACGAGGCAGACGAAACTCAAACAAAATCAAACTATCTTTTTCTGTCCCGTTACCAAACAATGTCTGAATTGCTGTCAATGGACTTAATGCAGCAGTTCCCGTCTGAAGTGATACAAAAAATAAAACAACAATCGATATACTTAGCAGCCCAATGAAAAGAAGAGGCTTTTGTTTGATATATGTAGACAGCTTCATGTTAAGCTCCCCCTTTTCGTGCTAAATATAGGAAAAAGGGAACCCCAATTACCGCCGTTAATGCACCAACTGGCGTTTCAAAAGGGGGATTAATCATTCGCGCACCAATATCAGCTAACACTAACAATAACGCGCCTAATATTGCTGCACAAGGAATGATCCATTTATAATCCGCACCAACCAGAAATCGAGTAATATGTGGGATCACTAAACCAATAAAACCAATTGCTCCTGCAACCGATACAGCAGCACCTGTTAGCATCATCACAATCAGAACTCCTAAACCCTTGGTTACAAACGTTCGTTGACCTAATCCTTTAGCCACATCATCTCCTAAGTTTAGGACTGTAATAGAATGAGCTAAAACAAGTGCTAATAATAAACCAATACCACTAATAGGAAGTAATAATTGTAGACTAAGCCACTTTGAACCAGCTAACCCACCAGCATACCAAAAACTCATATTTTGGGCGACATCATTGTAAATGGCTATACCTGAGGCAAGTGACCTTAACAATGCACCAACAGCGATCCCTGCTAATGCTAACTTGACAGGGGTTAACCCACCTTTAGCAATCGAACCAATACCAAACACAAGAATCGTGCCTAACCCTGCACCAATAAAGGACCAAAACATAATCTGCGAATACGCCATGGTTGGGATAAACGAATAGATAATGGCTAATGAAAAAGCAGCGCCATCCGTAATCCCCATAATCGATGGCGCGGCCAAAGGATTCCTTGTAATTCCCTGTAAAATAGAACCAGAAACAGCTAAACTTGCACCAACTAACGCGCCCGTAAGTGCTCTTGGTAAGCGAACTTCTTCTATAATTTGATGGGCAGTTGAATCGGTATCAAATGCAAAAATTGCATCCCACACCATAGTAAAACCAATTTCTGAAGCCCCAATGGAAACAGAAGCAGCTAATGCAATTGCTAGCAGTACGTTTCCAACAACTAAGATCACGATCGCTAGTATTGGCCTTGATTCCCGTTGTGATCTTGTTCGTTTATTTTCAGCATTTATATTTTCCATAAAACCTTACCTTTAATTTAATAATGATAACCATTCTCATTATAGCTGAATCTCAATAAAACTGCCAACCATGGATTTAATTTCAATCACTTGAGTAACTGGCATCTCCACCATCATCAAGTTTCATAAAACGACGCAATAATGCTAGAAAACTAATTTGGATGATGATACTAACAATTATTGCGACTACCACTGGTAGGGTAAATGTTTCACTTGATACATTCATAGCAAATGGTCTGACTACTTCTATACCCACTAGCATAAATAGGATAATTCTTTCCATGTTTATGGTACGACCAATCATTTCTGTCTTACCTTTATCTCGTACAATTGTCTTCATCCACTGAAATAAATAATAGATAAGCATAATGTGCAAGATGGAAAGGATTACATCATAAACTCCCCATCCAGAAATGACGCCACTGATAGAAGAGACTTGACTCGCCTGTTGTTCAATAAATACAGCAGGGATAGAAAAAAACGTTAATCCTAATGCACTATTCCTTACCTTTTGTCCACTTGGATACGTTTCAATCAATGCTGTTGCACCTGCATAAATCAAATAATATCCTAATGGTTCGGGTAAAACGTCAATAACAAGAAAGTGAATTTCGATTAGTATAAATAAATAACCCCAAAACACTTTGCTGAAAGCTTCCCGCATCATGACCGTCCCCCTTGCTTCTCATCAATGATTTGGTTTATATCGTCCTGCTCTAAATATGGGAGATCATGAATGAATGTTTCCGTGACAAAGGGTTCACCTGATTTAGTCTCGCCTACCATTTCAATCCCAAAGTGAAAGTAACTCACCCGATTTGGGTTAAAACGCATAAACAGTCGTAAGGCTTCGTCCCTTTCCATTTCAAGCGGAAAAACTTCATCATCAATGGTGATACCAGGCACCTCTTCCCATGGAACTTCGAAATCCCGCTTATGCCAATCTGGTCTTTCACCATTCTGCTTTATTTCTTCTAACTCTTGTAGTTTTTCTTGTTCTACATCTACTTTTATCGCTACTTCATTACTAATTTCAGCAAATGGGACATCAATTGCATCAATTCTAATCTCCTCTGTTGTCATTAATGACGTTGACTCTCGGTGCTGATTACTGCTACTGCCAGAACGAAATTCAAGTACACTTTCATTGTTTAGTCGATTGTATAAACGAACCTTACCAACCGTTGCGTTCGTGACACTACCATCAGTAAAATACACTTGCATCTGTTCAAATGACCATGATGGGTTGTCTTCAGATATTGGAATGACGTTCGATGGAACATTTACATTCACTTTTTTTAAATAGTGATGGCGGAATTCCTGTTCGTATTGTATTTGCGGCTGTGTAGCCTGCCATACACCAAAACTTTGATTGTCTACAGGATACAATTGGACATCATCAACTTGTATGTACTGGACCTCCAATGGATTTTGCTTATTGGTTAAGTAATGGAATGGTAAATGAGTTTCTTCCTGCTCAATCTGACGTCCGTAATAGTGATCTAAAAAGATTGGTTGTTCCAACTGATGCGTTTGAAAATAGATATAGTTAGCTATCCAACTAATGATGATCAATCCAATACCAAGCCATAATCCTTTACTATTCAACCCAATCCCCCCGCTCCCGATAATAAGAACTTCAACCATTTTATCATAGGAATACGGTGTAAAGGCCTTTTTGGATGGATTTAGGAAAATCAAATGTTGTAATTTTCATCTTACTTCTACCGAATGCAAAAGACTATCGTAGTTAGTTCATTGTCTCTCGGTTGGATCCACGGTCTGTTCTGTCTGAATCTATCGTGACTATAGAAGACAGAAAAAACTGCCCAACAATAGGTCTAAACCCTAATTGGACAGTTCTGGAACAACTATAAATTCTCTCGCTCTTGTTTAAATTCTTCCTCGGCAATATATTGGTTTGCATTTTCCATTGCCTTATGTTCATTAACAGAATCTCCTGCATACTGATCTGTTGTATCTAGTGGGTGGTCTGCTTCTAAATCCGTTCGTACACCTACCTGTTCACTTGAATTTGCTTTTGTTGTTTTACTAAAGCTTTTTTTATTTTGTTCTTTCATTCCTATCACCTCTTATTTAGTTTTGTTCCACCACAAGAATTTGATTCAGTCTCAATCAATGAACTCCTTTTTAAGTTGTTTCAGAATCTATGCTAGTATGGATGTATAATTTAAAAATGGAGATGAAGCCAAAAATGAAAAAGGAAATTTTAGATCGCTTTACAACTTATGCGAAAGTGGATACACAATCTAATGAAGAAAATGATTCCTGTCCATCTACCCCTGGTCAATGGACACTAGCAAAAAGGCTAGTCGAGGAGTTAAAACAAATTGGAATGGAGGAAGTAACCATTGATGAGCACGCATATGTGATGGCTACACTTCCAGCCAATACGGATAAATCTGTTTCAACGATTGGCTTTTTAGCCCATATGGATACTGCGACAGATTTTACTGGTAAAGATGTAAAGCCTCATTTAGTCGAAAATTATGATGGTAATGATCTTGTGTTAAACCATACAGAAAACATCGTTCTGTCACCTAGTCAATATCCCGAGTTGGCTAACTATAAAGGGCACGATTTAATTACAACAGACGGCACTACACTTTTGGGGGCGGATAATAAAGCAGGTATTGCCGAAATCATGACTGCAATGGCTTATTTAATTAATCATCCTGAAATTGAACATGGAAAAATTAGAGTTGCTTTTACACCTGATGAAGAAATTGGCCGCGGACCACATAAGTTTGATGTAAATGCATTTGACGCTTCCTTCGCTTACACGGTAGATGGTGGACCATTAGGTGAACTTCAATATGAAAGCTTTAATGCTGCCGCTGCGAAGTTAACTTTTAAAGGCAACAATGTCCACCCAGGTTCAGCGAAGAACAAAATGGTAAATGCAACGAAACTTGCAATGGAATTTCACCAACACTTGCCAGAAGAACAAGCCCCAGAACATACAGCAGGATATGAAGGGTTCTACCACCTTCTTTCCTTCCATGGTGATGTGGAACAAACGAACGTCTACTATATTATCCGTGATCATGATGGTGAAAAATTCAATGCCAAAAAACAATATGTGGAAGATACTGTTCAAAAACTAAGCGAAAAATATGGTGCAGATAACATCTTGTTAGAAATGAAAGACCAATACTACAATATGGGAGAAAAAATCAAACCTGTTAAAGAAATTGTAGATATCGCCCATCAAGCGATGGAAAACTTAAGTATAGAACCGATCGTTAAACCAATTCGTGGAGGGACAGACGGATCTCAACTTTCTTATATGGGACTTCCAACACCAAATATATTTACCGGTGGAGAAAACTTTCATGGTAAATTTGAATATATTTCATTGGACAACATGGAAAAATCTGTCCGAACCATAATAAAGATCGCATCCCTTTTCGCCAAAAAAGAAGCATAATATCTTATGAAGTCCACCTGTTATCTATAAGAGGTGGACTTTTTTATATAAAAAAAAGCCTTTGCCTATAAGATTGTTTTTAGTGCATATAAGCTGTATTATGCGACATAACTAGGCTCTATTTACTTTCTTACATTCTGATTGAAATAAGTGCTTTATCATTGTTCCGGCTGAATACTACGCTTTCCATGAGCACGGCCTCGGGACAACAGGATGTTGGTCACACAGACGTTGCTCGCGTGTCCGTGGCAAACTTAGCCTACGTTCCTTAATAATTACTGCGGGATCTTCGGCTCGTGCTGTTCCCATAGGACAAGGAAAGCTTCGATAGCGATACATCGCACGAAGAAAATTGGTTTGTATTTTCGAGGAGTCTCCGTATTCCGCCTCAACTATGGTAAGTTTTCTGATTATGATAAGTGTATGCAAGTTAAATCAGACGCACAAAAAAGGCGTTGATGTTGTAATTAAGTAATAACAACTCTATAAAATTCAACGAATTCTACTTAGCGAAGGAAATACACGAAGACTCCTACGGGAGGAAAGGCCTAGATTGAGACCCCGCAGCGAGGGACGAGCGAGGAGGCTCAACAGCCGCCCGTGGAAAGCGGAGTGTATTTCCGTAGCGATATATTAGCACTCATATTATAAAGGAAAAAGTGGAGGTTAATGCGTATAATACAGCAAATACGCAATAACTAACGAATAAGTGCGTTACGAAAAAAACATACAAAAAACGCCCTTTGGTTATTGTTTGGAATACCAAGGGCGCCATTAATCTGACCAAGATGTCAGGTAATTATCATAATCACCATTTTTCATTGCTTACCAACAGCCACAAAAGTTGGATTGATTTGTTCTCTGTTTGAAACAAATTTGTTCTTTTTCTTCTTACGGAATGCTGAAACTTTTTCGACAATCGACAACGTGATAAAAGTTAACAGAATCGTTACAGAAATAGCAAATAATGATGTCACCATAATTACTATCCCCTTTCTTCATAAAATTCTTCATTTGTTAATGAATTCAAGTATATAATACCAAATTTTAGCAATAAGTAAATATATAAATTGAAATTCTTTTAAATTCTTTTAAATTCTTTACAATATCGTCACATACTTAAAATTCGATCATACATTTCCTCTAATAAAATCGCCCATTACCATCTATTACAAGCTTTGATAAGCATTAGTTAGTAATGTTTTTTTCTTGCATTATTTAACCTAGGCAAAAAAAGAGGAAGGACGCACCTTTACATTTCGGCTTGTCCTTCCTCTTTTTATTTAGACACTACTTTATAATTTAACAACTCTGCTAACACAACCACTTGATTATACTCGCGGTCTTTTGCAGCGTATACTAATGTCACCCGTTCACTGCGCTTAATTATTTCCTGTAATTCTTGTAATTGTCTTTCTTTTTCTTGATTGGTCCATATTTCTTCTTTATATTTTTGTTTAAAAACCGAAAATTTCTCTTGGTCATGGTTAAACCATTTACGCAACTCTGTTGATGGTGCTAGTTGTCGCAACCAATAATCAATCCGGGCTTCCTTTTTTGAAACACCACGCGGCCACAATCTGTCCACCAATACTCGCACACCATCTTCAGAAGTAGGTTGTTGGTAGGCACGTTTTAGTTGTACTTCAATAACAAACACCTCCATCTTATTTCGTTTTAAAATGGTTTTAAGATCATTAGTAAGATGATAATTAAGAAAATAAAATTCTCCACATATTCATATCGAAACAATACTTTGGCTAACCGGTCATACTCCTTGGGAACATCTTCCCCCTGATAGTTTGCAAGCAATTCTTTAATTGGCCTTGAGCAAGGACTTAGAACAAGCGGGCCCATTGCTAATGCAAGTATAAATAAAACAAGACTTATCACATACCATCCCGCTCGAAATAACCCCGGATTAATGAATCCCATCAATAATCCGGTAATCAGTAACAACGTGCCTCCAATCATGACAAAAATATGTAACCGATGTCGAATCAAGTAAGCATGTCTTACTTCTTTCATTGTATTTGCCGTTTTTGGAATAGTCGTCAATACAAAACCAGGGCCCATCCCTAAAATAGCAGAAAATATATGAATGACAACCAAAATTGTGTAGAACGTATCCACCTATATTCCTCACTCTCACATGAATTGTTTTTCAATTTCTACCATTATATTTATCGGTAAGTCTATCATGACAAGGATACAGATGGTGTGACATTCATCAATTATTCATGTGATAACATTTTCTTTCATCGAATAAAATACAATAGTCTAAGTATAATTTAGCCCTATACGATTCATTCTGTATGTATACTAGCTTTTAACATGGAGGTTTGTCACATGAGCGATAAAATGAAAGCAATCATAGAACAGTCTTTAGGCCAACTAATGGAGGATGATACCTTTCTCCCTCATTTACAAGAAGATAAACGGAAAAGAGCACACGATTCATTAGTTTCCATTTTATCCACCCCAAATCATATCATCAAATCTTTCTTACGCATTTCCTTAGAAAATGGTAGAATCACGAGAATACCAGCCTTCAGAGTGCAACATAACAATACACTCGGACCCTATAAAGGTGGTATAAGATTCCACGAATCCGTGAATGAAGATGAAGTTGTTAATCTAGCTAAATTAATGACATTAAAAAATGCACTCCACGATGTCCCATTTGGCGGTGGCAAAGGTGGTGTTGTGATTAATCCTAGAAAGTACAGTGAGGCGGAATTAAACTTAATTTGTAAAAAGTATGTGCATTATTTTAGTGACTCACTAGGTACAGAAAAAGATATCCCAGCACCTGATATTGGTACTGGCGAAAGAGAAATGGATTGGATGATGGCAGAATTTAAATCAATACACCCTGGCGAAACATACCGTGGAAGTTTCACAGGTAAAAGCGTTTTGAATGGTGGATCATTAGGACGTCGTGAAGCAACTGGTAAAGGGGTCTATTATACGTATCGTTACTTACTCCATGATTTTATAAAAGAAAATATAAACCTAATGAACAATCATAAAAATAAACCCTTTGTACAAACCGCATTACAGCATCATGATGGACCCTTAACCATCGCGATCCAAGGTTTTGGAAATGTTGGCTCTGTCGTCGCCCTGGAAGCTTATCAATGTGTGCACCTACAAAATAAAGTGGTTGCTGTTAGTGATCGAAATGTTACACTTTATAACTCTGATGGTTTAGATATACCTGCACTAATCTCGTATAGTAACAAACACGAGGGTGATTTACCTACAACAGAGGGCCAATTAAAAGAACACAACATAAAAGCAACGATTAAAGACCGTGATGGCTTACTCACATCAAACGTTGACGTGTTATTCTTAGCAGCGCTTGAGGATCAGATTCATCGAGATAATTGTCAAGATATTAAAGCACAGGTAATTGTGGAAGGTGCCAATTCACCCGTTACCGAAGAGGCTGGTCGCTTTTTAAGCAATAAAGGGATCGTCATTATCCCCGATATTTTAGCTAATGCCGGTGGTGTGATTGTATCCTACTTAGAATGGTTACAAGGACGAGATACACAATTTTATACGGAAGAACAAGTCTATGAGCTTCTCCACCAAAAAATGAAAACAACATTCGAATCTGTATTCCCTCCATTCTTTAGCAACACATTACCATTAAGAGAAACCTGTTATACCCATGCCGTGATGAAGCTATCTACCATCTTGTATCGCCAAGGTAAGTTATACTAACGGGCGCTTAAAGACAGAACAAAAACCAGTTTAGATGAACTGGTTTTTGTTCTTACCTTACTTTTTTACTTGTTGTTTTTGTCACAATAAAGATAGAATCCGACGTAACTCAAAAATAATTACTCATAATCACCGAAATTTAAGCTAGATGTGTACAATTAACTAGTGTCCGCCTATATTCGAGGCAAACTTATTCCTTCCTAATGTACACGTTTCTTGAGTTTTCATGCACAATAGGATCAACTTTTATGCTAGATGTGCACGTTTATTTCGTTTCCGTCTATATTTGAGGTGATTTCCCTCCCTAATGTACACGTTTCTTGAGTTTTCATCTTGTTCTACGTCGGAGTTTCTATCAACTACGTACTAAGAACCATTCAATAACCTACCTTTGCTCATCCTCCAACATCGCTTTAATTCCAGCAATATTTATCCCTTGATCAATTAATTCTTTCACCTTTTTTAACCGTTTCATATCATTAAATGAATAGACACGCCGATTTCCTTCACTTCTCTTTGGATGAACCAATCCTTGTTCCTCGTAATACCTAATTTGTCTTGCGGACAGTTCTGTCCATTCTTTTACAGCACTGATTGGGAAAGCGGCTCTATCATTAGGAATATTCTGATGGTTCAACTCCCCCTCCCCCCTCTTCTCATATACGGCTACAGTTTAGCTAATTGTGTATAGACGTCTTTTAGGTTCTCAAATCCTAACCCTTGAATAGACCGGACACATTCCGTCCACAACTTAGCTGTAGCGATTGCATCATGCAAGGCATGATGTCTTTTTTCAATCGTGATTCCATAGTAATCACAACACGAATCTAATGTCACCAACTGTGTCTGAGGATTGATTACCTTCATTAAAAATGACGTATCAACAATTCGGTGTTGAAACCCTGTCTTCATCGACATCCATGTTGCATGTTTCATAAACTGCTTTTCATGACCGGCGTGATGAGCCACTAATAGGTCACTTTTAACAAATTGGTAAAACTCCCTTAGCACAACTTGTAGAGGAGGTGCCTCGTTTAATTGATCATTTGTGAGTCCAGTTAAACCCTTTATTTCTGTCGATAACGAGCTATCATGATGAATCATCGAATAAAAGGATTCCTCCTCTAGCAGTTGCTCACCCTTCACCTTAACCGCACCAATTGATAGTATTTTGTCCCCCTTGTATGGAAAAAAACCTGTTGTTTCCATATCAAATACAACCACTTCTAATTGGTGAAAAGGAATTTCCAAGACTTCTTTCTTTTTTAATTCTCTTTGTAAGTTTCGCAAATAAGCTACTTTATTAGGATCTGTTTGACCAGATGTCCCCGAATACGGCCCCACGTTTAACTTTCCTGATACTTGTTTCACGAATTGAAACATGTGATTCATTACCATAAGGAACACTCTTTTTCGACAATAGATTTAGTTTCAGAAAAAAGGCTATATCCATTTTTCATTAATACTTTAAGCTGTTGTCTACCCTCTTTTGATAGAGCATGTTTGTGTACAACATGCACCTGTTTATAACTTCTTGCATGCTTACAAAAACGAAGACGAAAATCCAGCAGCTCTTGAAAATACGGTCGATACCTTCCTATAGTAGGATAATTGTTTTCTAACAGCTTAAATCTCGATAGGGTGGAAGGTAAGAACACATCATTCTTTAAAGCTAGTAATCTTAGTGCATTAACATATGGAAAAAAGGTTGTTTGCTTTAGTTTAATTGTTCCCGCTTGTTCCCCTCTTGTCTCTGGAAGTAGTTGACCAAAGACACCAATACCTTTTTGTATAAACGCTACATTCTCCACTAAACGGATATATAAGTGAGGTTGAGATTTTAACAGACTAAACGCTGTTTCCTTTAGCGTTTTTAGATACGCTTCCCTTCCAATTACTACACGCGAATCAAAAAATGTAGAAAAATGGCGGAGTGACTCCCACCGCGCTTCTTGAAGCCATTGTTTGATTTGTTGTTGCCATGAACTGATCGATTGACACCAGAGCGGATAAGATGCCATGACATACCCGTCGCACAATTCATAATCAACCACCGCAAGGCCATGTGTTATTTCTTTTCCCAGTTCTAAAAAATAGGACTGACACTCGTCGTCATTACCATCATAAATAATCCCATGATCTTGATCACTCCAAATCGATTGTTCAAATCGACCACCACTACCCATTAAAAAGAAAGCAAAGGGAGCGGGAGGGCTCCCCCACTCAGCACAAACCTTCTTCATTGCAACATGCACTGTCTCTCTGATGATGTGATCATGAAGTTTATTTAATTGCTCATGGTCAGAAGCTACTTTTGACATCTGTATCCATCGCCATTTTTTTATTTCTGTATAACTTTCCATCACCTGATCAGACCCTTTATCTCGTCTCGACTTCCTTCTATCTAGTTTAAGCACCTTTCCTGTCATCTGGATGAGGGATATTCTCAGGGTAACCATAACTACCGTGTTCACTTAAATCAAGGCCAACAATCTCTTCTTCTTCCGTAACTCGAAGACCACCCATCACTTTATCCATTACTTTCAAAATAATAAAGGAAACAACAAATGCATAAACACCACTAGCTACAACACCCATGATTTGAACACCTAGTTGCGTAAAGCCACCACCATAGAATAGTCCTGGTAGCCCCCATCCAATCTCAACAGAATAAGCAGGAACAGCGAATAGTCCGTTCGCAATTGTCCCCCACACACCAACTGTACCGTGAACAGATAGGGCAAAAATCGGATCATCAATTTTAGCTTTATCAAATAGCTTCATACTGTACACGACAATGATCCCACCAATAATACCAATAACAACTGCAGCCCATGGTTCAACAAACCCAGCAGGAGCTGTAATAGCAACTAAACCAGCTAATGCACCATTTAATGTTGTAGGAACATCTGCTTTACCTGTTAATGCCCAAGCAACAAACATGGCAGCAACAGCACCAGCAGCAGCAGCTAATTGTGTATTAAGGATTGCAAAACCAAAGAATGCATCTGCAACTTCAAATGTACTTCCTCCGTTAAATCCAAACCAACCTACCCATAGAAGCAATACACCTAGCGCAGTATATACTTGGTTGTGACCTGCTAAATCATTGGATGAACCGTCTTTGTTATATTTGCCAATACGTGGTTTCAAAATAATCGTTGCAGCAAGTGCCGCCATTGCACCTGTTAAGTGAACAACGGTTGAACCCGCAAAGTCTTGTTTCCCGTGATCGGCTAACCAACCACTACCCCAAATCCAGTGTGCCACGACCGGATAAATGAAAGCTGAGAATAATACTGCAAAAATAACATAAGCAGATAATTTCGCACGTTCAGCAAAGCCACCAAATGCAATTGTTAAAGCAATTAAAGCAAACATCATTTGAAACATAAAATCTACAGCTGGTGATAATCCTTCACCACTAAACGATGAATCCCCAAAGAAGAAATCAGTTAATCCAATAAAACCGTTACCTTCACCGTAAATAAATCCCCAACCTACGGCCCAGAAAACCAATGAACCAATTCCAACTGTGAAGATCGTTTTACCAGCAATATGTCCAGCATTCTTCATTCTTGTTGAACCTGCCTCAAGTAATATAAATCCCCCCTGCATTAATAAGACTAAAAAAGTACCGATGATGACCCATAAATTATCCATTAAAACTTGTTCCATAATCTTTCTCCCCTTTTGTGTAAATTGTGTTAACATCTCTTGTTAATTAACAATTTATCAGCGGCTGAATTTTCAAACAATTAACTTGTGAGAAAATCTAACAAACTATTTAAACACAGCCCCCCAGTGAATCCGTTAACATTACGATTACGATGGGGAGTGTGCAATAAATTATTTTTTTAAAAAATTATCCACCTTGCCACGATCGAGAAGTTATTTGTTATACTCAAAGATTAAAGTTTGGTATACTAAAATATGAGCACGAATATTGCTACTATTTAAAATTATGGTTTCATAAATTAATAATAAATACATTCAAAAAAGGTGGGATTTATGATTGCTGACATAGCAAACACAATCAATAGCTCGATACTATTAGTTTCCATACTATTAATCGTCGGTGTACTTACGACAAAATTCTCCTCACGTTTAGGACTACCTTCCCTCGTTTTTTATATCATTGTAGGCATGATCCTTTCACAATTTATTTACTATGACAATGCACCACTTACTCAATTATTTGGAATATTGGCTTTAATTGTTATTTTATTTGAAGGTGGGATGCAAACAAAGTGGGAGCCTTTAAAAGGCGTCATAAAACCATCCTTATCGTTAGCTACCGCTGGTGTATTGATCACAACCGCAACAATAGGTGTTTTTGCTAAATATATTTTGGGTGTTTCCTGGCTTGAGGGACTGTTATTCGGTGCAATTGTTGGATCAACAGATGCAGCAGCAGTATTCGCCGTTATTGGGAACAAAAATATTAAACAAAGATTAGCCGCAACATTAGAAGCAGAATCAGGGACAAACGATCCAATGGCCGTGTTTTTAACCATATCGTTTATTTCACTAATCCAAAGTCCAACAACAAACATATGGGCTATTTCATTACACTTCTTTTGGCAAATGGGGTTAGGTATTGCGATTGGATTTTGTATGGGGAAATTGACCGTTTGGGGTATAAATAAAATTAATTTGGATTCGTCAGGATTATATCCTATTATGGCACTTGCTTTCGCCATTTTCACATTCAGCATAACAGCGCTTTTTCAAGGAAGTGGTTTCCTTGCTGTCTATGTAATGGCAGTATTCGTCGGAAATGCAGATTTAACCTATCGTCATTCCATTTTCCGTTTTAATGAAGGCTTTGCATGGATGATGCAGATTCTAATGTTTATTCTATTAGGTCTATTAGTATTTCCGAACCAATTAGTAGATATCTTCTGGCAAGGCGTCATTCTATCCTTACTTCTAATGCTTGTAGCAAGACCATTAGGTGTATTCTTAAGTACTATTAAGATGAATTTTTCTTTGAAAGAAAAACTTTTCCTTTCATGTGCTGGGTTAAAAGGGGCTGTACCAATCGTGTTGGCTACTTACCCAATGATCGCAAACCTTGAAAATAGCCAACTATTATTCAATGTTGTCTTTTTCGTTGTCTTGACCTCTGCTCTTATTCAAGGCGCTTCGATTTCACCATTAGCTAATATATTGAGGCTTTCAAATGGAGAAAAAATTCAACCTACACATTCTTTAGAATTAGTCTCCATGGGGAAAACCACTTCTGAGATAATTGAAATTCATATCAAAGAAAAGTCAGATGTCATTAATAAAACCCTAACCAATATTCAACTTCCTAAACATACATTAATTACTGCTATTATCCGTAACGAAAAAGTCCTTACACCATCTGGGGATACAACATTAAAACAAGATGACATTATTTATGTGTTAACACCCAAAATAAAACGAAAAAAAGTCCATTCCATCTTTACACACCAGACAGCTCAACAATCTAAAAATGAGGCCGTTCCATAAGATATAGCTTATGGAACAGCCTCATTTACTTAACTGATCGTTGAACCTCTTGAAAGTAGCCGTTGCTTATTTGTCCGATTATCCTGAACAATAATAACTGCTGCTAATACCATTACAACCCCTAGATACTGCCAAACGATTAACCTTTCTTGAAAAATAAGAAAGCTTGTTATACATGCAACAACCGGCTCGATTGTCGCAATAATGGAGGCCTGACTAGATTCTATTTGTTTTAATCCTGCGGTATAAAACAGAAAGGCTAATGTCGTAGAAAGAAAGCCAAGACCTATTATAAAAAGCCACGACTTGATATTTATAAATAACGGGAACGCCCTCCACACCCCACTAAATGGAGTAACAGCACAAGCAGCAAAAATAAAGGTATAAACCGTTACCGTTAACGTATCATATTTCCTTAAAGCCAGTTTCCCAAAAATACTGTACAATGCATAAAAAAAGCCTGCTCCTAACCCTAAAATGATGCCATACAGTGACACCGTCTCATCCATCGAAGGAAAAACACCAATCACTAAAACACAACCAATAAAGGTAGTCACTAAAGCCACTACCTTTCTACTAGTAAACCATTCTTTGAATATAAACCTCGCGATTACCGCAACAAACACGGGTGCGGTATATAATAAAACAGAAGCGATTGATATCGAGGTTTCTTCCATTGCACGAAATAAACACCAATTGAACAAGGCAATACTAATAACGCCCGTCCCAACAAAATAGTGACTATCCTTGAAAGATATCTTGAAAAGGGAGCGGTTTTTATATAAAACCACTAAGATTAGAAACAAAGCAGCTGTCATCGTACGAACTGCGACAACTTGTATTGGTGTAAAACCTAGTTCATATAAATAAGTAACAAATATACCAATAATCCCCCAGAGCGAAGCCCCCATTGCTATATATGCTAATGCTAGCTTCCTTCCCATTTTACACTCCTCCTACCAATCATCTTACCAAACAGATCTTTTGTAATAGCAATAATAAAGTAATACTTCAATCAGTGGGATTTTTCTTTTACCCCACTGATTGTTAGTACCACAATGATGACCTGCCCCCCCTTCCACACTTATCTTCTTTTGATTTAATTTCGTAGATTAAAGTGGGGCCTTACTGCCAATTAAACGCGGGATAAATAATACTCTTATGTACAAAAATGCATTCAACAACTATTATTTAAAAGGAGCGATGTTTATGCCAAACATCGCTCCTTTTGCCTATTTCTGTTTATTTGTCTGCTCTCGGTTGACTCTCAAATCCTATCTTCTTATGTGTTCCATCACAGAATGGCTTATTTCCTGACGCCCCGCAACGACATAAGGAAAAGGATGGCTTTGTCTCAAACACATTCCCCTCTTTATCAACTAATTCAACATCACCTGATACACGAAGAGAGCCATTATCGTTTACTTTAATTTTAACTTTTTCACTCATTTCTCTCACCCCTTTGTTTTTATTTTAAAGTTTGTTATTTCCAGTGTCTAGCAATCCCAATCCACATAACGAAAGACCCTTTTAAAAATTGTTGTTGCACAAGCTGTATTTTGTGCAATTATCTCTTATGTCCTTTATAAAGTGAGTGCTAATAGTCGCTGCGGAAATACACTACGCTTTCCTGTGGGGGGCTGGTGAGCCTCCTCGTTCGTACCTCACTGCGGGGTCTCACCGATGCCACTAGTCCCACGGGAGTCTCCGTGTATTTCCTCCGCTTATTTAGTGATTTGAAGTTTTATAGAGCATTGATTAATAAATATCAAATATATTTTTGAATTTTATTGCGTATATACATTTACCACTAATCAGAGAACTTATCCCAGCGAAGGCAAAATACGGAGACTCCTATGGGAATAGCGCGAGCTGAAGATCCACTTGGTAAAGTGGTTTTCTTTACCAAGTTAGCTGAGGCCGTGCCCATGGAAAGCGGAGTATTTTGCCGCAGCGACCTCATAGCACTCTTTTCAATCTGTGTAAATATAGCTAGTGAATTTACTGCACATAATACAGCTATTGTGAATTAAAAAGCGACAACGTTTATGAAATGAATCCATATGTAAAATATGTTCGTATATGAATATTTATGACCTTTCTCATGATACTAATACTGTAACAATAACGAACTGGAGGCGGAAATATGGATATAAATTCTGAAGAAATGTATAACTTTTTCGATGAGTCGATTTTAGACTATAAAGAGGGTAGTTCTAGAATTAAGAAACGCTTACCTAAGATGACTCAAGGTTACTTTGATTTTACTGAAGCATGTTTCGAAAAAGGAGCAATTGACCAAAAGGAAAAGCAGTTAATGGCGCTTGGTATTAGTCTTTACTCTCAAGACGAATATTGCATTATGTATCATACAAAAGGTGCAGTTGAACATGGAGCAACAGAAGATGAGATCATGGAAACAATTGCTGTAAGTGCTGCATTAGGTGGTGGAGCAGCCTTTTCTCAAGGTGTTACGTTAGCCGTAGACACGTTCGATTATTACAATGATGTAAAACATTAAATTGTTGTACATACATCAACACAATTGCAAGGGTGTCAGCTACCTCACGACACCCTTTTCATTCTACCTAAGTTCATATGGTGTTTCTTGATAAACATAATAATTTAACCAATTAGAAATTAATAAATTAGCATGGGAACGCCACCTTAGTAATGGACGATTAGCAGTATTATCATCCGGGAAATAATTTTCCGGCATTTTTGTTTTTAAACCATTTTTACGATCCCGTTCATATTCTTCTTGCAATGTACATGCATCATATTCTGGATGACCTGTTACAAATATTTGCTTACCATCCTTTGATGCCGCTAAGTAAATACCTGCTTTATCTGACTCACTTAAAATATCCAATTCAGAAACCGCTTCTACATCTTCACGCCTAACATCTGCGATTCGAGAGTGTGGAGCAACAAACTCCTCATCAAATCCACTTAATAACTTTATGTTCGATCCATTGATTCGGTGTGTATATACCCCATACCTTTTTTCAATTAAATTGTATTTCGATACCCCATAATGATGATACAGTCCAGCTAAGGCCCCCCAACAGCTATGGAACGTGGACGTTACATTTTCGACACTCCAGTCCATAATTTCGGTCAATTCCTCCCAGTAATTAATGTCTTCAAAAGGAAGCTGTTCAATTGGAGCACCAGTAATAATCATTCCATCAAATTTACTATCCTTTACATCTTCAATCGTCTTATAAAATAATTGCAAATGTTTGTGTGGCGTATTTTTCGATGTATGTGTACTAGGATGTAAAAGGGTTACTTCTAGTTGTAATGGGCTATTCGCCAATAGTCGTAAGAATTGTGTTTCTGTTTTCTCTTTTAACGGCATGAGGTTAAGAATCACAATCTTAAGCGGCCGAATATCCTGCTTAAAAGCCCGACTCTCATCCATCACAAATATGTTCTCTTCTTTCAGCAAATCTTTTGCTGGAAGATGATCTGGAACTTTAATTGGCATCTTTAAAAATCCCCTTTTACATAATTAATGGTATTTAAAATTAGACTAACATATAGTTTTCTAATAATTATAAATTTTATAGGTGCGATAGTAAAGCAATCAAGCTTTACTTTTGTTCGACACGATTCTATACAGAAAACACGACCACAGTAAACTTCTATGATCAAGACTTACCTAAAAAAATCAACACTCATAAGTGATTATGAGTGTTGACTTTTGCTTTATTCTGAATCCGAACTACTTGTTAGCCATTCTTCAATTAGTTCTCTATTTTCATCAATCCAAGCCTGAGCACCCTCTGGCTCAGAATCTGCTTCATTAAGAGATGCCATCAAGCTACCTAATTGCATGTCATTTAACATAAAGTTATCAAACCACTCCGCCACTTGTGGGTAATCTTCTTCAAAACCTAATCTAGCAGCATATGAAATATTTTCAGTATCACCATAAACATTTTTTGGATCTTCTAAAATTTTCAAGTCCATCTCCGCAAATGCCCAGTGCGGCTTCCAAAGTGTCACAAGAATTGGTTGTTGATGATGGTTCATATAATTATCTAACTCTGCTAGCATTGTTGGTTCAGATGAAGGAAGCAATTCATATTCTAACTCATACTGGTCAATAACTTCTTCTGTCAATCCCATAATACTAGACCCTGGATCAATCCCCTTGATTTCAGACTCAAACAATTCCCTATGTTCGTTTAGATCTTCAATACTATTCACTTCTTCTACAAATGATGGCACAACCAAGGCAAGGTCCGTACCTTGATACCACTCTTCACGCCAATCAATCGTATCTTTATGTTCTTCATAGAAATGTTGATCCGTGTTTGGTAACCAAATTTCCATACCAATGTCTAGATCTCCATTTGACAACCCTTCATATAACACACCTTTTTCTACAGATGTTAGGTCTACCTCGTAGCCTTTTTCTTCTAAAATAATTTTCCACATATTAGAAACCGCTACGTTTTCAGCCCAATTATTCATCCCAATTGAGATCGAACCTTTACTTTCGCCTGTTTGATTTTCGTTATTACCATCTGTTTCTCCCTCATCATTATCAGCCCCACCACATGCAGCAAGGATAGCGATAACAGCTAATAAAATTGTAGCAAGAAATGTTTTTCTCAAATTAAGCATCATTTACCTCCTGTTGTCATTAATATTATGTAAGTATTGGACTATTGTACAATCTAAGGTTACGTTCCCCGTTTCACCGAAATTTATCCAATTACTGTCACTTAAATAACTATAATGAAAGGTGAACAGGCAATCAAGTGATATGGGTTGACTGCCTGCTCAGTTTGGGTTTCACATGTGAATAATCCTTTTTCTTAAGTAAAGTAGAATATTTCCAAAATATTACTACACAGTAGTTATATACTACGCAGTAACGTCTTCTGGTTTTATGGTTTGGAGCAAATCCAGGGAACGTTTAGACCGTAATCGTTTACTGGTTTCATACTTTAGAGCAGATCCAGGGAACGTTTAGACCGTAATCATTTACTGGTTTCATACTTTAGAGCAGATCCAGGGAACGTTTAGATCGTAATCGTTTACTGGTTTTATACTTTAGAGCAAATCCGGGGAACGTTTAGACCGTAATCGTTTACTGGTTTTATACTTTAGAACAGATCCGGGGAACGTTTAGACTGTAATCGTCTACTGGTTTCATGCTTTAGAGCAGATCCAGGGAACGTTTAGACCGTAATCGTCTACTGGTTTTATGCTTTAGAGCAGATCCGGGGAACGTTTAGACTGTAATCGTCTACTGGTTTCATGCTTTAGAGCAGATCCAGGGAACGTTTAGACCGTAATCGTTTACTGGTTTTATACTTTAGAGCAGATCCAGGGAACGTTTAGACCGTAATCGTCTACATCCTTCACGATTCAGAGCAGATCAGGGGCTGAGACCTTGACCCATACGAGATGGAGTGTTCTGCCGCAGCGACTTCATAGTATTCTTATCAATTAGTGTAAACAAAAGATAATGAACAGTATACAGCAACTGCGCAATTAAAAATACTAATCATCCGCTTCTTGATCAGCACATGTAAAACAATATAATCTTCCTTCTTCAATCACACCATTTAAGAACCCTTCAAGGCAGTAAACACTTTTACCGCACTCGCTACATGAACCTACTTGTTCCTTCACAGAAACGCCTCCATTCTATTGGGATTCTCCTTATGTTTATATCTATGCTATGCCTTTACAATATTTTTATCATAACTACAAAAAACCCTTGAGGATTATTCCTCAAGAGTTTTTTAAGAAGCTATTATGTTTTACTTATTACTTCATCATCAACCGATCGGTAGTCTTTAATTGATCCAATGACGCCGCACCAATACCAAACATAGCCATGCGAAGCTCAAGTTCTCGTGTTTCCATCCATTCTT
Source organism: Aquibacillus sediminis (assembly GCF_005870085.1). GTDB lineage: Bacteria > Bacillota > Bacilli > Bacillales > Amphibacillaceae > Aquibacillus_E > Aquibacillus_E sediminis. The sequence goes on along the minus strand of NZ_SZNM01000020.1, from coordinate 39,633 downwards.
CTACTGCATCCGATGATTGCGTTGCAGCTTCTAATATTGATCGACCAAAACCAACCATATCTGCTCCAAGCGCAATAGCCTTCGCCCCATCAACACCTGTGTGAATTCCACCACTACCAATGATTGTTTGGCGATCAACTTGTTGTTTTACCGATGAAATACTAGCAGTTGTTGGGATTCCCCATTCGGTAAATGCTTCCGCAGCTTTTTTCTTAATCGGCTCATTTGAGCGAAACTTCTCTACTTGACTCCATGAAGTCCCACCAGCACCAGCTACATCGACAAAGGATATACCTGCATTCACTAATTCTTTAGCAGTTGTACCATCAATGCCCCATCCAACTTCCTTGACACCTACAGGAACATCCAATTGATCACACAATTTATCAATTTTACTCAATAAATCTTTAAAGTTCGTGTCTCCACCTTGTTGAATTACTTCTTGGATACTGTTGAGATGAAGTACAAGCGCATCCGCATCCGTAATATTTATAATCTGTCGACACTTTTCAGCATCAAAACCATAATTGAGTTGGACAGCACCTAAATTAGCAATAATCGGGATAGTAGGAGCATACTCTCTTAGTTGAAACGATGGGCGATGTTCCTCACTCTCTACTAATGCACGTGTTGAGCCCAATGCAAATGCCCATCCACGGTTTTCTGCCGCGATTGCTAAATTTTTGTTAATCGTTTCCGCTAGAGCCGCTCCACCTGTCATCGAGCTAATTAAAAACGGTGTCTGTAATTGCTTTCCTAAAAAAGATGTATCCGTACTGATTTCAGCAAAGTCAATTTCTGGTAATGCATTGTGAACAAATTTTATTCCATCAAAGCCTGTTGTGATCTGATTACCTGTGACATGCTCATTTAAAACGACTTCAATATGCTGGGATTTTCTTTGATTAATTGAGTCAACCATATAAATTCTCCTTATTCACTATATCTAAACTACCTCATAGTTTGCTCCATTTGGGGAAACCTTTAGATCAAGCATAGTAATGTTTACATCTGCCCAAGCTTGTCTCAGTAGACCTACTTGTTGTTCTCCTGTTACAAATGCAATTCCACAGTCTCCACCACCAGCGCCAGAGGATTTGCCACTTCCGTAGTTTTCTGCTATATCTGCCAACTTACGTAATTCAACTGTTTCAATTGGAACATCCGTGTGTGCACCAAGTTCCACCAATGCTTTACGATTTTCGGTTAAACTTGCGATAGCACCTTGGTGATCATTCATCTCGAAGCTCTTAACTAACTGACTAACAGCACTTGAACTAGCTTGCAAGAATTGGTTATAAAAGCTTTCATCTGTCTCTTTCAATGTTAGAATTCTCTTCACCATTGGACCTGTTGATGCTGCATCACCAGTCCATCCTACACATAATTGTAAATGGCTAGGGGCTTTTATTCGTGAAATGTGTAAATGGGGCCAATCTTTTGCAACTAACTCTTTTACTGGCATTTCCTGCTGCATTTGTTCATGAATCCAACTAGGTTGAAAGGCAGCATAACAAAGCCAGCCACCATATGTGGATGCCGCTACATCTGCACCAGAACCATTCCCCTGTGTTTGTAAGTGGGCAATTGTCGCTAACTTAAACACGATGTCATTTGAAATCGTAATTTTTTCACGATATTGTTGTAACATTGCTGAAACAACCGCTACGACAATAGCCGCACTCGAACCTAACCCCAACTTTTTACCTGACTTATCATCCAATTCACTCGTTATCATTAAACGAAACGGACGCTGTTGTATATCATGTTCATATAAATATTGATGCACGATTTGAATGGCATGCTGAACAAATCGTAGTTTGACGTCATCATGGTCAAACCGCACCTTTTCCCGCTCACTTTCCCATATCACTTGATCAAAACCGATATCTGGAAGTGAAATGATATTCTTATCACTTGAACTAACTGTTGCTGTTATGTATCGATCGACAGCAATGACAATTGCTTGTTGATCCGGTTCCAATACTGCATATTCACCAGCAATAAATAGTTTCCCAGGTACCTGAATCCGGTAGTTACAACTCGGCACTTCTATCACCCCATTATTAATACTTTCCAATCAGTACATAAAATGACTTCTCTCATCATAATGCAGTAGAAGGCAAATAGGAGATTCCAGGTCCTGGGTGGCATACTAATACATCCTGTACAACGGACAATTCTTTTAGTGCCTCATAAACTGCTTGTTCATCTTTAGGTTGACAAACAACTTTCACATTTGGACCGGCATCAATCGTAAAATATGCTTGTATGCCTGCTAATCGTAATTCCTGTACGAGTTCCATCACTTCAATCGTCGCACTTTGCCAATACATAAATGGCGGATTTGCCCCCAAAGTCGTTGCATGCATCTTTAATGCATTTGCTTCCAAAATAGACCCTAATGCTTCAAAGTCACGCTTTGAAATAGCCTCTTTGGCATCAAGAAAGTCTGTTTCCACTGTTTCTAACCAGCCCGAATAAAAAGGTGACGTCTCGACTGTTCGTTTCATGCCTTCACGACTTAATACCTTTTTCTTTTTGGAAACAAGCATGACGGACAAAATACTAACATCCCAATCCTTTTCTCCAAGAATTGGTTTTGCATAAGAATCAGAGCCATCCGACTGTTCACCTTTTTGCCATTCGACATATCCACCATAAATAGACCTACAGGCAGATCCTGAACCTTGCCGAGCTATTTGCGATAAGGTTCGATCATCCACATCTAAGCCGATTGCTTTGGTTGCAGCTGCTGCTAATGCTGCAAAGCCTGACGCTGATGAAGCAAACCCTGCAGCTGTTGGAACTTGATTTTCAGATTTGACTTCCGCAAATAAACTTTTGCCCGCACGGCTCCGAATTTTATCAAGAAATCGAGTTATTTTAGCTGTTTCGTCCCCATCCACATATTCTCCATTCAGAATAAAATGATCTTCTTGTAAATGTTCATGAAACTGTACAGCAGTTGTAGTATAAAATTTATCCAACGTAATGGATAAATTATTGTTCATTGGTAAAAATAGTTGTTCGTCCCGCTTGCCCCAATACTTAATAAGGGCGATGTTCGTATGTGCTTTTGCTACTGCCTTCAATCTTAAACTCTCCTATCTATCGGCTTTCCTCACACTTGTATCCTAATCTATACATTTTGACTTAATGTAAAATACCAGGTATTCGCAGCACCCATTTGTTTTAACTTGTCGGCAATCGTTTTGGCTTCACTACTATTACGAGCAAGTGCAATGATACAACCACCACGTCCGCCTCCAGTTAATTTTGCACCTAAAGCTCCCGCCTTTCGGGCAATAGAGACCATCTCATTTAACCCATCATCACTAACACCAAGTGATGTTAATAAGGAATGCGCTTCGTTTAATATTTTACCTAATATTTCCGCCTTCCCATTAAATAGTGCAGTTTTTGCTTGTTCCGTGCACGCACCTAATTTTGTTATTGCTTGTTCGGTTGATACATAATCTTTATGATATTTTTCTCGAATACCTTCCACAGCTGTATGTGTATCGCCAACTCGTCCCGAATCCGCTACGATGAGATGGAAAGGTGCTCCTATAAAGAGGGATTCAATTTGTCTTCCTTTCTCAAACCAAATAGGATAATCACTGCATGCTGCAGCCATATCAATTCCACTGGGATTTCCATGTGCATAAGTTTCCGCAATGTGAACCAGCGCTAATAATTCTTCTTTTGATACATCTTGGCCAAAGTATGCATACAAACTCCTCACAATTGCTAATGCTATAGCTGCACTTGATCCTAACCCTCGCCCAATCGGGATCGTAGAATGTAAATGAATCGTTATATCTTCACAGGGTTGTTGAAGTCGTTGAAAAGTTTCTTTGATACATGCCGCAATCCCCTGCATTTTTTCAGGAATATGTTCAATTGGTCCTTGATAGTATTTGCTGTTTAATAAAACGGTACCTTCCTTCTTTTCAATAGTGGCTGTTACTTCAACCATCGGAAAGGGAAGTGCGATTGCCGGTTTACCATAAACAACAGAATGTTCTCCGATTAATATTAATTTGCTGTGTGCACTACCAACAGCAATCTCTTGTGGGAGTTCGATCATCTTCATACCTCACTTTCTCAGGTGCAACCAAAACTAGTTATCGTCTTTGTTTTAACCAATTAATTTTGTTATTATCCATGGTGCAGCGTACAATACCATGAATTGCACACCATAATTCACACCCCAACGATGGAGAACACCTGCAACAATACCGATTAATAGGACCCCACCGATATTGATCCAGCCTGCATCCATATATGCCAATAATAACACTAAACCAAAGAATAAACCTAGCATGGCCTCATGTGGAATCTTTTTAAATACAAACGCACAAATTTGTTGTGAATATTTTACAATAACAAAATAAGTAATCGCTAATGCAGCAATAGCCCCTATGATTGTTGCCCAAATATAATCTGTTGTTGATAGAATATGGTGCATATTATGATCCAACGTAAATACGGGTGGTGCATTAAATAATGCATTAGCTGGACCAATTGCAACAGGTGATAGAGGTATACCTAACGCAATAAGCGGAATTAATGTTCCCGAAATGTATGCTGCATTGGTCAGCCCGTCCATACTTGAAATAGCTAGTGATGCCCGCTTGACAGGGTCTTTTATATGTCTAGTAAATAATTCTCCGAGTAATATCGTTATGCCTACTGGACTCATAATGAAAATAACCGACCCAATTAAAGAAGAAACAGAACTCATCCCTAGTTCTTGTCTTGACAATATTTTAAAAGGATTAGGCATTTCTTTCACACGATCGTTTTTGTTTATCGCTATTTCCTTATGACTATGTCTTTCCATCGTGTCTCGTTTATCTTTAATCAACAGTTCAAATAACGTTAAAATGACTGGACCAATTGTAATCCCTAAGAAAAAGGAAATAAAAACATTCGTCTCTTCTGGTACAACACCTACTCCCCAATATAAATGACGCAAGCCTTGAATTAACAAAGCAAGTGGGACAATTGATGCTAATGCAATCCACCTATTACGACTCATTAATGCTAAAATAACAGCACCAATAAAAAATAAAGGATCGGCATATTCCTTAATCACCTCAGAGAATTGGGTAAGTAAATTAGCTAGAAACAAACTAACCGGAACAGATATAAGCGTTCCAATGACAGATCCTGAGGCCATTTTCCGAATACCCAAATCTGATCTACCATGTTTTTTCAAGACTAAGGCATGTTCTACCATTGGAGCAGCCATTACACCACCAGGTATACCTGCTACTGCAACTGGAACAGAATCCGTTAATTTCTTGGCAACAATCGAAGCAATGAAAAAAGTTAAAATAACTACTGGATCCACCCCTGTTAATACCAATACTAATGTAACTGGTGCGAGAACAGCTGTCTCATCTGTTCCAGGCGCAATCCCAATAATTGTATAGATCAAAGCCCCTAAGACCGCCGCCATGATCATTTGCGTTAAGGTGATAGGATCCATTTATTTTTCACCCTTTTCGTCATTTACAATTAATTTCCTTTTTGGATGTATAACGAAACTACTAATTGCAAATCCAACTAAAGCACCAACCAATCCAAAAAACAAAGGTTTTGGGGGCTCATTAGGAGCAATAAAATAAGCTCCAAGTGTCGTAATACTACATATTACTAAAGCGACGACTAAATCTTTGATACGGACAAAATCTTCCCAAATCTCTATATTATCAGCTGAATTTTCTTGTATTTGACCCGATTTATGCCCTTGTCCATCCAGCATAAAATTATTCCTCCATTCGACCCAATTCAATTCATACGTTATATTATAAGTTAGTTGAAATACGTTAGCAATTCCTCCTGCAAAAAAACGTGAACTTTGTCACATCATGAACGGTTGTTACGAAGTACAATCCTATTTGTACAGTAGTATTATAACCGTTTCATGATATACTAAAAAATGAAATGATATAATCGAAGGATTGAAAGATGCATATTTGAAATAAAACAAGATGTTGCTAAATTTGGATTAGCAACATCTTGTAACAATAAAGGTAGACGATAAAATGAAGCATATAAAAAAAATCTTTTTAATCATCATTGGTAGCTTATCATTAGGTCTTGCCATTTTAGGTATATTCTTACCATTATTACCGACGACACCACTGCTACTACTCGCTGCAGCTTGTTTTTTCCGAAGTTCCGAGCGCCTATATCAGTGGCTGATTACCAATAAATGGTTTGGTAAATATATTGAAGACTTCCGAGCTGGTAAAGGAATCCCATTAAAAGCAAAGGTTATTGGTGTCTCGACACTGTGGCTTACAATTGGGTATACCATCATTTTTGTTATTCAACCCATTATTCTTAGATTACTGCTTTTTACGATTGCATCCTATTTTACATGGTTTATTTTATCGTTTAAAACATTAAAATAAGTTCCGTTCATTATTTAAACAGCTTTTTTAACAACTTAAAGATGTCAAAACTTGTTTTACGATATACCTTATTATAAGCATATTTCTTTGGACTTCTTAACCAACCATAGCCTTTTGGTGCTTTCAAACCTGCTCGATGCACAACTTGTCGTTTAAGACTTGTTCTTGCTGATACTCTTTTTTTCAAGCTCGGTTTTCGCATGCCAAACTTCATAAAGCACATCTCCTATCTTTTTAAGTTGAAACACACTTAACTAACGGTGCCAATGAGGTTCTAACTCAACTAAGACTTGTTCTGGTAAAGCTTTCTCAACCATAGGAAAAATAATGCGTTCTTCTTTACGTACATGCGCTTCCAGTAACTCACCCAATTCCCTCATGATTGGTTCTAGGCCGGTATCAGCCTGTTGTATTTTTCTTACCAGTGATCGAACCATAACATGCTCCAACAACATCTCTTTTATTTCTGGTTGATCAATTGATTCATATTCCGCATATGCAGGTAATAAAATTTCTTCTTCCTCACGAAAATGTTGCTGACCACCAGGTTCCCAAAACTGGTTTACTTCATTCTTTAATTCATCTACAGATAGCTGACTTTTCTCCGTGCCAGCTCTTCTTAATTTTAGAGCCAAAAACAGTGCATCATGGTGATGATGAGATAAAGGATAGAGAGTTTCATGTCTTTTAATTCCTTTCTTCTTATCCAAACCAGATTCCTCCTATATTATTCAAAGTGTTGAGTTCTTCTTTTTTGAAAGATCTTTTCTTATAAATTATATACTTTTTTGCACAGTTGATCGAAACCTCGACTTAGAACAAGACGAAAACTTAAGAAACGTGAACATCTAGCTTAAAATTTGATCTTAATGTACACGAAAACTCAAGAAACGTGCAATTAGCAGGGAGTTTCGCCTCAAATATAGACGAGCACTAGTTAATTGTACACATCTGACTTAAAATTTCGGTGAATATGAGTAATGATTTTGAGCTACGTCGGATCCTATAGTTATTATGACAAAATAACAATCTTACAGAAAAGAGCCCCTTTTAGTAAAAACCTATACATAACTTCTTTTTTAAGTATAGCCAATATGAATAGAACAAGATGTGACCGTCGTCATTTTCCATAAGTTTATAAATTCTGTGGATAAAATAATAAAGCATTACTACTTGTTACAAAAAAGCTTGTGGATACTTATAGTTATCCACTAAATGACTGAAAATGTATGTGTACAAATGAATTAACAGGGGATAACCTTTAAAATAGACTTCAGAGCTGATAACAAATCTGTGGATAGTCAAAAAAAGTACATCGGGGTGCGCGCGTTGAATCAATCGTGACTGACCTTTTATCGCTCATTTATACGATAAATCCCGCTTAAACCTGGCTATGGTTAATTTGTTTCAAAGCAACAAAAATACCAGCACCTTCTCTTCGAAGACACTGGCATGAACTTACAGGTTAATATTCGCTTTCCTCTGTTGAAAATCAACCTCTTGATAATACGTGTTTTTCACTAAAACATTTGGCCCTAGGCACTTAACAGCTGGACAATGACAATTTAATTGCTTAGCTGTTTTCGTTTCCATCCAACGCTCATAAGCTTCTGGTAATGAATCTGTTTGAATGTTTCCTAACGGTGGTTCATCACCAAAATCTGTAACAATAACCTCTCCCGTAAATACATTGACATTCAATCTAGAACGACCATCGGGGTCATTTCTTACTGTCACATTGTCCTCACGATACAATCGCTTCAATAAATCTAATTCCGCTTTGGATGAACTACACGGATAAAATGGCAGTGTACCAAACAACATCCATATACCCTCATTTCGATGGTCTAGCAAACGCTTGATAGCTACCTTGATATCATCCAATGACAATGTTTCTAAGTTACTAGCAAAATCAACAGGATACATTGGATGAATTTCGTGTCGTGTACATCCCATTTCGACAACATGATCATGAATTTGCTCCAAATATGGGAATGTCCGTTTGTTTAACATCGTCTCTGCCGATACCATTACACCTTGTTCAGCAAGACGTCGAGAGTTTTCAACCATTCGTTCAAAATATTTCACACGATTTTCAATAGACGGTTTACGTTCCATTCGTGCAAATCCAGTTTCAACAAATTCTTCGACTGTTCCCCAGTTATGAGAAATATGTAACACATCTAAATATGGAATAATATCCTTATAGCGATCAAATGGAAGGGTTAAGTTAGAGTTTATTTGTGTTTTCACACCTCGGCTATGTGCATATTTAAGTAATGGTAAAACTACATTTCTAATTGATTTTTTTGACATCATTGGTTCTCCACCAGTAATACTAAGCGTACGTAGTGTTGGAATCTCATCTAGCCTGCGCAAGATCAAATCCATCTCAAGCGCTTCTGGATCAATATTTTGAAGTGTATAACCGACTGCACAATGTGCACAACGCATATTACAAAGTGTTGTCGTAGTGAACTCAATATTTGATAAGGTTAACCCACCGTGCTCTTCAACATCCATATACGCTTCCCATGGATCGATTGGCGATGTAAGAGTCGGTGAACTATGTTTATTAGGCATTTCCATTCCCCCATTATTCAAACTTCTAATAGTATAACAAGGAACCCCATGAGAATACTATGCTTAGTACTCAGTAGATATCGATAATGAATAAGTTTTCACCTAATCATTAAACTAATTCATACTACTAATAATTATTTGGACCCTCACCGGTACTAAGAGCGTCATAGGAGGTGCTCATCAAAATGGACAATGAGTTAGAATTAGAAAAGTATAAACAAGATGGCTTGGACATGGATCATGCAGAAACACAAGAGGTGCTTGAAGATGTTGCTTTCTATCGAACACTTTTTTCCAATGTCTGCATGATTGGCGAAGCGGATAATTGGGTACTAATTGATACCGGGGTAGCACACTATAGTAAACGAATTATAGCAGCTGCAGAAAAACGTTTTGGCTCAAAGCCACCCAAGGCAATCATTTTAACCCATGGCCACTTCGATCATGTTGGGTCTGCTAAAGATTTAGCAAACCATTGGGATATTCCCATTTACACTCATGATGAAGAAATCCCTTACGTTACCAAAAAGAAGGAGTATCCTCCAACTGATCCTACTGTTGGTGGCGGGATGAATTCATTACTTTCAACATTTTTCCCTAAGGAATCTGACAATTTAAAAGACTTGGTACATCCATTACCCGATAATAATGAGATACCATATTTGAAGGATTGGAAATATCTTCATACACCTGGACATACTCCCGGACATATTTCCTTATTCCGAGAAAGTGATCGCACCTTAATTGCAGGAGATGCTATAGCAACCGAAAAAGTGGAATCGACTATTGCCGTTTTCCTTCCGATTCAAAAAGTACATGGTCCACCAGCATATTTCACACCTGATTGGGTTCGTGCAGAAGAGTCTGTTAAGAAACTTGCTGCTCTAGAGCCTGAAATTGCGTTGGCTGGTCATGGATTACCAATGGAAGGTGACAATTTAAGGGAACAACTGAATCACCTTGCGAAAAACTTTAAGGAGGATGCTATTCCAAAGCACAAAAGAAATTGATCATTTATTACTTTCACAGGAATGGCGTGTACACAATAACCACCCATTCCTTTCCCCAAACATATGTGAAATTTGGATTCCAATAAAGTTCCTTTTTAATTAAACCATCCATTTTCTTTAAATTTTGAAATAGCTTCGATACGGTTACCGACTTCCAATTTGTCTAAAATAGTGGAAATATAATTACGTACAGTACCGTTGGTGATCAATAGCTGATCAGCTATTTCTTGTGTTGTTTTTCCTTCTGACATTAACTTGATAACTTGCTGTTCTCTATCAGTGAGTGGGTTTGTCATTTTATAGGCAATATCAACCAATTCAGGCGAATACACCTTCCTCCCATCGATAATAACACGAATCGAGTTAGCCAAATCCTCACTTGGACTATCTTTTAGTAAATAGCCGCTTACTTGTGCATTTCGTGCGCGTTCAAAATAGCCTGACCTCGCAAATGTTGTCAAGATAATAACGTTACATGGGTGCTCCTTTAGTTGCTCTGCAGCATCAAGTCCACTCATTAATGGCATTTCAATATCCATGATACAAATATCTGGATCGTGTTTATGAACAAGCTCAACAGCTTCCTCACCATTCCGAGCTTTCCCAACAACTTTCATATCCTCCTCTAAGTCGAGCAAAGATCCTAATGCCCCAAGTAGCATACGCTGATCTTCCGCTATAACAATACGTATCAAACATATCCCCCCATTATGTCGCTTGTTGAATTACATTAGGTACTCGAATAGTAAGTGTTGTACCATTTGAAGCACCAATATCTAAGCTGCCATTAACAAACTCTAACCGTTCTCTCATTCCAGTTATACCATGTCCACCTGAAAACTCCTTATCCTGTCCTATACCAATGCCATTATCCTCGACTTGTATCACTAATTCATCTGGACATTGTTTAAGCACAATTCGACAGTGTGTTGCATTACTGTGTTTTACAATGTTCGTAACCGCTTCTTTTAGACACATACTTACTATATGTTCCACAAATAATGGCGTTTTAATATCTTTCGGAGCTCCTATAAAATCACTTTCAATTTGTGCGACATCTAATATTTGCTGAATATGAACCAATTCGTCTTCTAACCGAATGCCTTTCATATCTGCAACCATTTCTCGCACTTCTTTCAGCGCTGTGCGAGCTGTTTGGCGAATGTCGTTGAGTTCATTTTTAACGGCATTCGGTTTCGTATCAATTAATTTATTGGCTAAGTCACTCTTCAAACCAATCAATGATAACTTTTGACCTAGTGTATCATGTAAATCCCTTGCAATGCGTTGTCGTTCTTCAATAACCAATAATTGTGAAATTTTTTCATTTGCATCTTTTAACTGCCCTTCTAATTTCTCACGTTTAATGCGATTGTACATACTAAATGGCAATAAAATGACACCCAAGATGCAAATAATGATAAAAGGAATTTGGTTTAAAAACATGGTTGTTTTTATAAAAAAACCAATCGTAATTGCGCCAACAGTTGTCACGAGGTGCACAACATATAACGTAATAAATCCTGCCTTATGTTGGATATTACCAATAAAAAATGCCAGAAAGAGTGAAAAGTAAACATAACCATATAACAACGTCATGACGATATTAATACAAATATCAACCGTAACCCAAACATAAACAGGCCAACCCTTCGATAAGAAAGATAAGCGATAAGATGCAAAAAATAATATCGTCATCACGATACCGTATACCACTTCTAAACTAGATGACGAGCGAAAAATAAAATAAAACGGTAGAATGCAAAATATAATCCAAATATAAATACTGATCCCCGTTTGATTCGGAAAAATATGAAACCAATTTCGCATGATGTTCTCCTTCATTTAATCTTTAATCAACCCTTTCTCCTCACTATACTATATACAACCTAATAAAGAAAAACAGGCTACCCTATTTCATTTTGGATAACCTGTACACTGTGCCCTACTTCTCTTGGAGCTTTGGGCTTCTTGTCTTAATCTCTGCATTTACTTCCTTCATATTACTAATAAGCGTTTGCGCTTCTTTAAAATTAACAAATGTTTTGTTCTTCTCATCATATAAACGAAAGTGAATCGATTCTAAACTTGATGCTAAGGTAATGGTAGTAGCCTTTTGTAATGGTGGTGTGGAATTATGGGCTTTTTCTAGGTGATAATTCGGCACTCTAGGACTTAAGTGATGCACATGGTGAAATCCAATATTGCCTGTAATCCATTGGAGTAATTTTGGAAGTTTATAGTAGGAGCTACCATCTACTGCCGCTTTCACATAATCCCACTCCTGGTCATTTTCAAAATAGCTATCTTCAAACTGATGTTGTACATAAAACAACCAAATACCAAGTGCGCCTGAAACAAACAGAATTGGACCTTGAATAACTAAAACTGCTTGCCAACCTATTGCCCAAATTAAAGTTGTATAAACCATAACAAGGCATAGATTGATGAAATACGTATTCAATCGTTCCTTTTGTTTTGCACCTTTGCGGTTAAATCGGTTATCGATGAAAAAGAGATAAATGGGGCCTAACCCAAACATAACGAATGGATTACGATACAATCTATAGCATAGCCTTGTCCAAAAAGACGCATGGACATATTCATCAATCGTCATCACCCACATATCTCCTGTACCTCGTTTATCTAAATTACCACTTGTCGCATGGTGAATCGAATGGCTTCTCTTCCATTTTTCAAATGCAAAATGCGTCAAGATCCCTGTTATCGTACCCAGTACTCGATTAGCCTTTTTATTTTTAAAAAAGGACTGATGGGTACAATCATGAAAAATAATAAAGATGCGAACAACAAATCCAGCAGCAATAACGGAAAGTCCTACAGTGATAACTGGTGAGATGGATAAACTTTGATAAGCCAAAAACCACAATAAGAAAAATGGTGGTATCGTGTTCATAAGTTGATACACACTTGCTTTCCTATCGGATTTGGCAAAAGGATTCATGCTTTTTCTCAATTGTGTTTGTTTTTGTTTACTCATATGTTCCTCCTTAAGCATAATTTGCTTATTTAGGGATTTTATATTCCTTTATAGTAGTAAAGATAAGCAGACTTTGTAAGTCATAACTGTCAGTGATTATATGTGACAAATGTCATATGTGAATGATCTTTTGCAATTGGCTTTATTTTCTTTATTTCTTCATGCAATCTTAGTAAACTAATATGGAGTTAACAGTATCTTCTGGTTACTAGTTACATAGGTATACAAAAGGAGTTCAAGCCTAGCAAATTCCTAGCCTTTATTCGACAAGTTTGATAGGCTTAGAATGATGGAAAACGCTTACTGGTTTTGCGATTTTTTTGCCATCTTTCTTAATTTTATTAGTTCATTCTCTTTTTAAAGGATGGGTGTATATGATCAAAAGATTAGTCATTCTTGGCGGCGGTTATGGTGGTATGAGAATACTACAAAAGTTACTTGAAACAGGGATTTCAACAGATATACAAGTTACATTAATTGATAGAAATCCTTATCATTCCTTAAAAACTGAATTTTACACGATTGCAGCAGGAACATCTTCTGACAGAGAGGTACGGGTTGATTTTCCTGTACATGACCAAGTAATGTCAATCTTTGGAGAAGTAAACAAAATTGACACAGAGAAACAAGAAATCTATTTTCATGACAGAAACGAGTCCATTCTATATGACTACCTTGTAATTGGTCTCGGTTGTGAAGATAACTATCATGGAATTGATGGGGCAATGGAATACACACATAGTGTGCAAACTATTTCGAAGGCTCGTTATGCAGGATTGGCAGTTAGTGAGCTTAAAGCATATGGTAAGGTGACAATTGTTGGTGCTGGTTTAAGCGGGATTGAAGTTGCATCAGAAATTAGAGAAAGTAGACCTGATTTAAACATTCGCTTATTAGATCGAGGTTCTTCTGTATTAAGAGCATTTGATAAGAAAATACAACAATACGTAGAAGAATGGTTTGCTAATAACGATGTAGAAGTGATCCACCGTGCGAATGTTGAATACGTGGAAAAAGATGGGGTATGTAATAATGGGATTTGCTATGTGAATGATGTGACAATATGGACGGCAGGTGTACGTCCAAACCGACTAATTGATGACTTACCATTCGAAAAAGATCAACAAGGAAAAGTTATTCTAAATGACTATTGCCAAGTTCCTTCCCACCAAAATGTGTATGTTGTTGGAGACTGTGCATCTTCGACCTACTCCCCTAGTGCACAGTTAGCGGGAAAACAGGGCGAACAAATCGGAGATGTCTTATCAGCTATTCTATATGATAGAGAACCACAAAAACCACATGCCATTAAGTTAAAAGGTCAACTAGGTTCCTTAGGTAAGTCCGATGGTTTTGGAAATATGTATAAACAACCAGTCACTGGTTTATTACCACGGCTGGCCAAATCAGGCGTATTATGGCTCAGTAAACGTCACTAACTTGTTAAAATCTATCCCTCTTATAGTAGGAGGGATAGATTTTATTATCATTTACACTTCTACTTGTGCGGTTTGTATGTTCTGTTCTGATTTCATCCGTTTCCGATTAAAATGGATTAATCTCATTGCGTTGACAATAACTAATATCACACTTGCTTCATGGATAAACATACCTGATGCTAAATGAATGGAATCCATTAAGACACCTAGTAATAATACAAATACAATACCGACTGCAAAGTACGTGTTTTGTTTCATGTTACGAATCGTAGCTTTAGCTAAAGAGTACGCATGAGAGAATTGCATTAACTTATCAGCCATTAACACAACATCGGCAGTTTCCATCGAAACGTCCGTTCCACCTTCCCCCATTGCTAAACCAATATCTGCGGTAGCAATGGCTGGCGCATCATTTATTCCATCTCCAGCCATTGCGACAACATGCCCCTGCTCCTTTAATTGTTTCACTAATTCTACCTTATCTTCAGGCAATAGTTCTGCATGGTATTCATCCAATCCTAATTGCTGCGAAACTAATGCCGCTGTATGTTTATTATCACCTGTTAACATGACAATCTTCTTAATGCCATTCTTTCTCATTTGAGCTAATGCACGAGGCGCGTCTTCACGAATCTGGTCCGCTATGGAAAAGATCCCAGCAATTTTTCCATCAATGGCTGCAAAAATAGCCGTATTACCAGCCTTTTCACGATCGATTGCATAATACGAAACTTCTTCCGGAACCTCAATATGTTCAACTTGCATTAATTGACGATTCCCAACAACTACACGATGATCTTCAATAGTCGCCCAAATCCCACTCCCTTTCCTAACTTCCCCTTCCACTGTCTGGTGAGTTAATGAAAGGTTCCGAGATTCTGCCTCCTTTACAATCGTCCTTCCTAGATGGTGCTCAGAAATTGTTTCTGCCTTGGCAACGATATGGAGCAATTCGTTGGATGATTGATTTCCAAACACTTTAATATCGGTTACTTCTGGTTTCCCTTTTGTTAACGTACCAGTCTTATCAAAAACAAGTGTATCTACTTTGGAGAATTGATCCATGACCTCCCCACCTTTAACAAGCACACCATTTTTAGCCCCATTCCCTATCCCAGCAACATTCGATACTGGGGCACCAATGACTAGGGCACCTGGACAAGCAACCACTAAGAAGGTGATTGCTAAATGAAGATCTCTTGTTAAAATATAGACAAGAACCGACAGTACAACAACGGCTGGTGTATAGTAGTTAGCAAATTTATCTAAGAATTTTTCTGTTTTTGATTTTGACTCTTGTGCTTCTTCTACAAGTTCAATGATTTTAGCGAAAGTCGTGTCATCACCGACTTTTTCGGCTATCATTTCGATATATCCACTGTCAACAATTGTTCCACTAAATACTTTGTCATTTATTTCTTTTGTAGCTGGGGTGCTTTCGCCGGTAACGGCCGCTTCATTTAGTGAAGCTTGACCTGTGACAATGCTACCATCAACAGGTACTTTTCCTCCTGAGCGAATCATCACTCGTTCCCCTT
Source organism: Aquibacillus sediminis (assembly GCF_005870085.1). Lineage (GTDB taxonomy): Bacteria > Bacillota > Bacilli > Bacillales > Amphibacillaceae > Aquibacillus_E > Aquibacillus_E sediminis. The sequence goes on along the minus strand of NZ_SZNM01000020.1, from coordinate 23,631 downwards.
CAACTACTTGCTCGACTGGGACGACAACTTGTTCTCCTTCCCGAATAACAGTTGCTTCTTCTGGTGCCATATCCACTAATTCTTTCAACGATGAACGTGTTTTTTCCAGTGTTCTTGATTCGAGGTATGCACCAAATAAGAATAGAAATGTTACAACAGCCGACTCTACATACTCGTCAATAAACAAGGCACCAATGACAGCGATCGTTACAAGCAACTCAATACTGAATGCCTTTAAACGCAACGCTTGATAGGCTTTAATAAAAATTGGCACACTCGCTATGGCAGTCGCCACAATAAGGGCTCCGTTTTGTAGACCACTGCTACCTGAAATATTTGCGATAAAAGCAAATGCGATTAAGATGGCCGACAATGCTGTAATATGATTTTTGTGTTGATTAATGTGCTGAATCATACTGTCTTCCTCCTTTAATTAACTTTCGGTTGTTTGTTTTTTAATTATCTTCATCATATATCGCATTCGCTTTTATTAAATTGACGGCTGTCAAGTTTAGTTAATTTCTACAAAAGCGCTTTTTACATTTTCTTTGGCAAGTTGAGTTTAATAAAAATCTGATGTGAATTTTACTCAAACAGAAATAAATTGGGCAGTTCGTATCGTTTCAAACATATATAAACTATCAATTCACATGCCTTCTATAAAGAATCAACCACTGAATACAAAATTGCATTGCCTAAAAACAGTTCTCTTCGTCTTGGATTGTATTTCCGTCATAATAATACCCTTCTGACAATTGGCCGATATTTGGGCTCAAAGGTTGATTTTAGCTATCAATTACAAAGAAATAGAGATAGTCTTATGTTTAGACCATCTCATCTCTAACAATGATAAACTTAAGAAACTTTAGAAGACTGTACTGGATAACCTAACTTACTAATTGTCTCTTCTATTTGGGATGCTTCTACTTGGGATTCATCATATTGTGTTTTCACTTTACTTGAATTAAACAAGACCTTTGCTGAGTCAATTCCTTCTGTCTTACTTAAGGTTGTTTCAATTTTTTTAATGCAAGATGGGCATGTTAAAGGTTCTAGTTGAAATACTGCTTTTTTCATTTTCAATTCCTCCTTGTTTGATTATGTCTTAATTATAAGCCAGCTACTGTTGAAAAAAATTGATAGGAATCAAGTTTGAACATTGTTTTGTCACAATTAATTTAAACTACGGCGTAACTGTTAAATGATTTCCTTATCATCCTTTGAAAGATGAGTGCTAGTCAGCCGCTACGGAAATACACTCCGCTTTCCGTAGGTGGCTGATGAGCCTCCTTGAAAAAAATAACTTTGTTATAGAAAGTACGTATAACACAAACTATTAATAAGCAACCTTTTTGCTATTTTCATACGTCATATAAGATAATGAAATGGATTATAAAGGAGGTACTTTTCATGAAAGTTCAAATTTGGTCTGATATTGTTTGCCCTTTTTGCTATATTGGAAAACGACGCTATGAAGCTGCCCTGCAGCAGTTTGATCATAAAGATGATATAGAAATGGAATTTAAAAGTTTTCAATTGGATCCCAACGCTGAAAAGGGTACTGACAAAGATCTCCATCAATCACTTGCCACCAAATATGGTGTTTCCTATGAAGAAGGAAAAGCAATGAATGACAGGATGACGGAACAAGCAAAAGAAGTTGGGTTAGATTATCATTTAGATCATGCCATCCCAACCAACACCGAGGATGCACACCGTCTCAGTTATTATGCGAAACAACATGGAAAAATGAATCAAATGATGGAGAGAATCATGCATGCCTATTTTACAGAATCACTGGATGTTGGTGATCACGAAACACTCGTAAAGCTTGCTGGGGAAGTTGGTCTAGATCAAGAGGACACACGACAGATTTTAAGTGACGGGGCATTTAAACAAGAGGTTCAAGTAGATCAGCAGCAAGCAGCACAAATTGGTGTACAAGGTGTCCCATTTTTTGTTTTTAATCAAAAATATGCTGTTTCCGGTGCACAACCGACCGAGACTTTTTTGGAAGTACTTGAGAAAGTATGGAAAGAAGAAAATGAACAATCACCAATCCAAATGATTAACAACGCTGGTGAGCAGTGTACGGACGATAATTGTGATATTTAAATAGTAGGAGAAAAAAGCCTCTAGTTCAATCAGTCATAACTAGAGGCTTTATAATCGTTTAACTTTGTATATCTCGTTTCTTATATCCCTTAAAACCTAAAATCACAATAAGTATAGCAACCATACTTAAGCTTACATACGGAATGACATGACTTTCTTCTATCGGTAGCTGTGGAATATAGCCATACGGCGAGAGTTTTCCAATCCATTCCGGAAATTGAAATAAGCCGCCAAAATAGAGAACAACAAAAGAATAAAAAACATAAATCCAAACCACGGAAATAAATTTTGGAAACCACCCAATAAGTAATAGTGCTACTCCTAGCATGACACTGATTGCAGGGTAGTAAGAAATGGCGGCACCATAAATCATACTAAAAGAAAATGCTTGATCCATAACAGTATATGCAGCAATCCAAAGCCCCACCGCAGCGAGGGAAAGCATCATAAAGCCATTACCCATCGATAGGATAAAAAAGCTAGCCATGACCTTATTTCTTGACACCGTTCTACTTAAGAAATGCTCAACCCGACCTTTTTTCTCCTCACCATATAGTTTCGACACTGCCATCACAGGTGGAATGGTTGCTATAATAGCGATCACAACCATCAACATCGGAATGAACTGCTCTGTTAGGGTATAACCTTCCTCCATTGCTAGCATTTGCTTCAACATGTCATTTCCTGCAAAAAATGACTCTAAATCACCAAGTACAGAACCATAGGATAATCCTATTACAAGCATGCCTATTGCCCATGATACGGTTCCAGAACGTTGCAATCTTAACGCTAAACCGATTGGACTTTGCAAAAAGGGAGAAGCATGTTTTTTACCTGGTTTCGATGAAATAAAGCCCGCTTCTAAATCACGGATTGCATTTAAATAGTTGGCAATTATAACTAATATTAAAGAAACCCCTATTAACAACGTAATCGGCCACCACTCGTTGCCTGAATAGGGTTCCGTCTTTGTCACCCATCCCAAAGGAGAAACCCATGACAACACTTCATTACTAACATCACCAATTGCCCGAATAAGATAAGAAATTAATAGCACAGCAATCGATAATCCAAGCGTAGCACGCGAACTTTCAACAAGTTGGGATAGAACTGCTGTTACACAAGTAAATAATATCCCTGTAGCACCTAATGTAGCACCATATAATAGCGAACCTTCTAAATCCATGCTAGCTATATCTAATGCAAACAAGCCAAATCCGATCATGATGGAAAGACCTATATTCATTGTGAATAAAACGTAGATAGACGCATTTAAGTGTGCTAACCGACCAACAGGAAGAGCACGAATCAATTCGAGTCGGCCATCTTCTTCTTCAGCCCTTGTATGACGTGTCACTAATAAACAACTCATTAATCCTACCACCACTGCCGTTAACAATAACATTTGGTGTGTTGTCATGGCTCCAACCGTATAGTTGTTAAGATCCCCAGGACCAACCATTGCGGTCATTGCAGGATTCATCATGGTTGCAGCCATACTATCTCTTTCTGCCTGAGAATTGTATAATCCGGTAAATGCTATCGGTACAATTATGGAAAAAAAGGTGATTCCAATCATCCATAATGCAATACGGAGTCGATCACGTCGAATGATAAAGCTTGATAGCATACCAGTTTTAGCGAACCATGTCTTCATCTTGTTTACCCCCCAACCTTATTGCTTGTTACTTGATAATGGCGCATAAATAAATCCTCTAATGTTGGGGGAGCACTTTCTAGTTTGTTTATGCCGTAAGCACTAATATGTTTAATGACTTGATCTAACTTTTCGGTATCGACATCAAATTTAAGTTCCTGATGATTGGTTTCAATGTCATGTACACCATCAAGTTCCGTCAATCCAGTAATCGGTTGTTTGGTCTCAATAATCATTTGTGTACGCGTTAGATGACGCAGTTCCTGTAAAGAACCCGATTCAATAATTTCGCCATGCCGGATAATCCCAACGCGATCACATAGCCTTTCTACTTCTGATAAAATATGACTAGAAAGAAGAATACTTTTCCCTTCCTTTTTAGCTTCAACCACACATTGCTGAAAGACTTGCTCCATTAATGGATCGAGTCCTGATGTTGGTTCATCAAGAATATACAAGTCTGCATCTGAAGAAAAAGCTGCGATTAAGGCTATTTTTTGTCGATTTCCTTTCGAATAGGTGCTACATTTTTTCGTTGGATCCAACGAAAACTTTTCAATTAATTCTGCCCGTCTATTATTGGGCTCTCCTCCTCGCAACTTAATAAATAGATCGATTACTTCTCCACCTGTTAAATTCGGCCATAGGTTAACATCACCTGGTACATAAGCTGTTCTTTTATGAACTTCAACCGCATCTTGCCAAGCGTCTTTCCCAAAAATTGTAACATGACCATTCGTAGCTTGTAGCATCCCTAGTAGGATTCGGATTGCCGTGGATTTACCCGCACCATTTGGTCCAATAAATCCGAATACTTCCCCTTTATTCACTTCTAAATTGATGCCATTCAGTGCTTTAAATTTTCCAAACTGCTTAGTCAAATTAGTAACTTTTAAAACTGTCATATGAGGTTTCTCCCCCTTCTTTATTTATCATTCCACCATTATGGATGGTGAAATGTGCTTTCCTTGATCACTTGCTGTAAAAGACCGTTCTTAAAATTTGTAAATACTGTTCAAATTCAGCCGAATAATCATCAAATTTAATTAACGTCATATTCTCCCCTTTAAGTCTAGTTAGTAAATCTGTTTGATAGCCATCAATTGCCCATTTAATTAACTGAAATGCTTTATCATAATCGACATCACTACGAATTAATGTTTTATCTATATTGTCGTAAAGCTTTGAATAACCCAATTGCTTTAATTGTTGATACCTTTCATGAAAATGTGGCGTTAACTCTGGTTCGTTCCCTGTAAACAAGTTACTTAAAAAATTAAACACATGAGGATTTTCTGTATAGCATCTCATTTTCAGTTGTGATGCCTGTTTAAAACGTTTAATAAAATCCTGTTCCTTTTCATCTATTTTGTTTAGATAGTTATTGGTCACAACATCAAGAGAATAATCAATCAAATAATCATAAAGCGCTTTCTTGTTTGTAAAATAATAAAATAACATGCCTTTGCCAATACCAGCATTTTTTACAACTTTATTCGTCGAAGCCTGTTGAAAACCATTTGTTGCAAACTCCTCTAGTGCTGCATTTAAAATTCTCGTCTGTTTCTCTTTAGCAAGATTACTGAATTTTTCAGTCATAAATTCTCCCCACTTACATAGTATTTCGTCTGTTGACCACCTTGGTCGATTTAAGTATAACACCAGTCGACCAAGGTGGTCAACATAACTTGTTATTCTCAACTGATTTCACTTTTATGATTTGTACTAGAAGTATTCAACATACAGTAAATGCACTTTAACTCGGTTGATTTGCTCTCTTTTCCTGACATAAAAAAACACTTGAAGCCAACGCTTCAAGTGTTTTTTTATAGTCATTAATTAGTTGTTTTCACTTTTTCCACAATTTCTCCAACTTCATCTCGTGAAATCTTTTCTCTTCCCTCTTGTAATGCCTTTATTGTTCGTTTCGCAAGGGCAAGTGGGATATTACAAAATACCTTAATCGTCTTGGTATTTAAATCTTTCATATACTCATCAGCTAGTTGAAGATTGGCATTTGCATAGGTAAACATATCATCACGACTCCAACCTTTAGGGAAGAAAGTTACCCCTCGTTCATCATCTTCTTTTTGATTACGCAATATATTTACCGATTGCAGCCCTCTTCCAAATGCAATTGCTAGATCACGATCTGTCTTGGTATTGTCATACCAGTTCCATATATCAGACAGCATCACACCTACTAATCCAGCTACATAATAGGTATAATCATCTAAATCTTCTTTCGTTTCAATATACCAATTTCTTTTTGCCCAATCAGCCATACCTTGTGCCATTATACTCGTTGATTCCTTTACTTTCTCAACAATACCATCTGGACAAAAGTCGAGCCAATCCCCTAGGCGTAAAGTAACTTCCGGTAATGATGCAGCATATGGCGCTACTAACTCAAGATAAGATGCAGCATCAAACCCTTCTGTTAATAATTCACTAGTTGAATATAACAAGTGCTGTTTTGTATCTAATTCTAGTTGCTCATGGTCTTCAATTTCATCAATCGCACGCATACATAAATACGCTGAAGCAACCGTTTTCTTTAATGTAGGTTGTAAAAGCGTGATTGGTATATAAAAAGTTCTACTTGTTTGCTTTAATACGTCCATCGCCTCTTTTTGCAATCTCTTAGATTCGTTCACTGTTTTCACTCCTGTACAGCTCATGTATATATAAAATCTATTATACCAAACTATAGACATTTTTTATATGTCTCCTGTTTCCTTTTTTCTGTTAAATTATTACGTTCTTATGACTAGATTGGGTATACTGTAGATAAAATGACACAACCATAGGTGATTTAATGAAAAGCTACGAAACTTTAATAAATAGACAAAAAAACTTTTTTAATACACATAAGACAAAGGATTTATCTTTTCGACTAGAGGCACTTACTACTTTAAAATCTGTCATTACGACACATGAAAAAGAATTAATGGATGCATTAAAAAGAGATTTGAATAAGTCCGAATTTGATGCCTATACAACAGAAATAGGGTTTACCTTGAAAGAAATTAGTTTCATACTACGCCACTTGCGGTCATGGGCTAAACCACAAAAGGTAAAAACCCCCATCACACATATGGGCTCTTCCAGCTATATTTACTCGGAGCCATATGGCGTATCGTTAATTATTTCTCCATGGAATTATCCATTTCAATTAGCAATGGCTCCATTAATTGGTGCGATTGCGGCTGGAAATTGTGCAATTATTAAACCGTCAGAGCTTACGCCACATACTTCTAAGTTAATCGCACAGTTGATCAATGACACATTTCCAGAGGAATACATCTTCGTTGAAGAAGGTGGTGTCGAAACTAGCCAAGCACTATTGAGCGAAAACCTGGACTACATCTTTTTTACGGGAAGCGTACCTGTTGGTAAAATTATTATGGAAGCTGCTGCGAAACACTTAACACCTGTTACATTAGAGTTAGGTGGGAAAAGTCCTTGTATTGTTGACCAAGATACGAATATTAAACTAGCGGCAAAACGGATTGCCTGGGGAAAATTTTTAAATGCAGGACAAACTTGTATCGCCCCCGATTACGTCTATGTTCATCAAAACATTAAAGATGCCTTTCTAGAGGCATTAAAGACGGCGATACAAGAGTTGTATGGTGAACATCCAATAAGAAATAATTTCTTAACACATATTGTAAATGAGAAACATTTTAACCGACTTACAACTTACTTAAGCGATGGAACAACCTTCATTGGCGGAAATACAGATAGGGATCATTTAATAATCGAACCAACTGTCCTAACAGATATTACTTGGGATGATGAGGCCATGCAAGATGAAATTTTTGGTCCAATTCTTCCAGTGCTTGAATATAACGATATGGATTCGCTTATTGAGGGAATTAACAACAGTCCCAATCCGCTTGCACTCTATCTATTTACTGAAAATAAGGATGTGCAGAATAACATTCTAACTAACATATCATTCGGTGGTGGGTGTATCAATGATACAATTTATCATTTAGCCACCCCTTATTTACCGTTTGGTGGTGTAGGAACGAGCGGCACTGGAGCCTACCATGGTAAAAGTAGTTTTGATACTTTTTCACACAAAAAAAGCGTGTTAAAACAAACGACTTTATTTGATATACCCTTTCGATATCCTAATGCTAAGAATGCATTGAAAAGAATTAAGAGGTTTTTAAAATAGATTCCATCATACCTGCTGTTTTCGATGTATCGTAGTAGCTATATATTACGCAGTAACATTCGTAATTTTACTTTCTTTTATTCTGATTGACATAAGTGTTATTCCATCGCTACGGCAGAATACTACGCTTTCCATGGGCACGGCCTCAGCTAACTTGGTAAAGAAACCCACTTTACCACGTGGATCTTCGGCTCGTGCTGTTCCCATAGGACAAGGAAGGCTGCGGAAGCGATACATCGCACGAAGAAAATTGGGCTTTATTTTCGAGGAGTCTCCGTATTCTGCCTTCGCTGGTATAAGTTCTCTGACTTATAATAGTGTAGGCAATATTGTATACAACGTTATGCTCTATGCACGACCATATAGCAATAAATAATTAGGGCTCTTTGTATAAAAATTCATAGCTCATGAATCAGCGAAGGAAATACACGGAGACTCCCGAGGCCCGACGAGGGTCATGCAGGCGTTGTCCGACAAGGACGATTTTAGCCTGTGGTCCTTAATTTATCATCGGTGAGAGCCCACAGTGAGGTACGAACGAGGACAAGGAAGGCTACGGCAGCGTTACATCGCACGCAGAAAATTGTTCTTTATTTTCAAGGAGGCTCACCAGCCCCCCACAGGAAAGCGTAGTGTATTTCCGCAGCGCCATTCAGCGCTAACCTTATTAAGAATGGTCAAAAGTCATGTGCAGTTATGTCGTATAATATAGCTTCTGTGTCATAACACATAAAACATAATCATTTATCAAATACCAATCATCACGTATAATTGAGAAGTTACGATTTAAAATTATTTCATCATAATAAAAAATTACAGCAAGAAAGGTGTTTGGCAATATGATTCAGAATCCAACAGGAAAACAACGTTTTGGACTCGCTCTTCTTCTAGGTATGCTTGGAGTATTAGGACCGTTAAATATTGATATGTATTTACCTAGTTTTCCCGGTATCGCTGATGATTTCGGAGTGCGAGCTTCACTCGTACAACTTAGTCTAACGACTTGTTTAATAGGTCTTGCTATAGGACAATTAGTAATCGGGCCGATTAGCGATGCGAAGGGTAGACGAAAACCATTACTAGTATCGATTTCATTGTTTGCACTATCCTCACTGCTTTGTGCTGTTGCACCAAATATTTATATCTTAATAATTGCTCGTTTTTTACAGGGATTTACCGCTTCAGCTGGGGTTGTGCTTTCACGTGCTGTTGTCCGTGATGTTTTTACTGGAAGAAATTTAACAAAATTCTTTGCACTCCTAATGGTAATTAATGCTGTTGCGCCATTAGTTGCACCGATAGCTGGCGGAGGTATTTTATTATTGCCTTTCGCAAAGTGGCATACCATTTTCCTATTTTTAGCATTGCTTGGTCTTTTAATTGTGTTAACCGTTGCTCTTAAATTAAAAGAGACATTACCAAAGGAAAAACGAATTCCTAGCTCGATTGGACATTCTATTCGTACGATGGCAAGTTTATGTAAAGACCGTTCTTTTATCGGCTATGCTTTAGTAGTTGGTTTTGTTCATGGTGGTAGTTTTGCTTATGTGTCTGGAACTCCATTTGTCTATCAAGGGATTTATGGGGTGTCCCCACAAGCATTTAGTATTCTATTTGGAATTAATGGTATTGCAATTATATTTGGGAGTTTTCTAATTGGGCGATTAGGAGGATGGATTCACGAAAGGAGTTTACTTCGGACTGCGGTAATTATTGCTGTATGTGCAACGTTATTCCTTCTTATCATGACCATCATGGAAGGTCCACTTGCCTTGATTGTCATTCCAATCTTTATCTACATGACAACAATGGGGATGATCCTTACAAGTACGTTCACACTAGGGATGGAAAAGCAAGGGCATCGAGCTGGAAGTGCGAGTGCTGTGTTAGGTATGCTTCCTTTATTACTCGGTTCCTTTGTTTCACCACTTGTTGGTATTAATGAAACGACTGCAATTCCGATGGGGCTTATATTATTTGGCACTTCCTTTATTGGTTTGATTGCTTTCTTCACACTCACGGATAAACCTACAGAGGAGAAAGTGGCAGAAGGATAATAAATCGTATAAGAACATCATTAAATAAAAAGAAAATTCTCTGACTGGAAAGCCCGTGACGAAAACAGAAGCGTAGTTGCATGAACTTAACTTTGTCTTTTTATATAGTAAAATTTTATGCATCTATAATGGAGACCTTGTAACTGCAAGGTCTCCATTTGTCTTTCTCTACCTTAATGCTTATTTTTGTCAACGTATTTCCCATGATCTGGAACTGCAATACTGTCAAATTCACGTACTAACTTTTCCAAACTTGTCGATAATAACTGCCCAGACATCGGTAATCCATGACCAGTAACAGCAACAGTTGGTTTCAATGATTCTAACTTAATAACGGATTCCTTTGCTGCTTCCCAATCAGGTGTTAAATATCTAGGGGGGCCACTTATTTCTTGTTCCTGTGTTAAAACTTTATAAAGTGACTCCTGTTTAACAGTAACAAACGCATCCCCCGCTATTAATGCTCCGTCTTTTTCTCTAAATAATGAAACATGTCCTGGTGAATGGCCAGGGGTGTGAATCCACTTAAAGTCTGGCATATGTGGCACAGAACCATCTGAAGGTAGCTTTTCTACATGACTTCCTAAGTCAATCGGTTCATTCGGAAACATCGGTGACATTTTTGCTACCATTCCACCCTCTACAGTAGGGTCAGGTTCTGGATAACGCTGTTGTTCTGTCAGAAAAGGTAATTCCAATTCATGTGCATAGACGGGAATTTGCCAATGATCGACTAACTCGATAATAGCTCCAACATGATCAAAATGACCATGTGTTAAAATGATGGCTTTTGGACGACTATTCTTACCAAAACGATCCTCTGTCGTTGAAATAATCTCTTCTGCTGAATCAGGCATTCCAGCATCAACTAAAACAAAATCATCCGTTTTGGGGTTACCTACAAAGTGAATATTAACAATTTGGACAGTATAATTAAATAAATCTGGTAATACCTCAATGCCAACGCCACTTCCTACAGAAGTTGTAGGAATATATTTATAATCGCCTCCATAGTTCATATGTTGATCCATATCCATGCCAATTCCTCCTAAACTAAAGGTAACTACATGGTTAAGGTCTCTCTTTATAAAAATATTATGTTAGACTTTTCTTGGTAGTAATAACTAATTTGCACACTGTATTCTTACTCTTTATGTTAACTTTAGAAATACCTTTCTTAAGAAATAAAGTATTTCTTTGATAAAGAACGTTACTTACTTTTACGGTTTGTCAACTAGGATCATCGGCATTCCTAGACAATAAAAAACCCTACAAATGTTGTTATAACAACATTTGTAGGGTTTCACTTTATTTAATCAACAATTCTTAGGACTGAGTAACTTTTTCATCAGTTGGGTTTGGAGTTCGAATGAGATAATCGAATGCACCTAATGCCGCGGTTGCACCAGACCCCATCGAAATAATGATTTGATTATAAGCCGTATCTGTACAATCACCTGCTGCAAACAATCCTGGAACAGTTGTTGCCCCATGCTTGTCTACAACAATCTCACCGATACGATTTTTCTCAACCGTACTGTCAAGCCAATCAGTATTTGGTACAAGACCGATTTGGACAAACACACCTTGTAATTCAATATGTTTCTTTTCATCTGACTCACGGTCTATATAGCTAATACCTTCGACATTGTCAGAACCAGTGATTTCAGTTGTTTGCGCATTTTTTATAACTGTTACGTTGGATAGGCTATTAAGACGGTCTTGTAACACATCATCCGCCTTTAATTCTGGCGCAAACTCAAGGACTGTTACATGTTTAACAATACCCGCCAAATCAATGGCAGCCTCAATACCAGAGTTACCCCCACCGATAACGGCTACGTCTTTTCCTTCAAACAACGGTCCATCACAGTGTGCACAATATGCTACACCTCTATTTCGGAACTCTTCTTCACCAGGTACACCAATCTTACGCCAACTTGCACCTGTTGAAGCAATTACACTTCTACTTTTTAGAACAGCACCGTTCTCAAGTTCCACTTCGAACATGTCGTTCTTTTCTAAACGGCTGACACGTTGTGAATTAATGACTTCAATGTCATAATCTTTAACATGCTCTTCTAAACTCGCTACTAGTTTAGGACCTTCCGTGCTTACTACACTAATAAAGTTCTCAATACTCATTGTGTCTAGCACCTGACCACCAAAGCGATCTGTTACGATACCAGTACGGATACCTTTACGTGCTGCGTAAATCGCTGCACTTGCCCCTGATGGTCCACCACCTACAACAAGTACATCATATGGTTCCTTAGCAGACAATTCAGATGCATCTGGTCCAGTACCTAATTTGGAAAGAATTTCATCAATGGTCATGCGACCGCCACCAAATTCTTCCCCGTTCAAGTACACTGTAGGCACTGCCATAATATTTTTGCTTTCTACTTCTTCTTTATTTGTCGCACCATCAATCATTGTATGTGAAATCTTTGGATTGATCACACTCATCATGTTTAATGCTTGTACAACATCAGGGCAATTATGACAACTTAGACTTACATATGTTTCAAAGTGATAGTCACCATCAACACTTTTAACCTGATCAATAACGCTTTGGTCAACCTTTGGAGGTCTTCCACTAACTTGTAGTAATGCTAGCACTAAAGAAGTAAACTCGTGTCCGAGCGGAATTCCTGCAAATGTTACACCAGTATCTTCACCAACACGATTAACACTAAAACTTGGTGTTCTGTCTAGTGTTGTTTTCTCAACAGTAATTTTAGATGACATGGATGCAATCTCTTCTACTAGAGATTGCATGTCCTTTGATACATCATCAGAACCTAAACTAACCTTGAGAACTATATCGTTTTCCAATAATTGAAGATATTGGTCTAATTGTGCTTTAATATCTGCTTCAAGCATGATTATCGCTCTCCTTAAATTTTACCTACAAGGTCAAGGCTTGGAGTTAGTGTTTCAGAACCTTCTTGCCATTTAGCTGGGCAAACTTCTCCAGGATTTTTACGTACGTATTGAGCTGCTTTTACTTTGTCAACAAGAATACTTGCGTCACGGCCAATTCCACCAGCATTGATCTCAACTGTTTGGATAACGCCATCAGGATCAATGATGAAAGTACCGCGATCTGCAAGACCAGACTCTTCATCTAGTACCTCAAAGTTACGCGTAATCGTTTGAGATGGGTCACCAATCATAGCATACTTGATTTTTCCAATTTTTTCAGAGCTATCGTGCCATCCTTTGTGTACAAAGTGTGTATCAGTAGAAACAGAAAATACTTCTACTCCTAGTTCTTTTAAGTTTTCATATTCGTTTTGAAGATCCTCTAGCTCTGTAGGGCATACGAATGAAAAGTCTGCAGGGTAAAAGCAAACCACACTCCACTGACCTTTTAGATTTTCCTCTGTAACATCGATGAATTCTCCATCTTTGTAAGCTTTTGCGCTGAATGGTTGTACTTCAGTTCCGATTAATGACATAATTAATTTCCTCCTATGTGTGTGTTTGTGATTTAAATAGCAATAATTAAAATACTATTTATATATAATAATTCTAATCTAGTACTAATTATTATACAAAAGTTTGAAGTTGTCAAGAAGTTTGATTTAATGCTAAAAATAAATACAAACTTTGTAGAACATTGTCACAAGGACAATCTGTTTATAACTGTAATTATTAATAAAATAAGCATTTAATTGATAATTACCAAAACGCCCCATGTACTCACTTACAACATGTCGAGTACTTACAATTAATGGTTAAGTGATTTTTCATATTTAAACAGGATTCCTTTAAATACTCTTCCCTACACATTAAAGTTTTATAAAGGGTTTGGGTCATCTCCTTTATGTTGTCCACTAAAGTAACACTTATCCCATATGTTTAAAAACTTAAGTTATATTTCAGACTCAGAAGATTTTCCCACAGAAAAACCCCCCTTAGATAATCGTATCCAAAGGGGGGAATGGTTGCAACTATTTAAAACTAGATCTTTCACCTAATGTCTATTTGATTACTCAACAGTAACACTTTTCGCCAAATTACGTGGTTTATCAACATCACACTCACGATGAAGTGCTGCATAGTAAGCTAACAATTGCATTGGTACGACACTTACAAGTGGTGTCAATAACTCATGCACATGTGGTAAAATGAACGAATCATTCTCTTGATTTAACCCTTCTAAACTCACGACACATGAATTGGCGCCACGCGCTTCCACTTCTTGCACATTACCTCGTATCGAGTAATTCACATTTTCCTGTGTGGAAATGGCAACAACTGGTGTCCCTTCTTCAATTAGGGCGATCGTTCCATGCTTCAATTCCCCACCAGCGAATCCTTCCGCTTGGATATAGGAAATTTCTTTTAATTTTAGAGCCGCTTCTTGCACGACAAAATAATCCATTCCACGTCCGATAAAGAACGCGTTTCTAGACGTTGCAAAGTAATCTCTTGCCATCTGTTCAAATGTTTCTTTTTGATCTGTTAAAGCTTCCATAGCACTTGCTACAATGCCTAACTCTTGTAATGGATCAAAGTCTAAATCAATTCCTTTTGCCTTTGCAGTATCCACAGCTAGAATGGCTAGGACAGCAATTTGGGCTGTGTAGGCCTTCGTTGAAGCAACTGCGATTTCTGGTCCAGCATGAAGGTGTAAGGTATAATTTGCTTCACGAGAAAGGGTGGATCCTGGCACGTTCGTTATTGTTAAAGCAGGATGTCCTAATTCTTTAATTTTTACTAATACCGATCGACTATCTGCTGTTTCTCCACTTTGGGAGATAAAGACAAATAATGGTTTTTCAGATAGCAATGGCATATTATAAGAGAATTCACTTGCAATATGAACCTCGACAGGTACATTTGCCAATTTTTCAATAAACTGCTTGCCAACTAAGCCAGCATGATAACTTGTTCCAGCAGCAATGATATAAACACGATCAGAATCAAGCATCGCTTGACGAACAGATGGATCCAACTTAATCTCATCCTGTTCATCTTGATATTCCTGAATAATATTTCGCATAACAAACGGCTGCTCATCAATTTCTTTTAGCATAAAGTGTGGATACGTACCTTTTTCAATATCTGTTGCGTCAATTTCCGCAGTGAAAGGTTCACGAGTAATTGCTACGCCATTCAAATCTTGAATTTTTACGTTATCACGCTTTACAATAACAATTTCTTTATCATTTATTTCTAAATATTGATCTGTTTCCTTTAGTGTTGCCATCGAATCACTTGCAACAACATTAAAATTGTCACCAAGGCCAACTAATAATGGGCTCTTATTCTTAGCAACATAAATTGTTTCCTGATCGTTTCTATCTATCAATGCTATAGCATAAGAACCCTTTAGTAGTGCAACCGATTCACGAAAGGCTTCTAATACATCGTTATACTGCTCATTCAATACTTCTATCAGCTGTACAATGATCTCGGTGTCTGTTTCACTTGCTAACGTCACATCTGATAAATATTCTGCTTTTATTTCGTTAAAGTTCTCAATCACGCCATTATGAACGAGTGTAAATCTTCCTGATGCACTTTGGTGTGGATGTGCATTTTCTTCACTAGGCGCACCGTGCGTTGCCCAGCGCGTATGTCCAATCCCCATTGTAGCATGATTTGTATCGTCTACCCGCTCGCGTAATGCCGCAATACGACCTTTCACTTTAAATAGATTTACACCGTTATCATTTAAGGTAGCAATTCCAGCTGAATCGTAGCCTCGATATTCTAATTTCTCAAGCCCGTTTAATAATACTTCTTTTGTATCATTGTTTCCAATATATCCGACAATTCCACACATATCGTTGTTTCCTCCTTAGAGTAAAGGGGTAAACAAACGACCGTTGTAGCTTTTTTGCTAGGGGCGTTTATTTACCCCTTTCTCGTGAATGTTTGTCACCTTGTTTTTATTCTTGTGCAAAGAGTCGCCTCTTTGTTTTCAAATAAAAACTTAGCGGTTGAGATGTGTGCAACCGGGAGGTATCCGCCGAAGACTCGATCCTCCTCCTCCTCGTCGACTATTTTTTATAAGCAAAAGTTGCTTGGGGACGCCCTGGAAAGTCTCGCTAGGCGCTGAACGATTCGTAGACATGGTTATATCAAAGCCCCCAAATTCACACTTTCTTCATCAAAAATAGCCCTGGCGCTTTTTTAAGTTTTTACATCGATCCACCTTTCTATCCTTGAATAAAGTCCCGTGTAATCTTGACTAAAAATATACATGGGACACAACTTTCTCTATTTTACCCTATATAGTTGTTCACTAGCAATCCTTAATTATATCAAAAATAAGAAAAGAAAAACTTAAGTCTTTCTTTCACACTAATAAAATATGCGCGGTCAGCTAAACATGTGCTGATCCGCGCAATATCCTTTATTCTTTCATACCTAATAAGTCTTCAATTACCTGAACAACTTGGTCTACATAGTTGTGACAATCTTCCTCTGTTGGTGCTTCCACCATTACACGTACTAATGGCTCTGTGCCTGATGGTCGTACAAGGACACGCCCATCATCACCCATCTCATGCTCCACTTTTTCAATTACTTCTTGAATTTTTGGATTTACTAATGCTTCATTTTTATCAATCACTTTTACATTTTTCAGTACTTGTGGAAATTTTTCCATTTCCGCAGCTAACTCTGACAATGATTTCCCTGTTTCTTTCATTACATTTACCAATTGTAGTGCCGTAAGCATTCCATCACCGGTTGTAACATAATCAAGAAAAATGATATGTCCAGATTGCTCCCCACCAAGATTGTAGCCGCCTTTTCGCATTTCTTCCATCACATATCGATCACCAACAGCTGTCTTATCACTTTTCATTCCATGTTCTTCTAGCGCTTTATAAAAACCGATATTACTCATCACGGTTGACACAACGGTTGAATGTCTTAATAAACCTTTTTCATTTAAGTACTTTCCGCAAATATACATAATATGATCGCCATCAACTAGATTTCCTTTTTCATCGATAGCAATAATTCGATCACCATCACCATCAAACGCTAAACCAATATCTGCTTGCTTTTCTACTACAAAATCCTGTAATGATTCTGGATGTGTAGAACCAACACCATCATTAATATTTAATCCATCAGGAGAGGCTCCAATTGTTGAAATATCTGCTTCTAAATCCGCAAATAAATGAGGTGCCAAAGAAGACGTTGCTCCATGTGCACAATCTAATGCAATATGTAAGCCTTCAAAATCAGAATCAATCGATTGTTTTAGGTATTGAATATATTTTTGACCGCCTTCAAAATAATCATTGATTTGTCCTAAATCCGCTCCAATTGGACGAGGTAACGTATCTTCCTCTTGATCAATTAACTGTTCAATTTCAAGTTCCTGTTCGTCTGTTAATTTAAAACCATCTGGTCCAAAAAACTTAATCCCATTGTCTCCCACTGGGTTATGGGATGCGGATATCATTACGCCCGCTTCGGATCCTAATGCTTTAGTCAAATAAGCAACACCAGGAGTTGAAATTACACCAAGTCGCATGACTTCTGCACCAATCGATAGTAATCCTGCTGCAAGTGCGCCCTCTAACATATGGCCGGAAATACGTGTATCTCGGCCTACTAAAATTTTTGGCTTTGACATTTCCTTTGTAAGGACATAGCCACCAAACCTTCCTAACTTAAAGGCTAATTCAGGTGTTAACTCTTTATTCGCAATTCCTCTGACACCATCAGTGCCGAAATATTTTCCCATCTTGTACCTCTCCTTTAATCCCTTACTTCGGTTGGTTTTAAAATCTTATCTTTTCACAATTCGTTCTCCTTCGAGAGTTTAGTCTATCCTAACAGTTATTTGGTTAAATTGTGGGTCAACCGTAATATTATCAGGTCCGGTTACTTCAATTGGAAATGTATATTCTCCAGGTTGTTGATCCTGGACATCTATAGACAATCGTATATCGGTTTCTGACAGATTTTCTATTTGGTTACTAGCCCCTGTTACTGTTACCTCCATTTCATCCTGTGTAGGTTCTATGAAAGATAAGGAATAATTATTACTTAAATTGTTTACTTCTATAGGTATGTTTGATAAATTTCTTTCTTCGATCGTTTGTAACTGTAACTCTACAGTGACCTGTTCGGGTGAAATCTTTCTAACATCCGAAGGGGGTGACAGATTCACTTCCATTGTTCCGTCTTCAGAAATGGATGCTAAATCAATCGCTTCTGTTGATATATGGTTTAACTCATTTAAAACCTCTTCATCTGCAAATACAGTTATTTCACCCGGCTCTGTCACAATAGAGCTAATTTCCATATCGCCTTGTAACTCATTTTGGGTTTCCACATTTACCGGTACCTTTTTATTAGGGCTTACCATATGAACAGATACATCGACTGTTGATGGTTGGACACGTACATTGAGTTCATTACCTTGATTATCATACACTTTAACTGGAACATCCTCTAGATCGGTAGGTCCATTCACCCCTTCAAGATCGATAAAAGCTTTGACTACGGCAATCTGATCTACTACACTTTCAGCACTAGTGATCATCACCGTTGATGGATCCACAACGGCTTCCTCTATTTCAAATTCAGGCCCAAGCAAATCTTCATTAATATAATCAACTTTGACATCAAATTCTTTCGTAGCTTTTTCCTCAATAATAATATCTATTTCACTAGGTTCAATGTCAGCATAAATTTGATCAGATATACCTGAATGTTGTAATTGTACTGTATGCTCTCCTGGTTTGAGATCCTCTAAATCCACATATACATCAAAATTTCTTTGCGTAGCTGTTGAGGCTACGATATTTACTGAACCTTCTAACATGACATCTACTGTCTGCGGGACACCACTGACAACATATTGTTCTTCATTAATGTTTATATCTACTGGTATATCCTCAACTACACGTGTCTCTTGTGAACTATTAAAGAACGAATCAATCGCATCAAAACCAACATCATCTGCTCTATTTTTCTGTGTATCAAAACTAAAGACAATAAAAATTAATATAGCCAACAATAAAGACACCAAGCGAATTGCCCATGGCTTATTTAACCAATCATTCATCCTTTTTCCCCCTCCAACTCCAGCTTTTTAACATAGGGGATTTTAGAAACGTAGGTTCCAATTCACTAGTTAGTATTTCTTGTAATTTTTCTTCATCTAAATCTCTATGTAACTCACCATTCTTAGTACAAGAGATTTGTCCTGTTTCTTCTGATACAATGATGGTTATCGCATCCGTAACCTCACTAATTCCCATAGCAGCTCTATGTCTTGTCCCTAACTCCTTTGAAATAAAGGGACTCTCAGACAATGGTAAATAACATGCAGCCGCAACAATTTCATCTGCTTTAATAATGACTGCTCCATCATGTAGAGGAGTATTTGGTATAAAAATATTTGTCAACAATTGATTGGTTAGTTGACCATTTATTGGTATGCCCGTTTCAATGTAATCACCCATGGCCGTTTCTCTTTCGATTGTCATTAATGCCCCAATTCTTCGTTTGGCCATATATTTACATGATTTTATAATGGATTCTACCGTACGGTGCAATACCTCTTCTTCCGACCGTTTATTACGTGAAAAGAAACTACCTCGCCCTAATTGTTCTAATGCCCGTCTTAATTCTGGCTGGAATAAAATAATGATAGCCAGTGGCCCCCAAACAATTACTTGTTCGATCATTACTTGAATAGTGTTTAATCCAAATAAATAACTTACCAAATAAATACCAAGCACAACAAATATCCCTTTTAACAATTGAATAGCTTTTGTGCCACGTATTAACATGATAAGCTTATACAGAACATACCATATAAGAGTAATATCTACTCCAATACGTATTACATCAAATGCAGTTAAACCCCCATCAAACATGGTTACACAACCTTATATTCATTTAATTCCTCTTCCTATCTTAAAGTAATAACCTTTTTATTATAGCATATTCATAGCTTATTCAATATTATCATAACGTATACAATAACGCCCATGAGTATAAACTCTCTATGCATGCTTTCTAAGCAAATAACCTTCTTATTCTATTCCTTCATCGAAAAGATATTTTTAGCTATATCCTTTATATTGTACCAAATCCAATCAAACACTTGATTTACTTGTTCAATTTCTCCACTAATCTGGCCGGCAGAAGCTAAGAGGTGTTCCCCATTAATGATGGTAACATCTCCTTCCACCTCACCATCTATTTTCAAATCCCCATTTTTCACAACTAAATCCCCTTCAACTGTTACTCCCTCAGGGACAATGACTGTACCTTCTTCAATCACTACATTTTTATCTTTTGAAACTGTTACTTGATGATCTTGTTGCCAGGCAGACATAACACCACCGAACATAAAAATAAAGAAAATAGCCGCAGCAGTTATAATAGGATGAGCCTTAAACCAGCGCAAATAACTATTTTTTTTAGTTTCCTTTGGTAAATTACTCATTACATTACTCGTAAAGTCACTGGAAACTTGAAGATGGTTATTACTATCTAACAATGCTACCGTGCGCTTTAATTCGTGAAAATGTTGTTGACACTCCTCACATACCAATAAGTGTTCTTTTAAGTTTTGTTCTTCCGTGCTATCTAATTCACCATCTAAATATTTGTGCATCAGGTTTATAATATGATTGTTACAGGCCATGGAATTCACACTCCTTTACACATGGCGAAGCCTTTTACGAAGTGCTTCTCTTCCTCTATGAATTCGGGTTTTCACTGTTCCAACAGGAATATCTAATATCTCACTAATTTCTTTCAATGACAGTTCATCAACAAACCTTAGACTAATAACACTTCTGTACTTTACCGGAAGCTTCAATATTTCACTTTGAATATAATTTTGAATCTCTAAACTTTCCACTTCTTGATCTGGCATTGGTTGAGTAGACGGTAGTTGAGAATACATATCTAATCCATCTGTACCCTTTATTTCCGCATCTAAAAAGTAATCTGGCTTTTTTTTTCTGATCCGATCAATCGTTAAATTCGTAGCAATTCGATAAATCCAAGTGGAAAATTTTCTACGTTCATCATAAGAGTGTATATTTACATATGCTCTTATAAAAGCTTCTTGGGCAAGGTCTTCTGCTTCATGAGTATTTCCAATGATTCGATAACATATTTGAAAAACCTTGTTTTGATAAAATGCTACCACATCCTCAAAAGCAGATTGATCTCCCTTTTTGACCTGTTTTATTTTCTCTCTCATCATTGTTTCCATCTAAATACCTCCGCTTATTTTGCGGTCACTTCTTTATACGAGTGACTTCTTCATGAGGTTTCATCTAAGTATACAAATAGCAATATATTCATCTATAATGCGTTTAAGCCTTTGCATTTACGGGTAAAATTTAATACAAAGACATTATACCAGTTTAGGAGGTTTACATGGAAAAAAAACTGTATCTTTTAAAGAAGATTGAAATCTGTCGTAATGAAATGATTCAATTAACTAATACGAAGGATTTTACATCAGATGCAGTCATAGATGCTAGTGTTCGCCTAGACTCTTTGCTAAATGAATATAAAAAGATATCAAGCTAAATATAAAGTGAAACTTCAATCAGTGGGGTTTTTGCCCTTCCCCCACTGATTGTTAGTTGAACGAATCGGGGTGTTAGCGTCCGTTTACTCCCACTTAAATATCTTCAGTTTTCCTTCATGTTTCGAAGTGGGAGTCTTACGGACAGTTGCACCGGGATAAAAGATAGTTGAAGAATGGTCACTTCTTCTCCCTAGTGTTTTTCTGCTATTCCTGGCTAATTACTAAATTTGATAAACATATAATATCTTTTTACAAAAAAAGAGATTAAATCTAATATTAGATTTAATCCCTTTTTTTATTCTCTTACTAATGATGGAGCCTAGCGGGATCGAACCGCTGACCTCCTGCGTGCAAAGCAGGCGCTCTCCCAGCTGAGCTAAGGCCCCAATAAAATTGGAGCGGAAGACGGGATTCGAACCCGCGACCCCCACCTTGGCAAGGTGGTGTTCTACCACTGAACTACTTCCGCAACTATTTTACTATACTTTTAACTGATGCGCTTTGAGTATCTTTGATGAGCCATGGAGGATTCGAACCTCCGACCCTCTGATTAAAAGTCAGATGCTCTACCAACTGAGCTAATGGCTCGTGTTATTATTTAATATTATGCCTTCATCCTGTGAAGTACTAAAAATTTAATAGTATGAAGCTTATTCTGTTTATGCTTGTCACGTTGAATGTGATTTCGGTGAAGATTACGCTCCTCGCAAAACCTACACTGATGCTATTCCATGAGGTTTACGGTTTCTCTACCAACTGAGCTAATGGCTCGTGATATGATTAAATCCCGTTCTTTTGAAGGCACAAATAAAACTAGGCTATCCTCTGTTTTATTAGAAGAGGTTCCTAGTCATCATTATACTATCATGGTTGTAAAAGATAGTATAAAAATGGCTGGGCTAGCTGGATTCGAACCAGCGCATGACGGTACCAAAAACCGTTGCCTTACCGCTTGGCTATAGCCCAATAATTAAATTGGTGGAGGGAGTAGGACTCGAACCTACGAACCCGATGGGAGCGGATTTACAGTCCGCCGCGTTTGGCCAACTTCGCTATCCCTCCACTATTAATTTTAAAAGATGGTGCCGGCCAGAGGACTTGAACCCCCAACCTACTGATTACAAGTCAGTTGCTCTACCAGTTGAGCTAGGCCGGCTTTATGGTGGAGGATGCAGGGCTCGAACCTGCGACCCCTTGCTTGTAAGGCAAGTGCTCTCCCAGCTGAGCTAATCCTCCAAATAATGTGAGTTTTTTTCACTTATGTGAAAAAACTTTGGTGACCCGTACGGGATTCGAACCCGTGTTACCGCCGTGAAAGGGCGGTGTCTTAACCACTTGACCAACGGGCCATGTCTAATAAACAGAGCTTCCAGCCGGATTTGAACCGGCGACCCCTTCCTTACCATGGAAGTGCTCTACCACTGAGCTATGGAAGCAAATGGCTCCACAGGTAGGATTCGAACCTACGACCGATCGGTTAACAGCCGATTGCTCTACCACTGAGCTACTGTGGAATAATTATATTTAAATAACTATCCATGATGCTAATCCATTACTCTAATATCATTAGAAATGGCTTAGCGGCGTCCTACTCTCGCAGGGGCAAAGCCCCAACTACCATTGGCGCTGAAGAGCTTAACTGCTGTGTTCGGCATGGGAACAGGTGTGACCTCTTCGCTATTGCCACTAAACCATATTTTTTATTAAGGACAAAACATATTATATGCATTTTTTATATAAAATGCAAGTGTTTTTTTGTACCTTCAAAACTAGATAAGAAATACTCAAGACAACCAACAATGTTTAGTCTTTAACAGTCTAGCTCCGACTCCCAGGTCCTCGCTGCTATAAGCAATTCACCTCCATGTGTCCAAGTTCATGACACATTACGGTGTCTTGCTTATCCAGTCGGACCTAACCGGTCGTCTCCGCTTCCTTAATATAGTTAAGTCCTCGATCTATTAGTATCCGTCAGCTGCACGTGTCACCACGCTTCCACCTCGGACCTATCAACCTCATCGTCTCTGAGGGATCTTACTCATTTAAAATGATGGGAAGTCTCATC
>NZ_SZNM01000002.1 GCF_005870085.1 Aquibacillus sediminis | reverse complement strand
AGTCTGGGCCGTGTCTCAGTCCCAGTGTGGCCGATCACCCTCTCAGGTCGGCTACGCATCGTTGCCTTGGTAGGCCATTACCCTACCAACTAGCTAATGCGCCGCGGGCCCATCTGTAAGTGATAGCTCTGGAGCCATCTTTCAACTTTCATTCATGCGAATGAAAGTATTATCCGGTATTAGCTCACGTTTCCGCGAGTTATCCCAATCTTACAGGCAGGTTGCCCACGTGTTACTCACCCGTCCGCCGCTCGTTCCACAAGCGCACACCCCGGAGGGTGATTACTTGCTTCCCGCGCTCGACTTGCATGTATTAGGCACGCCGCCAGCGTTCGTCCTGAGCCAAGATCAAACTCTCCATAAAATAATGAGCTTGCTTGCTCGTTTCAAAAACTAGCTTTTAAAAATTGATTCAAGGTTAATCGTTTCAAATGAACGAAACGTCTTACCCGATCTGTTTCATACTGGTTGTTTTGTTCAGTTTTCAAAGATCAAAACGCCGTTTCTCAACAGCTTTATCATCATAACAAGTTATTTACGTTTTGTCAACAACTTGTTGTTTTTGTCATTTTTCGCCTTTCACCAAAGTGATATTCATTACCATACCATCACTCAAAATGATAGAACAATAATTTCACTTTTTATCGTTTCGGCGACAATTAATAATATACCATGTATTCATCGACTGGTCAATAACTTTTTTGTTATATTTTATCCTGACGCAACTAGCATTCAGTGAGGAAAAGAGCAAAATAAACTCCACTCCATCGCCCCCTCCTACTGACCGATTCCCTATTAAGTATGAACATAAACAATAGTCTTACTCTTAATATGAGAGGGTAAATCTGTTACTAGTTCACATCATCTGTTTTGGGTGGGTTTTTATGAACTTTGTCTAAATAAACATAAATAATCAAAAGAAAAAGAAACAGCATTCCTGTTAAATACCAAGGTAATGTTGTTATCGCCTCACCAAATGCCGTATACAGAATAGCTGGCATAATCATCCCTAAAATAGAATAATACATGTATTCCTTAAATGATTTCGTCATTTCCATCAAATAAAAAGAAAGAAGGTGAAAATGGATAAATGGTGTAATACGCAAAATCATCACTTGACTAACAGAAATCGTTCGATCTTGGAATACCTTTTGCTTTAGACGTGCAATCCCACTTCGAAATTTCGGAAATTTATTTACTAATTGATAAGAAATCAAACTCATTAAGGATAAACCGATAAATGATAATAATGCTCCTTCAACAAAACCAAACAAGACACCGCCAGCAATACACACAACAATGACAGGCAAAAACAATAATGGACGTAAAATATGTATGAGAATAAAAAGCACAGGAGCTAACCACCCTGCATTTTCGATCAGTACTTCTAGGGATTGATCGAACTGTTCCATATTGTTCCCTCCTATCTAGATAACCATATTACCAATGAAGATAAACTAAAATGAAGTGGATTGCAAACCTGGAACCTCTTGTAAAATACTAATAAATATCATATACTAGTCGTACAGAACACATGTTCCCTCGAGGTGATTAAAAAGTGACAAATGTAAATGATCGTGGTTCGAAAAAATGGACGGCGTTTATGATGCCAGAACATATAGAAATGTTAAATGACTACTGGAAAAAGGAACGCTATATAGAAAAACCACATTTAAGTGTAGATCACTATGACCAAATGAACCAAACCATTCAAGAAGCGATGAAACACACACTTGATGTTAGTATCCAATATTATGATAATCACAGAATTAAAGTAATAGAAGGAATTATCAACCGCCCCAACATGGGACGACTAGAAATTCAAACAGAAGAAAAAATCCATTACCTAGGTCTAGCAGAGATTGTTGATGTACTCATTATTTAAGCGTCTTTGAAAGCTTGAACAATTGCTGTCGTATTAATGTGGTCTTAATTAAACAAATAAATAGGATATTGGCATGGACCAATATCCTATTTATTTTGAACAATCGACATTACTGATGTTATTAATAAATACTTTTTAATAGTGCGTATTCACTCAGTGGGGTTTTCTTGCTCTTCCCCACTGAATATCAGTACCACAAGGGAGACCAACCATTCGAGGTGAAAGCGAAAGTTACCTCACTTGATATTTTGAAGTGGAGTCTTATGGAAGTTGGTTGCACCGGGATAAAAATGACCGAGAAGTTCGAAGCAACGTATCTCACACGGATTGAGCGTATGTTGTTACATATGCCTGAAAAGCAAGGCAACTACAAACCCGCCATATTATTTTTGGGATTTTGAACATCCTCACTATTCGTCGTCTTGCTCTTCCTCACCTATCAAATCTTCTTGCTCCTCTACTTCACCATCTAATTCGATACCGTCCAAATCCAACCAAGACAACATTTCCCTTACAACTGTATTAATCTTTTCATCAACCATTTCATCCCCATATTTTTTCTTGGCTCGTTCAATATTTTCTTCTACGTCATCACTAAATTGAATAATGGGTGTATCATATTCGATGTTATTATATAAATCAATCATTTCATCTAATGCTTTCCCATATCGTTTGCTTTCTAATTCCGTCGCTTTCATATACATCACCTAAACATAGATTACCCAAAAATAAACAAAAAAAACATGTAATTTACCCACTTTTACACTCTAATCCTCTTGTTTTCCTCCCCCTACCATTGGGCTTCACCCTTCACACACTTGAAGAGGGAGACTTCTTTCGGAAGTACGTTAAAACAAACTATTAGCCACCTTTTGCCACTTCACATACCAATTGGTAACAACAAATCCTAGTAAAATAAAGATGGTCGCTAGTAAACCACCTTCAAGGCCAAACGAACCACCCGTTAACCAATCGTTACCGTTCGAAACATCCACATTGTATATACCATGTGGCACTGTACCACTTACCGCAAAACCAAACACATTTCCTTGGAAGTAATTCCAGGTGATATGATAACCGATTGCTAACCATAGACTTTTAGTAACATCGAACATATAAGCAAATAGGAGTCCAACAAGTAAAATATTTATTAACCCAAACAAACTTACATTTGGATTAGTCCCATGCACAACACTAAATAATAACGCAGAGACGATATAAACTAACCACTTCGAATTCCCTCTATTAACCATCGTCGACATGACATACCCTCTGAAAAAGATCTCTTCAAAAAAACCGACTAAGATAAATAAAATGAAAAAAGTAATAGTATATGTAGAAAATTCAGGCGCTGAAAATCGATTAAGTAATTCCACATTCCCAGTTATGAATAAAAGTAAAAAAATAGCTGTAATCGATGCTGCTCCAAGCAACAAACCAAATAATAAATCTTTTCCTCGCTTGTTGAATCCTATTTCTTTCACTGCTCGCTTATTAACAAAGCGCCAAAACATTAACGTCATCAAAAGACCACCAAAAGTTCCTCCGCCCTGAATGATTAATGCAATCCACGGATGACGATCTAATCCTGACATCATATCTGTTGTAGTTGTTTGTAGCAGATCAAATAAAACAAAACCAGGAACCATAAAAAGTCCTTGAGCAGCAAACATAACAATCAATGCCAGTAAAATCATCCACCCTGCTCGAACTTGACCACTACTATTTTTAAACATCCTTTCGCCCCCTTAGTTCACTCACCTATCATTTTAATTTTTGAGAGCCTTTTCTTCAATCAAAGACAACCAAGATAATGTATGTATATATAAAAGAGAGTATACCTTAAACAAAAAACCTCTCCAATTTTGGAAAGGTTTTTGCCGACATAAAACTTCACTATTCAATGGGTATGTTTCTCTTTTCCGCGCTCTCTTTTGTTTATATATTTTTGCTGCACTTCATGTTCGTACTTGTTCAGCAACTGACGAACAATTGCTCTTCCCCACGTTTATTGAACCATTATATTGCACTGGTATTCTACCAATTGCAACAGCGATAGTATGAGGTTTAGTAAATTGGTGTCGTTTCTGGTGAAATGTTTTCTAATATCTCCTTAATATGGGACATGAAATGACCACAAATAACCCCATCTAACACACGATGATCAAGGGATAAACAAAGATTCACCATATCCCGGGCAGCAAACATATCTTGAATAATCACTGGTCGCTTCACAATCGACTCCACTTGTAAAATAGCCGCTTGCGGATAATTGATCACACCCATTGATTGTACGGAACCAAACGAACCAGTATTATTTACAGTGAATGTACCACCTTGCATATCTTGCGGTGTGAGGTTCCCATTTCGCGCCTTCTTAGCTAAAGTATCAATTTCTTTAGAAATTCCTTTGATGCTTTTCTCATCAACATTTTTAATTACCGGTACAAACAATTCTTCGTCTCGTGCAACCGCAATCGACAGGTTTATCTCTTTCCGTTGAACAATTTTATCGCCTTTCCAAGAACTATTTAATTGCGGGTATTTCTTTAATGCTTTCGCAACCGCATTAAGGAAAAAAGCATAAAACGACAAATTGTAGCCCTCATTCTCTTTAAATGAATCCTTTTCAGCATTTCGGTATTTTACTAAGTTTGTCACATCCACTTCAATCATCATCCATGCATGTGGAATTTCAGTAGTGGATCGCACCATATTTTGGGCAATCGTTTTTCGGATTCCAGTAACAGGGATTTCCTTATCACCATTTGCCGTAGTGATACCAGGATTCATTGGTGGAATTGGCTTGTCATCTACTGGTTCCTGTGTTGCATCATGCTCTAACACTTTTTCTGTGTTTTTTTCTGTTGCACGATGCTCTTGCTTCTCTTTTACAAGTGTATCTTCTCGGATCACTTTTTCTACATCTTTTCGTGTAATTCTTCCGCCACGACCAGATCCAGTAATTAGTTGAAGATCAAGATTATGTTCCTGCGCAAGTCGTAAGACAGCAGGTGAATAGCGCATTTTCAACGATTGTTCTTGATTGGAAGATGGTGTGTTGGTTGATAAAACCTCAGAGTGATCGACTGTTTCCACGTTAGATTGACGGTCCGCTACTTCGATATGACACATTAAATCTCCCACCGCTATCGTTTCTCCTTCACCTGCAAGC
The DNA here is from genome assembly GCF_005870085.1 of Aquibacillus sediminis. Taxonomy (GTDB): domain Bacteria; phylum Bacillota; class Bacilli; order Bacillales; family Amphibacillaceae; genus Aquibacillus_E; species Aquibacillus_E sediminis. The sequence continues at coordinate 362,050 of NZ_SZNM01000002.1, read as the reverse complement.
AACTCTTTAATCGTTCCACTAAATGAAGATGGTACTTCTGCATTGACTTTATCTGTTGTCACTTCTGCAATTGGATCATATTTATTCACATAATCCCCTTCATTGACTAGCCATGTACTGATCGTTCCTTCGGTTACACTTTCACCAAGTTGGGGCATATGTATTTTTTCTATTGCCACGGAAATCCCTCCTTTATATTAAAATTCTGCAAGTTCACGCATGGCATGCTCAACTTTTTCAGGATTCATCATAAACTCTTTTTCCATTGTGGGTGCATATGGCATGGATGGAACATCAGGTCCAGCCAAGCGCTTGATTGGTGCATCCAAGTCGAATAAACAATTCTCGCTTATAATAGCCGCTACTTCCCCAATAATACTTCCTTCTTTATTATCCTCTGTAAGCAATAATACTTTTCCAGTCTTTGACGCAGCTTCTATAATCGCTTGTTGATCAAGCGGGTAAATGGTCCGCAAGTCTAAAATATGAGCATCAATTCCATCCGTGGCTAGTTTTTCTGCAGCTTGTAAGGCAAAATCAACACAAAGTCCATACGTGATGACTGTAATATCCGCCCCTTCTCGTTTAACATCTGCTTCCCCAATCGGAATGGTGTAATCCGCCTCGGGAACATTTCCTTTTATTAACCGATATGCTCGTTTATGTTCAAAGAAAAGTACTGGATCCTCATCACGAATCGCGGCTTTCAGTAACCCTTTCACATCATATGGTGTTGATGGCATCACAATTTTTAAACCTGGTTGATTGGCAAACACCGCTTCAACAGATTGTGAATGATATAACGCTCCGTGAACTCCCCCACCATATGGCGCACGAATCGTAACAGGGCATGTCCAATCATTATTCGAACGATATCGTGTTTTAGCTGCCTCGGAAATAATTTGATTGACTGCAGGCATAATAAAATCAGCAAACTGCATCTCAGCTACTGGGCGCATCCCATACATTGCAGCACCAATTCCAACACCAGCAATTGCTGATTCCGCGAGCGGCGTGTCGATCACGCGTGATTCACCAAACTTCTCATAAAGGCCTTCAGTTGCACGAAAAACGCCCCCCCGAACACCAACATCTTCTCCTAATACAAATACTTTTTCATCACGTTCCATTTCCTCTTGGAGCGCCTGTGTCACTGCTTGAATATAGGAAATAACTGGCATACTTTTCTCCCTCCTTACTCTCCATACACATAGTTATAAATCGAAGCTGGTTCTGCATATGCTGCCTGTTCGGCATATTCCGTCGCTTCATTAATGATTTGATTCATTTCATCATGCATCGTTTTTTCCACTTGTTCTGTCAAAATGTTATGCTCTCTTAAATAATGAGCAAACGTAAGTACAGCATCTTTCTCTTTCGCTGCATCCACTTCCCCTCTCTCTCGATAACTCCGATCATCATCATCACTAGAATGAGGCGTTAAGCGATAGGAGACAGTCTCAATTAACGACGGACCTTCTCCTCGTCTTGCGCGGTCAGCTGCTTCTTTCACTGCTTGATAGACTTCTAACGGGTCATTCCCATCAACGGTAACCCCAGGCATGCCATAACCAATCGCTCGATCAGAAATTTTCTCACAAGCAACTTGCTTCGTTAACGGAACCGAGATGGCATATTGATTATTTTGCACCATAAAAATAACTGGAAGTTTTTGAACACTAGCAAAATTCGCACCTTCATGGAAATCACCTTGATTGGAAGACCCCTCCCCAAGAGTGACGAAACTTACTAAATCTTTTTGTTCCATTTTAAACCCAAGCGCAATTCCAACAGCATGTGGTACCTGCGTCGTTACTGGGGAGGAACCTGTCACAATGCGATTTTTCTTCTGACCAAAATGCCCTGGCATTTGTCGTCCACCAGAGTTCGGATCTTCCGCTTTTGCAAATCCTTGAAGCATTAAGTCTTTCGTTGTCATCCCAAATGCAAGCACAACACCTAAGTCTCGGTAATATGGAAGTACATAATCACGCTTAGTATCGAGGGCAAAGGATGCTCCAACTTGAGCACCTTCTTGACCTTGACAGGAAACAACAAATGGAATTTTCCCGGCCCGATTTAACAACCACATCCGCTCATCAATTTTCCTCGCTAACAACATCGTTCGATACATCTCTAATATATCGTTATCGGAAAGACCAAGTCGGTGGTGTCTATTCTCCATCATCTTTTTTTGCTCGTCTGTATTAACCATGAATATTCCTCCCTTCCACTGCTAAAGCAGTTTCGCTAATAATTTCTGATAAGGACGGATGCGGGTGAATCGATTGTGTCATTTCCCATGGTGTTGCATCAAACAACTTTGCTAAACTAGCCTCTGAAATCAATTCGGTAACATGTGGACCGATCATATGCACCCCTAACAAATCATCCGTTGCTTTATCTTTAATCAACTTCACAAATCCATCGGTATCTCCATGGACATGCGCTTTTCCAATTGCTTTAAAAGAGACCTTGCTAGTGTCGATGTCATACCCTTGTTGCTCGGCTTGTTGTTCCGTTAAACCAACACGGGCAACTTCAGGGTCTGAATAAATACATAACGGAACATTTTGATAACTTATCGGAAACGGATCCATTTCCATCATATGTTCAACAGCCGTTATCCCCTCACTAGAAGCAACATGAGCAAGTTGCATCCCACCAATGACATCTCCAATGGCATAAATGTGGGACTCCTTCGTTTGATAGAAAGTATTCGTTTTAATGAAGCCATTCTCATCAACGGCAACATCCGTGTTGTCGAGGCCAATTTGGTTCGTATTTGCTCTTCGGCCAGTTGAAACTAACACCTTTTCAGCTTGAAATGTTGTACTTTGATGGTTCTGCTCCACCACGATGGACACGGTTGATTGATCATGAATTGGCTGACTTGTAATGTTAGCACCTGTCACGATCGTTACACCTTTTTGTTTTAGGCGCCGTGCCATATGTTTTGAAATTTCTTGGTCTTCTTGAGGTAATATATTGTTTGCATATTCGATGACAGTAACCTCTACATCAAAATCCGCTAACATCGACGCCCATTCAACGCCAATCACTCCACCGCCAACGATAATAATAGAAGTAGGCAGGTGCTCCATGTCTAAAGCTTCATCAGATGTCAGAATCGTCTTACCATCAGGTTCTAGTCCAGTAATTGTTCGAGCTTTAGAACCAGTAGCTACCAGTAAGTATTTTGGTATAAGCATTTCGTTTTCACTACCATCTGTGTATTCCACAGAAACAGTGCCAGCTGTTGGTGAAAAAATAGACGGACCTAAGATTCGTCCATACCCTTGATAAACATCAATTTTCCCCTTTTCCATTAACCCAACCACACCGCGATACAGTGTCTCGACAGTTTGATGTTTTCTCGCTTGAACTTGTGAAAAATTAATTTTTGTTTGCCCAAGTTCAACCCCAAATTGGGATGCTTGTTTACTTTGTCGATAAACTTCAGCACTTCTCAATAAAGCTTTCGAGGGGATACACCCTTTATGCAAACATGTTCCACCTAATTTTTCAGTCTCAACAATAGCGGTTTTCATACCTAATTGCGATGCCCTAATCGCCGCTACATAACCACCTGTTCCACCACCAAGTACAACCAAATCATATTCTGTTGCCACTAAAAAACCTCCTGTCTAGTGCACAATATATTCTTTCACTTGTTCTTGACCACGTAATACTCGCAATGTCCCTTGAGCTAAGGCAAGTAGTTCATTTTCACCGGGATAGACGAAAATATCTGCAATCCAGTCAACTTTATTAGAGATTGTCGATACCAATTTAGTGTGTGATGCTAGTTTACCGGTTAAAATAATCGCCTCAACCTCCCCCTCTAACACAGTTGCCATTGCTCCAAGTTCTTTTGCTACTTGATAGGTCATTGCTTGATAAAGTAACTCTGCTTGATGATCCCCCTCATGAATCATCGTTTCAATACGATCGATCTCATCTGTTCGTAGAAACGCCATCAAGCCACCATTTCCAACGATTTTATCCATCATCTCTTGATAGGAATAATCACCTGAATAACACATGTCAATTAAATCACCCGCCGGAACTGTACCGGCTCGTTCAACTGACAAAGGACCATCACCGTGCAATCCATTATTAACATCGATCACCTGTCCATTCTTATGTGCACCAATCGTGATACCGCCACCCATGTGACAAATGATAAAGTTTGCTTCCTGATAAGGTTTTCCAAGTTCACTGGCAACCTGTCTAGCTACCGATTTCTGGTTCAATGCATGAAAAATACTTACGCGTGAAATTTCCGGCACTCCCGTTATTCGTGCAACTTCTGACATCTCATCGACAACAACTGGGTCAACAATGTAGGCAGGTACGTTTAAGCCACTTGCAATTTCATATGCTAAAATGCCACCTAAATTGGAGGCATGTTGCCCATGATATCCATTATGTAAATCTTGTAACATCGGCTGATTGACGATATAGGTCCCACCAGCAATGGGACGAAGCAAACCACCACGACCACAAACCGCATCACATTTTGATAGATTAATACCTTGAGACTCTACTTCCTGTAAAATCAATTGTTTTCGATAATCTGCTTGGTCTGAATAACCATGGAAGGAAGAGATTTTTTCAGACGGGTGACGAATTGACTTTTCAAACATACATATTTCCTCTTCAAAAACTGCCACCCTCGTTGCATAGGCACTTGGGTTGATCACGATTATTCGATGCTTTGAATGCAAAGTAAGCCCTCCATTATCCCCAACGTAAACGATTCTTTTCATTCATTAAAAACTGACTTCTAGAACGTCTCAAAAGTTGAATTCGTTCTTCCGCCATCCTTTCAGCCGCTTCATCGGTGGAAACATGATCTCGTTTAGATATATCAAATACTTTGGACAAATGGTCATAAATTTTTTCGACTTGTTTAAGTGCTCGGTCTCGGTTGTACCCATTTAATTCATCTGCAATATTAATCACGCCACCAGCATTAATCACGAAATCCGGGGCATAAACGATCCCTTTTTCATACAGCATCCTACCATGTTTAGATGCTTGTAATTGGTTATTTGCAGCCCCAGCAATCACTTTTGCTTTTAACCTTGGAATCGTATTATCATTAATTGTGGATCCTAGCGCACATGGTGCATAAATATCACAATCCACATCATAAATTGCATTTGGCTCAACCGCTTTGGCATCAAACGCCTCTACTGCTTTCTCAACTGCTTGTTTGTCAATATCGGTCACAATCAAATGTGCCCCTTCATGATGGAGATACTCACATAATGTATAAGCAACATTCCCTACACCTTGAACAGCAACAGTTTTACCTTCTAGGATATCGGTGCCAAATGCTTGTTTGGCTGCTGCCTTCATCCCTTTATATACGCCATAGGCTGTCACCGGCGAAGGATTTCCTGATGAACCAAAAGCAGGTGATATACCAGCAACATAATTTGTTTCTAGGTGGATCAAATCCATATCTTCTACCGTTGTCCCTACATCTTCTGCAGTAATATATCGCCCGCTTAGCCCTTGAATGTAGCGACCAAACGCCCGAAACATCGCTTCATTTTTATCTGTTTTTGGATCCCCTATGATGACGGTTTTCCCACCACCATAATTGAGTCCTGCTGCTGCATTTTTATAGGTCATCCCTTTCGCTAACCTCAACGCATCCATCACAGCCTCTTGTTCAGAGGAATATGTCCACATTCTTGTTCCACCTAGAGCTGGACCTAATGTCGTATCATGGATTGCAATAACCGCTTTTAACCCTGATTGTTTGTCGTGACAAAAGAGCACCTGCTCATAATCCTCTGTTTCTAGATGACTGAATAATTCCATGTTTGTACCTCCTATCCATCTTCGACCCTCATAACCTACTATGCAATTTTTTGCACCTTACTTTGCTTCAATTTTATATTTTTGCATCTTATAATAAAGGTTGCGAATGGAAATGCCTAATAATTCTGCTGTTTTCGTCTTATTATAATCGAGTGAAGCAAAAGTAGATTGAATTACTTGTTTTTCATAAAGTTCCATTGTTTGTTGTAAGGTCTGGGACTGGTTATAATTGAAAGGTTGTTCATCCACTAATTCGACTGATTTACACACTTCTAGTGGTAGGTCCCGCTTTTGAATCACTTTTCGATGTGGATCCATATATACCATTGCCGTTCTTAACACATGCTCTAATTCTCTAATATTTTTCGGCCAACTGTACGACTTTAAAACCTCTAACGCTTCTGATGCAACCGCATAAATGTGTTTACCGAAGTGTCTATTAAGCCTTCTGAGCATCACTTGCATTAATGGTTCCAAATCAGTTATTCGTTCACGTAGCGGCGGTAGTGATAGTGACATTTGATTTAATACATAATAAAAATCCTTATCAAAACTTTTATCGATCATTGCCTTCTCTAAATTTATACTAGTAGTCATGATCAAACGTACATTGATTGGCAATGTTGCGTTACTATTTACTGGTTGAATTTGATTATTTTGTATCACCCGTAATAGTTTTAATTGTAATAATATTGGGATTTTGTCTATCTCATTTAATAAAAGTGTACCGTTATTCGCTTGTTCAAAATACCCCGGTTGATGACGCAATGCCCCAACACCTTGATAGCCAAATAATTGCTTTTCCCACTCATCCTCAGACATTACCGTACAATCGACACCTATCATTTTTTGATACTTACGCTCACTCTCATGATGAATTGCATGAGCAACTAACTCTTTTTCTGTGCCAGGCTCTCCTCGGATTAAAACAGGGGTGCTTGTTATTGCAGCAACTTTTGCCTGTTCTTTGGTTAGTTGCATTGCGCTTGAGTTTCCAATAATATCTTCAAAGCTATAGGTTAATTCCAGATGACGAATTAATTCTTTTGCCTTACTTAATTCTGTTTCCACCTCATCTACCTTTGAAACATCGTGCAGTAAAGCCACACTTCCTTTTAATTTACCGTCAACTAAGATTGGTGATCCATTAGCAACTATTTGTGTATTGGATTGACCTATTTTCATTTGGACACCATGTATTGATCGGCGCGATTGCAACACCTTTTGTTGGATATCATATTCTATTTGTAATTCTTTATCCACCGGTTTCCCTATAACGGTTTTCTTGGATAATCCAGTCAGTTTAGTGTACGCAGAATTTATTAGCACCCCTCTCCCATGTTCATCGACGATAGTTGTAGCCACTTCTGAAGCATCTACAATTGTCTTTAATGTTTTCTCTATTTCTTTCAAATTTGTTACTTGTTCAGCTAATCGAACAACATCGGTAACTTCATAAAAAAACGCCATAGCTCCCTTAAGATTATTGCTTTCATCAATTAATGGTATACGTGAACTAATGATTGTTTTTCCATTATGCAACCGCACCGTTTGATTGATTTGTTTTTTTCTAGTTCTTAATACAAAAGGTAGCTTTGCTGTCTCGATTACCTTTGTAAGCGGTTGGTTTATAAGTTGTTGGTTCGTTAACTCCAAGATTTCTATCGCTCTATGATTGACAAATGTAATCGTTTCATCTGTTTTAATTACGACTATCCCTTGTGGTAAATGATTAACAACTTGTTCTTGCAGATAATTCATCCTATGATCACACCCTGCACGAAATTGCATACTACCATGGTATACTTTTTTGCAAGAATTAGCAAGGTTGGTTTATTTTGCCTCATTTACTTTAAAGAATTAACAATTATATGTTTTGATATATTAACGTTGATAACTCTTCTACGCTGCATTTTTATACTTCCCATTAGTCAGCTCCGAATTAAATTTCACTTTATTTCCATCCTCGTTTCCCTTTTGCTATACTACAATTAGGAATTGAATGGGGGATGAGTGATGCGCTTATTGGCTTTATTAATTTTAGTCATTCCTGGGGTGATTGCAACACTAGGAGTAAAATTAGTGAGAGATGCCTTATTTGGGGTATTTTATTCGATATTTTTTCATTTAAGTATTCAGTTTATCATTGGATTGCTATTCTTTTTTATTGGAATTACATTTATTGGTGGTTTTATCCTACATAGAGATCGAAAAAGACATTTAACAAAAGGCCGGTTTAAAAGAAATCGCAACCGTCAATCCTAACACATGTATATATAACGCTTTACTAACACTCATTTTGACAGCGATCTAAAAAAAGACTTGCCATTCGTAATGGCAAGTCTTTTTTATCATTGTGTTTAATGATCAAAGAAAGATTGATATAGTGCCTGCACTGCTGCGTCCACTCTAGATTCTTTTACTCCGAACATCATTGATACCTCTGAAGAACCTTGGTTCATCATTTCAATATTCACATTCGCTCGATTAAACGCATGTGTTACTTTATCGGCAATACCAATCGTATTGTCCATCCCTTCCCCAACAATCATAATTAGGGCTAAATCTTTTTCAATGTGAACCATATCTGGGTCTAATTCATCCTTAATGCGTTGGATGACACGCTCTTCTTTATCTTGTGGTAGTTGACTTTCTCTTATGATCACAGAAATATCATCAATACCTGATGGTGTATGTTCAAATGAAATACACTCGTCTTCTAAGATGTGAAGCAGGCGACGACCAAATCCTAATTCTCTATTCATTAAGTATTTACTAACATAAAGGCTTAAAAAACCTTTATCACTCGCAATTCCAACAACAGGGTTTTCTTGTGTTTCTTTTTCTGCCACAATAATTGTGCCTAACCCATTCGGATTATTCGTATTTTTAATACAAACAGGAATACTTGCTTTAAATGCAGGAATTAATGCTTCATCATGAAAAACGGAAAAACCAGCATAAGATAACTCACGCATTTCCTTATAAGTCAATGATGTGATTTCTTTAGGATTTTCTACAATTGTCGGATTGACACAATAAACAGAATCAACATCCGTGAAATTCTCATACAAGTCTGCATTTACTCCAGCTGCCACAATGGAACCGGTGATATCTGACCCTCCTCGAGAGAAGGTCGCTAGTTTCCCTTCCTTGGTATAACCAAAGAATCCTGGTATTACAACAATATCATCGCGTTCGCGTAGTCTATAAATTTTCTTAAAACTATCATCTAGAATCTGGGCACTACCCGGATCATCACTTACAATAATACCAGCTTCTTGTGGGTTTAAATACGTTGATTCCATCCCTAACGAGCGCAAGTATTCACTTAAAACTTTAGCTAAAGAATCTTCACCAATTGCTTTCAACGCATCCATTTTCAATTCATCACTATAATCAGACTCAACAACATTTGTTACATCTTGTCGAATCTCCGAGAGCACGTTATCTGAAAGTTCAAGTTTTGTTGTGATTTCCTTAAAACGATCAACAATTTGTTCAACTTGTTCCTCATAGGATTGATTTTGTAAATACGCTTCCCCTAAAGCAATCAATAAATCGGTTACTTTCGTATCTTCGTCAAATCGTTTACCAGGTGCAGAAACAACGATAGCTCTTCGGTCTGAATCTTCTTGAATAATCGTTGCTACTTTCCTTAATTGTTCAGCACTTGCTACGGAACTTCCTCCAAATTTTGCTACCTTCATTTCATTAACCTCTCCATTTTAGTTTTGGCTACCTTCTTAACCCTAAAGCAATTTCTAAAAAACGTAGCCTAATTTTTTTAACTACTAAAAATATTAACATACTTTTTGCAAAATTGTTAAACTTAAGATAAGGAATATATCCATCTCCTTGTACGGATATGGTTGTAAAACAGGAATAGCATCGATATTTATTAAATTTTATGGATTTATGCTTGTAAACACAACTAAAAAGACCTTGATAGCATAATCAAGGTCTTTTTAGTTTATTTTCTTATAAACATTTGCGTCCAATAATTGCCATCCTCAACATAGCCAACACCGATATGTGTGAAATCACCTAAAATGTTCTTCCGGTGACCAGGACTATCCATCCAACCTTTTACGACTTCTTGCGGTGTTCTTTGTCCTCGAGCTATATTTTCAGCAGCCCCACGATAACTTATACCAAAGTTCTGCATCATTGTGAAGGGAGATCCGTAAGTTGGACTTGTATGGGAAAAATAACTTTGATCGCGCATATCCTGTGATTTATATCTCGCCACTCGCGATAATTCCCAATCAGGTTGTAATGCTGGCAATCCATTCTTCGCTCTTTCTTGATTTGTTAGTTGAATTACTTCGTGTTCAATATGCTTGATCTTATCAATATCAGGAATTGTTACTTTTTGATTAGGATAAATAAGATCAGGATTGTCAATATGTGGATTGGCCTCAATTATCTCTGTTACTCCAATTTGGTGTTTCACAGCAATTTTCCACATCGTGTCACCTGGTTGTACAGTGTATGTACTTTGAGCAGAGACTGTTAGCGGAACTACTGCAAACAATATGAAAGCAATAACAATTAATTTTCTCATTCTATACCCTCCTGTTTATTTTGCTACCTATAAACTGCCTCAAAATTAATCTAATATGCAAAATAACAGGAGGTTTGTAAGAACAAAAAGACGCCAAAAATTGGGTCTCTCCATATGGTGATGTGATTTTCACTCCACCCTCTCTTTTAAAAGGCTCTTTTATTTTATAAAAGGTTATTGATGCAGATAAGCTATATTACACGACATAAGCTTCAACATCTTCTAAAGGATTAGTGCTAATAGGCCGCTACGGAAATACACTACACTTTCTTGCGAGGGGCTGGTGAGCCTCCTTGAAAATAAAGACCGATTTTCTTCGTGCGATGTATCACTTCCGAATCCTTCCTTGTCCTATGGGAACAGCACGAGGTGAAGATCCATTTGGTAAAGGGCTTTTCTTTACCAAGTTAGCTGAGTTCCTTCGACACGATGGTATGACTGAGGCACAACCACATTTAGTATAGAAATTAAAAAATCTTTTAAATAACAAAACCCCTTCTGTAAATTAATTTTACAAAAGAGGTTTTATAGCGTAAGAGATCTCGTAAAAACATTAACTCGCCCGATGGTCCAAGCGCAAACGATCTGCCACCATCGCAATAAATTCACTATTGGTCGGTTTTGCCTTAGACATACTAACCGTATAGCCAAATAAAGAGGAAATCGACTCCATATTCCCTCTGCTCCAAGCAACTTCAATCGCGTGGCGAATAGCACGTTCCACACGAGATGCCGTCGTATTATATTTTTTAGCGATATCTGGATATAAGACTTTCGTTATCGAACCTAACAATTCGATATCTTTGTAAACCATTGTAATGGCTTCTCTTAAATACATATATCCTTTAATATGAGCAGGTACCCCAATCTCATGAATAATATGAGTAATGTTCGCTTCTAAATCTACTTTTTTATTTTCTTGATTAACAAGCGTTTGTTTTCCAACATTATTGTCCATTACCGGGGATGCACCACCCGCAACTTGCTTGATTTGATCCCGTAAATTGTCAAGATCAAAAGGTTTAAGAATAAAATAGGAAGCGCCTAGGTCGACAGCTTTTTTCGTTACCTCTTCCTGTCCAAAGGCTGTCAACATAATCACATTTGGATACTTGGCTCTTTCAAGTTGTTTCAACTTACCTAAAACAGCCAACCCATCCATATGTGGCATAATAATGTCGAGAATCAAGACATCTGGTTCTACTTCATCTAAAAGTTCTAGACATTCTTTTCCATTATTTGCCGTACCAATTACTTCCATGTCAGTTTGATCGGCAAAATATTCTTCCATCAACTGAATCAGTTCATGGTTATCATCGACTAAACAGATTTTAATTTTTTCCACAACAGTTCCTCCTTAGTTATTCCTCCTCTTTCTCCATGTAACAATTTCGACACAAGTCCGAAAATTCCTTCTATAAGTTAAAAAACTTTGGATTTTTTTCGAAATACTAGTTTTTACTTTGAATTACGCATTTTTTCGATGAATTATGACAGTGTACGACTCTTTGGTTATCCGTTTGTCGAAAAATCTTTATCTTGATACTAAGTTTACCATATATTGGTTGAAAGCGCTAATTATATAATTAAACTAAGAGGCTGTTTCGGTTAATTTTCTCTTGGCACTTTGCGGCGGGGCTTTTTGCTTTTCCCTCACTAAGTGTTAGCAACACAATGAAAGACCCACTGCCCTTGAATTATTCGAGATGAAAGAAAAGTTAACTCCCCGTCCATCCCATTTGATGTTTTGAAGTGGGAGTCTTTGTATGCTTGCACCGGTAAAAAATCCTATTTTTAGTACACAACAAGCTCTTATCAAAAGCGAACTTTTTGATAAGAGCTTTGCCATCGGATATTCAACTTAGCTCACTTCTTGTTGATCTTGTTTATAAATATCAATGCCTGCTTCATGCAACATCCATTCGATATGAACACCATAACCGCTTGTGGAATCATTGACAAAAACATGTGTTACTGCCCCGATAACTTTTCCATCTTGAATAATAGGACTTCCACTCATTCCTTGAACAATTCCACCAGTTTTGTCTAATAATTCTTGATCTGTAATTTTGACAATCATACCCTTAGTAGCTGGAAACTTTTGTTCTACACTGTTCACTACTTCTACGTCATATTCCTTTACTTCTTCCCCTTCAACAACCGTCAATATTTTTGCTGGCCCTTCCTTTACTTCATGTGATAATGCGATTGGTAGTGCTTCATCCATTTTTCCATTTGAAATGTTTTTATCTAATTTTCCAAAAACCCCAAATGGACTATTTTTAGTAATATTTCCTATTCTGTCTTTTCCAGCAGTAAACTCTGCTCGTTTTTCTCCTGGTGAACCGTTACTACCTTTTTCAATCGATTTTATATTAGAACGAACAATTGTACCTTCATTTATTTCAATTGGTTTTCTTGTATCCATATCTGATATGACATGTCCTAGCGCTCCATACTTTTTAGACTCTGGATGATAAAAAGTCATCGTTCCAATACCTGCAGCTGAGTCCCTTATATAGAGCCCTATTCGATAATCATCTTCTTTCGCATCATAATAAGGCGTTAATTCGGTATTAAACACTTCATCTTCTCGCTTCACTTCAACATCTAACGATTCATTATTTTTCCCAGCCTCTTTAACAAATGGTGTGACTTCTTTCATATTATTAATTTCTTGGCCATTTATTTTTAACAGTGTGTCGCCTACTTTTATCCCTGCTTGTTCACCTGGAGAAATTTGCTTCTCGTCCGTATTGACTAAATGATGTCCGACAACTAATACCCCTAATGTTTGTAAATTAACTCCAATGGATTGTCCACCTGGAACAACTTTTAAATCATCAAGTACATCCACATTCACTTGTTTGATTGGTAGTCCAGCCATTTCATATACTAATGTACTACTACCAGGTCCTGCTGTTTGAAATTGATTAGAATTAACCGCTTGTATGGCGTTACTTTCATCTTCTTTATGTTTTATATTAATAGCCTTTCCCATAGCAGGTACACTAATGGTATCTTGATTATGAAAGGTTACAATTTGATTTGGAATCGACAAGAAAGTCTGTATAGGTGTTAAAAATGGAATAACTAGGAAAGCAACAAGGAGTATTATTCCTATTCCATTTCGTATACGTTCGAAGTTCATTTTTTTCACTCTCCTCGTTCCTAACCCACATTTTTTTCTGTACTTCTAATTTGACCTTCCATCGCCATTTTTAAACACTAAAAAGATGAGAAATATAGGATAGTTCTTCCACTAATTGAAAAAATTATTATCAAATTAGGATATAAAAAAACCTGCCTTTTAAAAAGACAGGGGTGATCTAAACAAGTACATTCTTTTTAAACTCTTTTGCCATCGAAATTAATTCACTAGCATGTTGTTTTGATGTTTCGGTTATTTCTGCACCTGTGATCATTCGACTAATCTCTTCTGCGCTTTCTTCCTTTGACAATTCAGTAACCATCGTACTAGTTCTCTCATTTTTGATTTTCTTTTCAATTAATAAGTGACTATCTGCCATCGAAGCTAATTGTGGTAAATGGGTAATACACAATACTTGTGAACCTAATGAGATTCCATATATTTTTTCTGCAATGGCTTGTGCAACACGTCCACTTACACCTGTGTCAACTTCATCGAAAATAATACTTGTCACTCGTTGATGTTTGGCAAAAATGCGCTTAAGTGCCAACATAATACGAGATAATTCGCCACCGGAAGCTACTTTATGGATAGGTTTTAATGGTTCACCTGGATTTGTTGTAATTAAAAATTTAACAATATCAAAGCCATTCTCACCCAGTTGAATAGGAATCCCTTCGTATGTAAGTTCTGTATCGGATCCCTTTCGCTCGGTAATATCAACATCAAATGACGCCTTTTCTAAATAGAGGTCTTTCAATTCCTGATGAATATCATCCACTAATAAATTAGCCGCCTCTATTCGGACATCATGTAAATGTTTTGCTTCCAACAATGCATCTTCAGCTAGTTCTAATAGTTGCGTTTCCATTGTTTGTAAATGGGAATCTTTATTTTTAATTTGATCAATTTCGTCTTCGATTTTAGCTGCATATTCTAACATATCATTTACCGTTTGGCCGTACTTTCGCTTAAGACGATTCAATTCATTGATTCTAGATTCCATTCCATTTAAACGTTCCGGATCGAACTCTAACTGTTCAAGGTGATTTCGTAGTTCGTAGGTTAACTCTTCTAATAAGAAGTAATGATTTGTGAGTTCTTCCTTCGATTTGCTAAGTTCTGGTTCATACTCGGCAGCCTTTTCCAATCCATTTAACGCAAGTCCAACCCAATCAAGCCCCTTTTGCTCCCCATATAATGCATGGTAGGCATCATGAATCCCTTGGTATATTTTTTCATAATTGGCTAATCTTTCTCGTTCTTCTGCAAGTTGTTCATCTTCATTAGGTGATAAATTTGCTTCTTGCAATTCTCGTAATTGAAATTCATATAAATCTAACCGTTGCGCCATTTCTTGCTCATTGTCTCGCAATTCACTAAAACGTTTTTTCAGAGCCATCATTTGTTTATATAGTTGCAAGTACTCTTGTTTAATCGGAACAATTTGATCTCGATTATACAGGTCCAACAATTCGATATGTCGGTCGACATCCATAAGTGATTGCGTTTCATGTTGGCTATGAATATCAATCAATGTTTTACCAAATTCCTTAAGAATCCCTAACGTCACTAATTTGCCATTGACACGACAGATACTTTTCCCACTAGATGTAATCGTCCGGTTTAATACAACCATTCCATCTTTAGTAATATCTATACCAAACTCTTTCCCTACTTGATGAACAGGATGATCTAAGTCATCAACAGTAAATAATCCTTCTAGAATAGCTTTCTTTGTTCCATGTCGAACAAATTCAACCGATCCTCTTCCACCACTTAATAAGCCAACAGCATCAATGATAATTGATTTCCCTGCTCCTGTCTCACCGGTCAAAACAGTTAATCCATCATGAAAAGTAATCGTTAAATCTTCGATGATTGCAAAGTCTTTTATTGACAGTTCTGTTAACATGTCATCACCTCATTTCTTTGGAGGTTAGCTTTATTTGTATTACAACATATCTAGTAAACGATTTTTGATCTCCTCTGTATCTTGTTCTGTTCGACAAATAATTAAAATCGTATCATCACCACAAATCGTACCTAAAATCTGATCCCAATCCAACTGATCAATCAAGGCTCCGACTGCATTCGCATTACCTGGTAATGTCTTTAATACAATAAAGTAACCAGCTGTATCAATCTTGATAAATGCATCCATGATTAAGCGACTTAATTTCTCAAGCGGGTTAAACCGTTGATCGGCTGGTAAACTATATTTATACCTACCATCAACCATTGGAACTTTTACCAAGTGGAGTTCTTTAATATCTCGAGAAACGGTTGCTTGGGTCACATTGTAGCCAAGATTTCTTAATTGTTCGACCAAATCATCTTGAGTTTCTATATCGTTTTCCGTAATCAGTTCTCTTATTTTAATATGGCGTTGTCCTTTATTCATTGCGTCCTCCGATCTTCACTTCATTTTACACATACGTGAAAAGGACTACATGCTATGTAGCCCCAATCTCATCTATCTCGAAGCATGATTGTCCAGCTGACGATGTGCCTGTTCGACTACATGATCAATTTCGACATTTGTCATGCTTTTTCCTTCTGCTTGTTGATTCCAAGTTAAATAAGCTAAAAATTCAATATTTCCGTCTCCACCCGTAATTGGTGAATGGGTTAATCCCTCAATACTATAACCTTCTTTATCGATAAATTCCAACATCGTTTCTAGAACTTGCTTGTGAACCTTTGCCTCTCGAACAATCCCTTTTCTACCTACTTGTTCTCGGCCTGCTTCAAATTGGGGCTTGATTAAGACCACCACTTCACTGTCTGAGGCAAGTAATTTCGATAGTACTGGTAATATTAACTTCAGAGAAATAAAAGATACATCAATCGTTGCGAAGTTAGGGAGACCCTCAGATAACATATCCGGTGTAACATAGCGAAAATTCGTCCTTTCCATCACTACGACACGGTCGTCATTTCGTAATTTCCAAGCTAATTGATTGTAGCCAACGTCAATCGCATAACTTAACGCTACACCATTTTGTAATCCGCAATCTGTAAATCCACCAGTGGACGATCCGATATCAACCATAATCTTACCGTTCACATCCAAGTTAAATACTTGTAATGCCTTTTCTAATTTGAGTCCACCTCTCCCAACATAAGGGATCAGCTTTCCTTTCACGGTAAGTGGAATATCTTCAACCACTTTCATTCCAGGTTTATCCAAACGTGTTTGTTCCGAATAGACAAGCCCTGCCATAATCGATCGTTTTGCTTTTTCTCTTGTTTCAATTAGTTCTCGCTCTACTAATAGTGTATCTAATCTCACTTTTTTTGTCATTGTTCTTCATGCCCTCTGCTGTTTGGTTGGTATCAGTTGCAGTAGTTTTTGTACTACTGCTTCTTTGGTAATACCGATTTCTTCTAATAGTTGATCAACATTACCATGTTCAATGTAACGATCAGGTATACCCATTCGCAGTATATCTTGATTCTTGTATTGGTGTTCTTCAGCAAATTCTAATACTGCACTACCGAAGCCACCTTTTAGAATTGCTTCTTCTATTGTTAAAATTGGCATATTTATGCCCATTAATGCATGTAACATTTTTTCATCTAACGGCTTGATAAAACGTGCATTAATCACTTTAACAGATAAACCTTTCTCTAACAATTCTTGTCTAGCCTTCAAGGCTAAATCGATCGTTGTTCCAAAAGTCAATATCGCAGCATCTGCACCCTCTTCAAGCACGTCCCAAGTTCCGATTGGAAGGGCTTTGAAATCTTCATCCATCGTAATCCCAAAGGCATTACCTCTTGGAAAACGAACTGCAATTGGCCCATCATCATAGTCAATAGCTGTATGCACCATATGCTGACACTCATTTTCATCCTTAGGCATCATAATCACCATATTTGGCATTTGTCTTAAAAATGCAATATCAAACACACCTTGATGCGTTTCCCCATCAGCACCTACCAATCCAGCACGATCCACCCCAAAAGCAACGTTTAAATTTTGTCTACATACATCATGAACCAATTGGTCATATGCACGCTGCATAAAAGTAGAATAAATAGCTAAAAATGGTTTCATTCCTTGGGTTGCCATTCCAGCTGCCATAGTTGTTGCATGCTGTTCGGCAATTCCCACATCAAACAAGCGATCAGGAAATTCTTCTTGAAATTTTTCCAATTTAGAACCTAAAATCATAGCAGGGGTTATCACTGCTAAACGCTGATCTGTCCTCGCTATTTTTTGCAATGTTCCACTAACAACGCTACTCCAAGCAGGAGCAGCATCAACAGGTTTAATCTTTTCCCCTGAATCAATCTTATAGGGACCCACCCCGTGCCATTTATCTTTTTGGTCCGATTCTGCTGGATGATAGCCTTTTCCTTTTTGGGTAATCACATGAACAATTACTGGCCCATCTGTTTTCTTGGCATATTGTAAATTTTCTTGCAGTGCATGGAAGTCATGTCCATCAACGGGACCATAATACGTAAATCCAAATTCTTCAAATAACATACCAGGAACCATAAAATATTTCATACTATCTTTGACACGTTCCGCTGTATGCGCGAGTCGTCCACCTACTGCAGGGATTTTTTTCAATAACCACTCTAGTTCATCTTTGACACGATTATACTTCCCTGCACTTCTCATACGACCAAGTGCGTTATGCAGCGCGCCTACATTATTTGCAATTGACATTTCATTATCATTTAAAATAACAGTCATGTTCTTTTTTTCATGACCAATATGATTTAAAGCTTCCAAAGCCATACCACCGGTTAAGGCACCATCACCAATAATTGGTACGACATAATGGTCATCACCTTTTAAATCTCTTGCCAACACCATACCCATTGCAGCTGATAAAGAAGTAGAACTATGGCCTGTTTCCCAAATATCATGTTCACTTTCATTTCTTTTTGGAAAACCACATAGCCCCTGATATTTTCGGAGGGTTTTAAATTGTTCTGTTCTTCCAGTTAATATTTTGTGAATGTATGATTGATGACCTACATCAAAAATAAATTTATCATGGGGACTATTAAACTGTTGGTGTAATGCTAAGGTCAACTCCACAACCCCTAAATTTGCGCCTAGGTGTCCACCTGTTACTGACAGTTTCTCAATTAAAAATGTGCGAATCTCCAATGCTAGAGCTTTTAGTTCCTCGTTTGATAATTTTTTCAAAAACGAAGGATCTTTAATTTTTGTCAGATCCACTTGGGATTCCTCCCCTATAATATAAATTATTTCCTTTTTTTGTTCGTTAATATCTTTATTTTAAAGTTATCTTCCAAAATTGCAATTACTTTGGCAGCAAAAAAAATAATTTTCGTTGATGAATGGATCCCAAAGAACTTTCCGACTGCTTTACCACCAACCGTTAAAGCTGCTACAAGACTCGTTAATATAACTGAAAGCGTAATTTGAAATGGAGATCCGTCTGAATGACCAAATCCATTGGCAATTTGCAAGACAACGATCGCGGATGCTGTACCGCTAATAACACCTGAAATATCACCGATTACATCATTACAGAAACTTGCAAAGCGATCTGCATTTCGAACAATGGCAATTGCTTGCTTGGCTCCATTCACCTTTTCTGCAGCCATTGCATGAAAGGGTACTTCATCAGCAGCAGTTGCAGCAATCCCTAACATATCAAATACTACCCCTAATAACACGATAGCAAACACAATGACCAATCCTATGATTGAGGATACGCCACTCAACACCGAGGAGGAAACAACTGAAAAAATAGCCGCTAACACAAATGTGATAACGGCAATACTTAAGCTAAATTTTATCGACTTTTGCAACT
Organism: Aquibacillus sediminis; assembly: GCF_005870085.1. Classification (GTDB taxonomy): domain Bacteria; phylum Bacillota; class Bacilli; order Bacillales; family Amphibacillaceae; genus Aquibacillus_E; species Aquibacillus_E sediminis. The sequence goes on along the minus strand of NZ_SZNM01000002.1, from coordinate 342,687 downwards.
GGGTTTTAGACATTCATTATACCTCTAAATCTATTTATATAATTATGAATTAGTTATATTCCTATATGTACGAAAGGAATGGTCATTTAAAAGGTAAAAACTGCGGCTTAGGTCCAGTAGGTTTTCCCAAACAGGTACCGAATGTTGCCATTCTGGCGGTTCCCCTTTAAACCTGTCTTAGCGTTGTCACCAACAGCTAGACTGGATTACCACTTAGTCCGCACTATAATCCCTTTTAAATGTCCTGACGGAACAGTCTAGGAGATTTCCTCAACAGTCCTTAACCGTTTCCTAGCCTCTTTTGCAGTACTGATTTCATATGGATTCATTTATCCGAAACAATAGTGGCCACCCATCGTTTCGTATTTAACCATAATCCCCTCAGCACCACTCAAGGCAGGCTACGCTGCAAATAGAGACTCCTCTCCCTATTCTACAGGTTCATACCCCATTCCATCATGATTCCCTGCTCAGAAATCACGACAGATATGGGCCTCCGCGGAAGCAGGGTCAACGCCCACATGCCTTTGTGGATCGCCCTACGACCTTAACTCCCAGCACCGACCCAAGGCTGGGCGCCTCAAGCCAGCACAAGGAACTTCATCGATGTGCCCTTTGGCGGATTTTTAGGCCCGCCTTCAGAAACGGAGGACTGACTAGAATACTGCACCATCCCTCTGTTAATATTAAGGATAACATACAACCAAACAATTCTCAATTCCAAAAAATACCATTCTTATACATTGCGATTGCTTAAATAATCCGTCAATTCTTCCAATAACGAATCTTTAATCCCAGCATTTCTTAAAGCAGATTTCGCTTCGTTCACATATAGTTGTTTATGTTGTTTCGCACCATCTAAACCTAATAATTTAGGATACGTGCTTTTGAAATTATCAACGTCACTACCAACTGCTTTACCTATTAATGCTGGATCACCATCAACATCTAAAATATCATCTTGCACTTGAAAAATTAAGCCTATATAGTGAGCAAAGGTCTCAATCGAAGTAAGTTGATTTTCTGAAGCCCCTCCAATATACGCGCCGCTTACAATCGCATAGCGGAGTAACTGGCCTGTTTTAAGTGTATGAATTTTCTCTAATTCTTCTAAATTCGTCTCCTTGTTTTCAGCTTGCATATCAAGAAGCTGACCTGCTACCATCCCTTTTGGACCACTTACTTTACTTAATTCACTCATTAAAAACACTTTTTGCTGATCCGTTAAGGACGTAGCAGCTGCAATAATGTCAAAACTATAGGTTAATAATCCATCACCTGCCAAGATAGCTGTTGCTTCATCATATTTTTTATGATTAGTCAGCTTGCCTCTGCGATAATCATCATTATCCATTGCAGGGAGATCATCATGGATGAGTGAATACGTATGTACCATCTCTAATGCAATTGCCACTGGAAGTACCTCTCGATAATCCGTTCCATATGATTCACAACTCGCCATCATTAAGATAGGGCGAACTCGCTTTCCGCCAGCTTCTAAAGAATAAAGCATCGCTTGCTTTAACCGTTGCGGACTATCAAGTTGTTCTATTGCTTTAGTTAAGGCTTGCATCATAACTTGTTGTCGTTCTTGTAAGTAGTCGGTTAATTGAACATTCACCTTATTCTTCCTCCCCAATGGTAAATGGAGCAAATTCCCCTTGTTCATTTACTATTTGTTCCATTTGTTTTTCAACATTTGTTAGTTTATCACCACAAACTTTTGACAATTTCATCCCTTCTTGATAATAGTTAATCGCTTTTTCTAATGGGACGTCCCCTTCTTCTAATTTGTCTACAATTTGTTCCAGTTGCTCCATTGCTTGTTCGAAGGTTAGTTCTTCCTTACTCATTTGATTTATCCTCCTCTATTCCCCATACTTGACAATCCAATGTGCCGTCGTGCAATTTAACTGCAATTTGCTGCCCTGGTTGAACGTCATGAGCAGATTGCACAACCTCTCCATTTTTAGTATAAGAAATGGAATAACCACGTTTCATCGTATGAAGTGGATTTAAGATCATTAACTTGTCGATTGTTTTCTCCAATTGATTTTCTTTCGTCTGTAAAACTTGCTGTAAAACACGTGTTTGTCGGCTCCTCAACTGATCAAGTTGTTGTTTATATTGAGTAAGTTGCCGATCTGGATGTTGCTGGTTTAACCGTTTGTGTACGTGCTCCCAGTGTTGATTCAATCGTTGTTGAATATTTGAAAATGATTTTGCCATGCGATCTACATTTTTATCTAGTTCTTGCTCTTTTTGTTGAACCAATATAGTTGGATAACGAAATGCATAAGATTTCTTAAATTGGTCCAATCGCTCCTTAGCATTATTCGTCTTCTCTTTTATAATTCGATCTAATCTTTGGCGATAGGATTTTAGCTTGTCCTGTAATTCAATTTGTGATGGAACAGCAAGTTCTGCTGCTCCAGTTGGGGTTGGGGCTCTTTTATCTGCAATTAAATCGCTAATGGTCACATCAGTTTCATGTCCAACCGCAGAAATAATCGGTATATGTGATGCGGCAATTGCCCGTGCTACGCGTTCTTCATTAAAACTCCACAATTCTTCAATGGAACCACCACCACGACCAACGATTAGTACATCAAAATCATCCATCTCATTTGCTTGCTTAATACCCTTCTCAATCGATTGTGGCGACTGCTCCCCTTGTACAAGCACTGGAATAACTGTCAACTTTACAATTGGATACCTGCGGCGTATCGTTGTTACGATATCACGAATAGCAGCTCCTGTTGGTGATGTAATCACGCCGATGTGTTTTGGATAACTTGGTAGCGCTTGTTTATGAAGCTCATCAAATAAACCCTCGTTCGCAAGCTTCTGTTTTAATTGCTCAAACGCAAGATAAAGTGCACCAATACCATCCGGCTCCATTTGCTGGATATACAATTGATACTGTCCCTGTGGTTCATAGATATTGACCTCGCCTTTAATTAGAACATTCATCCCGTTTTCAGGTTTAAACTTTAAGTGGCGGTTATTGCCTGCAAACATAACAGCTTGGATTCTAGTGTAATCATCTTTAATTGTTAAATACATATGACCACGGCTATGGTGCTTAAAATTGGACACTTCCCCTTTTAGCCATACTTGTCGTAAATGTTTATCCAACTCAATTTTTCGTTTTAAATACCTTGTTAGTGCACTTACTGTTAAATATTTATCATTCATAGAGTGAACACCTTATAAAATATCATGGTATTTTTTTGCAGACTTAATCGTATTATGTAGTAACATCGTAATTGTCATTGGTCCGACTCCTTTTGGAACAGGTGTAATATAAGATGCTTTTTGCTGTGCTGACTCAAATTCAACATCACCAGTTAATTTGCCGTCTTCTTTCCGATTAATACCAACATCAATCACAACAGCACCATCTTTAATATCATCACCTGTAATAAAATGCATTTTACCAACAGCGACGATCACGATATCAGCATCACGAGTATATTGTTTCATATCCTTTGTTTTTGAATGACAGTATGTTACGGTCGCGTTCTCGTTAAGCAACAATTGTCCAACAGGTTTCCCAACAATATTACTACGACCTACAATAACAGCATGTTTACCAGCGATTTCGATATTTTTCGATTTTAACATCGTAATAATTCCATATGGTGTACATGGATAAAACGTATCTTTACCAGTCATCATTCTGCCAATATTAACTGGATGAAAACCATCGACATCTTTATTAGGATCAATTGTTTCGATGATCACTTGTTCGTCGATATGATTTGGTAATGGTAGCTGTACGAGAATACCATGTACGCTTTCATCTTGATTCAATTTTGTTATACGATCTACCAGTTCTTGTTGTGTTGTACTTTCTGGAAGAAGAATTAGTTCGGAATCGACTCCAACTTTGTCTGAAGCCTTTTGTTTTCCACGAACATAAGATTGTGAAGCAGGATCATCACCAATTAATATTACTGTTAAACTCGGTGTAATATTTTTTTGTTTTAACTGCTCCACTTCTTGTTTCATTTCTTCACGTAGGTTAGCTGCTAATTCATTCCCATAAATAATTTCTCCAGTCACTGATATCTCTCCCTCTATTTGATCATTTTCGATAGGACACCATTAATAAACTTACCTGAATTGTCATCCCCATATCGGTTCGCTAATTCAACCGCTTCATTAATAGCAACGCCCTGTGGTGTCTCTGCACCATAAAACATTTCGTAAGTTGCAATCCGTAATAATACTTTTTCAACTGAAGCAAGTCGATCTAGTGTCCAATTTTCCAAATGATCGGAAATTTTTGTATCAATTGCTTGTTGATGTTCCGTCACCCCGTGTACAAGTAATTCTAAAAATGAATCCACCTCTTCTTCTTCAACGACATGTTCTATTGCTTGAGCGGGCTCAATCTCGTTTATATCCATTTGAAAAAGGATTTGAAAGGCTTTTTCTCTAGCTGCTCTGCGTTTCATTATTCACATACTCCTTCTACTTATATCTACTACAAATCATATCATGTTCGACCATTCAAATCTATCAATGATTAATAATTTTGTATTATTAGTGTTACCCATTTATTTTGCTAACATAAGAAAAACTTAACCTTACAGACATTATGCTTTTTTATTGTCAGGAAATATAAAATTGTAATTGCAGTGTAAGCCACGTCCGCGAAGCGCTAAAGCTGTAGCGAAACTTCGCACGAAGAAAAAGCGATTTTCTTTTTCGAGGTTGTAGGTCAGTTCGACGTTGTCACAGGACGTGACAACGTCGAACATTCTTTGTAAAAGTCAACTTCGATTCACTTACGTTCATCGTGTTTCCTTTGACGTCGCTAACCGGGCACTTGCGCCTTTGTTCAATAATAATTATTTACTGCATAGAAGCTATATTATACGCAATAACTCTAAAAAGGGTAGTACAATGATGCCGAAGAACTTGCACTTATTTTTTCTTACGCCGTCATGCTCTTGTTCCCTAAACCGCGTATGTTTAGAACCTTTTCTTACGCCGTTGCGCTCTTTGCTCACAATTTCGCATTTCTTTGCATCTCTTTACTAATAGGTTACCGCACAGTATGCAGCAACTACGCAATAACTACATTAAATTATATTTTTTTGCACCAAATACAAAAAAGGCCCTAATAAGAGACAAATTTTATCTCTCTTGGGCCTTTTTCGTTTTTATTCTTGGTCGTCGCCCTGTTCTTCTTTTTGTTGTTCCATTTGAACGCCAACTACATGAATATTGATTTCATCAATTTCAAGTGCAGTCATATTTTTCAATGCTTGACGAATGTTTGTTTGAATTTTTTGGGCTACTTCAGGAATTGTTGTACCATAGTCTAGGACAACATAAACATCAATTAGCACACCGTTTTCAGTCAATTCTACTTTAATCCCTTTTCCGTGGGACTTCTTGCCAAATCGTTCTACAACACCTGTCGCAAAATTTCCACGCATCGATGATACACCAACAATTTCTGTTGTTGCAATACCTGCTATAACTTCAATTACTTCAGGAGCTATTTCGACAGTTCCTAGGTTGGAGTCTTCACTCACGTTTAATATTGAGTTATCAGCCACGTATGTTCACTCCTTTTATTTACTTACATAAATTTTAATATATTCTTTGTTAAAAGTATAAGACTAGTTCAACTTTTATGAAACGATGTATTACTCGTGATTTAATACACTGTATTTCTCTAAAAATTTAGTATTAAAATCCCCGTCTTTAAACACCTCGTGTCTCATCATCTCTTCATGGAATGGTATTGTTGTTGAAACACCTTCAATGACAAACTCCCCTAAAGCACGTTTCATTCGGTTGATCGCATCTTCTCTTGTTGCTCCATACGTAATTAGTTTGGCAATCATTGAATCATAATACGGTGGAATTTTGTAACCTGGGTAGGCACCAGAATCAACCCTTACCCCTAGGCCACCAGGTGGTAGGTACATCGTAATTTCGCCCGGTGAAGGCATGAAGTCCTTATATGGATTTTCAGCATTAATTCGGCATTCAATTGCATGTCCATTAAATTCAATATCTTCCTGTGTAAACGACAAGATATCATCATTGGCAATGTTTATTTGTTCTTTTATCAAGTCGATCCCCGTCACCATTTCTGTTACAGGATGCTCTACTTGGATTCTTGTATTCATTTCCATGAAATAAAAAGATTGGTCCTTTTTATCAAAAATGAACTCAATTGTACCAGCTCCGGAATACTCTACTGCTGCAGCTGCCTTTACTGCCGCATCGCCCATTTGCGCTCTTATTTCTGGTGTTACCGCTGGTGAAGGCGTTTCTTCGATTAACTTTTGTAATCGGCGCTGAACGGTACAATCACGTTCACCTAAATGAATGACATTCCCATGGTTATCTGCGAGCACTTGAATTTCAACGTGACGAAAATCTTCAATATACTTTTCCAAGTAAACGCCAGGATTGCCGAATGCTGTCTCTGCTTCATTTTGTGTTACTTGAATTCCTTTCACTAATTCTTCTGGGGTTCTTGCTACTCTAATTCCTTTTCCACCGCCACCAGCAGTTGCTTTAATAATCACTGGATAGCCGATTGCCTCCGCAATTTGTAAGCCTTCTTCTTCATCTTCAATAATCCCATCTGAACCAGGTACAATTGGAACTCCTGCTTGCTTCATCGTTTCCCTAGCAACATCTTTAGTTCCCATCTTCTGAATCGCATAAGAGCTAGGACCAACAAACGTAATATTACATGCTTTACAGATCTCAGCAAAATCAGCATTTTCTGATAGAAAACCATATCCTGGATGGATCGCATCCACTTCTGTTAGTGTAGCAACACTCATGATATTAGTGAAATTCAAGTAACTGTCCTTACTAGCAGTTGGACCAATACAATATGCTTCATCCGCTAGTTGAACATGTAAGGCATCTTTATCTGCTTCTGAGTATACTGCAACCGTTTCGATTTCTAATTCTTTACATGCACGAATAATTCGAACGGCAATTTCTCCTCGGTTAGCTATTAAGAGTTTATGTATCACAATGTCATCCCCTTACTATGCTTTCACTCTAAATAATGGTTGACCATATTCCACAAGTTCACCATTTTCCACTAATATTTCTACGATTTCTCCGCTCACATCTGCTTCAATCTCATTAAATAATTTCATCGCTTCTACGATGCATACAACTGTATCTGTAGTTACTTTATCACCTACATGAACATAGTCTTCCTTGTCAGGTGAAGGAGCACTATAAAAAGTCCCAACCATTGGTGAAACAACCTCATGATCATAATCTGCTTCTTGTTGAACAGATTGATTTTGTTCGACCGCTGGTGATTCCGATTGTTTGGCAACTGGCTCTTGTTGAACCACTGGATGTTGGGCCACTTGAACTGGTGCTTGCGTCGTCACCGTTTCACCTTTTTGTTTTTTTATTGCTATTTTTGTTCCATTGGTTTCGTATGAAAATTCATCAATGGATGATTCATCGATTTTCTCAATTAATTCATGTATTTCTTGTATTTTTAACATTACTTTTGCACCCCTCTTAGACTAGAATTGATAACAGGTACTAATAACTCCTTTTAACATTTTACGAAAAGGAAAAGAAAACTGCAACTATGATCTCGAAATTGTTCCAACTTCTTTTTCTCCCTACTATTCCATTCTCAACTAATTTTAAAAAAAACACAAGTAAGCTCCCTACCCTTCCGACTAAGAATTAAAAAACTGACTCTAAAGGTGGATAAACCTTAAGGGTCAGTTTTTTTTATTTGAATTATTGACCTGTTTCTATTTGATCATATCGAACTTCAATCGTTACCTCACCAAATTCATCACTTGTCGTTTTTAATATATTATTTGCTTCGGAGCGAGTCAATTCTTCCTCTGTCTTAACAGTTACCACGACATCTTCCCCTTCAGCACGAACAAGTGCATCTGGATAACCATTTTCGGATTTTAACGTTTGTTCCACGATATATTCTTTTGTTTTTGTACTTTCAATTTCCTTCATTTCTTGGTAAGCTTCATCTTTTTCTTCGGTACTTGCAGTACTGGAAGCCATAATGTCATCCAACTTATCTTCCAATTTACTTCTTTCATCTTCTCGTTCTAAACGAATCGCTGCAAACAATTCATCTGAAGACATTGATGATGTTGCGGTTACTTCTTCAACCTCTTCGTCCAAACCTAATGTACCATCAGACTCTTCCTCATCAATTGGCTGATCTAGATCTTCTTGTTCTTCCACTTCAACCGTTTGATCACTATTTTCTACATCCTCATTAAGATACGCAAAGTCACCACCATTTGGAGACATCATGTAATACACACTCAATACAATCATCAGACTTAACATGGTAAGTAACCAAACTGTTTGTTTTTTCAACATTCCTATTCCTCCCTATTATTTTTTGGCATAACTGAAATTCTATGAGATGGGACATCAAGAACTCTTGATACTGATTCAACCACCCACTGCTTTATTTCCATATGGTCTACACCTTGAGCTACCACTAATACCCCTCGCACCTCAGGCTTATTGGTTTGTACAATGAGTGGTACTTCTTGATCCCCTTGCCTAACAATGACAACTTGTTGTTCTTCCGTTACATCTTCTACATAACGTTCACCACCATTTTGATCTATCTCTTCTGTTTTTTGAGTGCCAAGAACTAGATCTTTTTCATATACTTTTTGTTTCGTAGATTCTAGATTGACCATCACCTCTACGTCTGCTACACCTTGAATTTGTTCAAGTAAAGTAGTTAAATCCTTTTCATAACTTTCTTCTAAATCCTTTACCATGGTACTTTTATCTTCTTGTTTGTCCTTCAAGATTGTTTCTTGGTCGTTCGTTGACAGATTATCATTTGTTGACAACGGGGATGTCTCCTCCCCTCCTGAGTCTGACTGGAACATGTTGCTGACGATTAAAATTAACAATCCAATTAAGGCAACAATAAGTATATAACCCATTTTCGTCGGTTTCGTTCCATCATCTGTCTTTAGTTTTAAATGAGAGAATAATTTATCAAATGGATTGGCCACTATAACCTTCCCTCCCATCGAATCGTAATGTCCTGTTCATCAAGCTGCCATGTTTCGGATAGATATGATTTTATCTTCTCGGTTTTAGGTGCAAGTTCATCTTGTGTTTGGTTTTGCTCCCCTATTTCGATATCAACTGCATGAACCTCCTCAACTGTAGCTTCGTCGTCATCTGTTTGTTGATCTAGTTCGATTTGTTGGAGAAGAACCTTTATTGCTTGTAAATTTTCAAGGTCAACTTGTTCTTTTTCTTCAAATTGAAAGTTTAAATCCACTACACTTACACCATAGTCATTATTCAACTCCTCTTCTACTTGATTTTTCATTTGGACAGCCATCTCTTCTAAAACATATGCATCTTGAGAGGCTTGTATTTCATTTTTTTTCGATTCTATTAAATTTTTCATGTTTTCTTGTTCCTCCCCAACTTCTAAGCTAGGTACAGCTTGTGTCATCACATCCTCTATATCCACTTGAAAAAGATGAAACAATGGCTGTAAAAATATAAGAATTAATAACAAACCAACAACCATGTTGATGTATTTTTTCATAGAGGAGTTAGGTAACATTAACTCAATAATCATGGCTAATAAAATGAATAAGATAACCTGTGTAATCCAATCTGTTAAAAAGTTAATGATACTCCCTCCTCTACCTGAGCATTAAAGTCAAATTACTAGACGCAACTAAAATCACAATGGCTAGAAAAAACATAAAAGATACGACTAATAAGGCCGCAAAAATATATAAAATATGTTTACTAATTATATCCATACACTTAATGACTGGACCTTCACCAAGTGGTTGTAATAAAGCAGATGTTAGTTTATAAATAACTGAAATCGCAAACACTTTTATTGCTGGAAATAAAACGAGTGCAAGTAAGATGATCACCCCAACAAGACCAACTGCATTCTTCAATAATAATGAAGCACTAAGCACCGTATCGGTAGCATCTGTAAACATTCGACCAACAACTGGAATGAAATTACCGGTTACAAATTTGGCGGTTTTCATTGCTACACCATCTTGTATGGCACTTGCCGCACCTTGGACAGACATAACTCCTAGGAAAATCGTTAAGAATACACCTAATAATCCCATCCCCACATTTCTTAACAAATTTGCTAATTGCGTCACTTTATATTGATCATTTAAGGTACTTACAATATTTAATAATGCCGATAGAAAAAATAGCGGAATAACAATTTTCGAAATAAGTAATACACTCGTATGAATTAAAAAGACGATCACTGGATGAAAAAAAGAAACAGCCATTAAACTACCAAATGAAGCCATTAACCCTAGTACTAAAGGCAAAAGCGCAACCATAAAACTACTCATTGTCGAAATCGTATCATTAACATAAGAAGCCGCTAGCTGAAAACTATTAAGGGCTAACACAATTAATACCAGGTAAACAATCGCATAGGCTACAGTACTTACTGTTTTCTTTTCCAACGCTGTTTGCAATGTCTGTAAAATCACACAAAACAGCGTAAGCATAATCAATGTACCTAATAACTTTCCATTTGTTACCAACTCATAAAATAAAAATTCTAAAAGTCCTAACACCCATTCTTTAAGTGATAACGATTCTTGATTTTTTATAAATTCAAAGAAACTTGATTTCTGAATACCTGGTAAATATCCACCGTATTCATCTACTACTTGATCCCAGTACCCTTTCACTTCATCAAAGGATACGGAATCCAATGGCAATGTTTCTGCCGGTGGTGTCGATTCAGGAGCTGCTAAGATCTGGTTCGAATGACTACAAGCTAGTACAGCCATGACAAAACTGATGATTACTATTTTAAGTAATTGCTTCATTCACTTCATCCTGCTCCCTTCCAAGGCTAGGCAGGGATAAACCCTATAATGGTTTCAATCACAGCCGTTAAAATCGGAACAGCCAAAACCAATATCAACACTTTTCCTGCAAGTTCTATTTTTGCTGCGACCGAACTTAACCCTGCATCCCTCGTAATATGGGCTGCAAACTCAGCTATATAAGCGATACCGATGATTTGTAAAATTGTTTCCATGTACATCCCATTAATGTTTGCTTGTTCTCCTAGATATTGAATCAACCTAAAAACTTCGGATATATGTTGAATCACAAACAGGAAAATGGAAATACCAGTTAATAAAATAATAAAAAAGGAAAAAGAAGGTTTTTGTTCTTTTAAAACAAGGACTAACAAACTAGCAACGATACCTAAACTAGCGATATTGATAATTTCCATATATTACCCCTGAAATAAAAACACAGATTTAATTTCTTGAAATAAATCAGAAATACCATTAATTACAAACAGTAATACAATAATAAAACCGACCAATGTCGCAAATTGAGCATATTCTTCTTTTCCCATTTGCTTGAGGATTGTATGAATCATCGCAACAATAATTCCGATACCAGCAATTTGAAAGATAACCGATGCATCACTAAGCATTGAACCTTACTCCTTTCCATTCTAGATCAAGAGCAGGATCACCAATAATCCTGTTAGAAAACCTAAACTTTTTGCCATTTTGCTATAACGATATTTATATTCTTGCGCATCTTGTAATTCTCGCTCTAAATGCGTCAGAGCAAGGTGAATATGTTTCTGCTGTTGAGTGAAATCATGTTGCCCTAATGTCCTACCAAATTGACGTAAGATTTCTTTTTCATTTGCCCCCATTGATACAAATGGCCAAAATTGATCTAAATTTGTCTTCCAAACATCGTACAAATGACCTGAGTTTTTTCTTAATTCATCACTAACGCCTTTAAAAAACAAAGACATCGGTTTTGGCAATTGTTTTGCCAAGTTCTCACAAGCTTCCATAATTGGGGCTTGACTATATAATATTTCTGCTTCAAGAATTTGTAGTGCGTTTTTAAGTTGTCTTATTTGTTTCGGTCGATCATTCATCTTTCGAGCAAACTCAAATCCCACCCATGTAGTGGCACTAAGCAAAAGAAGTGCGCCAATCCATTTCATTTTGAGTCCACCTCGGTTTCTTTAGAATATTCTGTCCTTCTTTGGTCAAAACTCCATCAACAATCCCCGGTTTACTAGCACGTGATAACAACACATACCGATCAAAGGCGCCTTGCTGAAACAAAGATTCCAATGATGGACGTTTCTGAATATCCGTTAGAGAGTCACCATGTATCGAGCAAATAATTTTCACACCTGCATGTATCGCTTCTTGCAATGCAGCTACATCTTCATGACTGCCAATTTCATCTACCACTAATATTTCTGGTGACATCGATCGGATCATCATCATCATGCCTTCAGCCTTTGGACAAGCATCCATTACATCCGTACGGATACCTAATTGATGTTGGGGTACACCATTAATACTGCCGGCAATTTCAGAACGCTCATCTACAACTCCTATTTTTCGTGGTTTCACATCTTTCCACCCTGAAGAAATGATCCGTATCATATCTCTAAGCAACGTTGTTTTCCCTGTTTGTGGTGGGCCGATGATTAGCGTATTTAAATATTCGTGATCAAATAAATATGGAATGAATGGGATTGAAACACCCACCTTCTCTTTTGCTATTCGAATATTAAAGGATGCAATATGTTTAATTGCCTTTACTCGACCATTTTCTGTATTTACTTTACCCGCTAAGCCAACCCGGTGCCCTCCTTCCATGGTTAAAAATCCTTCTCTTAATTCATCCTCTAATCGATATAATGAAAATTGGCTTAATTGATTTAATACATGCATCGCATCTTGTTCAGTAGGACAATAGCTAGGTAACCATTCTTCTTTATCGTCAAAAATCAACTCTGTTGGCCTTCCAACTCGAAATCTTATTTCTTGTAAACTTGTCCAACGGTTTTCTAATGCTTCATGAAGTTTATCTTTATATTTAGGTGGAAATAGTTTTAATATTTCTTCCATGGGACAACACCCCCATACATTTGCTTCTTCTTGTAGTTCATCCCTTACTGTAAATGTATGGACAGCTTGTTCGTTTTATGACTATTAACCATGGCTTTTTCTAATAGAAAAGCTTTCTAGCAAATGATCAACTATTCCGCTAATCGCATTTGCTGTATTATGCGACATAACTCGCCACTTCCTCTAAAAGATGAGTGCTAAAAAGTCGCTACGGCAATACACTACGCTTTCCGTGGGGGGCTGGTGAGCCTCCTTGAAAATAAAGAACAATTTTCTGCGTGCGATGTAACGCTGCCGCAGCCTTCCTTGTCCTATGGGAACAGCACGAACCGAAGATCCCGCAGTGAATAACGAACACAGGCTAAGGTCGCGACAGACACGCGAGCAACGCCTGCGTGATCAACATCGTGTTGGCCTGAGGCCGTGCCCACGGAAAGCGGAGTATTCTGCCGGAACGATTGTTTAATACATATGAAAATCAGTCAGAAAGGAATTCAAATTTATGTCGTATAATAAAGCTTATGTTCATTAACAAAACGGTAATACAACAAAAAACCCATTGTCTATTCGATAGACAATGGGTTTTTTTGATTCTGTTAGGCACGTGATACATATTTTCCGTCACTTGTATTAATGACTAACACATCACCTTCATTTACGAAGAATGGCACTTGAACCGTTAGTCCTGTTTCTAGTGTTGCTGGTTTAGTACCTCCACTAGCTGTGTCTCCTTTGATTCCTGGTTCTGTTTCGGTTACTTCTAGTTCAACATTGTTTGGTAATTGTACACCTAGTGTTTCCCCTTCGTAGGTCATAATACTAACTTCCATATTCTCTTTTAAAAACTTAAGTTCATATTCTATTTGACTTGTTTGTAATTCTAATTGATCGAAAGTATTGTTATCCATAAACGTATGGGCATCACCTGATGAGTACAGGTACTGCATTTTTCTGTTTTCAATATGCGCTTTGTTTACCTTTTCACCACCGCGGAATGTTTTCTCTTGGATATTACCATTACGAAGGTTTCGCAGTTTTGAACGAACAAACGCCGCACCCTTACCTGGTTTTACGTGTTGGAAATCCATTACTTGCCAAATTTCATTATCCACTTCAATCGTTAATCCTGTTTTAAAATCATTTACTGAAATCATTAACTATTTTCCTCCCTAATTTATCTTTATCTAAAGTGTAATTAATTCTTTCGGTGCAAAGGTAAGCTTTTCATTTCCTTCTTTCGTAATAACTGTATCATCTTCAATTCTACAACCACCAACATTTTGGACGTAGATACCAGGCTCTACCGTCACCACCATGCCTTCTTCCAATGCTTGATTCGAGCGGAATGATAAACCTGGTCCTTCGTGCACTTCCAATCCTAAACCATGACCTGTGGAATGACCGAAATATTCCCCATATCCTTTAGCTTTGATATGATCTCGTGTTAAAGCATCGGCCTCTTTTCCAGTTATACCGGCCTTAATACCTTCCATTCCTTTCAGTTGCGCATCTAACACCGTTTGATAAATCGTTCTTAGTTCATCATTAATTTCCCCTACAGCTATGGTACGGGTAATATCTGAACAGTAACCGTTATACAAGGCACCAAAGTCAAGTGTTACCAATTCCCCTGACTGAATGGTCTTATCAGATGCAACTCCATGTGGCAATGCAGAACGATATCCTGATGCAACAATGATATCAAAACTTGATGATGTCGCCCCTTGTTTTCTCATAAAAAACTCAAGCTCATTCGATACATCAATCTCTTTTACACCCGGTTTAATAAATGAAAGAATATGGTCAAATGCCGCATCAGAAATTTCAGCGGCTGCCTTCATTACCTTTAATTCATCATCTGTTTTGATGAGGCGCATTTTTTCAACTATTCCGCTTGTAGGTACCAATTCCGCAGATATTTCTTGTTGGTACCCTTGATAGTCGGCGTATGTAACGTGATCTTTTTCAAAACCCAACTTTTTAATACCTAATTGTTTTACTTGATCAGCCACTTCTAATCCAATCGGTTGCTTATGTTCCACAATTTCAATCTCTTTGATCTGCTCAGTCGCTTGTTCTATGTATCGAAAGTCAGTGATAAACAATGCCTTATCTTGACTGACCAGCACAACACCAGCTGTTCCAGTAAAACCTGTCACATATCTTCGGTTAATGGCACTTGTAATCAGAATACCATCTAATCCCTCTTTTTCGATCGACTCACGGAGGTGATTAAGTTTCCCCATATTTACTTCATCCTTTCTAATTGATCGCTGTAAAATGCGATAGGCTAAATCCGCCCCTTTTACTGACTATACTTACAATTTGTTCAGCATAAATGGGTACAAACTTTGAAGATGCCGTAACAATTCACTTTAGATGTACATTTTGAATAGGAACTTCAATGACTAGAACGGTTATTGCGCTAATCGCGTCACAGTTTGTGCATTTCTTATATGTGCAAATGCAGCGGGAATGAGTTATTCTCCCACATACATCTGATTTATGTTGACTATGCACATTCAAGTTCGAATCATTTAATAACCGTCTCTCCCCATTTATCCATAATTCACCTTTTCTAGTTTATCACAATTACTTGCTATTGTACTACTATATTATAGGTTGGTGTAGTCAAACAATTTTACGCTTCATTCGATTCGTCTTCAGCTTTAACTAAATCTTTATATTCATAGGCAATCGAATAGCCGATGAAAACACCATACAATATAAATAAACATATAGTTGTAATAACTGTATTACTATCTAAATCTGTCATTTGCGGAACATTTGGAAACATTGGTTGTAATAAATAATAAACAATAAACCACAGCGCAACACCAAACAATGCACTTGGCCAAATACCTTCCACCTTTCTCATCACTCCATAATAAAACAAGGCAATTAAGATCGATAGTAAACCAATCGCTAATATGGAAATGACCTGACCCAAAATACCATCAGACCATTCGGTTTGTAACCATGACCTCAATATAAACGAAGCAGGCGATACTGAAGTAAAGTTAAAATAAGCTGCTATACCTCCAATACAACTCCATAACACACCTCCAATAAATCCAGTTAACAAGGCTTTACCTAAAAATGAGATCGGTTTAACATGTTGGTTTTGTTCTAAATTTGCTTCAGACATAAACACACCTCCATCTGTTAGATTGACCAAATTGCCAGCTTTCCATCCATAAAACAACAAGAATTACTAGTGCTTTTTACAATTTTTTAGTAAAATATATATAACAGAAAATTCAAAATACAGAAATTGATCCTGATAATGTTATGAAGTTGTTTAGTCATTAATTAGAAATAAAATAAATAATAGTTCAGACATTCAAGAATATTTTTCCTAAACAGGGAAACAATTTATGGTAGGTAATAAATTTGATTTTGTTCATCGTCACTTACACTTTTAAAACTAACTTCCACCACTATATACCGCCTATTTCCCTAGACAAAAAGATGGTGTGCACCAGCCATTCGTGATAAGGTTAAAGCAAGGAAATAAATTTGCACGAGTTAAGGTATGTATTTTGTTTAGAATTTGGTGGTATATTTGGTAATAAGTAAGTAAGTCGGCGAAATGGAAAGGAGGAGTGTGCATGACTCGCAATAAGCTGACCCCCTTCATTTATGCGCTTATTGTTCTTGCTATAATTGGCTTTTCTGTACAACTTTTCACAAATACGGCTTCACTACTTACAAGCCTACTTATGATGGTTGCATTTGGTGCAATCATCTATGGTGCTGTTTATTATTTTTTTATCAGACCTCGTACTTCTAATGACATTAAGAAGTATAAAAAGGCTGTCAAGCAATCGAAGGCAAAATATAAACAAGACCAACCAAGTAAAAAAACAATAGCTAAAGCCACCAAGAAACAAGCACCGTTATTAAACAAACGAAGAAATAGTAAAGCACGGGCCACTCATTTACGTGTAATCGAAGGAAATAAACAAAAAAGAAAAAATCGAGCCACTTTTTAAAGTGCTCGATTTTTTTATGCTGATAAGACTCACTAGATTTTTGAAATCTGGATAAAGCTAAAACCACTTTCTCGTTTCTTGCTCTTTTATCCCGGTGCAACCGTCCGTAAGATCCTACTTCAAAACAGGATAGGAACAGAGATGTTTAAGTAGGTAAACTTTCGCTTTCACCCCCCAATTGATTCAAGGGCCTGTGTACCTCTCTTTGTGATACTAACACTCAGGATAGGAAGAGCCCACCAGCTAATATACGAAAAATAAAAGCATCAAGTAAGGATATAATATGTATCCTTATCCTTTACTACTAAGGGATACATTTATTATTTACCTTGCTGGTGTATCCGTCTTAATACATTAACACCTTCCGGGTTTTCCTCAAAATACTGGACTAAATCTCCAATTCTATCAATTGAATTCCAACTAAGGTGATGTTCAATTCCTTCGACATCTTGATAAATATTCTCTTGATCAACACCAATAATCTCCAAAAATCGCTCTAATAGATCATGACGATAGACTAATCTTTTCCCTATTTTTTTTCCTTTTTCCGTTAAAATTAGGCCTCTGTATTTCTCATAATTTAAATAATCATCTTTATCTAGTTTTTGAACCATTTTTGTCACGGAGGATGGGTGAACTTGGAGTGCTTCTGCTATATCCGAAACTCGTGCATATCCTTTGGCTTCGATTAACATATATATTTGTTCAATATGATCTTCCATACTAGGTGTTGGCATAATAAATTCAAATCCTCCACTTCATAATCCACTAATTTACTATTACTTAAAGAATACAATAGTTTTTTTAAACAAACAAGCACCACATTGGATAGTTATCACGATTAAAAATTACAACCATCCCTTAAACAAGCAAACAAAAGACGACTGTATAACAGTCGTCTTCGTTTAAAACTTTATAACCCACACTTTAATTGTGCGTTACAGTTGGTACATGTATTACATCCACCAATATCTTCTACTGTACCTTGTCGGCATACTGGGCAAGTATCGCCTACTTCAGAGCCGATGGTAACATTCGTTTTGTCTAGTTCTTGAATGGTGTCCATTAAAACTACTTTTGGTTTTTCCGGTGCTTCTGTTTCCTTAGCTGCATCATCCAAACTATTTTCTTCAGCTTTCAATGTTAGGACTTGTGTATCACGGCTTCCATCTACATAGACCGTTCCACCTTTTGCACCGCCATTATATAGTCGTCGATATACACTTTCGACCTGTTCAACCGCGTATCCTTTTGGTGCATTAACTGTTTTCGATATCGAACTGTCTACCCATTTTTGGATGACACATTGTGTATCTGCATGTGCTTCTGGTGATAGTTCCATTGCTGTGACAAACCAATGTGGTAAAGTGTTCGAATCTTGATCTGGATGGTGGTTCAAGTATTCTTGAACAATATCTGCCTTCACTTCAATAAATTTACCAAGTCGACCACTTCGGTAATAAGAGAAGGAGAAATAAGGTTCTAATCCTGTTGATACCCCAACCATTGTACCTGTACTTCCAGTCGGTGCTACGGTTAATAAGTGCGAATTTCTTATCCCATATTGCAGGATTCCTTCACGGATATCTTCAGGCATTTTTTTCATATAACCAGTATTAATAAACTGTTCACGGAGTTGTTTCGTCTCGTCTTCTGTTTCACCTTCTAGGAAAGGAAAGCTTCCTTTTTCTTTTGCTAATTCAATCGAAGTACGGTAAGCAGTTGTTGCGATTGTTTCAAAAATCTGATCAACAAGCTTGTTCCCCTCTTCAGATCCATACTCCGTTTCACAATAGATTAATAGATCATGTAGACCCATGACACCAAGTCCAACACGTCGTTCACCCAGTGCTTGTTTTTTATTTTCTTCCAGGAAATATGGTGTTGCATCAATTACGTTATCTTGCATACGAACACCAGTTTGAACCGTTTGTTTTAATTTTTCAAAATCAACTTTTTTGCTATCTTTATCTGCAACAGCAGCTAAATTAACAGCAGCTAAGTTACAAACAGAATATGGCGCAAGTGGTTGTTCTCCACACGGATTCGTTGCAACAACTTGCTGACCGTATGCTTTTGCATTTGTCATGTCGTTCGCATTGTCGATAAAGAAAATACCAGGTTCCGCTGAATACGTTGCACAGATGTTAATGAGATTCCAAAGCTCTTTTGCTTTCATACGACGATGCACGCGAACACCGTAGCCCATATCTTCCCAATTACGCACATCACCGTATTCATGCCACTTTTCGTTATATACTTTCATATCTTCAGGTCCATAATTTTCTACATCGGGGAACCTGAGCCCATAATCACCATCATTTTCTACTGCATCCATAAATTCTTTTGTAATGCAGACAGAAATGTTCGCTCCAGTTAAAAATTCCGTGTTGTGTACACTATACGTGCCACCTGTTGTTAATTTTTCCTCTGCTTCTTTAATAGCACTTTCAGTAAAGCCACCCTGACCAGGCATATTTTTATAGTTTACAATACCCTGATACATCTCTTGTTCAGCAGGAGTCAATGGTGTGAATTTTAGTTTTTCTTTAGCTAAATGTTTAATGTGTTCATCTTCAGAATTCTCAATTAAGAACCTTAAGATTCTCGGGTTTTGCATTTTAGAAATAATAAATTCAATAATATCTGGGTGCCAGTCTGCTAACATAATCATTTGAGCTAATTTGTTCCATTGGTTCGCTAGACCAATTCTTTATGTCACCATAAAGTTCAGACCATATCTTGTACTTTTTCAAGCACCCCCGCACTTCGGAACCGCTTAGTCCCTACTCTACTCCCTTCCATCTATTAAGATGGGGTTTCGATGGTCGTTGAACCTTCCTCCTATCTTACGACTTAGAGGCTTGGCTGCTGATTGTCTTTTTATAATAAGATTTTTAGCTATCACGCTTACCGTTTCCAGTTACGTTGTAGCTCTTATTATTTAAGAGTTCCCAGCAATTCACGGGGTATTTTTGAGACGGGGCACTCAAACCATGATGATACCTCGTCTTGAGCCGCCTTGCTCAACAAGATGTGTAAGTTTCGCAATGTCATCCAACCACGAGACAGATCCTGATGATTTTCCATTGACACCACGTGCTAATGTATTTCTAGGTCTCAGCGTTGAACCATTAGTACCAACACCGCCACCACGACTCATAATTTCCATTACTTGTTTACGATGGTCAGAAATCCCTTCACGGGAATCTTGAATAAACGGCATGACATAACAGTTAAAATACGTTACATCTGTATTGGCACCAGCACCATATAACACACGTCCTGCTGGTATAAAGTTTAAATTAGAAAGCTCTTGATAGAACTTCTCGAACCATTTTTGCTTTTCTTCTTCCGTTTCTTCTACTTCTGCTAATCCTGTAGCATTTCGCATTGCTATTTGCTCATAATAGATTTCAAGTGGCTTATCAATCACATCAAGCGATCGTGTCACAATACCTGTATCTGCTTCTTTATCATTATCTAATACAGAAACAAATTCCTGATCCACCTTAATATCTGCTTGGTTATGATTCCAATCAATTGATTTTATAAATCCAAGTCCACGTGCTGGAAATTTAGGGTCTGCTTTTACGGTTAATACGACAAAATCTCCTTCAGACAACGTGGTTTTCTCGGTGTCTTTGAAAGCATATCGATCCAACATAACAAGTCGGGAAACTCCTTTATGCGTTGTATGCATATCACTTGTTATCGGATGGACCTGCGGAAATAAGCTAATGTCCTTATTCAATCTTTCGACATTAATTTCCATTTCGATTTCAGTCACTGCTCCCATCTAACACATCTCTCCTCTACTAATCAAATATACTATCAAAGTAAGTATCATCTAGTTGCTTTATACACTCTATATAATCTAACATATAACCAAACAACAAAACAACATATTGTGTTCAGAAATAAAAATTAACACAATATGTTGTGAAATTGAACGAATCACTATTGTTTTGTCAAACAAAGAAATTTATAAGAAACCATGATATTTAGAGAATTTTGTAGTTATTATCACGATTTTTAATAGATTTGATATTTTTCGTCAGTTGCGTTTCTTTATTTTTACAAAATCCTTTATAAAAAGCTAAGGTAAGACATTTCACACAACAGATCTAGTATAATTCATTCTACCGTATTTTTCATAGAGAAAAATTCTTTGAAAAGTGATATAATCATTCTATAATAAGTTAGAGAAGTTTTAGATAAAGGAGAAGTCATACTATGGATTTAGGCATTTTAATAGCACTAACCGTGATCTTAATTGGGTACAGCGTGTATCGATACGTGAAACAAAAGCGTATACTAAACACGTTGACGGAAGAAGAATTTCGTAAAGGCTACCGCAAAGCTCAATTAATTGATGTAAGAGAACCAAAAGAATTTGATGCTGGACACATTTTAGGGGCAAGAAATATTCCGATATCCCAAATGCGACAACGCCTTACAGAACTTAGAAAAGATCAACCCGTCTATTTATATTGTCAGTCTGGAGCACGTTCCATGAGAGCAGCCATGCTCCTGCACAAAAAAGGCTATACAGACTTGCACCACTTACAAGGTGGTTTTAAAAAATGGACTGGAAAAATCAAAGCATCTAAAAAGCCAAACTACTAATTATTTAACAATATTAAGGGGTATAAACCACTATTGGTTTATACCCCTTTTGTCTCTGTTATTGTTTTTGATGACGAAGAATTGGCTTTCTTGCAGCGCGGGTTTCATCCATTCTTGAAACAACAGTTGTATGTGGCGCCTCTTGGACAACTTCCGGATCATCCTCTGTTTCCTTTGCGATTTGATTCATTTTTTCGATAAATCCATCTAATGTCTCTTTCGATTCCGTTTCAGTTGGTTCAACCATCATTGCTTCCGACACATTTAGCGGGAAGTAAATAGTTGGTGGGTGATAGCCAAAATCAAGCAAACGTTTCGCGATATCTAGTGTACGCACTCCTAATTTCTTTTGTTTTTTCCCAGACAATACAAATTCATGTTTACAATGTTGGGTATAAGGGAGCTCATATTCCTCTTGTAGACTTCGCATCATATAATTTGCATTCAACACCGCATATTCACTTACTTTTTTAAGACCTTCCGCTCCCATTGTACGGATGTAAGTATAGGCTCGTAAATTAATACCGAAGTTACCATAATAAGGTTTAACTCGACCGATCGAATCTGGGCGATCATCATCAAACTGGTAGGTCTCACCCTGTTTCACTAACACTGGTTTCGGTAAAAATTTAG
Source organism: Aquibacillus sediminis (assembly GCF_005870085.1). GTDB lineage: Bacteria > Bacillota > Bacilli > Bacillales > Amphibacillaceae > Aquibacillus_E > Aquibacillus_E sediminis. The sequence goes on along the minus strand of NZ_SZNM01000002.1, from coordinate 320,477 downwards.
CTAATTCCGCTGACACGCCAACTGGTCCAGATCCTGGCCCGCCACCACCATGCGGTCCTGTAAACGTCTTATGCAGATTTAAATGGACAACATCAAAGCCCATGTCACCAGGTCTTGCGTATCCCATAATCGCATTTAAGTTTGCACCGTCATAATACAGTCTTCCGCCAGCACCATGAACGATTTCGGCCATTTCTTCAATCTCTTTCTCAAACAAACCCAACGTGTTTGGATTGGTCAGCATCAATGCCGCAGTATCATTGCCGACTACTTTCTTTAAATCTTCTAAATCAACAAGACCGTTTTCATTTGATTTGACTGTAACCGCCTCAAAACCAGCCGATGTAGCAGATGCCGGGTTCGTTCCATGAGCTGAATCAGGAACGATAACTTTCGTTCGCTGGTGATCCCCATTAGCTTCATGAAAAGCACGAATCATTGACAAACCAGCCCATTCACCTTGAGCCCCTGCAGCTGGTTGCAAAGAAACTTGATCCATTCCAGTAATTTCTGCCAATGCGGATTGTAAATCATACATGACTTCTAAGGCACCTTGAACTGTTGTTGGATCTTGATAGGGGTGAATACTACTAAACCCATCAAGTCGAGCGACATCTTCATTGATTTTTGGATTATATTTCATCGTACAAGACCCAAGTGGATAAAACCCAGAGTCGACCCCATAATTACGTCGAGATAATCCTGTATAATGACGGATAATCTCTAACTCACTTACTTCTGGTAACTCTGGTGCATCTTGTCTTATATACGTCTCGTCGAATTCTTCTGTTAAGTCTAGTTCCGGAATATCCAATTCTGGCAAACTAAAACCGGTACGCCCTTGTTTGCTATATTCGAAAATTAATGGATAGTCTTGATTAGCCATGAATCTCCCCCACTTCCTTCACAAATATATCGATTTCTTCCTTTGTTCTCAATTCAGTAATAGCAATCAACATCTGGCCTTTGCGGTTTGCTTCGATTTGTTCTAAATCAAACCCACCAATAATTCCCTTTTCTAATAGCACAGCATTTACCTCTGAAACAGATTTTTTCACATCAATCACTAATTCGTTAAACAAAGCACCTTGGTAGACTACCGGGATACCTTGTTGTTGTAATTGCTGCTTCATATAATAGGCTTTTTGTATATTCGACCACGCCATTTGTTTAATCCCTTGTTTCCCTATTGCACTCATAGCAACAGAGGATGCTAAAGCATTCAATGCTTGGTTGGAACAAATATTAGATGTTGCTTTATCCCGGCGAATATGTTGTTCACGCGCTTGTAGTGTTAATACAAAACCTCTAGTTCCTTCTTCATCCACCGTTTGACCAACAAGTCGCCCTGGGACCTTACGCATTAATTTTTTCGTAGTGGCAAAATAACCACAATGAGGTCCACCATATTGAGCGGGAATACCAAACACTTGTGTATCCCCCACCACAATATCTGCTCCGAATGAACCTGGTGGTGTAAGGTAACCAAGTGCCAATGGATTACTGGATACAATCATCATTGTTTTTTTCTGATCTTCTAACATTTGTTGCACTTGTTGTAATGGTTCTATTTGTCCAAAGAAGTTTGGGTATTGGATGACAACACTTGCGGTATCTTCATCTAATTTATTACGAAGGGCTTCCATATCTGTCACACCATTTACTTCGTCAATTTCAATTACTTCAAGTTTATGTGCATTAGCATACGTATTGATAACTGCTCTTGATTCAGGGTGAACCGTTTTAGAGACTAGAATTTTACTCCGTTTTGTTTGTGCAGCACTCAAGGTTGTTGCTTCTGCAAGTGCGGTGGCTCCGTCGTACATAGAAGAATTCGCCACATCCATGTTGGTTAATTCACAGATCATGGTTTGAAATTCAAAGATCGCTTGCAATTCCCCTTGAGAAATCTCTGGTTGATAAGGGGTATATGCAGTATAAAATTCAGAACGAGAAATAACATGGTCTACAATCGACGGAATATAGTGGTCATATACACCAGCACCTAAAAAAGACGCGTGTGTTTTTAGATTATAATTTTTATTCGCAAGCTTTGTCAGTTCGTTCATTAGTAGTGGTTCACTTTTAGGTATTTTCAAATCTAATTCACGTTTTAGCCTAATGGAATCGGGTATATCAGAAAATAAATCATCTGTATGATCAACCCCAATTTTGTCTAACATCTCCTGCTTATCTTCCTTCGTCATAGGTAAGTATCGAAACTCCATCTTTCATCCCCCTTTGCCTTATTGTTTTGGTCGTTTATAAAATGGAGTAGAAACAACTTTTGCTTTTAATTGTCTATTTCTCACTTGCACCAAAACTTCTGTATCTAGCGCAGTATAATCCGTCTGAACTAATGCAAGACCTATATTTTTCTGCAATGTTGGTGATTGGGTACCAGTTGTAACAAAACCGATCTTTTCATTATCGTGAAATACATCATAACCATGACGCGGAATCCCTTTATCAATCATTTCAATCCCTACGAGTTTACGCCTTGTTCCTTGTTGTTTTTGCTTGGCTAATACGTCTTTACCAATAAAATCTACCTGTTTATCTGTCTTAACAGCGAAGCCTAATCCCGCTTCAATTGGGGATATCGTCTCACTTAATTCCTGCCCATACAAAGCTAAATTTGCCTCAAACCGAAGTGTATCTCTGGCACCAAGACCAACTGGTTCAATCCCTACATCTTCACCAGCAGTTAGGATTTGATTCCATAAATCTCGAACTACTTCAGCATCTAAGTATATTTCAAAGCCATCCTCACCCGTATACCCTGTTCTGGATACAAGTGCATTACCTTTAACTCCTTTAAAAGTAACTGGATAGTCAAAACGAAAAAATTTAATAGTTGAAAGATCTGTAGATGTTAGCTTTTGTAACACCTCTTCCGCTTTAGGTCCTTGAATGGCTATCTGACCATATGCATCTGAGTGATTGGTAATGGAAACACCATCGATTTTATGTTTTTTTAACCATTCAAAATCTTTGTCCGTATTCGCTGCGTTAACCACAAGTAAAAATTGGTCTTCATCTAATTTGTAAACAATCAAATCATCCACCGTTCCACCATCTGGATAGCACATCACCGTATACTGAGCACGTTTTTTGGTTATTTTTGACAAATCATTCGTTAACACAGTTTGTAGAAACTCCTCACTATTCGGTCCTTCAACATAGATTTCACCCATATGTGATACATCGAATAAACCAGCCTTTGTTCTTGTGGCTTCGTGCTCCTTTTTAATACCCGCAAACTGAACTGGCATATCCCAACCACCAAAGTCTACCGTTTTAGCTCCCAGTTTTTCATATTCTGGAAATATTGGTGTTCGTTTTACATCAGCCATCTCTCATCCCCCTATTTAATAATCATTATGTATAAAAAAACAGAGAATCCACCAATATTAGTGAATTCTCTGTCCTTAAACCAGAAAGTTTCACTTTGATATGAACCAAGATCATACCAAAGCTTTCTTCTTGGGTAGTTTATCTAACATCTAAGATAAACATTCTCCAGAGTTACGTCATGCAAGAGTCTTCTTTGCCTGAGAGATTCGCTTACGCTTGCTCCTTCGGCGCTACCACATAGGTAGTCTCTCCTCTTACAGTCATCCGTCCATTTTAATTTGTGAAGTTTTGGGTATACTACACATTATGAAATGCAATAACGTGCTATAAGGATTCCAATTATATAAAGTGAAACTTCACTCAGTGGGGAGTTTTTGCTCATTCCCACTGAGTTAGTGAACCAATCGAGGCGTTAGCGTCCGTTTACTCCCACTTAAACATCTCGCTCACTTCATGTTTCGAAGTAGGAGTCTTACGGACGGTTGCACCGGGATAAATATTAACAAAATTGTAACAATTTCAACGTTATTATATCATAGCATTTTGTATCTGTGTGCCCTTATTTTAAATTATTAAAAAATTTGTCTCAAAGGGTGATTTTATATGAATATTCAATTGAATCGTGATGATCAATTTATTGATGATTTGGATTCAAAGCTAAACAACGAGGAAAAATTAAGCTCATGGGACCTTTTTCACATGTCTTATCAATCTTCAGTCGCAACAAGTACACCAGAATTCAAGGGCTTAACTGCGCCGAATCATTTACCACATGTAAATTTTTTACAGCATCAACTGGATAGTGCCCAACAAGTAGTTGAAGAGATGAATGGACGAGGAATTTTGGCAGATGAAGTTGGGCTTGGAAAAACCATTGAAGCAGGTTTAATCCTTAAAGAATATATGATTCGAGGGTTAGTAAAAAAAGCACTAATTTTAGTTCCAGCATCACTAGTAAATCAATGGGTTAATGAACTGAATCAAAAATTCTATATTCCAGCTATTTCCCAACGAAAACGACCTGTTTGGGATCAGCAAAACATCGTCGTAACATCACTAGACACAGCAAAACGACCAGTCCATCGTGACGTTATTTTAGAACAAGAATATGACTTTGTGCTAATTGATGAAGCACATAAGCTTAAAAATCATAAAACAAAAAACTATGAATTCGTAAGAGCCTTAAAGAAAAAGTATTGTTTATTATTGACCGCAACACCTGTTCAAAATAAATTAACGGATATCTTTAACCTTGTTTCGATTTTAAAACCTGGTTATTTAGGTAGTTACGACGAGTTTACTAAAAAATTTGGCAGAGACCGCAAAAACTTATTTAATGATGGGAAATTAAAACAATTAGTCCAAAATGTGATGGTTCGAAATCGACGAGAAGATACAGGTATTGATTGGACGAAACGTCATGTAAAAACCATCTGGGTTGATTTCACTGAAGATGAACAAGAAGCCTATGATGAACTCTCTCATATTAGCAGGGAAACTAGCAATTTTTCATCTATTACGTATACAAGGGAACTATGTTCATCAAGAGAAGCATGCTACTTATCACTTAGAAAATTGGTCAATGAAAATAATGAACTCCCAAACCGAGATGACTATGAAGCATTCATGCAAAGAATTGAACAACTACCACACCATGCCAAAGCGGATAAAGTAATTGAGCTAATCCAAAACACTGACGAAAAGTTTATTATTTTCACAGAATACAGAGCCACGCAATTTTATTTACAATGGTATCTTCAGCAGCATGGAATCTCTTCTGTTCCCTTTCGTGGTGGGTTTAAACGAAGCAAGAAGGATTGGATGAGGCAATTATTCGAAAACCACGCCCAAGTTTTAATTGCAACGGAGGCTGGAGGAGAAGGAATTAATCTACAATTCTGTAATAACATGATTAATTATGACCTTCCTTGGAATCCAATGCGTTTAGAGCAGCGAATTGGTCGTATTCACCGATTTGGCCAGGAACAAGATGTACACATTTATAATTTCGCTATACGTAATACAATGGAGGAGCATGTCCTTCATTTACTCTATGAAAAGATAAAACTTTTCGAGCGAGTTGTTGGCAACTTGGATGACATTTTAGCCGACCTGGACATTGGGGATGTGGAAAAAGAGATACAATCAATCTTTCAAGAATCAGCCACAGATGGGGAGGCCAAGATTAAATTAGAGAACCTTTCATCCGTTATTTCATACGCTCAAAACCAGTATTTAGAGGAGGATCAGCATGGCTCTAGAGAATCTTCATGAATTTCTTAACGATTACTTCGTTGCGAATAAATGTGACATATTAGAAAATGATAACGGAAAACTTAAGGTTCAGTTAACCGATAAAATGGATGAATGGTTAATGAATCGCCCCTTTTATTGGCAGTATGTAAAAAAGTTAGGTTATGCTGGAGAACCGATGCAAGTAACATTTATTACAAACCCTGATCGGCGTGACGAAGACGGGGAATGGATTCATTTTGGTAGTCCTAGGCTTCATCAAATCTTTAATACATTAACAACTCAAGGAAAATTCACTAAATTATTTGAACAAGTGGAAACAGCTCAGCGAACAGCACTTGTTCCATGGTTAGTAGTCAATTTTCGTATAAGTTATACGGGAAAACATAAAAAGGATGAAATTCAATCGATCGGACTCCATTTAATAAATGGAGGGATGAAAATAAATATGATGGATGAACTAGAACAATTACCTTTGCAGTCTTCGATTCCAGACTTTTGTTATACGATTACCCCAATGATCAAGTTAAAAAGTGGTTATCAACGAATGATTACTTACATTGAAAAATATTTACAAAAGCAAGAGCATTCATGGGCACAAGAATCTTGGGACCATTTACAAGAGGAAAAAAAGTTAGTAGAACATTTTTATCAGGATAGCGATGAGGAGGAACAGTACGAGAATCGATTTGATCAAGAAATGCAGGCAGTAGAAGATCGTTACCAGCCCCAAATTAATATCGATGTGATTAATGGCGGGATTTTTTATTTATCTCAATTACAATCAACCAAAATATTAACTGAGTAGATAAAGTACAACTTCACTCAGCAGGGTTTTTTTTGCTCTTTTCCCACTGAGTGTGAGTTGACCAATCGGGTGAAGACGCAGTTTACTCACATTTAAACATCTTGCTTCACTTTATGTTTTTGAAGTGGGGGCCTTACGGACGGTTGCACCGGGATAAAAACAAAGTAGCAGGCCTCCAAATCAAGCCTGCTACTTGTTCTTTTTCACCAACAGTTTAAATGCAAATGGGAGTATTCCAAACCAGCGACTAGTAAGTTGGTGTTGTTCCATTTGCTTTTCTTGCTTCTTCTTTTTCCTCTCTTCTTGGGGTGTATCCATATATCTGACTATTTCTTGTGTCATAAATTTCACATAATCATTACCTGACAATTTCATCACCCCTTCATCTTTGTGTGATTCATTACTATTATAACCAAATAGCAGCATTTTATAAGTTTTATCAGCTTCATCAATACCTTTGTAGATCGATTCATACTAGCTGAAGTTGCGTCAAATTCTATATAATTGCACGATATCCTACGTAGAAATGTTAACTGTAACAAATTATTCACATTCTTTTAAAGGATACATGTAGCCTGTTGTCGAATAATGTATTTATCAAACGAAAGAGAGGTGAAATATGGTTGAATCCTGCAACTACTTTTTCAAATAACTTACTGTTATCTGCGATTCAAGCCACTGCTACAGACATTCATTTTTGTCCTTTTTCAAAAAAGACCGATATTTATTTTCGCATTCACGGAAAAAGAGTATTTCATCGGTCGATTACTAACCGAGAATTTGAAACAATTTTGGCGTATTACAAGTTTACGTCGGGGATGGATATTGGGGAAATTAAACGACCACAAAATGGTTCAATTCATTTCCAATTACAAGCGTTAAGTTATTCATTACGGCTCTCTACCCTCCCTGTTCACACTTCAGAGAGTCTTGCAATTCGAATTCTTCCCCAGCAAGAAGCACCACAAATTGAACAACTTTTCTTATTCCCTTATCAATTAAATAAGATAAAAAGTTGGATATCACATCGCGCTGGAATTATTTTACTAACCGGTCCAACCGGAAGCGGAAAGACCACAACATTGTACGCTTTACTTCAATCCCTTCTTCACGACAATTCTTATCAAACCATCACATTAGAAGACCCGATTGAAAAAGAAATGAGTAACATCTTACAAGTACAAGTAAATGAGAAAGCTGGCATTACGTATAACGCCGGATTAAAAGCTGCTCTCAGACATGATCCAGACATCATTATGGTCGGTGAGATACGTGACCGAGAAACAGCTCATTTTGCGTTCCACGCTTCCTATACAGGACATCTTGTTCTCAGTACATTACATGCCAAGAATGCGTTTGGTACAATTCATCGATTGCTTGAGATGGGGATTAAACAAACAGATTTAGAGCAAAGCTTAATCGCTGTTGCTTCGTTACAATTACTGCCAATTGAAACAAATGAACACTTACCATCGCGGGCAGCTGTTTTAGAATTACTTGATTCAAAGGTCTTGCAACAAGCAATTGCTGGTATGGATCCAAGTGATCAACAACAGTTCAATTCCTTTGAGAGATTAAGGAGGAAGGCCTATGCCTATGGTTTTACAGGACAAGAAATTTTTAACTTGGACTAATCGGGAGAAAATGCCTTTGATCCAACAATATAAGTTTCTACAACAATTACAACGATTAATACAACATGGATATCCATTATTAGATGCATTAGAAGTACTTCAATGGGAGCAACAATGGGCACAACCATCATCGAAAATCTCCATAAGCTTAAAAGAAGGAATGCCACTTGACCAAGCATTACAAGAAGCAAATTTTAATGACAAAATAGTATCTTTCATGTATCTTTCCAGATCAAATGGAGATTTAGATAAATCACTCAATCAATGTTGTCTTATGTTGGATCAGCAAATAAACCAGATGAATAACTTCAAACAAACAATCCGTTATCCTTTTATCCTATTTGTATTGTTTTGTATATTGCTTTATTTTGTCAAAACCAATATATATCCTTCTTTCTTACGTTTAATGCAAACATCTGGTCAGTCTTCTCCTGTAACTGATCTTTCCATTAAAATCATCAACTATTTATTTAATGGTTCCACTTTTATCGTTGGTTTCGTCATTATCATCACTTTGATGTGGGTTACGATTAGGAATCGCATAAAAATACCAATAAAAATAAAAATTTATACCCTACTACCATTGGTCAGACATTATCAAAAGTGGAGTGTAACCTTTGTATTTTCATTACAGGTAGCATCTTTACTGAAGGCTGGATTCTCACTAAAAGAAGCATTGTTAACCATAAGAAAACAAGAGCATGCACCTATTATCGTCCATTACGCCGACTATATTATTAATCAATTGCAACAAGGAATTGCCATAAACACAATATTACCTTCCTGTCAACTATTCGAGAATGAACTGACATCCATCTTCACCAAAAGCACAAATAATCACACATTAGAAACAGATTTAAACATGTATGCAACGTTCGTGATGAACCGCATGCAAGAACGTACCACCAAATTAATCAAACTAATCCAACCAATCTTTTTCATTCTATTGGCAGGGTTAATTATTTTAGTTTATTTATCACTCATGCTCCCCATGTTTCAATTTATCCAAACTATGTAGAAAAGAGGATGTGTCATGCATAATGAAAAAGGATTTACCTTAATTGAAATGTTAATCGTTCTGGCTGTTATTAGCACTTTGCTAATCCTGTTAATACCTAACCTTGCTGATAAAAATGAGGATTTGCAGGATAGTGGCTGTGAAGCGCTTGAAATGATGGCAGAAAGTCAAATCCAAGCTTACCGAATTGAAGAGAATAAAGAACCGGAAAGCATCGATGACTTAATCGAAAACGACTATTTACAGTCAAAAGATTGCGCCAATGGTCAGAAAGAAATTGAATGGGATGGTGAGAAAGTGGAAGCAAAAAATGCCTCGGAATAAAAGAATTACCATATTAATGGCATACAATGAAAGAGGATTTTCATTATTAGAAGTTATTATTGTATTGGGGATTACGCTCACCATCCTTAGTATCGGGACGACCATTAAGGTATCCATCATTGACGACTATCGCACTGAACAGTTTTTAAAGGTATTGCAACAGGACGTGTTATATATGCAACAATTAACCATTGTAACAAATAGAAATTATCACTTAACCATTGAGCCAGACCAACACTTCTATCAGATAAAACAAGGTGGATTTGGGAAGGTCATAGTTAGACGGGAGATACCTAAACATTGGACAATAAAACTAAACACACTTAGGATGCCGATTGATTTCACCGTAGATGGGACTATAAAACAACCTGGTATGTTTACGATCTATACTTCGAACAAAAGTTACAATGTTTATTTTCCGTTTGGTACTGGAAGGAGTTATTTTATTGAAAAAGAGTGAAGAAGGATTTCTTATGGTTGAGGTATTAGCATCATTCATGATTGTTACGACAATCACATTAACATTGATACCGATTGTCTATCAACTTCGACTTGAAGAGCAAATATTAGCGGAACAAAGAGAAATTGTGTATCGTTTACACGACGAATTACAACCACTACTATTTGAATCTGTTAACAAATCTTTTCCTATTAACTTTGTTAAAAATATCGATGGTAACCCTGTAAGCTTTTCATTTTCACTTGAAAATAAACTAATAAAAGGATGTGCTGATTGGACTGATGCTAAACAAAATTCGAAAACATTTTGTTTATATGGTTATGAATGAACGAGGGATGACATTAGTAACTTCCTTGTTTGCACTTATGATCCTAATGTCTACCCTCCCTTTTCTTCCTTTATTGCTTGACCAATTAGAATATGACACAAAATATGATGATTTCTCCACTAGACAACTCTATCACTTTATATCATCTGAACTTCACAATTCGGTTGATATTTCAATTGATCAGTCAGCCATACATTTCGAAAAACAGGACGAAAAAACGGTAACCATTGAATTCTACGATCAGGTTATACGAAGACGTGTGGACAACCAAGGACATGAGATTATGTTAAGAAATGTGAAACAAATGGCAGTAGAGCCAAGCCTTTTTGGAATGCGTATCATTATAACTACAATGGAAGGAAAAAAATATGAGAAATCATTTCGCAATCCATAAACCCTTGACCCAGCAAAAAGGTTTCATTTTACCCTATATCTTATTTGTTGCTGCTTTGGTTCTAATTATGACCACTAGTAGTATTTCTATATATTATTACCATCATGAACAAACCCATTATCTTGAAGAACAATTAAAAATGGATACATTATTGCAGATGGCACAACAGGAGTTTAAAGCAACCATAGAAATAGAACAAGATAATGATATAAAACCAGGGCAAATAACCTATCGTTATCCTTATGGTAATGTTCTCATCTATTACCGACCGGTTACAGAGCAGATGATTAAAGCAGAGTTCCATGTTCTCACCGACAATCAATCAAAATATGCCACCATTACTACCATACAACAATAAAAAATTGGAGAGAAAATAATATCGATGTATAAAGGTAGAGAAAATGGTTATCATACTAATGAATAGGATATATTGGGCTATAGCCAAGTGGTAAGGCAGCGGTTTTTGGTACCGTTATGCGCTGGTTCGAATCCAGCTAGCCCAGTACTTATCAGGTATGTTCTGATATCAGAACATACCTGAATTTTTAAACCTTTAAGTTTGGAATTATTTACAATCTACCGATGCTCGTATATAATAGCGTTGATACATATCGATAAGAAGGAGGGGGAAAGTATGGATCGGGTCTTTCGAATGTTAAGCTTTTGGACTGGAATTTTTTCCGTAATGTTTTTTGTTGGGGATATGTATAATATGGCTTTCCTATTTTTAGTTCAGACTGTTTTCTTCCTAGGGGTTGGGTTCTTAAATCTATCTGAACGAATGTACATGTACTTATTTGGAGCTTATTGTACAGTATTTTTTATTGGGTTTACATTTTACACAAACTTTATTATGGTACCTGGGTTTGGACACTAATAGAAAGCTCTGATCAAAAGATCGGAGCTTTCTTAATAAAAAATATAGTCTGAATATTGACAATATTGAGTTAACATATTATGATTATAATTAGTAGCTTAACTTTTATCCCTAACCAACTTAGAGCAGAGCACATCCCCCCTAGACCCCTTCCTATTTAGGAAGGGGTCCTTTTTATGCAGCAGAAGCATCTACGCCCACGAGTAAACCGTTACATATGTGTGTTATTGTTGTTACCGAAACAGATTTTGCGCTTTTCATTATTTTAATCAGTTTTAGTTTAAAAATGGATTTTCCTTTTTCTCAAATCCAATCGTTGTTCTATCACCGTGTCCAGGATATACCGTAAAATCATCAGCTAGTGAAAACATTTCATTGTTAATACTGTCGATTAACTGCTGATGATCTCCACCAGGTAAATCCGTTCGGCCGATTCCTAACTGAAATAAACTGTCACCACCAATAATATATCGCTCTTCATGGAAGATAAAAATAACTCCTCCAGGTGAGTGTCCAGGGGTATGCCTAACCTCAAATGTAAAACCATCTACTGTGGTCGAACCGGTCTTTATGTAATTGTCAGGTCCTTGCGACGTCTTTATTTCTCCTACTGGAAATAATCCTGAACCATTTTTCTGCGGATCTTCCAACCATTCCGCCTCAGCTTCATGTACATAAACAGGTATTTGAAAATACTCTTTCAAATAATCGATAGCACCAATATGATCAAAATGAGCATGTGTTAAAAGTATCGCGACTGGAGTCACGTTAACCTCTTGCAACCAGCTGACTAATTTCTCACCATCTCCACCCGGATCAAAAATAATAGCAGATTCGTCTGTATAAACAATATAACAGTTAGTCTGTAAAGGACCTAAAGGCATTGTTTTTATATTCATAGAACCACTCCTTTTAACTAATTTAGATTCTCGACAAAACAAATATTTTGTTTTAAAATGTATGTTGAACATATATTAACTACATATTAATATAATCACAAATACTATTGCAATGAAAGTTAATTCTGACAAGGAGGTTGGGGGTTATGACATTAGCAATCATTCTGTTGTTTGTTGCATTACTAAGTGGAATAGCAGTTATTCGTGAATTGAAATCACAGAACTTTTTTGGGGTAGCATTTGCTGGCATATCCACGCTAGCATTTGGTTGGTTCTCTGTGATGACAATTTTTACCAATGTAGCAGAATGGCTTACATCAGCTGCGTAAAAAACAAGACAAACATCTCACCATCCCTTATCACACTTAACTGTGTGATAAGGGATTTTTTTCGTCAAAAATACCCGACTATCTAGCAGTGTTTAATGGGGACATATAGTAATTTTATCATAAAAAAAGCTTGGATAATTTATCCAAGCTTTTTTCTAATACTAACTAGTTTTATTCATCATCGAAGTCATAAAATCTAAATAAATCTCCGTAAATAATCTGATCTGAATATGAAAGTTCTTTTTGAACGTCTTCTACAAAAGGTTCACATTCATTTGAATCTTGTTGGTTTTGCCCAATTGCAGTAGTCGCCTCAGAAAGTAACTCACCTGATTGTCGATCAAAACATTGATCTTTTGTGTATATATAATCATCGGTGATGAAACTACCATCTCTTAACGCCACAAATTCTTTTCTATCTTCTGTAAACAAATCAGTTCCAAACGAAATATCATCACTAGTATCTACTCCCAATAAATGAAGAAGAGTTGGTTTCACATCTATTTGACCAGCAATTTTTGAGATCACTTCGCCTTCATGCCCTGGTATGTGGATATAGAATGGAACCCGTTGTAATTGTATATGATCATATGGTGTGATTTCTTCTTTATCTAGATACTGACTCATTGCCCGATTGTGAAAATCACTAATACCATAGTGGTCTCCCATTAGGACTATAATCGAATCCTCATACAAACCAGATTGTTTTAATTCCTCAAAAAACTCTTCTACTGCTTCATCTGTATATCGAACAGTAGGAAAATACTGATTTAACGTTTTAGAATTTGAATCATATGGTTCGATTGATGCATCTTCCTCGCTTAACTCGAATGGATGATGGTTCGTTAGCGTAATAAATTTTGAATAGAATGGTTGTGGCAAGGACTGCAAATATTTCATTGATTGTTCAAAATAAGGCTTATCCTTTAACCCCCAACCAATACTATTTTGGTCAGTGATTTGATACGCATCTTCATCATAGAAATGATCATAGCCAAGTGTGTCATACATTACATCTCGATTCCAGAAACTTTTATTGTTCGCATGGAAAACAGAAGAATAATAGTCTTTTTCCTTCAAAATTTCAGGCATTGCATTGTATTCATTTTGACCGTGCGTAAAAAATACCGCACCACTTGATAATGGATATAATGAATTATCTACTAGAAATTCAGAATCAGATGTTTTCCCTTGTTCAGTTTGATGGTAGAAATTTTCAAAATAGTAACTGTCATCAATTAAATCATTAAGAAACGGTGTGACTTCTTCCCCATTAACTGTATTATTGATCACAAAGCTTTGAACAGATTCCAATGAAATGAAAATCACATTTTTGTCTTCTGCTATTCCAAACAGATCCGACTTTTCATCACTTGTTACATTTTCATGAACATAAGATTGTATATCAGGAATCTCTGTACCATCTGCAAATACTTTTTGTGAACTTGTTCTCGTTTGCATGGCGACATCATACAGATGGAAATTAAATATTCCTAAGTTTTTGACCAAGTACTCTCGGTCAAATGATCTTTGTAATAATTGTGGACGCTCTATTTCCGCTAAAATATAATTTCCAAGTAAAAAGGCAATCGATAAATTTAAAACAAGTACTTTTTTCCTTTTAGGATACTCTATCGATAACATACTACTTGATTTTTTACTTAAATACCAAATAATAACCACGTCTAAAAACAACAAAAGATCCGGAATATGGACCAAGCTTAAAATACTACTTCCCAAATCACCAGCATTGCTACCTTGAAATAGTACTGGAAGAGTTAAAAAGTCTGTAAAATTCCGGTAAAATATAAGATTGACATATAAAATAATCGATCCAATTAATGCTCCATATCGTAAAAATTTCATTTGCCGTTTTTCTTTAAACCAAACTCCAATTGCAAAAAATAAAAATGCTGAAACAAATGGGTTAATAAACAAAATGATCTCTTGCATGAAATTTTCTAGTGAAATATTAAAAATAAACCGATATAAAATGTATGCCTTTAACCCAAATAACACACTTGCAATTATATATAACGGTATTTTTGAAATCCTGTCTAACATAAAATCTTCCTCCTAACAAAATAACAACGATAAAGGTTATTAGTTCTTATCATTATTTATTACTTATACTTTAACACACTAGAATCAAATTTTATTTCTTCAATAATTAGACGACAACATGCAAGAAAAAGTTTCATCAAAACTAAAATTTATAACAACAATTATTATATGAGTATAACCAAAAAAAATAAACCCTTAAACAAGAGTTTATTTTTTATTGTTTGGTTACAAGATGTTAAATTAGAAATCATTTTGTAATAATAAATTAATATTTATTCATTTTCACTAGATATGCTCCACCAATCACACCAGCATCATTTCCCAATTGTGCTGTAACAAACTTACAGCCATCATCAATACGAGATAATGCGTAATTACTAAAAGCTTGTTTAAGCGGGGTTAGGAGTTGCTCCCCTGCTTTGGACACCCCGCCACCAATCACAATTTTTGATGGATTTATTAATGTAGCCGCGTTAGCGATTGCTAGGCCTAATACATCTACCACACGCTCCACTATTTTATTCGCTTCTTCGTCACCTTTTTTCGCGATATCAAACACATCTTTTGTGGTAATTTGACCATCGATCTCCTTTAATCTTGTTTCTACATCAGATTCTAATAATAATTTGGCTTGTCGTACAATTCCAGTAGCAGAAGCAATTGTTTCTAAACATCCATTTCTACCACAGTTACATGGTGCCCCACCAGGCTCCACTGTTAAATGACCAATTTCTCCAGCTGTCCCATTAACGCCATTTACAATGTCACTATTGGCGATGATCCCACCACCAACACCTGTTCCGAGTGTTATGGCTATTAAATTTTCCGCTAAGTTCCCTGCCCCTTTCCAGTTCTCTCCTAAGGCTGCTAAATTAGCGTCATTTTCTACAAACACTGGCAAGCCAGACAAGTCTTCAAGATATGTCGCCAACGGATAATCCTTCCATCCAATGTTAACTGCTTCCGCAACCTCTCCTGTATTAGGAACAATAAAACCTGGTGCACCAGCTCCAATACCATCTATATCATTTTTATTAATCTGATGTGTATCTATTTTCTCTTCCACAGAATTCCAAATATCATTAGGGATATGTATACCAGCTTGCTCAGTTCGTGTTGGGATTTCCCATTTATCCATTATTTCCCCATCGTTTGTTACAATTGCTATTTTCACAGTTGTTCCACCAATGTCTACACCAATTAAATAATTGCTAGTCATGTTTATTCTCCTCAGTATCTTTTAATTTTGCTATTTCATGTCTAAGTAATAATCGTGCTGTTTGAAAATCCACCGAACTAATGCATTGCGCTCGATAAAGCTCATTCAATTCATCTTCCATTAATTGCAAGTCCGCTATCCGATCCCCCACATAAATAATGGTTCCAAATTTCTTTAATAGTTGTTGTATATCATAAATCGTTTTCATAGTATCACCATCTTTATTATATCAATCCATTGTTAGAAAATAAATAAATAAAAGCATCAATTTCATGAATAAAAACTAGTCAATTGTGAAGTCATTCTAACGCCTTTTTTAACGTTACCCAGGTGAACAAAGGCATTAGCACTTTATTACTCCTACATGAAGCAAAAACTTTAGGTTGAAGACGTTGGAGTTAGACATCTGTATATCCTTTCCTTTACAAAAAAAGATCCAGGCCATTGATTAACGGTCTGGATCTTGTGGATTTAAAAATCTAGGTCGTTGATGTTTTAGTGGCATAGGTGAACGAACTAATACATCCTTTAATGCCCTTGGAGAAAAAGGCATAAACGGCCACAAATAGCCAGTTTGGAAAGAGTTCATGCGGGCCAAATAAAGAAGCCAAAAAGTAATTGCTATTACATAGCCAGCAACACCAAAGCTAGCTGTGACAATTAATAATACAATTCTCGTTATTCGATTGGCTAAACTCAATTCATAGCTAGGAGTGGCAAACGTACCAATAGCCGCAACTGCCAAATAAAGGACGACCTCGTTTGAAAACAAACCAACTTCTACTGCAATTTGTCCGATAAGTATTGCAGCTACTAACCCTAATGCTGTGGCGAGAGCTGTTGGAGTATGAATGGCGGCCATCCTCAACATGTCGATCCCAACTTCTGCAATTAAGAATTGTAATAGCAGTGGCAAGACACCAAATTCATTGGGACCGATAAATGAGATTTCGCCAGGAAGTAATTCTGGACTTACCGATAACAGGTAATACAGCGGCAAGACAAAAATAGAAAAAATGACAGCAATAAAACGAACAAACCTTAGATAGGCACCAACCAATGGTTTTTGACGATATTCTTCTGCGTGTTGCAAATGGTGCCAATAAGTTGCTGGTGTTATCATTACGCTTGGAGATCCATCGATGATAATAATAATATGTCCCTCATAAATATGGGCAGCAGCTGTATCTGGCCTCTCTGTGTAACGAATTGTCGGATAAGGATTCCAATGTCTTCCACTTAAGAACTCTTCTACAGTCTTCTCTGCCATCGGCAAGGCATCCGTATCAATCTTTTTTAAATGTTTCTTTAATGTCTTTACTTTCTGAGGATCAGCAATATCTTCTAAATAACAGAGTGCAATATCTGTTTTAGACCTACGCCCAATGCTTAAGTATTCCATTCGCAATGATCTATCTCTAATTCTTCTTCTAGTTAAAGCGGTATTAAAGACAATCGTCTCAACGTATCCATCTCTCGATCCTCGAACTACCCTTTCTAGATCAGGTTCTTGTGGTCCACGGACAGGGTATGTTCGTGCATCAACCATAATAATCTTATCAATACCTTCAATGATAAGAGCAGTTGGTCCTGCCAATACTTGGTCGGTCGCTTCATTTAGATCTTCCACATAATCAAGTTCTACATATGGAATGTATGTTTTTAATAATTTTTCAAACGGTTCTGGTTCTAATTGCTCTGGATTAAGTCTAGCTAAGAATTTCATTAAAAGGTGCAAAATATCATCTTTCACGAATCCATCAATCATGAAAAAAGCCATTTTGCGATCGACATATTCCAAATCCAAATGGATTACATCAAAACTTTTGTCAACGCCTAGACGTTCGCGCATGTAGTTAACATTATCTTTAAAATTTCGGTACATTGGTTTTTTATGTTTTTCCATCGTATCACCCTAAATTGAAATACTTGTATGGTTTAGGATGTACCTTTTACTTCATTACATACACGGTTTATTAAAGTCCACTTGTTCTTTTTCATATATCCGCACAATAAAACATATATAAGAAGTAGGCTTGTTTTAGGTTGTATATTGCTTTATATCTGTTATCTTTCAAATAAAGAAGGAGTTTTGACCATGAGTAAAAACTATATTGGAACATTGGTTACAATTTTTCTTGCATTCATCCTAGCCATCACTATTTTTCTAGTGGAAGACACACCGGCTATAAAATATTTTCCTCTTGATGAAGAAGTATCCTTTCAGACAATGGAAACAAATCTACAATTACTAACGGAAACAGACCAAGACGAATACAATGTATTATGGTCTTCTACTTCTAGCCTTAAGGAACCTATCTACCTCCGCCAAGATGTTTCCTTATTATACTCAGATGGAAGGTTAAAAGGTATCTTGAGTAAATGGAAAGAAAATGAAAAACATATCCAATTACAATCTAAAGTACATGGAGAAGATAGCAGTCATTATCAAGCAATTAGTTTCCATCATGGGGAAATTCACTATCCAGATGAACAGATTAAAAGTATTCAAGCCATGACGCATGATGAATTATATGTAATTGATTCACCACATAGTGCATTGACTTCCTTTAACAGGCCGACAAATGCCAATCAAAAAGATTGGAAGCACACACTCGATAATGCGACGAACCAACAATTAAATTATCATTGGAAACAATTAATCCAACACTTTTCCATACCTACAGATGAATATAATTTTGTCCCGTTGACCGATTTATACCAATATCAAACCAAACCCATCCCAGAGTTAACCCAAGCCGAGACCAATAAAGTTATTGGACAACTATGGGAAGGATTGTATAAAGAATATATTTTAGGAATATCTAGAAACCAACAACCGGTCAATAGCTTTGTTCCCTTAATCTTATTTGATAAACAAGGAACACACCTAATGGTATTATTTCAGGATCAAGCAGGTGAGAAAAGGCAACTCATCCAGCGTTACTCTTTTGAAAGTCTTTGAAATAAATCTTGAAAGTCTTGATTACTTGGTTGAAGTTGAGAGGCACGTTCAGCATGATCGTGTGCCTCTTCTACATTCCCTTCATCTGCATAGATAAGAGCAAGATTATAATGTGCCTCTGCAAAACTTGAATCAATCTGTACCACATGAAGTAGATCATTGGTTGCTTCTTCAACTCGACCTAACTGCAACCATGCATAGGATCGAAAAAAATGCAATTCTGCTTGATAGGATTGAACTTGTTCATCAATAGCTAAGGTTGTTACTTCAATCACCTCTTGATAGTTTTCCTGTTCAATCAACTCCTGTGCTAACTGAGTCTGAACAACAGCACTGTAGTGAGCAGACATATTTGTTAGACCATAAACAAGTAAACCAGAAATAATGACGCAAAACGACAGACAAGCAAGGAGTTGTACTTTAAGATTTCTCTTCGATGGAAAAAACACAATAGCAGCGGCTACAAAACCACCAATTAGTCCCCCCATATGCGCACCGTTATCAATTTGTGGAACCGTTACACCAAAGACGATGTTAAGGAGAATAACAATTATTAAATTCCAACCCATCGTCTGAAAAAAGACCCTTTTGTAATTCACCCCAAAAAACAACAATGCACCTAATAAACCAAAAATAGCACCTGAAGCTCCTGCTGCTATCTGTGGGTTCCATGCAAAACTAGCCAACCCCCCCATAATGCCAGCTCCAACATAAATAAATGTAAACCTACCACTTCCATAAATCTTTTCAACAGCAGAACCGACAAAATATAGAGCTAACATATTCATAAATAAATGAAGTATTCCTATATGAATAAACATAGAAGATATAATTCGCCACCATTCGCCATCTAGAATGGCAGGGTTATACTTTGCACCATAGGTGATAAGAGTTAAAGTTGACGTACTGCCTCCTTTAGCCTCTATAAACAAAAAAAACAAAATATTCATTACTAAAAAAATAGTTGTTATTCTTGGTTGGCCATTACTAAACAGCGCCTTTTCCTCTTGTTGGCGACGATATATAAACGAGTGCAATTTAGATTGTAAATAAAACGACATTTGCTCCATTTCCAATTCAGTATTTGGAATCGAAAATGGTTGGAAGCGATTAGTAAAGTGCTGATATAAACGCTGAAACTCTTCCATACTTGAAACATGATCCACATAATATTGATACATATGTGTGTTCTTTTTTATTTCTTGGGACCGGCTTAAATCTTCCCACTTCACATCAACTGGTGGATAGGTCGCAATATAAATATTATGGATGTATGTTTGCGCTGTAATAAAACGTGTATTTAAACGCATCGCTTTTTGTTTTTGTTCTCTCCATATCTTGTTGTAATTGATTTTTCCAATCAAATGTATGGTGATATAGCCTAACAATATGAGTGGTCCTCTTTATTCTTTTCTCTAACCAAATCTCACTATAATTAGGTTTTAAAGTTAAAACTGTAAAACCATGATTATGAATCAAATCATCCACTGTTCGTAAAAGTAAATAATGCTCCTTTATGTACATCGCTCCCCCTCCTTGTAACCATCATATCACCGAACCCCAACACTAACCATAGAGATTAGCCGCTTTTCCGCTTATAAAATTTCTTAAAATTCCCTCCACTTTATTTATAAGAACAAAGTGATATGGTACTCCCTCCCCAAAATTAAAAAACGTTCAGCTTATTAAACTGAACGTCCTAAAATACTTGGTAGAATTCTTTCACGTATATATGGCATGTTCATTGTAATCGCCACCATTATCTTTCGTAAGATTCCTACAGCTAAGAATGCATTGATAATTTTATACCTATACTGAAAAATGATCGTTAAACTAACAAATAATGAACAAACAAATAGAAATAATCGCATAAACTCACTTCCTTTTGTTATATTGCAATTTTATATCCATAGTTTACTTCAAATTTGTTTGTTTATGCCTTTTCTCTTTATTCTTTATGTAATAGTCCTGTTTCTGTAAGAACATGGTCGACCGAAATATCATAGTCATCAGCAGGAACAGTATCGATGATTTGCATGGTGCTCGCGAGAGATAGAGTTGTACCCCCAAAATCAGCTAAGTACCTATCATAATAACCACCACCATAACCAATCCGAAAGCCACTAGGATCAAAGACCAATCCCGGTACAATCATTAAATCAACTTGATTCTTATCAATCCTTCGTTCTTGTTCCGGAATTGGTTCAAATAAATTGAAATAGACAGATTCCAGTTGGTCAAAAGAATCCAATTGATAAAATTCTAACTTTGATTCTTTTGGATAACATTTAGGTACACATATTACCTTGTTCATACTCCATGCTTTTTCGATGATATTCTTTGTATTCCATTCATGCTTTTGTGAAATTGTAATACCTATAACATCCGCTTCTTTCCAGGCTTCTGTTGCAAATAACTGCGAGGACAAACGTTGTTCAATTTGTGTTTTTTTCTTTATTGATAATTGTTTTAATTGTTTTTTCATTTTGTTTCTATATTCTGCTTTAGTGGTCATAGCTACACACCTTTTATATCATAGTTAAAACTTATCAATCGTCTGTTGATTTCAACACTTCAAAAATGAAGGGCGAGGCACAACCTTCTTAGTTTAGAAATCAATATTTATTATGACATATGTTAGCAAAAATAGAAAACATTAAAAAAAGCCATCCCATTACTGGGACAGCTTTTTTTTAATGCATACAATACTACCTTTACTTTGTTTCACGGTGTAGTGTATGTTTCTTCAAACGTGGAGAATATTTTTTAAGCTCCAAACGTTCTGGGTGTTTACGTTTGTTTTTCGTTGTAATATAATTGCGATCACCTGTTTCAGTGCAAGCAAGTGTAATGTTTACACGCATGATTTATCCCTCCAAACCTTCATCAATAACTATAATGACTGTCAATTATTATTTATCAGACTCAATAATATTACCAAAAAAATTCACTTATTTCAAGCACATGTTGAATTGTTTATCAAATCCTTTTATAAAAATAGCTTTTCAACTATTTCATATACATAAGCAGTAACAATAATATTCCACAATACCACCGTAAATAAATTGAAACAATTATTTCATTATATTGCTTTTATATGGTATAACTAATAATGGGTAATCCAAGGAGGAAGATAATATGATTTATGTGATCATTACGTTGATTGTTATTGCAATCGTACTATTTATCCTATCTTTTCTAGTAGAAGATAAGTTTAAAAATATCGAGAATCAATTAGAACAATTTACTATTTCATCAATGCAAGAAACCTATCAAATGAAGAAAAAAATCAAAATTTTGGAAGAAGAACTACTGACAACAGATTTTTCTGAATCAGTACTCCATCCAGAGCAGAATCAAACACCGTTAATAAAAAAAATTAATCGCCTCTATCAACAAGGGGTTACTATTAGAGACATAGCCAAACAGACTAACCTAAGTGAATATGATGTCCATTCAATCATCAATCAATTCTCAACAGAAAGTTAGAGGTCTTATATGAAACAGTTATTACGCGCATTTGCTTTGGGACTCTTCAGTGCAACGATTCCCTTAGCCTTAACTTATATTTATATAGAAAAACCAATGGACCAGTCAATCCCCGAAGACGTTGAACAAACTGAACCAAGTATCGATGAAATGATTCAATCTCTCGAACAAGAAGGTTACTATATATATACAGATGAACACCCAATGCAAGAGGATGAACAATCCACTGGAGATGATTCAAATGTTGATACAGATCGTAATGAAGCTACAGAGGAGAATCCCGAAGATACGAATACTGCATTTCTATTAGTAATAGAACAAGGAACATCTGTTTCTTCCATTACAGACCAACTGTATGAGGCTGGTATCATCGAATCTAAACAAGAGTTTAGTACTTTTTTAGATGAACAAGACTACAGTACAAAAATCCAAATAGGTGAATTTGAATTAACTCCTAGCATGTCATATAAACAGATCGCAAATACAATTACAACAAACAACTAAAAAAACATCGTGCAAATGCACGATGTTTTTTTCTAGTCTAATATATCCATTTGTTGTTCCTCCGCCTGTTGTTGTTCTTGTTCCGTCTGCATGTCAAGTTCCAACTCTTCCGCGGTCTCTTCTTCCGGTAAATCATCATCAACACCAGCCGATGCTCTTTCCTCTTTCAATTCGAAATATTTATCTAAAATTCTTCTGCCAATCATATGATTAACTGGATGCCTTCCACTTTCAATTTCTCCCAGATTAGGAACAATCACAGCAAATACTACTTCAGGATTATCAAATGGAGCATATCCAACAAGTGACAGATTAACTGTCTCCTCTATTAATTCACCATCTTCATAGATCCCATTTTCTGCAGTTCCTGTTTTACCTGCTGGATTATAAGGCGCATCATTAAAATAGGAGGCAGCTGTACCTCTAGATTCTTGCATAACACGACGAAACCCTTCCTGGACACGTTCGATATAATCTTGTTCCATGGTAATTCGATTTAAAACATCCGTGTTATAGGCTTCTACAACTGGCCCTAATTGATCATTTGATAATGACGGTTCCCGCACCTTATTAACGAGTCTCGGTCGTACACGATAGCCATCATTGGCAATGGTAGATACGTATTGTGCTAATTGCAGCGTCGTATAAGTATCAAACTGTCCAATCGAAAAGTCCATTTGTTTACCCGCTGCATTAATGTCAATACTCCCTTTATATCCTGTTGATTCAAACGGTAAATCAACACCCGTTTCAACACCTAATCCAAATTGACTATAGTAATTACGAAAGGTTTGAAATTTATCAGAATTGTAACCAACAAGCCTTTCGTTTGGGCGATAAGTTGCCTCACCTAGACGCATCGCAATGTGAAACATATAGACGTTAGAAGAACGTTTTAATGCATCAATATCATCCACGACTCCTAAATATTGCCAAGAACATTTTGGTGCTGAACTCGCTATTCTGATACACTCATCATCCATTCGTTCACCTTCTGAAATAACATCCGAATCGAGACCAGCTAAGACAGATGCACCTTTAACAGTAGAACCAGGTCGATGGGCATCGTAAACCACACGAAACGATTGATCTGAAAATTCCTCCGTTTCTTGATCATAGCTAATTCCAGATAATGCTAAAACTTCACCCGTTTGTGGATTCATCATTGCAACTAAAGCATCTTTCATATATTTGTTTTGTTCTGGATGTTTCTCAATTGTTGTTTTTAGTTCTTCTTGAACGATTTGATCAACAGCTTGTTGTAACTCCATATCAATTGTTAACTCTAGATCGTTACCACGCTGTCCTTCCACAACCACTTCAGAACCAACTACATTCCCTTGTTGATCGGTTGTAAAACGCACTTGTTCTTTTCTTCCACGCAAGACACTTTCATATTGTTCTTCTAAACCACTTGTTCCCACACGATCATTACGACTATACCCTAGACTATTGTAGTATGGTGCTTGATCTGCCGGTACCCCTTGATCAGATGTTGTTACTTTTCCGATAAAATTTGCAAATGTATTTCCATTAACGAAATCTCTATCCCAATTAATTGTCGCATCTATCCCTGGTAACTCTGATAAATGTTCAGAAACCTTAGCATATTCTTCTTCCGTTACATTTTCATTTTTTATGATATGTGGCGATAGTTCATATGCTTTATCAAGTTCTTTCTTTATTGCTAGTTCATTATATAATTCATCTGTCCATTCAATCTGCGCTAAATCCTCTGCAGTAATCTTATCCAACATTGCTTGATATTGTTCAGCAGTCGATAACTCTTCTAATTCCTGTGCCGATAATCGCCCTTGGACCTCTTCTGTATTTAGCAAATACCAATACTCTTTTTTGTCTCGTTCTCTAATCATATTCTGTCTATCTTCAGAGTCTTCACCCAGTGTAATATAGGTCGCTAATTTTTCTGCGATATCTAACCGTTTTTCGGCACTATCTCCTCCTTTAGGTGGTGTATAAATAATAGATCGAACTGGTTCATTGTCAAGAATAACTCTCCCAAAACGATCATACATTTTACCTCGAGGTACTGAATTTTTTGAGGTTGTGTCTGTTGTCCGATCAATTTTTTCCTGTGCTTCTTCCCCATTTAAGATTTGTACAACGCCCAATTGTAAAATTAACAAAGAAAACAAGGCGAATACTAATATAAACAAAATGTTTAAACGAAAGGGAAGTTGTGTTTTTTTCTTTTTCTTATTTCCCATGGTCATTTTCTCCCTTAAAATTCATCTACACCTTATTATATCATCCTCTCGGTTAAGACTCTATAGGATTATCGATTCTCTTGGTCAGCAATTTCTTGTTTGGCTTCGATGGTTTCTTGTTCTGCATGTAACCCATGTAACGTAATATCTTTGACAAAAAAATACACGACCAAGTGTCCCGCCCCAACAACAGCCATTAAATACGGAATGATTGTTTCCGGATCAAATAAAGAGACTGCCAAAAGGAAGATCGCAATGGAGGAAACTCTTCCAATATTTAGAAACAATTCTCGCACAACAATATATTCAATCCGCATTTCACCTGCTTTCCAACCTTTTCCAATTACATCATATGTCATCGACACATAGGGAACAGTGAAAATTGGATAAGACAAACCAATAATCGCCCCGTAGATAAGAAGCGTTGTATAGTTCATGTGGAATAGTAGTAGAAAGATGGAAAAATACAATGATAAACCACCAGCAAAAATTGCCCATTTTCTCATTTTTGGCTTAATAATTTTTGTAGCCACAAAATAAAACACAAGTGAAAACCCAGAAAAGACAAGGTTAAATGTACCAAGGGCAAATTCACTTTGCGTAGTAATGAATACCCAAACAGAAATAACAAATACAAAAATACCTTCGCGTAATCCTTGAAAAGTGTGTGCATTCAAGATACGTTTCCAATCTTGATTATGCTTTCTTTCTTTAATGATTCTCATAAAAGCGAACGTACCTTCAGCAGATCTTCTTTGTAAAAACATTGTACATATAACAGCTAAAATGAACAATCCGAATGAAATCGAAAAAATAAT
The DNA here is from genome assembly GCF_005870085.1 of Aquibacillus sediminis. GTDB lineage: Bacteria > Bacillota > Bacilli > Bacillales > Amphibacillaceae > Aquibacillus_E > Aquibacillus_E sediminis. The sequence continues at coordinate 294,509 of NZ_SZNM01000002.1, read as the reverse complement.
GGTATAACCTTGAAAGTTGTCTAATCTAGAAATAATAAAACCTGCTAGTATTGGGCCAACCATCCCGCCAAAGGATTGCATCAATCCCAAGAAACCATTAAAAAAGTCTCTTGTATCAGGTTCTGTCACTTCAAACGTTAAAACATTAAAGGCTAACCAATAAAACCCAAAACCTATTCCCAATAATGCCCCAAGCAACATATTATATGTTGCTGCATTCTCGCCAACAATCAATACCGTCATATAAAATAAAGATAAAAAGGTAACACCTAATCGCAGAACAATGACTCTATCTACCCGTTTTGCAATTCTTCCAGCTAAAATGAAGGTTAATGGTTGCATAATATAGACAAACAAGTTGTATTGAGCGATGTCAATGAATTCACCCGATTGTTTCCATAAATAAATATTGACAAAAGTATTGGATAAAAAAGTGGACAATGCATATAGTCCACCAATTGTTAGTAATAATTTTAAATCACGGTTAATTTCAATATCGCCTAATATTACCTTTAAACTTTTGTTCATAAGCTCCCGTCTCCTTTTCGTATCTACTTTTATTGTTTTCAATTCTACGGGAGCTATACAATTTTAACGTACGGTTTAATGTGTTAAAAAATGGGCTGTTTTTGGTTTTGTGGTTGACTGAAACTCCAATGTAACTAACCCATACAACGTTTCTTAAGAAATTCGTCAATATCAACCGATTAGGTAAAGACTTTATTAAAATTACTATAAATTCATAAAATAATGGGATGAGGGACCGGTTTGGTGAGGAAAACGGTTTGTGGTTCAACGAAAGGCTCAAAAAAAGGAGCAATAATCTGTACGAAACAGCCTCACATTCCCAAGTGCGCCAAAATTAAATGAACATGACTCCAAACCTGCAAATAACGGCGCGAGGAACCGCGTAACCGTCAAAAAAAGCCTGAGAAGGAGAATAACGGAATGAGAGACTGGATTGCAAAAAAGAGCGTTGTTCCCTGATTTTAAACAAACCAAAAAAGAGCCCTTGATTCATCAAAGGCTCTTTTTACTATTAATTATTTAGCTGCATCGTAACGCTTAGCAACTTCATCCCAATTCACAACATTCCAGAATGCTGCGATGTAATCAGGACGTTTGTTTTGATATTTAAGGTAATAAGCATGCTCCCAAACATCAAGACCAAGGATTGGGGTTTTTCCATCCATAATTGGTGTATCTTGGTTTGGCGTGCTTGTTATTTCTAATTCACCATTATTTACTATTAACCATGCCCAGCCAGAACCAAAACGGCCAGCAGCTGCAGCAGCGAATTCTTCTTTGAACTTGTCAAAGCTACCAAATTTATCATTTAGTTTAGTTGCTAGTTCACCTGATGGTTCCCCTCCACCATTTGGAGAAAGAATTGTCCAGAAGAGACTATGGTTTGCATGTCCACCACCATTATTACGAACAGCTGTACGAATTGACTCTGGTACACTATTTAAGTCAGATAGTAATTCGTCAAGTGATTTTCCTTCAAGATCACTTTGTCCTTCTAACGCACCATTCAATTTTGCTACATAGGTGTTGTGGTGTTTCGTATGGTGGATGTTCATCGTTTCCTTATCAATATGAGGTTCTAATGCATCATAAGCATAAGGTAACTCTGGTAATTCAAATTTAGCCATTTTAATTCCTCCTTTTAATTATGTAAGAATAACGCACATATAGTACGTTTCCCTTTAATGCCAAGATTATCAAAGCACCATCTGGGTTGCAACTGATTTGCTTCATATTTTAGACATATTTTATATACCTACGGCTCCAATACCCTTATACTTGCTTGAATACGCTCTAGATTATTTACAGTGAAGCTATGCATTTTTTAACACAAAAAAAACGCCCCATCTTATCAATGGAACGCTTTTGTGATGGCTCGGGACGGAATCGAACCGCCGACACACGGATTTTCAGTCCGTTGCTCTACCGACTGAGCTACCGAGCCTTGTTCAGTATAATTTTCTTGTTTTTTCTCGCTCTTCATCTTACTTCGATGTCTTTTCGATGATGCCCTGTGCTCGTCACGTTGCTTGTTTTTTCGGCGATGCTTACGCTCCTCGCAAAACCTACATGGATGTTATTCGCGGAGGTTTACGGTTGCTCTACCGACTGAGCTACCGAGCCTTATTCAATATAATACCTTATTTTATTCCCGCTCTTCATCTTACTTCGATGTCTTTTCGATGATGCCCTGTGCTCGTCACGTTGCTTGTTTTTTCGGCGATGCTTACGCTCCTCGCAAAACCTACATGGATGTTATTTCACGGAGGTTTGCGGTTTCTCTACCGACTGAGCTACCGAGCCTTATTCATTATAATTCTTCAACGACTGTTAAAATATGTATGGCGGAGGAGGAGGGATTCGAACCCCCGCGGGCCGTGAAGCCCCTGGCGGTTTTCAAGACCGCTCCCTTCAGCCAGACTTGGGTACTCCTCCGCAAATAAAATGATGGACCCTGCAGGATTCGAACCTGCGACCGATCGGTTATGAGCCGATAGCTCTAACCAACTGAGCTAAGGGTCCATATATACTAATGGGGCGACCAGTGGGGTTCGAACCCACGCATGCCGGAACCACAATCCGGTGTGTTAACCACTTCACCATGATCGCCATATTTATATGGTAGCGGCGGAGGGGATCGAACCCCCGACCTCACGGGTATGAACCGTACGCTCTCGCCAGCTGAGCTACACCGCCACATGGCTCCACAGGTAGGATTCGAACCTACGACCGATCGGTTAACAGCCGATTGCTCTACCACTGAGCTACTGTGGAATAATACCTTAACGACAAATAAAAATATATCACATGTTCTTTTTATTGTCAATAAATTTTTGAATTAAATTTTACAACAGAGTTAATAATAGCATGTATCCTTAATGGAATCAAGGGTTTTTTGGTAATTTATTACAATAATTATAATTTTTATGCATAGAATAAGAGGGCTGATCAGCCCTCTTATTTCCATTAATTAATTTTTTTCTCCTAGGACTTCATCTGCAATATTCATTGCATGATCTCCTATTCTTTCTAAATTACTTAAAATATCAACGAATACGATACCTGACATTCCTGAACATAATCCTTCATTTAAACGAATAATATGTTTTTTACGGTAGGCACGTTCCATATTATCAATTGTTTCCTCTTTTTGAATAACAGCACTTGCAAGTTCTTTATCCATTTCACCAAGTGATGCAACAGCTTGCTTAACTGCTTCCATTGTCACATCAAACATATCATTTAAATCATCCATTGCTTGTTCTGTAATGACAACCTTATTAGAAATTTTATAATCAATAAGCTCTAAAATATTTTCAAAATGATCGCCAATTCGTTCAAGATCTCTTACTGAATCAATTAAAGCTGAATGCTTTTCACTATCATAATCGGAGAACGATGTACCTGATAACTGGATTAAATAATCTGTTATTTCACGGTCTAAATTATTTAAAGCCCCCTCCACTTGGAGTGCAACTTCAGAATGCTTATGATGATTTGTGTTCAAATAGAGACTCGTTTCTTGTAACCCTTTATGGGCATATTCCCCCATACGAACGATTTCTTCTTTCGCTTGGTCAAGAGCCACTGAAGGTGATTGTTGAATAAAAATCGGGTCTAAATGTTTTGGTTTATATTCAACAATTACATCATCTCCGGGAACTAACTTCGTTACGATTACTGCTAATAATGCAATAAATGGAAACTGGATTATCGTATTCGAAACATTAAATATACCGTGCGCAAATGCAATGGTCATTTCAGCATTTAAATCCAATTGGCCTTGCAAATAAGCAATAAACTGCGTATATAAACCAATAATAAACAAGATGAGTATTGTACCAATAACGTTAAAGATGACATGTGTCAATGCCGCTCTTCTTGCTGCAACAGAAGCACCAATAGATGCCAAAATAGCAGTAATTGTAGTACCAATATTATCTCCAAACAAAACTGGTAGTGCTGCATCTAACTGAATCGCACCTTCTGCAAATAAACTTTGTAATATACCTATTGTCGCACTTGAACTTTGTACAATCACAGTAAAGATTGTTCCAATTAGAACACCTAAAACTGGATTATCAGACATGCTAACTGTTAGATCCTGGAAAACTTGTAGATCTCGTAATGGCTTAAGACCATCTCCCATAAAACTTAATCCTAAGAATAGCGCACCAAAACCAAAAACAGTTTGTCCAATATTATTAGTCTTATTATTTTTAAAGAAAAACAGCATAAATGCACCTATAGCAACGATCGGTAAAGCATATTCCTCGATTTTAATACCAATTATAAAAGCTGTTACGGTTGTACCAATATTCGCTCCCATGATTACACCAATCGACTGCCTTAGCGTCATAAAACCAGCATTTACTAATCCAATTGTCAAAACAGTTGTACCTGTACTTGTTTGAAGGAGAATGGTAACAACAATACCAGCAAGGACACCCATGAATGGATTACTAGTAAAACGATCTAAAATATCTCGCAAACCATCCCCTGCTATTTTTTGCAGTCCATCTCCCATATATTTAATCCCTAATAGAAAAATACCTAGACCACCAATGAATTCAAAAATCAAAGCTTGAATATCGATTTCCACAAGAGTTACATCCCTTCAACGTAAAATTTATATATAATGCCTAACCCGTTATTCATTATTAACGATTCATCAACTGTTTGTAAATAAAAAAATGATTTCTTTACATTAAATTTACAAACTTTTTTACAAATAACGACAAAATTGCACACTAGTTTAATCTAAACCCTTATATACTTTGCATAAAAAAAGCATTGTTTCTTTTAAGAAACAACACTTTTCTTTTCTTTTAGTTTGCACTTCAATTTATTTTTGATACGAGAATCTTCGTGCCATCAACGTGAGTAACTTTTACCTCTGTTTGTTTCGCAATCCATTGACCGCTTGATACAGCACTATACTCTTGTTCATTCACTCTAATTGTCCCAACCGGTCGCATGTCGGTTATTGTAATACCCTTTTGTCCTAATAAATCACGATGCGTATCCTTCACTGTGCTATAACCGTTTTCATCCGTTAGTTGATCAACCAATGTTAATTTGGACCATAGTTTTCGGTGCTTAAAAACCCTTAAGAACGCCAAAGAACTTCCCCCACCTAAAAGAACACCTATTATAGCATAAAGACCTGCAGTCCAATTTGGTGAACTTAAACCTACAGATAAAATCATACAAACTGCTCCTATGGTTGCTAATGTCCCATCATTAATAATTTTCCCATCTATGATGATTAGCAAAATACCAATAAAGTATATAACCATCATTAACACAAACATGCTTGGATCTAAATAAGTTAGAAAATATAATGTAATGAATCCTACACCTAATAATCCGAAGACACCTCTCATATTGACCAACAATTCACCGATTAAAAACAATGTACCAAAACCAACAACAATTAAACTAATCCAATCTGCTGAAAACGTCCCCACCTCATCACTCCTCTCGTATCTTTTACGTTTTCAATTCTTAATAAGTTTCAAAAAAAGGAAATAAACAAAAATGTAGAATATTATACATAGTACAAGGAGGAAAAAAATTGCAACTTCTAAAAAAATTATTGCTTACATTTTTTATTATTCTATTCTTATCCAGTATTTTCAATGATTTGACTACAGGTACTATCGTTCAAGAAATAAGTCCTTCGCAACCAACCGAGAAAGAGGAGCAAGAAAGAAATAAGTCACCAAGCAACTCTATGCCACCAGAAGATCAGATGGAAGTAGCAGAGCCTTCACAAAGCTACCCTAAAGAAACCGAGAAGTATCAAGTCGTACAACAAGCCATTCAGCCGGGTGACACTGTTTTATCCGTCGTGGAATCATTAAACAGTGAACATAATAACGCATTTCAAATGGAGGAAATTATCAATGACTTCAAAGCATTAAATCCTGGGGTTGATCCACATCAAATAAAGCCTGATCAACACTATTACTTTCCTAGATACAAAAATACGCCTTAATTGCATTTTGATACTTCTCATTTAATTTAATAAGGCTTATAATGGTTGTTGGAAACTGTTTCGTATTATTTTTTGTTCGTTGCCTCCTCTCCACTACATGTTGGTATGTTTTACAAATAGAGGGGCATAGCTGTACGTTGAAGATTCACGATATAGGCGAATTACTTGTCATCACCCAAATCTTCAACTTTCCATGAGCAATCTATATAATAGTATTTTACCACTAGAACATGTGTTTCGCTGAGTAAAAAGGCGATTCGGGTCCCTTATTTTGGTTAAATCTTGCACAATACAAAAGCGGGAGTCTTCTGGTCTAAAACGAAAAAGGAGCGATTCATGTATGGCTTTAACGCAAAGAAAAGATACACGCCCGGTCAAAGTAGGTAATGTAATGGTTGGAGGAAAAGACGAAGTTGTGATTCAATCAATGACAACAACCAAAACGCATGATGTAAAGGCGACAGTTGAACAAATCCAGCGCTTAGAAGATGCTGGATGCCAAATTGTACGTGTTGCTTGTCCTGATGACCGTGCTGCAGATGCGATTCCTGAAATAAAAAAACAAATTAATATTCCTTTAGTAGTTGATATCCATTTTAACTATCGATTAGCACTTAAAGCAATTGAAGGTGGAGCGGATAAAATAAGAATTAATCCTGGTAACATTGGAAAAAGAGAAAAAGTTGAGGCTGTTGTAAGTGCAGCAAAAGAAAAAGGTATCCCAATTCGTATTGGGGTCAATGCAGGTTCACTCGAACGACATATTTTAGAAAAACACGGTTATCCTACGGCGGACGGCATGGTCGATAGCGCTTTACATCATATTAAAATTTTAGAAGATTTAAACTTCCATGATATTGTCGTTTCCCTTAAAGCTTCCGATGTTCATTTAGCTATTGAAGCATATGAAAAAGCGGCAGAAGTTATTAAATACCCATTACATTTAGGTATTACTGAATCAGGAACATTATTTGCTGGCAGCATAAAAAGTGCAGCAGGTATGGGAGCGATATTAAGTAAAGGAATCGGAAGCACCATGAGAATTTCTTTAAGTGCAGATCCTGTTGAAGAGGTTAAAGTAGCCAGAGAGTTATTAAAAACATTTGGACTATCTTCCAATGCTGCAACGTTAATTTCGTGTCCGACCTGCGGTAGAATTGAGATTGATTTAATAAAAATAGCAAATGAAGTCGAAGAATACATCTCAACCATCAAGGCACCAATAAAAGTAGCTGTTCTAGGTTGTGCTGTTAACGGACCAGGAGAAGCAAGAGAAGCAGATATTGGTATTGCTGGTGCTCGTGGTGAAGGATTATTATTTAGACATGGGGAAATCATTCGTAAAGTACCCGAGGAAACAATGGTAGATGAACTTAAAATTGAAGTTGACAAAATAGCAGAGGAATACTTGGCAAAACAAAAAGAAGAAGAGCAAAATGTGTAAAGAGTAAAGAGCTGGCAGAAAGCCAGCTCTTTACAGTTAGACAAATGGTGCTATAAATAAGGAAACAATAATCGATATAGCACCGATTACAATCGCGGTATTACCCAGCGTATCTGCACCTCGACGTTTTGAAATAAAACCGAAAATGACCGCTGCAGCACCTAAAATAACTGGCATAACGAAAAATGATAAAGCAGCAAGCACAAGCGCAAGCCAGCCCATACCAGTATTTACTTCCGTTTTCATTTCCGTTTCTTGCTCATCGGTTTCCATCGGCCTATTGAAGTCAGTTGCCGTCAACTCTTGCGCAACTTCTTCATCCCTTTTATATGCTTCATCTAAGGAATAAAGCTCTTCGTCTTCAATGATCGGCCGTTGAGCACCTGCTTGATTTCCAGTGATTTCATTGGGTTCTACATCTTCCCCAAACTTTGGGGCTTCTTCGACTTCCTCGTTTCTTTCATTACGATACGATTCGTCCATGGTTAAACCCTCACTTTCTTTGTCGAGGTGCCTTTATAGTATATGAACTTGTCTCATTTTATTACGAAGAAAAATTAGTTAACATTAGAAATTCTTACCTCGTTCATGACGACAGACTCATAAGAATCTGCATTTTCTTGAATCGTTATCGCATAAGTGCTTTCAGCATGACCGTTTAGTTGTTTATAATTTTCCAATCCATCCATACCACGATTGTACGCCGTCAACACTTCATCCCAATTCTGGTATTGACCAAAAAGAAAGTCTAAATACACTAACGATAAATGAATCGAATAATATGGGTCATATAACAATTCATCGTCATATGGCAAACCAGCCATATCGGCGATCCATGGGGCTGTATTTTTCATAAATTGCGCCATTCCATGCGCTCGTCCGTATGGTGTTTCTGGTCCAATAAGATTTGGATCGAAATCCCCACCTGTTTCCACTTTTAATAGCTCGAAAGCTATGTATGGATCTACATTTAATTTTTGTGATTCTCTAGCAAGGTAAAGCGCCCACGTCTTTTTGAACTTCCCTTCGCTTGCTTCAACTAAATCATTCGCTACTTGTTCTAAAGTTTGCCAATTTTGATAGCCATTTTCAGCATCCTTTTCCTCATCAGTTTCCATTTCCATATATTCTGTTTGTGCTTGTAATCGTTCATTTTCTTGTTGTAACTGATCATTCTCAGTTTGTAATGCTTGTTGTTGTTTCAATTGAATAATTGCAAAAATACTTAACCCTATAAAAAATAAGATAAAAACAAATACAAAATTTGAAACTTTACTCAACAACAAACCCTCCTTTATCTTGATAAGATATATCCTTTTTAATCTACAGCAACATATCATACCGAACTTATACAAACAATTCAACCGATACCACTTACTCTATCAACTGGTATTTATTGGATGTTATCGGTCTAATCGTTCGATAACGACTAGAGAAATCCCTTTTGAATAAAATTTTGAACAAAAAACAAATACAGTTCATAAGCTATCATAACAACATACGATGAAGGGGTTATGGAAATATGAACAGTTTTGTACAGCAAATGATTCAAAAAAAATTAAAACAAGTGCATCCAAGCGATTTACTTGATTATGGCGAGGAATATGGAATACCTCTAACAGAACAACAAGCAAAACAGATCTCTGCTTACCTAAAAAATACGAATTTAAATCCTACAAATGAAAAAGATCGCATGCAGTTTTTTAAAAAATTAGCTCAAATCACCGATATAAAAACTGCTCAGAAAGCTCAAAAATTATTCAACCAATTAATTAAGGATTATGGTGTACAGTCCTGGTTTGATTAAAAAAAAATACTCATAAGCATAGAAACGCTTATGAGTATTCCTCTTATTGATTCACAATATTGTCTTTCAATTCGGAAATAAATTCATTCCCTTTTAACATTTCAATTTCAAATTTATATGGTGGCTTCTTATTCTTTTTGTCTTCCCCAACATAAGGAGTCTCTAAAATCTTCGGCAGTTCACTTAATTGTGGGTGATGAACGACATATCGCAACGCATCATAACCAATATAACCGAACCCAATATTCTCATGGCGATCCTTATGTGCCCCACGATCATTTTTACTATCATTCACATGAATGACTTTTAAACGATCTAGCCCAATAGTACGGTCAAATTCATCCAGAACTCCATCAAAGTCATTTACTACATCATATCCACCATCGTGAACGTGGCATGTATCTAAACAAATAGATAATTTATCATTAAGTGTCACACCATCAATGATTTTAGCCAATTCATCAAAAGTACGACCAATTTCCGTTCCTTTACCTGCCATCGTTTCTAAAGCGATTTGCACATCTTGTTCTGGAGTTAGCACTTCGTTTAATCCTTCGATAATTTTTTCAATCCCTTTATCGACTCCAGCCCCAACATGCGCACCAGGATGCAACACAATTTGCTTAGCACCAATTGCTTGTGTTCGTTCAATTTCACTTCGTAAGAATGAAACACCCAATTCAAATGTAGGTTTTTTTGCTGTATTTCCAATATTAATGATATAGGGAGCATGGACAACAATGTCAGCAATACCATTTTCTTGCATATGTTGTAGCCCCTGTTCTATATTTAATTCCTCAATTGGACGTCTTCTTGTGTTTTGCGGGGCACCTGTATAGATCATAAATGTATTAGCACCATAGGATGCCGCTTCCTCACTCGATCCTACTAACATTTTCTTCCCACTCATGGAAACATGAGAACCAATTTTCAAATCAAACACCTCTCTCTTTGTCTTAAAAGCCATTGTAGCATAGTAGTTTTTATTTTTTGAATTTATTGTTTCGGTTCATTTTCTTCTTCACCTGTTGTTGCTGTCTTTTCATCTTTTTCTTATAACCTGGTTTTACTTTTTTAGGTTTACGCACTTGTTTCCATGCTTTTTGCTCAACCTCTGATTCTTGTTTCTTTCTTGCTTTACGCTCATTCCATGACTTGGTTTCTTTCCATTCTCCTTTAGAAATGTCGTAACTATCAAATGTTAATCCTCGACGTTCTAAACGCTCTACTAATGCAAGGTCATCATCAGAATAAAGGTTAATCGCTGTACCTTCCATCCCTGCACGCGCTGTTCGTCCTACTCGATGAATATAGAATTCCTCTTCTTTTGGCATTTGGGCGTTAATAACATGACTGACACCCTTTATATCAATACCCCTAGCAGCAAGATCGGTTGCAACAATATATTGGTATTTTAAATTTTGAATATCTTTTAGCACTCGTTTTCTTTCTCGTTGTGTTAAGCCACCATGAATTAAACCTACTTCCATACCTTTTTCCGTTAATTCACGCGCCAATTTATTTGCTTGTTCTTTACCATTTGTGAAAATAATCGCTAAATACGGTTGAATCACACCTGTAATACGGTAGATCATTTCAGCTGGTTCTCGGTGTCTAAGTGGTACTAATCGGTGTTCCATCTTTTCTGGTGAGATCACTTCATCATTCATCTTAAAATAAGATGGATTGGATAAATATTTCTTCAAGAATGGTTGCAGCCGTTCTGGAATAGTTGCAGAAAATACCATGAGCTGAATAGCTTGATTAGCTCGAACTAAAATTTGATCAACTTCCTTAATCAAACCTAAATCCAACATTAAATCTGTTTCGTCGACTACAAAAGCTTTAGCAGAATAGATATCGAGTACACCATCTTCGATTAAATCTAGAATTCTGCCAGGCGTGCCCACCACAATTTGAGGTTGTTCCTTTAATTTATCGATCATTCTTTTCTTATCTGTTCCACCAATGATTAACTTTGCGGACCATTGTTGATCACTATAATCAATTAATTTTCTCACTTCATCATATATTTGTGTCGCAAGTTCTCTCGTTGGTGCTGTTACAACAAATTGCACTTCTTTTATATCCTCATCTAATTGATTAAATAACGGTAATAAATACGAATGGGTTTTCCCTGATCCAGTTTGTGATTGTCCAATAATACTTTCACCGCGTAATGCAGCTGGGATTACCTTCTGCTGGATTGGTGTCGGCTCATAAAAGCCAAGCTGATCGATCACATCATTCACAACTGGTTTTAAAGCATATTGTTTAAATTGATGATTCTTCATGTATATACTCCTTTAACTAACATATATTGGTACTTTTCTTATTATAGGTGCAAATCTTCAAAAATGCACTTGTTTATTCGTAATTATCTTTGTCATCATTTAGTTTTACCTTTATAATGATACTGATGCCCTAGAAACATACAGAATTTGAATGAGGGGGAACTAATTTGGAAGTTATTAAAATTGCTCCGCGTGGTTACTGTTATGGAGTTGTCGATGCCATGGTAATTGCACAAAACGCTGTCAAAGATCCTAATTTACCTCGACCTATATATATACTTGGAATGATTGTTCACAACTCCCATGTAACAGAAGCCTTTAAAGAAGAAGGTGTCATTACACTCGATGGAAAAAATCGTGCAGATTTACTCGAAGAGATCCATGATGGAACCGTTATATTTACAGCCCATGGTGTTTCTCCTGAAGTAAAACAACGAGCACGTGACAAAGGATTAACAGTTCTTGATGCCACTTGTCCTGATGTTACACGTACACACGATCTTATTCGCGAAAAAGTAAAACAAGGCTATAAAGTCGTTTATATTGGTAAAAAGGGCCATCCCGAACCAGAAGGAGCGGTTGGTGTTGCTCCAAATGATGTCCACTTAGTACAAACAGAAGAAGACGTAGAACAACTTCAATTAAATCATGACAAAATTCTTGTTACCAATCAAACAACTATGAGTCAATGGGATGTTTATGATGTGATGCAAAAAGTAAAAGAAAAATATCCACAAACAGACATGGTGCAAGAAATCTGCATGGCAACCCAAGTAAGACAAGAAGCTGTGGCTGAACAAGCAAAAGAAGCGGACCTTACCCTTGTAGTTGGAGACCCAAAAAGCAATAACTCGAATCGTTTAGCACAAGTATCGAAAGAAATTGCCGGTACAGAAGCATACCGAATCGCAGATGTTAGTGAAATCGATTTAAATTGGTTGGTAGATGTAAGGAAAGTTGCTGTAACCGCTGGCGCATCCACACCCACCCCAATAACAAAAGAAGTCATTAAGTTTATTGAGCAATATGATAGGAATAATGAATCGACATGGTCGAAGCAATCAACCATCCAACAATCCAAAATTCTACCTAAAGTAAAAGCAAAAAAGAAAGCGTGAACCATTGGAAAGACTGCTCTTGGCCCAAACTACCAAAGCAGTCTTATTTTTACTGACTGTCACTAAAAGCTATTGCGCAATAAAATTTACCGTTCTTTCATTTTGTTTGGAAGCCATAAGAATCTGGTGATCGTCTTTGGAAAGTAAAATGCGCCATAAATTTTATAAAAATTGAAATGGTTCTGTGTTTGCGTTGGATACAATAACTTTTACAGAGTCGTTCTCAAGGTTTTGATCCAAATAATGCTTCACACCTTGTTTCATCACTTTCTCAACATGATGGCCTGGATCAATTACATTTAACCCCATCTGCCATGCATCTTGTGCATCGTGATAGGTCATGTCACCTGTTATGTACACGTCAGCACCCTTTTGTTTTGCTTGTTCTATAAACCCTTTACCACTTCCGCCAAGTACTGCCACTTTGTTTACTGTTTGCTCAAGGTCACCAATCACACGTAATGCCGTAATATCTAATCGTTCTTTCACATAGTCACATAAATCCCTTAAGGACATCGAATCCGTTAACGTACCAATTCTTCCTAATCCAACTGATTCCCCTTTGTTAACTAAAGGATATAAGTCATAAGCTGGCTCTTCATAAGGATGTGCATCCTTCATCGCTTGTAAAACGAGTGACTGCTGATCTTCTGTTAGGATTGTTTCTATTCTTACTTCATCCACTTCTTCCAGTTCGCCCTGTTTGCCAATAAATGGATTCGTTCCACTTAAAGGTTTAAAAGAACCTTGTCCATCCGTTTTAAACATACAATGGCTATAATTGCCAATATGGCCTACTCCTGCGTCCCCTAATGATTGTCTTAAGGTGCCTGCATGTGTTGCAGGAACATATACAGCGAATTTATATAATTTTTGCTGCCCTGTTTTTATGAGAACGTCCGTGTCTTGTAGATGAAGCTTTTCAGCTAACAGATCATTTACACCACCACTTGTAATGTCTAGATTTGTATGCGCTGCATAAACAGCAATTTGGTGGGCTAACAACTTTTGGATAACTTTCCCAGAAGGGGTTGTTGTATCAATTTGTTTTAATGGTTGAAATAGTAAAGGATGGTGCGCAATAATCAAATCCACCTTTTCAGCAATCGCTTCCTCCACAACATTTTCCAAAACGTCTAATGTTACCATCACTTTTTCGACCGGTTTTTCTAAGTTACCAACTTGTAACCCTACATTATCCCACTCATACGCAAGTGATTTGGGAGCCCATGCTTCCATACAATTCACAAGGTCTTTTACTAATATGTTTTTAGTCATTGCCGATAACCTCCTCAATTGTTTTTATTTCTGATTGAAATTGATTCATCTTTGCTTGATTTGGGACTTTTGCTTTTTCCATTTGTTCCAAAGCATGTACGCGTTTTTGCTTTTCTATTTTCCACTTTTTAATAAAGGGAGCTGACTTTTGTTTCATCAAAAAAGGGCCAAATAAAAGTTCTGCCTGTAAATTATATTTTGAATAAGGAGTTGGTTTTTTTCCAGCATCGGCAACTAGCACTTCATATATATGTCCTGATTCTTCAATAATTTGTTCATCTATCAAAACAAAATTGTTATAGTAAAACCATCTGCGCAAGGCATCCGCATCAACATTTGGTTGTGTAATTATTCGTTCAACTTTACCTAACTTATCTTTCCCTTGTTCTAATATGTCCGCTATGAGCGCTCCGCCCATACCTGCAATCACAACTTGATCCACTTCGTTTGGGTGTATTACTTCCAACCCATTTCCTTTCCTTACCTCGACACGTGTTTCTAAACCAAGTTCTTGTACAGTACTTCGGGCACTCTGATAAGGCCCCTCATTTAATTCTCCAGCAATTGCAGCAATTTTGGGATCACGCAAACAAACATAACATGGCAAATAAGCGTGATCAGAACCAATGTCAGCAAATACTCCCTTTTCATTTAGATATGAAGCAACTAATTCCAAGCGTTTTGATAATGTTTTTCCATTCATTGATGACTTGTCCTCCTTGAGCATATTAAAAAGAAAAGCCTTCTGAGCTAATCAGAAAGCTTTAACCTTTACTTTATTTCTGTTCTGCTAGCCATTCCGCTAACACTTCAGCATCTTCACCTTGAGCAGTCCCCCCTGGCATGGATGTTCCTTCAATACCGTTAAGAATAATGTCTAATAACTCTTCTTCGGTATACTTACTACCAATTGTTGTCAAATCAGGTCCAAAATCACCTTCTAAATTTCCCCCATGGCAACTCACACAGCTTGCTTGTGCTATTTCTTCTGGACTACTAACCGCTTCTTCTGTTTGCTCCCCATCACCTTGAGCAATTTCTTCTTGTTGGTTAAGACCTATCACGGATAAAATAATCATAGCTAGTATCCCCAAAACCGCGATCATTGCATAAGGAATAACTGGGTTCCTTTTCATGTTTTCACTTCCTCCTTATGTATCCCCTTTTGTACTAAAAATTTAGATAATACTTCCAAAACTACCCTTATTTTACTGTAATTTACACTAAGATAAAAGGGAAAGGTATTACATTTCTAATAAATTTTAGATAAAAATGATAACTAATAATAAGATTATCCCAATAATACCAGATATAGTCAAAAAAATTACTTTTTTTAATCGACCTATCATGACCCAGACAAGACAATTTAATAAAAAAACGGCGTAAAACACCCATGTCATTGATGAAACAAGCCCCGAAATGAAAACGCTATCCAAAAATATATGGAATAAAAAAATAATCATCAGATAATGCAATAGCTTTGTGTTTTCCTTCTTCCAATACCAAAAAAGAAAATACGATATTGTTGTCAAAATTACTATAAACACAATTTGCATTACGGTTGCTAATTGAGTAAAATAAATGACAAAGAAAGTTAATAATAACATCAACAAATCAGCAAACAAGATGATTGTATACCTAATGGACCAGTTATTGGGTGAAACGTTATCATCATTTAAGATATCCTGCCCTTCAGAATATAAGGCAAGTAAAAAATCACAATAATGGCTTGGTAATAGATTATGTTGTTTCCAATACTTTATTTCATTTATAATGGTGCGCTTTCTCTCTTCTGTCATCATGTCAACTCCATCAAGAAGAAAAAATAAAAATGCACAGCCACTGCGAACTACAATGACTGAGCTATTTTTATATCTATTCCATAAAATCTTTTAGTCGTTTACTTCGGCTTGGATGGCGTAATTTACGTAATGCTTTGGCTTCAATTTGTCTAATACGTTCTCGCGTTACACCAAAGACTTTACCAACTTCTTCAAGCGTTCGAGTACGTCCGTCATCTAATCCGAAACGCAAGCGTAAAACATTTTCTTCTCGGTCTGTTAACGTATCTAATACATCTTCTAACTGCTCTTTTAACAACTCATATGCAGCGTGGTCTGATGGAGATGTAGCTTCTTGATCTTCAATGAAATCACCTAAGTGTGAATCATCTTCTTCACCAATTGGTGTCTCTAAAGATACAGGTTCTTGGGCAATCTTTAATATTTCCCTTACCTTGTCTGGGGATAATTCCATGTCTTTTGCAATTTCTTCAGGAGTTGGCTCACGTCCTAAATCTTGTAGCAATTGTCTTTGAACACGAATTAATTTATTAATGGTTTCAACCATGTGTACAGGAATACGTATCGTTCTTGCTTGGTCTGCGATTGCACGTGTAATCGCTTGACGGATCCACCATGTTGCATACGTACTAAATTTGTAACCTTTACTATGATCAAACTTTTCAACAGCTTTTATTAAGCCCATATTCCCTTCTTGAATTAAATCAAGGAACAGCATACCACGCCCAACATATCTCTTTGCAATACTTACAACCAATCGTAAGTTCGCTTCAGCTAAGCGACGTTTGGCTTCTTCCTCACCTTCTTCGATTCGTTTAGCTAAATTGATTTCTTCTTCAGCAGATAATAAATCAACACGTCCAATCTCTTTTAAATACATACGAACTGGATCATTGATTTTTATCCCCAATGGTACACTTAAATCGTTTAGGTCAAATTCCTCTTCTTTATCAAGCTGTTGCATACTTGGGTCTTCTTCAGAGTCACCAATCACTTCAACACCTTGTTCCCCTAGGTACTCATAATATTCATCCATTTGTTCGGATTCTAATTCAAAGCTAGACAAACGCTCTGCAACTTCTTCATAAGCTAACACACCACGTTTTTTACCTAACTCTAATAATTGTTCTTTCGCTTGTTCAAGAGTTAGTTCATTATTTGTTTCTTTAGAACTTGATGGCTTATTATTTGCCATGAGTCCCCCTCCTTCCAACTTACTTCTATATCAATGATTAGAGTTTTTTAATTGCCTTTGAATTTCTAGTATTTCCATACCAATTTGAGCTGCTTTAACAGGGTCGTTTTGCCGCTCAGCTTCCTTTTGTTTAGCTTTTAACTGGTTTATTTTCACTTTATCACTTTGCTCTAAATAAATGGTTCGGATATAATCATTTATTTCCTGAGACGTGATGTCATCATGGATAGGTATCATACCAATCTGTACTACTAATTCTTTTGTAGCATGGTCTGGAAGAAATTCGATAAACTGACTAATATTCGATTCATGCCCTTCTTCATAAAAAGCATATAAATAGGTGACAATTACTTTATGTTCATCAACATTAAAGGCACCACCTAATTCTTCTTTGACTTTGTCAGCAATCGTAACATCCGTCAACATATAGGCTATCAACTGTCTTTCAGCATTATGATAAGCTGGTAATAACTTTTTAGTTTTAACAGGTTTCGTTATAATGTTAGTATGGCTCGTTTGTTTTGGCTTATCCTGCTGAACACCCACCTTTTGCCTTCGCGTACTAATCTCTTGCGCTAATGTTTGCCAAGATAAATCAAAATCATTTGCTAACTCTTTAAGATAGTGTTCTCTTTCGACAGGTTTGTCAATTTGTGCAAGTTCATCAAGTACATTTTCAACATATTGTATGCGATCTCCTTCTAGATTTAGATTAAAATCTTTTCGGATATATTTCATCAGGAATGTCATATACGGATCACTTAGGTCAATGACTTCTTTTTTAAATCGGTCTGCACCATATTCTCTAATATAATCATCAGGGTCCATCCCGTGTTGCATGTTTGCAACTTTCACCGTGCAACCAACTTTTTTCAACAATTTGGCTGCCTTGTGTGAGGCTTGAATACCAGCTTGATCCGAGTCATAACAAATGATGATCGTATCGACATACCTCTTGATTAGCTTGGCTTGTGATTCTGTAATCGACGTACCTAATGTTGCAAGGCCATTGGTAACACCAGCTTGATAAGCTGAAATAACATCCATATACCCTTCAAATAAGACCGCTTCGGACTTAGCACGAATTTGCGGACGAGCCAAATCAAAGTTATACAACAGTTTTCCTTTTTGGAACAATTCTGTTTCAGGACTATTTAAATATTTCGGTTGCTGGTCTGTAATCGTCCTACCACCAAAACCTACACATTTCCCTGTATGATTTCGAATAGGAAACATGACACGGCCACGAAAACGATCTGTTACATCATTTTCTTCATTTGCTGTCAAAACACCGGCTTTCACCATTGTCTGACGATGAAATCCTTTATTTTCTAGAAACTGGACAACAAAGTCTTTGGATTTAGGCGAAAAACCTAATTGAAAGGCATCTATAATCTCGTCAGTAAAACCTCGATCTAATAAATAATGATACCCCTCTTTACCTTCTTTTGTATGTCTTAACAAATGATGATATAATTTAGTTAACCATTCATAAGCCTTTAGAACATCTTGATGTTCACTACTATGATGTTCATTTTTTTGTTGAATTTGTTCTGGGAGTTCTTGCCCACTCTTTTCAGCTAGATAGGTAATTGCTTGGTAAAAGGAATAACCTTCGATTTCCATGATAAAAGTGACGACATTCCCACCTTTACCACAGCCAAAACAATGAAAAATCTGCTTATCCTGCGCAACTGAGAACGATGGTGTCTTTTCACCATGAAATGGGCATAATCCAAAATAATTTCGACCTTGTTTCTTTAATTGAATATATTCACCAACAATATCCACAATGTCATTTGACTTTCGAATTTGTTCTATCGTTTCTTCTGGAATTTGACCAGGCATGAAAATCACCATATCTTATACTTTATATTCTATAAAGATAAAGAAAACCCTTCATGATTCGACATTTTTTCAAAAATAAAAATTAGTCTTGTTGTATATTGTTGTCTAAAAAGCATGATAGATAAACATGTATTAACAATATACCTCCTTAACTAAAATCATCTTTCATAGCAATAAATTTGAATTGCATATATTCTGATTATAGTCATTAATTCGATAAATAGAAGCGGATTCCTTCTAGTGAGTAAAATGTTCCACTTTTCTGAATAATCATATGTATGCAAAAAGGTTTATATAGAAACATTTTTTCACAAAAAATAATTATAATACAAAAAAAACTAAATTACTATACTTTTTTTGAAGTTTTTTTGTGATTTTGGGGTATTTTTTCAAAAAAGTGCTATTTCGTCCGGCCCGGTACCCCCCTCCGTTATTCTACTTTTCAAGCTTATTTGGCGGTTAAGCTCAAGTTCTTCATTTTGGTATATCGTTCTTTAGTCTGGATTTTCCCATTAAACATACAGTTGTGAAACGACAAAAAGGCTCTTACTAAAGTACAAGTAAGAGCCTCTCTTATAACTCATTCCCTCATCATATTAACAATTACATTAGCAGTCTCTTCGACAGCTTTATTCGACACATCGATTACAGGACAACCAATCTTTTTAATGATTTCTTCAAAGTAAGAAATTTCTTGATGTATCCGTTTCATATCTGCATAATGCGCTTGTGGACCTAGTCCTAATGCTCGTAACCGTTCCCTTCGTATATCGTTTAATTTTTCCGGACTTATTTTAAGGCCAATACATTTGGAAGGGTCGATTCGAAATAGTTCTTTCGGCGGTTCTACTTCTGGAACAATCGGTACATTCGCTACTTTGAGTCGTTTATGAGCTAAATATTGAGAAAGCGGTGTTTTAGATGTACGAGACACACCGATCAAAATAATATCTGCTTGGGAAATACCTCTCGGATCACGACCATCATCGTATCTAACAGCAAATTCGATTGCTTCCACACGTTTGAAGTAGTCCGCATCTAACTGGTGAACTAATCCCGGTTCCAGTTTCGGTGCTCGGTTAAACACTCGCTCCATCGCTTCCATCATTGGCCCCATAATATCTATACATTCTACATTCAACTTTTTAGCTTCACTTAATAGTAGTTTTCTAAAAACTGGGTCTACAAGTGTAAAACCAATAATTGCTCCTTGCGTACTTGCCTGTGCAACTATTTTTTTTAGAATGTCACTATTTTCGACATAGGGGATTCGATGAATCTCATATTCTTCATCTAAAATAAATTGACTCAATGCAGCTTTAATGACGAATTCTGCGGTTTCTCCAACTGAGTCAGATACGACATAGGTTATCAGTTTATCCATAAGTATTCCCCCCTGTTGTTCAAATACAGATGGAAACAGCAATTACTGTTGCTGTTTCCATTGTATTTTCGTTAAATCAGCAAATGCATAGATGATATCCGCAATTTGGTTTAACAATGATAAACGGTTGGTTTTTAAATTATCGTTTTCCGTCATTACCATCGTATGTTCAAAAAACTCATGTATTGGACTAGTTAATGTTGTAAGCTGTTGCAATGCTTCATCAGCTAAATGATTATTTAGGCACTTTTGATACGTGGTGTTTACTGTCTGGAAAGTATCAAACAACTCCTGTTCTTGTTTATTCTCAAACAATTGAGGATCAATACCTGTATCCTCACCCTTAGCTGCAATATTAAGCACCCTTACCAATGCCTCTTGTGTTGGTTTAAAGGATGAATCATGACGCTTTTCCATTAGTTGTTTAGCTTTCGCAATCGTAAAAGCAACATTACCGATTCCACTAGCTAACACTGCATCCCTAACATCTTGGTCCACTTGTTGATCTTTTAGAATATAAGATGCTCGTAACGTAAAGAATTCTTTAATACTTTCTGCGACTTCTTTCAAATCACTTGTTTCAATATCGGTATGTTGATAAACCTCTAGTGTAGTGGCAAACAATTCATCTACATTCACATCCCACGCTTGATTATTGATGATCTGTAAAATTCCAAGCGCCTGTCTTCTTAATGCATATGGATCTTGTGAACCACTTGGAATAATACCTACAGATAAACAACCAACAATCGTATCTAATTTATCCGCAATACTAACAACAGAACCTGCAACCGTTTCAGGCAATTCTCCACCAGCATGACGCGGCATATAATGCTCATTAATAGCTTTAGCAACTTGTTGATTCTCACCAAATAGGATTGCATATTTTTCACCCATGATACCTTGTAGCTCTGTAAACTCATTGACCATGTTCGTTACTAAATCAAATTTACTTATTTCAGCGGCACGAACAGCATTCTTAGTTGTTTGTTCGTCTAACTGTAATAACGAGCAAAGCTTTTTCGTAATCGTGATTGTACGTCTTACTTTATCAGCAATCGTTCCTAATTTCTCTTGAAACACCATTTTTTCTAATTTATTCACATTTTCTTCGATTGAATGCTTTTGATCTTCTTCATAAAAGAAACGTGCATCAGAAAGACGAGCTTTTAACACTTTTTCATTCCCTTTGGAAACTGTCTCAAGGTGATGGTCATCCCCATTTCGCACCGCGACAAAGTTAGGAAGTAGTTCTCCATCTTGGGTTCTCACTGGAAAGTACCGTTGATGTTCTTTCATCGAAGTGATTAACGCTTCTTCAGGTACAGATAAAAATTCTTCACTAAATGCTCCAGAAAATACAGTTGGAAACTCAACCAAATGACTAACTTCATCAAGAAGATCTTGGTCAACCACTACTTTCCAATTTTGTCTCCCTTCTAGTGCTTTGATTCCTTGTAAAATCAAGTCCTTTCGTTCATCTGAATCCACAATAACATATTGTTGTTTTAATTGATCCACATAGGTTGAAGGAGAAGAGATCTCGATTGGTTCCCCTAGAAAACGATGACCTTGTGACTCGTTGTTTGTAGGAACACCTGTTATTTCAAATGGAATAATTTCATGCTCATTCAAGGCTACCATCCAGCGAATCGGACGAACAAACCGCAAATTGTGATTACTCCATCTCATATTTTTAGGAAACGTTAAGCTTAAAATAACATCTTTAAAAGCTGGTAATAATTCTTTCGTTTGTTTCCCTTCAATAAATTTATTGACATAAGCATACTCTATACCTTTTAATTCTTTAAAATAAATATCCTCGACATTTTTGCCTTGCCCCTTTGTAAACCCGATTGCAGCTTTCGACCAATTCCCTTCTTCATCTAATGCAATTTTCTTAGCGGGACCTTTTGCCTCTTCTTCTATGTCGTGTTGCTTCTCTGCAACTTCGGTTATAACAACGGCTAACCTTCTTGGGGTAACATAGGTTTTAATTTTTTCAAACGGAATACGTAATTCGGTTAACCAATCGCGTGTTTTTTGCTCTAACTGTTTTTGTGCATCGTTTAAAAAACGAGCAGGCATTTCTTCTAGTCCTATTTCAAACAGTACATTAGTTGTTTTCATCAGTGACAGCCTCCCCTTTTAGCATTGGAAATCCTAAACGTTCCCGTTCTTCGACATAGGCTTTTGCAATTGCTCGTGCAAGATTTCGCACCCTTCCAATATAACCAGTACGTTCGGTAACAGAAATCACACCTTTTGCATCTAGCAAGTTAAAGGTATGGGAACATTTCAGAACATAATCATAAGCAGGGAAAACAAGTCCCTTTTCCATGATTCGCTTCGCTTCCTGTTCATACGTGCTAAATAAATTGAATAACATGTCTGTATCTGACTCTTCAAAAGTATAAGTTGAGTGTTCATATTCAGGTTGATAGAAAATATCTCCTACCGTTACGCCATGTGTCCATTCTAAATCAAATACATTTTCTTTATCTTGAATGTAAGAAGCAAGTCGTTCAATTCCATATGTAATTTCAACGGCAACAGGGTTTGCTTCTAATCCACCAATTTGTTGGAAATAAGTAAATTGGGTAATTTCCATGCCATCTAACCAAACTTCCCAACCTAATCCAGCTGCACCTAGGGTTGGGTTTTCCCAGTTGTCTTCAACAAACCGAATATCATGTTGTAAAGGATCAATTCCTAAAGCTTTTAATGAATCGAGATACAATTCTTGAATATTTTCAGGAGACGGCTTCATAATCACTTGGAATTGGTGATGTTGATACAAACGATTCGGGTTCTGCCCATAACGACCATCTGCTGGCCTACGGGAAGGTTCGACATATGCAACATTCCATGGTTCTGGCCCTAAACTCCGTAATAGTGTCATCGGTGACATCGTACCTGCACCTTTTTCAACATCATACGCTTGCATTAATATACAATTCTGATCTGACCAGTGTTTTTGCAAGGTTAAAATCATTTCTTGAATCGTCATTGTTAAACCTCCATTTAATCTATTCTCAAATACAAAAAATCCCGTCCTTATGTCTTAATAAGACATAGGGACGGGATTTCCGCGGTTCCACCCTATTTGCTAACTCTAATAAGTTAGCCACTTTTACCAACCTGCTCAAGAGTGCCTTCCTTAAACCTTCTTTATCCAGTTTCCACCATCCTGGACTCTCTTAAAAAGAAGAGGTTAAGTACTACTCTCTATCATTGCAATACGTGTCAAATTTAACTAAAATCTTACTGAAATTTTAATCGTTTGTCAATAGTATCTCATTTTAACATGTCCAATTGTTTAAGAAACTTTTTCGATTTAATAAAATAACCACCATATTGTTCATAATATGCGTCCATTAATTGTTGGAGCAAACGTTTGTTTTCTTGCTTAACGGAGATATTTCCAATCCTAGCAACATCAATTGATGAGAAAACCTGTAACAACTTTACTAGTTTGGGCGGCAATGCTTTAGAGTTGGGATCAATATGCATACAGTTCGTACATAGCAAACCACCCTCTAAAACAGAAAAAACATATCGATCAAATTCCCCTTGACAACTAACGCAATGATCTACTTGGGGGGCAAAACCATTCTTCTGATACATTTTTAATTCATAAATGATTGCTAATATTTCTGGATCTTTATCTTCCGCAATAAATAGTAACGTTTGAAATAGTTGATTATACAAAAAGAAATCCGGTTGCTTTTCATCGACAAGTTTCTCCGTCAATTCGGCTATGTAGGTTGCATATGCTGTTTTAATAATGTCTTCTCTAATTTTACGTAACGATGTGAGCACTTCACCTTGTTGTAATGTTGCTAAACTGGATCCCTTTTGAATTAAAAATGAACCATGTATAAATGGCTGCGTTATCGCAGCCATTCGACTTTTTGGTTTTTTCGCGCCTCTTGCTATTGCACCTATTTTTCCTTTTTCCTTTGTTAAAATATTGACTATTTTATGTGTTTCCCCATAATCATGTGTTCGCAAAATAATTCCTTCTACTTTTTCGAACAACGTTTTCACCTGATTCCAATTATATTCACATTTGTGTATCTAACTCTTTTAATTCCTTTTCCTCATTTTTCGAATGAAATGTTTCATCATATACATTTTCAAGTTCCTTCATCAATAAATAGGTTTCAATGTTTCCTGTTTGACTAAATACTTTCCAAGACAAGTCGATCACAAGAAACCCCACCTTTCTTTAGTACATTTTATCTTGCTTACTAATAGAATGTCCTAATCTTGACTTAGTAATGAGTATAAAAAATTACCAAGTATACTAATATTCTTCGTTGCTAAACCCAAACTCTGTTAATTGTTGTTGACGATTTCTCCAATCCTTTTGCACCTTCACCCATAATTCTAAATACACTTTCGTTCCTAATAACGCCTCAATATCTCGTCTTGCCCTTTTTCCAATTTCTTTAAGCATAGAACCCTGTTTACCAATAATAATGCCTTTTTGTGATTTCCGTTCTGTAACAATCGTTGCTTGCACTAATAGTTTTTCATTCTCACGCTCTTCAATGTTATCAATAACCACTGCAATGGAATGTGGTATCTCTTCTCTAGTCAATTGCAGAGCTTTTTCTCTTATCAACTCACTAATAATAAACCGTTCCGGATGATCTGTTACTTGATCCTCTGGATAATATTGCGGCCCCTCTGGCAAGTGGCTTTTAACTACTTGTAAAAGATGGTCAACATTATTTCCTTCTAGAGCTGAGATTGGGATGATCTCTTCAAATTCAAATTTGTTTTTGTACTCGTCGATTAGAGGTAAAAGTTGATCTGGGTGCACTTGATCAATTTTATTAATAATTAAAAATACTGGATTATTTACTTTTTGCAATCGATCAAGAATAAATTGGTCACCTCTACCATATCCTTCTTCTGCATTAATCATAAATAAAACCGCGTCAACTTCGTTTAACGTATTCTCGGCAATCTTCACCATAAAATCACCAAGTTTGTGTTTTGGTTTGTGAATACCAGGTGTATCAATAAAAATGAATTGAGCATCTTTTTCGGTTAATACACCTTGTACTTTGTTTCTTGTTGTTTGCGGTTTATCGCTCATAATCGCAATTTTTTGTCCGATCACGCGATTCATAAAAGTTGATTTTCCTACATTTGGTCGTCCAATGATCGATATAAATCCTGATTTAAAGTTTGTTTCCATGTTGTATCCTCCATTGTAGTGTCGTTTCTGCTATGTTACTTCTTATTTTACTATAAAATACATTTCACTTTCATACTTTCGACAAAACTTCCATAAAATTTTTGGAATATTTCTGTAAGATATTCGAGCAAAAATCCCTTGTTCTATCGAAGAAACAAGGGATAAAAACTCACGTACTGCCCACCTGCAATAATCACATTGGGCATAAATATATATTTTTTTATAAACTTTAGTGTGCATTTGGTGTATTATACGACATAACTCGCCACTTCCTCTAAAAGATGAGTGCTTAAAAGTCGCTACGGCAATACACTACGCTTTCCATGGAGGGCTGGTGAGCCTCCTTGAAAATAAAGAACAATTTTCTGCGTGCGATGTAACGCTGCCGTAGCCTTCCTTCGTTCGTGCCTCACTGCGGGGTCTCACCGATGATAAATTAGGGACCACAGGCTAAAACCGCCCTTGTCTGACAACGCCTGCATGACCCTCGTCGGGCCTCGGGAGTCTCCGTGTATTGCCTCCGCTAATTCGTGTGCCCTGAATTTTTGTAGAAATTGGCCTAAAAAATTTTATATATTAGAAGCTGTTGGATTAAGAATAGTGTATCAAATGAATGTCTTTATATGGTCCAATCACTTATCTCAATCAGAAAACTAGTCCAAGTGGAGTATTCTGCCGGAACGATTGTTTAATACATATAAAAATCAGACAGAAAGGAATGCAAATTTATGTCGTATAATTCCGCTTATGTTCATTAACACTTCATCTTCTCAAAGGTCTTTTTAGAAGATTACAAAAGTAAGCCGATAAGTTTAGGGATAAAAATAATTCCTCCAACGATGACTGCATTAATGGCTGTAATAAATACTGCACCAGCAGAAATGTCCTTTACCAATCCAACTGATGGATGTATTTCTGGAGATAAATAGTCCATCGCTCGTTCCACTGCTGTATTCATCATTTCGAACGCTAATACTGATCCTATCGTTAAACATATTGCGATCCATTCCAATTGTGTTATTCGAAAAATTGCTCCTAAGGAAATAACTAAGACAGCTACCAACAAATGAATTCTAAAGTTTATTTCATGTCGAAAGACGTTTTTAAGACCATTAATCGCACAGCTAAAACCAACAAGCCGCTTCCTATTCCCTCTCGAGTCCAAAGGCATTTAAAATATCCTCTTGTCGTTTAAACATTTTTTTCTCATCCGCTTCTTCCATATGGTCATATCCTAGCAAATGCAAAAAACCGTGCAAGGATAAAAATCCTAACTCCCGTTGTAACGAATGATTGTAATCAACCGCCTGTTCCTTTGCTCTATCGATTGAAATAATGATATCACCTAGTACAGTTGGAAGATCTGCACCAACAACCTCTAATTCTCCTTCACCTTTTTCTTCTAGTGCAAATGAGATGACATCTGTCGGTTTATCAATCTGTCGATAATCACGGTTTATCACCTGTATTTCATCATTCGAAACAAAAGTTACAGATAGTTCCGCATCTTCGTCAACATTTTCCTGTACTCCTGCAAAAGAGAGTAAACGCTCAATCATATCGATATCCTTTATGTCTACTTGCTTCGTTTCATCTTGAAAGTCAATTTGCATTAGTTTGCCTCCTTCACATTTTGTTCTGGGTACTGAATTCTAGAATGGAAAATACCATTCAACGTTTCGTTAATAGCTTGATGAATCGATTCAAGTTCTCTAAATGTTAACGAACTTTCATTTAACTGACCATCCATTAATCGGTCATTCATAATGGATGTTACAATTTGATCTATTTTTTCTTTCGTTGGCTCTTTCAAAGACCGAACCGCTGCTTCCACAGAATCACAAATACAAATAATAGCTGCCTCTTTAGATCTTGGCTTAGGGCCTGGATATCGATAATCTACTTCATTAACATGACTCTGAATGTTTTTTTCTTTAAAGTAAAAATACTTTAACAATGTAGTACCGTGGTGTTGTTCTGCTATATCAATGATTTCTTTTGGTATTTTATACTGTTTCAATAATTTCGCTCCGTCATACGGATGATTGATAATAATTTCTGCGCTTTGTTTAGGATCAAGAAAATCATGCGGATTCTTAATTCCCATTTGATTTTCAATAAAATAATGAGGTTGTATGGTTTTCCCTAAATCATGATAATAAGAAGCAATTCTAGCCAATAATCCATTTGCACCAATAGCCTCACAAGAAGCCTCACTAAGGTTTGCCACCATCACACTATGATGATAGGTACCCGGTGCTTCTGTTAAAATTTTACGAAGAAGTGGGTGATTCGGACTTGATAAAGTCAATAATTTTGTATCTGATAGTATTCCCAATCCCGACTCAAAAACTGGTAATAAACCGATCGTTAAAACTGAAGATAAAAATGCTGCTCCTATTCCATATCCACTTAACATTAACGTATCTGTAACGGTATATTTTTCAAAAGCCAATAATAAAAACAAAACAACTGTTAATGTATTTACAACTGCAGTTCCTGCTCCAGCTTTCAATATCGTTATTCTATCCTTTACATTATACAAGAACATAATGCCAGCCATTTGGCTAAATAACAAATAGATACCAGCTTCCATATTCAGTGTTCCAGGAATCTCAGCATTAAAAATCACACTGCCTAGTAAGGCATAACATACAGATAATACGATTGCTAGACGCTCATGAAGTAGGATTTTGAGTAACATTGCACCAGTCGCGATTGGCACCAAAAAGAACAACTGACTGATTGATGTGGTATACAAACTAATCGATTTCATCATTGCCACCATTAGAACACTAATAACTACGACAGCAATAATTTTACCTTTATCTAATTCCCTTTTATTTGCATATGTATACAATTCATAAAACAACATGCCACTAATTAACAAAATAAAAATCACTAATCCAATGACCGGATAAAAATTTTGATCTTCATTTAATAAGCCAACAAGCGCTAAATCTTCATATACCTCATTTGTTATCGTTTGATTTTCTCTAACGATGACTTCTCCTGCTTGGATCATGACAGGTTCGACATTATTAATTGCTTGTTTTTGTGCTTCATCTGTTTTTTCTGAGTCAAAGAAAGAATTTTCAACTATCGCAAACTCTGTTATATCATAAAGAGCATCTTTTAATGAATCATCAAGACTCGAGTAGCGTAGTTTTTGTTTTACATTACTCACCGCTGTCGATACTCCATCTGTCCTTATGCCCTCATTCATGACATCATATAGTGTGGTTGTTAACAATTCTCGAGCTAAAGCACGCTCATTTTCATCAGATTCGATTACTTTTTGTAGTGGTTGTTTGTCCAATTCTTCTATTATAGTTGGACTTAATAATTGTTGTAATTGCTGAACCTTTTCCTCAGTGGATAAAGGTGAGGTGTTCGTTTGATCGGTAGAATCACCTTCCGCTTGTGATTCCAATTCTTCATTTCTTTCTTGTTGCTTTGATACAGCCTCAAACAGTTCATTCACATACGCTACCCGTTCTTGTGTTACTTCACTGGAAATGCTATAACGATCCCCTACCGCTTGAACTGCTTCTCTCGTTTTCCGATCTGTTTCCTGTTTATTTTCTATTGTTATTGGTGAGCGAATCGTTTCCTTTGCATTACTAAATTTTTCAATATCATATGTTTTCATATTAACATTGGAGAACGTTAGTATGAAGAAAATAATGACTAAAGCAAAAACCGGTATACCAATTTGAAGCCACCGTCGCCTTAATTTTATCATATGTAAAAATTTCGACCAGTTCACCTTCATTACGACTCCTCCTCCCCTACTATAATACCATATTTACGCAACAATGGATTACAAACCTTGTATGATGACATATAACTTATATATACCTTGCTCTCCCCCCCTTCTACCTTCCGTTTAATCCAATTTAAAATGTTTTAATCTTTGTTTTCACTTATTACGTAGTAGCTTTATTATGCGACATAACCTATTAGTTTGCTTTCTACTATTCTGGCTGGAATAAGTCTTATACCATCGCTACGGCAGAATAATCCGCTTTCCATGGGAACGACCCCGGGCCAACAGGATGTTGGTTACGCAGGCGTTGCTCACGTGTCCGTGACGATTTTAGCCTACGGTCTTTAGTTTACCAAGTGGATCTTCACCTCGGCCCCCAAAGCATAGTGTTATTGCCGCAGCTACTTTGAATTACTCATCTTTTAAAGGAACGCAAATTTATGTCGTATAATACAGTTTTTATACAATAACAATCCTCTTATCAAAAAGGGGTTAAAAAGCAAAAAATAAGACCCAATAATGGATCTTATTATCAAGAATCACTTATTCCATATCTTCATAAGCGTCAATTATTTTTTGAACTAGAGGATGACGAACAACATCAGACTGTTGTAAATAAGTGAATTCAATTCCTTTGATATTTGCTAAACGTGTTTCTACAGCTCTTAACCCTGATTGTACTCCTTTTGGTAAATCGACTTGAGTTATATCCCCTGTGATCACCATTTTTGAACCAAATCCTAAACGTGTCAAAAACATCTTCATTTGGGCTGGTGTCGTGTTTTGTGCTTCATCTAGGATAACAAATGCATCATCAAGTGTACGACCACGCATATATGCAAGTGGAGCAATTTCGATTGTTCCACGCTCGATTAGTCTCAGTGTATGCTCATTTCCTAAAACATCATGTAATGCATCGTAAAGTGGTCGTAAATACGGATCAACTTTTTCTTTTAAATCCCCTGGTAAGAAACCTAGACTTTCCCCAGCTTCAACCGCTGGGCGAGTTAAAATAATTCGCTTCACTAACCCTTTTTTCAATGCATTAACTGCCATTACCACTGCCAAATAGGTTTTACCAGTACCAGCGGGACCAATTCCAAACACAAGGTCATGCGTTTTTATCGCTGTAATGTAATCCCGTTGTCCAAGCGTTTTCACGCGTATGGATTTGCCCTTGGCGTTTTTGGTTATTTCGTCTTCAAATAATGTTTCAAATTGTTTTATTTTACCTTTTTTTGCCAATTCAACGGCATAGACAATATCACGTTCGGTAATCGTTAAACCCTTCCGAATAATTTGTAATAGAGCTAGCAAAATCTCCTCAATTAAACGTACTTCCTCATCACTTCCAGTTACACTTACTTTTTCCCCACGAGTAACGATCGACACATTTAATTGTTGCTCAATTTGCTTTAGATGTTTATCTTCTGTCCCAAATAAGCTTAGCGCTTCACTTGGATCTTCTAAATGTAAGTCAATGGTTTTCAAATCTTCTGTCATAATCAATCTCCTTGAGATAAAGGTTGAATTTTTACAATATCTTCCTCTACTGTAAAATAAAGGTTTAAGTTTACTTTACCACTGTCTATACTTTCGTGCAAAACTTTTTCAAAACTTATCTTGGCATCTGGGCCTAACTGTTTTTGTAGATCAGTTTTCGCTTGTTCAATGCCATCTTTAACAGCTACCTCTTTTGATCGTTCATCACTTAAGTTGGTCTTCTCTTGAACATTATGTTCCACAAAGGAAATCGGCAAATCCCATTTTAGAAACTTAAATTGCCTTTCATTAACTTCAGTTTGTATTTGGTCGAAGTCAGGATCCGTAAACCCCCATATTGGTATAAAAACGGAAGCAAATTTTAAAAAGTATTTGTACTTATTTTCACCAGTTAATACTTCATAATTCGTTTTTAAAGGAATATTCACCTCTGTTTCATACCAAGTCTTAGCAATTACTTCTCCCTCTGCAGAAACAACTTGTTGTTGCTCGTCCTTTTTTTCTTCATCACTATCTTCATCCTCTTCATTTTGCTGTTCCCTTAATGCCCCTGAAACAAGTAGATCCCCTCTTTCAACATAATCGTTAACTTGTACCACTGGTCTTCCTTTCGAAACGTACATGTCAACAATCACACCATCTTTTGCTGCTACTAAATTTCTCGGACCATTTGTTTCTTCCTCTTCCACAACAGTTTTTTCTACACCTTCTAAATGATAGGTTGTCCCTTTTTCCGTTACACCAACCCAAAGTAATTCTGGAATATCGTTCAGTAGTTGCTGTTGAATCTGGCTTGGAGGGTCAATCTTAAATTTCATTGCACCTGGTTGAATCCCATATTCATTTAATTGGTCCACAATTCTTTTTTCTATTTCTGGGTGCACCCCCTTTACTTTTACATCCCATACAATGTTTGATAAGAACAAAACAAAAAACATGCTTAGAAATAATCCAATTATTAATGGTTTATGTGACAAAAATCTCTTTGAAAGAAATGGGATTCCCTTCCTATGTACAAATGTCACCTTATAGACCGTATTCCGTCGAACACTCTTCAATAGCGGAATATCTCTCAACCGAATATTCCCCTCACATTCGGTTTTACTTGTTTTCTTTATATTCCAAACCGTTACCCCTTTTCGCGCACAAACATCAAAAAACAATTCTGGATAATGTCCAATCACTTTAACGGTCACATATCCGGTTAAAAAAACTCCCTGTGTTTCCTTCATAATTGCCTCCCCCAAGTAAACCAGTTAATGATCGATAAACTGTATGTCATTAATCGTTCCTTCTAGAAGAATTTCTTCTGGTAGCATCATTTTTAGGACGAAATTTTTTCCAGTAATTTTTAGATAGCCATATTCCATTTTCAATCGTAATTCATTATCAGAAAAAAGTATTAGTCCTCGGTGATTTTCAATATATGCATGAATTTTTCCAATCGTTGTTATTCTTGGAAGTTCGAGGATCACATCAGAAGGTAATTCAAGATGTTCTGTTAACCAATTTCCAATTCGTCGTTGCCACTTATTCATCAAAGATGCCCCCTCTCACATCATATGTATGAATCCAAAGAAAAGATCAGAACAGTAAAATCTTTAAAAACTGGGGAATTTGCATTGCTTTTCTACAAAAAGAAGCCTTTGTTATTACTATGTAATAACAAAGGCTTCTAGTATTTATTGATTTTTATTTTTTCTCATCTGCAAAACACTCTGATGTGGTTTTACTGCTTTAGGTGGGCCTAAGATTTCTGACATTACCACACTTTCAGCCAACCCTTTTTTGTTGATTTTAGTTGCTACTGACAAATTTGAATTCCGATTCGATTTATACTTCTTATATGCTTTAGGTGTACTCTCTTCTTTAATTGCATCATGGATCGAATCTTCTTTGGTGATTTCACTCGTTTGGGCAACTTGCTCTTTTAACTTTTCTATTTGTTCTTGTTTTTTCTCATAGTACGATTTTGTTCTAGTATCAACAGGTTGCTGTTGCGACTGTTGAACCGTTGATTTAGGCTCAACTTTCGGTTCACTAGTGGTTGTTTGCCTTTGTCCACTTCCTGATGGAGTGGGAGTTGGTCTTGGTCTAGGCTGATTCGGCTTTTTTGTTGGCTTTTTATTTTCTTCATCATTCTTAAATGACCCAAATAACCATGCAACAACAGCCAAAATAGGGAGAATTGCCCCTATCAATTCATCCATCAGAACCCCTCCTTTCTAAGGAGTTAACCATTTATTGGTCTTCTTCTTCCTCATCGTCTTTTGAAATTTTTCCGATGGAATCACGCATATCTGTATCGGCGTTAATGTTTTTATAGTTCATATAATCCATAACACCCATATTTCCAGACCGTAACGCTTCTGCTAACGCAAGTGGTACATCTGCTTCTGCTTCCACTACTTTAGCACGCATTTCTTGTACTTTTGCGACCATTTCTTGTTCTTTTGCAACAGCCATCGCACGACGTTCTTCTGCCTTCGCCTGAGCAATATTTTTATCTGCTTCTGCTTGGTCTGTTTGTAAGATCGCACCAATGTTTTTACCAACATCAACGTCCGCAATATCAATCGACAAAATTTCAAATGCTGTACCTGCATCTAATCCTCTGTTTAACACATTATGTGAGATAGAGTCAGGATTTTCCAATACTTGTTTATGTGTATTCGAACTACCAATCGTACTTACGACACCTTCACCAACACGTGCGATAACAGTATCTTCCCCAGCACCACCGACAAGTCGGTCGATATTTGCTCTTACGGTAATTCTTGCTTTTGCTTTTACTTCGATACCATCCATTGCAATACCGGCAATGAAAGGTGTTTCAATGACTTTCGGATTAACACTCATTTGAACTGCTTCAAGTACGTCACGACCTGCTAGGTCGATTGCTGCACAACGTTCAAAGCTTAGTTCAATATTTGCACGCTGCGCAGCGATCAGTGCATTGACCACGCGGTCGACATTACCACCAGCTAGATAGTGACTTTCTAACTGATTGGTGTTAACAGCTAAACCAGCTTTATGTGCTTTAATTAATGGATTGATAACACGCGCTGGAACAACCCTTCTAAGTCGCATCCCAACAAGTGTAAAGATGCTAACACGTACACCTGCAGCAAGTGCACTAATCCAGAGCATTACTGGAATAAATGTTAGTAAAATAGCTACTGCAATTAAAATAAGTCCGATTACAATAATCGGTAAAAGTTCCTCATAACCCATAATGTACCTCCTAATAAATTTAATTTTCTCTGTTGATTTCTCTTACAACAATTCTAGATCCTTCTGTTTTCACAATTTTTATTGTGGCATCACTCGGAATAAAACCACCCTCTGATACGACATCCAAGCGTTCATCACCAAATATAGCTGTACCTGACGGACGTAGAGGAGTTACCGCTTTACCTTCCAAACCAATCAATTCTAGTCGATTATCAGATGACACATACCCTTGTTCTGTTGTTGTTGCATCCTTGAGAATAATATGTCGGAAAAATCCCCGCTCCAATCCTAATATTTTGAACAGGATAGCGGAAACAATAATCGACAATAATACAGCAATACCAATACTCATTGCCATATGCCCCATATCATCAGTTGACATAAATAAGGCACCAATAATTGCACCAATACCTACAATACCAAGAATTCCGCCCGGAACAAACAATTCAGCAATGATCGCTATAATACCTAATACGATCAAAATAATCGCTTCATAACCAGCAAGTCCGGCCACAATATGTCCATAGAAAAACAATACTAATGATACTAATCCAACTGAACCTGGAATACCAAAACCTGGAGAATATAATTCAACAATTAAACCAATACTCGCAAGTGACAAAAGAATCGGCACAACTACAGGATTCGTCAAAAAACGTGCGATTCCTTCTGCAGGCGTCACTTCCGCCTCTACAATCGTTGCATTACTTAATCCTAAGTCATTTAACAGTGCGGTGCGATGGCTAACAACGCCTTCAGCATATCCTACTTCTAATGCTTCATTTGCACTAAGACTTAAATACTCACCTTCTGGAGCACCATATTCTTCCAAGTCAATCGAATCATCTGCCATTGCTTCCGCATAAATCGGATCTCTCCCATTCGATTCAGCAGCCGCGGTCATTGCCTTTAACCAATCAGATTGTGCTTTTTTATCTGCAGCGTTTCCATCCGAAGTAATCACACCGCTCGCACCCATTCGAGCTTGCGGTTTCATATAAAGATTATCTGTGTTTAACGCAATATACGACCCAGCAGAGACAGCCCTAACCGTAACAAAGGACGTGTTAGGAATTTCTAAACTTTGAATAAGATTAGCTATATCTCCAGCTGCAGCTACTTCTCCACCAGGAGTATTAATCTCAAAAATAATGTGATCTGCATTCGCTTCAATCGCTTCTTCCGTTGTTCGATTTAAAAAAGCGTTCAATCCACGTTCCACCTCATTTTCAATCGGTATCACGTGAACGAGCTTCCCTTCTCCATTGGATTCAGCAGTTATGATTTTATTTGGAAAAGATACAATTGAGAGAAGACTAATCAATAAGATCCAAAACGTAATAAGTCTTTTCACTACTACCCTCCTTCCACAATAAAGGTATACGTTATTACATTGCTTATGGTTTCACTTCATTTTATCGTATTATGTAATAAATAACAAAAAGAGATATTAAAAATCCCCTGCCACACCACTGTGACAAGGGATCTTTTATTATTAACATGGTCTATCTGTTAATAATTTCTTGATCTTAGTCAATACTTATAGGATTAAGATAAATGTTTCTGTACCAATTGATTAACTTTAGAGCCATCAGCTTTACCTTTAACCTTAGGCATTAGAGCACTCATTACTTTACCCATTTCTTTTTTAGAATCAGCATTAACTTCTTTAATTGTTTCAATCACAATTTCTTCAAGCTCTTCTTCTGAAAGCTGTTTTGGCATATATACTTGTAAAACTTTAATTTCATCTTCAAGCTTTTCTACAAGATCATCGCGTCCAGCTTCTTTAAATTCTTGGAGGGAATCTTTACGCTGTTTTAATTCTTTTGATAAAACAGTGAGTTCTTCTTCTTCAGACAATTCGTCTTTTCCAAGTTTGATTGCCTCATTCTGAATCGACGATTTCACCATACGAATAACCGTTTTGGAAAGGTTATCTTTATTCTTCATGGCCTGGATCATATCTTGGTTTAGACGTTGCAATAATGACATTTTCTTTCTACACCCTCTTTAAAGGTTAACAACGTTATTCGTTGAACTTGTAATTATTTACGCTTTCTAGCAGCTTCTGATTTCTTCTTACGACGAACGCTAGGTTTTTCATAAAATTCACGCTTGCGGTATTCAGACAATGTACCAGATTTAGATACACTGCGCTTAAAGCGACGAAGAGCATCTTCAAGAGACTCGTTTTTACGAACGCGAGTTGTGTTTGACATGCTAATTTCCCTCCCTCCGAAGCATACAACAGTTTATAACGACATATGTACCATACATATGCCTGTTGATAATTATAATATAAGGGATGATTCTGGTCAACTTATTTTATGATGAATTTTTTATTTTTTATTCACGTGTCCCTGTTCTCCCACACCTCCTACCTTCAAGCTTCATATATATCAACCTATCAAGAAACTAAGCTCATTACTGCGTATAAGCTGTATTATACGACATAACCTCACATGACTTCCATCTAATCTTAACAAGATGAGTGGTGAACAGCGCTGCGGAAATACACTACGCTTTCCTGTGGGGGGCTGGTGAGCCTCCTCATTCGTACCTCATTGCGGGGTCTCACCGATGCCACTAGTCCCACGGGAGTCTCCGTGTATTTCCTCCGCTTTTTGTAGTGCTTTGAAGTTTTATATTACATTGCTTATAACAAATCATAAAATGTGCTTTTTATGTTAGCTTGTTGTAACACAATCTTGCGTTAGATCCGTTATTTGTTAATTTTATAAAGTATTTCATCTATTAAAAATCAGAAAACTTATACCAGCAAAGGCAGAATACGTAGACTCCTCGAAAATAAAGCCCAATTTCCTTCGTGCGATGTATCGCTGCCGCAGCCTTCCTTGTCCTATGGGAACAGCGCGAGCTGAAGATCCCATGTGTTAAGGATCGTAGGCTAAGATCACCACGTCCTGTGGCAACGCCTGCGTGACCAACATCCTGTTGGCCCGAGGCCGTGCCCATGGAAAGCGGAGTATTCTGCCGTAGCGATAGTATATCTCTTATTTCAATCAGAATAATAGAGAGCAAAATAATGAGAGGTTATGTCGTATTATACAGCTAATGCGCAATAACAACTTTCTTGGAAAAGCAGCTAATTGTTCAAAGCTAAAAAACCACTCATGTTTACGAAACTTGTCCATACAATGGTATAGAGGTGAACAACGTGGCAGATTTATTTACTTTAACGGCTGTTTTCTTAACACTATTCTTTTTAGGGATGAGCATTTTACGTGCAGGTCTGTATCAACTTTCTTATCAAAAAATGGAACGCTTTTTAGCTACATTCACAAAAAATATCTACCTTGGTATTTTGACTGGTACCGTAACCACCGCTATCTTACAAAGCAGTTCATTAGTTATGATCTTAACCATTGGTCTAGTAAGCGTCGGTGCATTATCATTTAAACAATCATTAGGTGTGTTATTAGGGGCTAATATAGGTACGACGATAACTGGTGAGATGATGACAATTTCTGATTATGTGCCAGAAGTTACCTTTATTATCATCGGCTCTATGTTATTGTTAACCAAACATCGATTGCTATTTGGTATAGGGGCAATTCTTGCTGGGCTTGGTTCGATCTTTGTAGCCTTAGATGGGTTTGAATCATTGGCGAATCTTATTTCACCAATGCCAATTGTAAATGATGCTATCCAGCACGCAGAACAACAACCATCTATTGGAGCAATTGTCGGAACTATTGTTAGCGGCGTGATCCAGTCCTCCAGCGCTACAATTGGTATAACAATGAGTTTCTTGTATGAGGGGCTAATTAATTTAGCACCGGCTATTGCCATAATGCTTGGCGCAAACATCGGAACATGTATAACAGCCTATATTGCTGCCATAGGACTTAAAAATGAAGCAAAGTTGGTCGCAATGGCCCACATTTGGTTTAACATTATCGGCGTAGTAGCATTTCTTCCATTTTTAGATTTACTAACAGAGATTGCTAAACAGTTATCCATTCACCCAAGGGAACAATTGGCTCATATCTCTGTCCTATTCAATGTCGCATCTCTACTCCTATTTTTACCTTTTATACATAGATTCGAAAATTTCATTACACGTATTCATGGAAAGAAAAAATTTACAAGCTAATAAAACCTCCAATTCGTATAATGAAAACGAATTGGAGGTTTTATTTTATAGTAACTTACTGTGAAGTTAGTTCCATTTGATCATTTCTGTGAGGTTGATCCATCACACGGACAAATTGCCCCTCATTAAGAGGATAACCAGGTTTTGTTAATTTAACACGTACGATCTTACCAATCATCTCTTTACTGCCTTCAAACTTAACCTTTAGGTAGTTATCTGAATAACCGATAAGCATATCTTCCCCATTTTCATCGGATTGCTCTTCAGGGATTACTTCTAACACTTCCCCTTCATATCTAGATGCATATTCTTTAGCTTGTTGGTCCGACAACTCAATCAAACGATGAACGCGGTCATTTTTCACATCATCTTCGACTTGGTCCTCCATTTTAGCGGCTGGCGTACCAGTTCGTTTGGAAAATGGAAATACGTGCAATTCAGAGTAACCAATCTCTTGAATGAAACGATATGTTTCCATAAATTCCTCTTCTGTTTCACCTGGGAATCCTACAATCACATCAGATGTGATCGCCAAACCAGGTAGGGCTTGTTTGATTTTATCAACTTTCTCTTTATAAAAGGAAGCACTATACTTCCGACGCATCCGTTCTAGCACAGTATCTGAGCCTGATTGCAGTGGAATATGTAGATGTCGAACAATTTTATTCGATTGGTCTAACACCTCGATTACTTCGTCAGTGATCTGACTAGCTTCGATAGACGATATACGAATTCGTTTCAATCCATCTACTTTTGTCTCTAAATCTCTTAATAATTGGGCAAAATTGTAGTCTTTCATGTCTTCCCCATAGCCTGCTGTATGTATACCTGTTAATACAACTTCTTTATAACCAGCATCGACAAGTTGCTGCGCTTGTTTGAGTACATTTTCTGGCTCTCTAGAACGTAATAATCCACGGGACCACGGAATAATACAAAATGTACAGAAGTTATTACATCCTTCTTGAATTTTAAGTGATGCACGTGTTCGATCAGAAAAAGTCGGTACATCCATTTCTTCAAACACTCGATTTTTCATTATATTTGCAACACCGTTAATTGGTTGACGCGTTTGTTGGTGTTGTTCAATATAATCAATCATCTTCTCACGATGCTGTGTCCCTACTACCACATCTACACCAGGAATCTCAAT
Source organism: Aquibacillus sediminis (assembly GCF_005870085.1). Classification (GTDB taxonomy): domain Bacteria; phylum Bacillota; class Bacilli; order Bacillales; family Amphibacillaceae; genus Aquibacillus_E; species Aquibacillus_E sediminis. The sequence continues at coordinate 255,320 of NZ_SZNM01000002.1, read as the reverse complement.
TATTTCACCGGGTGAAGTTTGCGCATAACAACCAGTTACACACACTACCGCTTCTGGATTTTTACGCACTGCACGACGGATTACTTGTCTACTTTTCTTATCTCCAGTATTGGTTACGGTACAAGTATTAATGACATAAACGTCGGATTGACGATCGAAATCCACTCGTTCGTACCCTTGTTCTTTAAACTTTTGCCAAATACCTTCTGTTTCATAATGGTTCACTTTACAACCTAATGTATGAAATGCCACTGTAGGCATATCCATCACCTCAATTCTTCAAAATGATAAGAAATACTTGATAACAAATACAATGGAGCTGTTTCCGTTCTTAAAATTCTAGGTCCAAGTCGAACCGATAAGAACCCTGCATCTTTAAGTGCACCGACTTCTTCCGGTGAAAAGCCACCTTCTGGCCCAATACATGCTAGGATCGATTGTGACTCATTAACATCATTAAGTACATCACTTAATCGACGAAAATGATCGGATCGAGCTTCATCTTCATAAGCGAACAGTTTGACATCGTACGACTTACTTTCATCTATTAACTGTTGAACCGTCATTATAGAAGTGACCGATGGGATCTGATTACGGTGGGATTGTTCACTAGCTTCCTTTACAATTTTATTCATTCGTTGTAATTTTTTAGCTGCTTTTTTTTGATCCCATTTGACAATCGACCGCTTAGCTTGAAAAGGAATAAAACGTGATGCACCTAGTTCTGTTCCTTTTTGCAAGATTAAGTCTAGTTTATCACTTTTCGGTAGTCCCTGTGCAATCGTAACAGGAACAGGCAATTCCACCTGTTCGTTTAACTCTTCGACAACCGTGGCAGTAATACTATCACTATCTATCGTTGCAATCTTACATATGGCCGCTTGTCCATTAGGGTGATTACAAATAATGCGATCGCCTTCGGTCATGCGCATAACACGAACAATATGATGGAAGTCATCACCTGTAACGATTACACGGTTACCTTTCTCCCAAAGATCGGCAGGAATGAAATATCGCTGCATGTATGGCACCTGCTTTCTTCATTGTTTTCGAGCAATGATGGAGACCCAATCTTCCATTTGATTCATTTCTACAATTTCAAATCCCGCAGCAACCAATGCTTCTTTTACGGCTTGTTTTTTTGCTTGAATAATTCCAGACGTGATAAACACTCCACCAGGCTTTAAACATCGATATGCGTCCTTTTCGAAACGTAAAATAATCTCCGCCAAAATATTGGAGACTATAATATCTGCCTGCTGCTCAACATTAGTAAGTAAATTATTTTGTTTAACCGCAATCTGCTCATTTACCTTGTTTAATTTCGCATTAATCGTCGTACTCTTTACAGCAATCTCATCTAAATCATACGCATAGACCTGTTTTGCTCCTAACCTAACAGAAGCAATACTAAGGACCCCAGAGCCAGACCCTACATCAATAACAGTATGACCTTCTTCAACAAACCGTTCAAGCGCTTGTACACTTAACACGGTGGTTGGATGGGTACCTGTACCAAACGCCATACCTGGGTCTAATTCAATGATAACTTCATCACTTGAAACAGGCGTGTACTCTTCCCACGTAGGTGTGATCGTTACTTTTTCTGATATTTTTACTGGTTTATAATACTTTTTCCAAGCTGTCGCCCAATCTTCTTCGTTCACTTCACTTACGGTAATTTTGTTTCGACCTAGGTCAATATCAAATAACAGTAAATTATTGATCGACTGCTTGATTGCATCAACCGTTTCTCCTAAAAAACTATTCAATGGTAAATACGCCTTCACATAAACCCCTTCTTCAGGGTAATCATCAGGGTTCAGTTCATACACTTCCCCTAACATCGTATCCCATTCTTTAGCTAAGTCCTTCGGATCCTCGATCACGACACCGCTTGCTCCAGCTTCATGTAAAATATTCGAAATTGGTTCAATTGCTTCATTGGTGGTATGGATACATAGTTCAGACCACTTCAAAAAAATCAACTCATTTCATATTTTTTTACCCTGCAGAACAATATACTAATGCTGTGAAATGAATTTGCAGGGCGTACAAACAAAGAGACAGTTACACTAAGGTAACGTCTCTTATTTGCTCACACATTCTTAAGATTCACCTTTAAAAGCTCTTTTTACACGTTTAAAAAAACCATCTTCTTGTTCATCAGCTGGTTGGCTGCCGCTGATTTCTCCAAATTCACGTAATAGTTCTTTTTGTCTATCGGTTAAGTTAGTTGGTGTAACAACGCGTATTTTCACATGTTGGTCGCCTTGTCCACGACCATGAACATTTGGTGCACCTTTCCCTTTCAGACGGAAAGTTTTTCCAGTTTGTGTACCAGCAGGGATCTTTAATTTCACTCTACCATGGACGGTTGGCACTTCAATTTCATCACCCAGACTTGCTTGAGGAAACGTAAGCGGCATTTCACAGAAGATGTGATCTCCTTCACGGTGATAAAACTCATGCGGCTTAATTTGCACAACAACATACAGGTCACCTGCTGGACCACCATTCACACCTGGTTCCCCTTGTCCTGGCACACGAATTTGTTGCCCTTCATCAATACCTTGAGGAATGTTAATATGAATTTTCTTACGTTTCTTAACGGTACCCGCACCACCACATGTATTACATTTATCTTTAATAAATTTACCAGTTCCTTGACAATAATGGCATGCCCTTTTATTAATCACACGACCGAATGGCGTATTTTGTTCCATGTTTAATTGACCAGATCCATTACAATGGCTACATGTTTCTGGACTTGTTCCAGCTTTTGCACCAGACCCATCACATGTTTCGCAGGTTTCTTCCTTTGGAATCTCAATATCAGTATCTTTGCCAAATATTGCTTCTTCAAATTCTAAGGTCATTGTATATTGTAAATCTGCCCCTTGCCTAGGTGCATTCGGATCACGTCTGCGACCGCCACCAAAAAACATATCGAAAATGTCACCAAATCCACCGAAGTCTTCGGCGCCACCGAAACCTCCACCAAATCCTTGGCTTTGTGGACCCGCATGACCAAACTGATCATACTGCGTACGCTTTTGTTGATCACTTAAAACTTCATACGCTTCCTTTGCTTCTTTAAATTTTTCCGATGCATTTTCTTCTTCACTAACATCTGGGTGATATTTTCGAGCTAATTTTCGGTATGCTTTCTTTATTTCATCTTTTGAAGCATCCTTAGAAACACCCAGAATGTCATAATAGTCCCGTTTACTCACTGAACGATCACTCTCCCGACTCTATTTCATAGACATAAATTTCATATTAACATTAATTGCTTTTTTTGAGCAAATCATTTCATCAACTAGTATACATGTATATTGGCATAAAGCCATTTTACAATAGATTGTTTATTCAACACAAAGGCTATATAATGCGCAACAATTTGAGTTATTGTAAACAAACTTAAAATACTCTTCTAGTAGTATGCTGGTAGTTACTGTCGCATTATATAGCAAATGTGTCGATTAGAGCAACTACTAAAATAGGCAAGGCTTTAGTAAAAAAGCCAAAGTCAAGGAGATCCTGACTTTGACTTTAATGAATTGCTATTTATACGGTCTGCTTATGCGTTTCGCATCTGTTCAACCCTGTTTCGCTTTTCTTTGTCTAGCTCTACAGGGTAGATGCTCGCGACATAAGCAATCCACTTCCATGTCCAAAGTACTTGGACATTACAGTGTTTTGCTTATGCGTTTCGCATCTGTTCAACCCTGTTTCGCTTTTCTACTTACTTCTTTTCTTTTTCGTCGTCTACTTCTTCGTAGTCAGCATCTACAACGTCATCGCCTTGCTGCGCTTCACCTTCAGCACCTTGAGCTGCTTGGGCATCTGCTTGTGCTTGCTCATAAAGTTTCACAGATAAAGCTTGCACTTGCTCTTCTAATGCTTCTTTCTTTTCTTTAATTTGATCGATGTCATTTTCATCTAGAGCTTTTTGCAACTCATCTTTTGCAGTTTCTGCTTTTTGTTTTTCATCATCTGTTACTTTGTCGCCAAGGTCTTTGATCGTTTTATCTGTTGTAAAGATCATTTGATCCGCTTCATTACGAAGTTCGATTTCTTCACGGCGTTTCTTATCTTCTTCTGCATTTTCTTCTGCGTCTTTCACCATTTGTTCTACTTCTTCATCAGAAAGACCTGATGAAGACTTGATCGTGATGGACTGCTCTTTGTTTGTACCCATGTCTTTTGCACGCACGTTCACAATACCGTTTGCGTCGATGTCAAACGAAACTTCGATTTGTGGTACGCCACGTGGTGCTGGTGGGATATCCGTTAGTTGGAAACGGCCAAGTGTTTTGTTATCTTGAGCCATTTCACGTTCCCCCTGAAGCACATGGATATCAACAGCTGTTTGATTATCGGCAGCAGTTGAGAATACTTGTGAATGACTTGTTGGGATCGTTGTATTACGTTCAATTAGTTTTGTAGTTACACCACCCATTGTTTCGATACCAAGAGATAGCGGCGTAACGTCAAGAAGCACAACATCTTTTACATCACCTTGTAATACACCACCTTGGATCGCAGCACCTAATGCTACTACTTCATCTGGGTTAACCCCTTTAGATGGATCTTGACCAGTTTCTTTCTTGATCGCTTCTTGTACTGCAGGAATACGAGTAGACCCACCTACTAGAAGAACTTTGTCAATCTCACTTGCGTTCATTCCAGCGTCTTTCAATGCTTTACGAGTTGGTCCCATTGTACGTTCCACAAGATCTGAAGATAACTCATCAAATTTCGCACGAGTTAAGTTCATTTCTAAGTGTAATGGACCAGCTTCACCAGCTGTGATAAATGGTAGTGAAATTTGTGTTTGCGCTACACCTGAAAGGTCTTTTTTCGCTTTTTCAGCTGCATCTTTCAAACGTTGTAATGCCATTTTATCTTGTGAAAGATCAATGCCATTTTCTTTCTTGAATTCTGCAACCATATGGTCGATGATTACTTCATCAAAGTCATCCCCACCAAGACGGTTATCACCTGCAGTTGCAACTACTTCAAATGTACCTTCACCAATATCAAGGATTGATACATCAAATGTACCACCACCAAGGTCATAAACAAGTACTGTTTGGTCTTGGTCCCCTTTATCAATACCATAAGCAAGTGCTGCTGCAGTAGGTTCGTTAATAATACGCTCTACTTCAAGACCTGCAATTTTACCAGCATCTTTCGTAGCTTGACGCTCCGCATCGTTAAAGTATGCAGGCACTGTAATAACAGCTTTATCTACTGTATCACCTAAGTAATCCTCCGCGTAGGATTTAATATGTTGTAATATAATGGCTGAAATTTCTTGTGGTGTATATTCTTTACCTTCTATTTCTACTTTGTAATCAGTACCCATGTGACGTTTGATAGATATAATCGTATTTGGGTTTGTGATTGCTTGACGTTTTGCAACTTCCCCTACTTGACGCTCTCCGTTTTTAAAAGCTACAACGGAAGGGGTTGTACGGTTACCTTCTGGATTAGGGATAACTTTTGATTCTCCACCTTCCATTACAGCTACACATGAATTTGTTGTTCCTAAGTCAATTCCAATAATTTTTCCCATGACTAACTTCCTCCTTTACGACATATGTAATTATTGATTTACTTTTACCATTGCTGGGCGAATAACCCGTTCATTCAATTTAAACCCTTTTTGTAATTCTTCTACTACAACATTAGATTCAAATTGATCGTCTTCCACTTGCATGACTGCTTGGTGTACATTAGGGTCAAATTCTTCGCCTACCGTTTTAATTTCTTCCACACCTTCTTTTTCTAAGGCATCTTTTAGCTGGCGATATACCATTTTCACACCATCTACAAAACTAGCAGCTGCTTCGTCTTCTACCTCAACTTGTAGTGCTCGCTCAAAGTTATCCACTACAGGTAATAATTCTGTCACGATCGCCTGTGATCTATATTTACGATCCGCTTGTTTTTCTTTTTGCGTACGTTTACGGAAATTATCATATTCAGCTTGAATCCTCAACAATCGTTGGTAGATTTCGTCTTTTTCTTGTTTTAAAGCTTCGATTTCAGAATCATTGGGACCTTCTTGCTCGTTAGATTCATCCACTAACTCTTGCTCTGTTTCTTCAACAACCTCTTGTTCTGTTTCCTCATTAACAGTTTCTTCTGTATTTTCTTCTTGTACTTTGTTGTTTTCTTCCAAGATTGTCACCTCCTTGAATCTTCCGTTTAAACCATTCATGAATATAACACGAATCGTTATTTTTTTAAAAGTATTTTAATTCATTTTTTACAACAGACTTAAGTAAAAAACTTTATCCATACGTTCTCTAACTGTTTATTTCATCCCATCTTCGTTTATGTGGCTTTATCCAGGCAAATAGAATGGATGGGAAAAATTTCCCCACCACTTTTTAATTATGTCCGCAAACACACCGTTTAATACCATGAATGGAACGTATTTGTTAACTGTTTGGATAACATATTAACCAGAGAAATAACCCGAGAATATTCCATCCTTGTCGGTCCGAGCAATGCAATTGTACCCATTTGTTGGTCTCCTAATGAGTATGTTGCTGTAATTAAACTGCAGTCTTGCATAGCATCGATTTTATTCTCATGGCCAATCATAATATTCATGCCATCCTTGTTCGAACGTAACAACTCTGCCATTTCTTCCTCCTGCTCAATGATCGAATAAAGGGATCTAATCTTCTCAACGTCTTTAAATTCAGGTTGCATCAAGATGTTTGTCTTTCCACCAACATATAATTGGACTGATTGTTGATCAAACAATGCCCCTTTTAAATAGTGATATGCAGCGTCAAAATCGCTTGTATACTTGTGTAACAAGTGAGTGAGTTCATCAGACAGCTTCTCATGTAACTGAACGATTGGCACACCAACTAAACGATCATTTAAAATATTCACAAGTTTCTCAAGGTCACTTGATTGAATGTTAGCAGGGACACTAAAGGATCGATGTTCTACATGTCCAGTATTTGTCACCAATATTGCAACAGCTGTTTGGTTCGATAAACTAATGATCTGTAATTGCTTTAGTTTCGTATCAAATACCTCAGGTCCTAAAATAATTGATGTGTAGTTCGTTAAATCAGACAAAACCTTAGCTGACTTCTGAACCACTTGTTCAAATTCAATCATCCCTTTAGCAAACGCATCAGAAATGATATCCACATCCGTATTGGACAGCCGAAACGGAGATAATAAATGATCGACATAGAAACGGTATCCTTTTTCAGATGGAACTCTACCTGAAGATGAGTGAGTTTTCTCAATAAATCCCATTTCTTCAAGATCGGCCATTTCATTGCGAATGGTTGCTGAACTAAACGATACTTCATCTTTTTTGGAAATAGCTCGCGAACCTATTGGTTGTGCTGTGTGGATGAACTCATCAATAATAACTTGTAAAACGAGTAGTTGTCTATTTGATAACATCGATGATCACCTCTGTTAGCACTCACTGTCATCGAGTGCTAATTCTATTAATAAATTATCAAAATCTATATAAGTTGTCAACGCGAAAGCTCTAAAGAATTATCGTCCAATAAAAATTGTTGAAATACCTCATTACCAAATAACAAACCATCCTCAGATAAGCGAATAAAATCGTCCGTTTCTGTTACCCATCCTTTTTGTTTTAAGTAGTTCAACTCTTCTCGGTAAAGATCTGTTAAGGACATGGCATATTTAGATTGAAACTGCGACTTGGACACACCCTCTAGTTTTCGTAATCCTAAAAACATTTCTTCTTCTATTTGTTCTTTTTTATTAATTTCTTCAACATGCAAGATCGGTTGTCCATCTTGATTAGCTTTTTTTACATAGGCTGGAAATGGTCTGATATTTATTATCCTTTGTCCTGGCAAATAGCCATGAGCCCCTGCACCAAAACCATAATAATACTGGTTATTCCAATACGTTAAATTGTGTAAACTTTCAAACCCTGGTTCCGCAAAGTTGCTAATCTCATACTGTAACTTCCCATGCTTGTTCATTTGATTTCTTAAAATTTCGTACATTGCCGCTTCATCTTCTTGTGGTGGTTTGTGTAATTTCCCCTTTTGATGACGTTGATAGAAAACAGTTTTTGGCTCAATCTGCAAAGAATAAGCTGAGTAATGAGGTAAATTAAAACGAAGCGCCTCTTCTAATGTCCGTTCAAAGTGACTTACAGTCTGGTTCGGTAGGCTGAAGATTAAATCAATACTTATATTTGTTAATCCATGTTTTGTAAGTGAATTGACGTTTTCATACACATCTTGAATTCGGTGCAATCTTCCTAATTGTTCTAGCATTTGATCATCAAATACTTGGACCCCCATCGAAATTCTTGATACACCATATGCTTTTAATAACTTAACCTTACCCTCATCCAAATCACCTGGATTCGCTTCAAATGAATATTCTTGACACTGCTGAACATCAAAGTGGGTATCAATCATTTCTAATAAAGTCTCTAGTTGTCGATTAGTTAATGCTGTAGGGGTTCCCCCACCAACAAAAATTGTTTTCACTTGCTGTTTCGGATGTTTAATTGAGGTGGAAATTTCTTTTTCTAACGCAGTAAGGTATTCATCAGCCATCTTTTCATCATAGAAAAATTTCACAAAATCACAATAATGACAGATTTGCTGACAAAATGGGATGTGTATATATACAGATGATACCATTTTTAAAACTCCTTTTATCTGTGTGTATTTGGGCTAAAGTGAAACTTCACGCAATGAAGGATTCTTTTTCTCCCCCCACTGAGCGATAGTTAAACCATTTGGGGTGTTAGCGTCCGTTTTACTCCCGCTTAAACATCTCCGTTTCACTTTTCACTTCATGTTTTGAAGTGGGAGTCTTCACGGACGGTTGCACCGAATAAAAATCCATGCTAAAAAGCTATATTAGTAAAACCCTTGTCACTTATGACAAGGGTTTTCTCGTTGCCTTAGCTATCGTCATCCATTTCTAGAACTGCCATAAATGCTTCTTGTGGAACTTCAACTGATCCCACCATTTTCATACGCTTTTTACCTTCTTTTTGTTTCTCAAGAAGTTTCCTTTTTCTAGAAATATCTCCGCCATAACATTTAGACAAAACGTTCTTTTTCAATGCTTTAATATTGGAACGAGCGACAATTTTATTACCAATTGCTGCTTGTACTGGCACTTCAAACTGTTGGCGTGGAATCAGTTTTTTCAGTTTTTCTACAATTGCTTTCCCTCGTTCAAATGCGAAGTCTCTATGCACGATAAACGATAATGCATCAATCGTATCACCGTTTAACAGGATATCCATTTTCACAAGGTTCGATGTTTTATATCCGATCAGTTCATAATCAAACGACGCATACCCTTTTGTTTGTGATTTTAACTGATCAAAGAAATCATACACAATTTCAGAGAGTGGAATATCATAAACAATATTTACTCGTACTTCATCTAAATATTGCATATCGATAAAGTCGCCACGTTTTTTCTGACAAATTTCCATGACAGGACCAACAAAATCATTTGGAACCATAATGGTCGCTTTCACATAGGGCTCTTGCACCTCTTGAATGGATTGATTATCAGGCATAAACGATGGATTATCAATTAATAATTCTTCGCCATCCGTCTTAATTACTTGGTAAATTACACTTGGTGCTGTTGTAATCAATTGAATATTAAATTCTCGCTCAATTCTTTCTTGAATAATTTCCATATGCAACAAGCCTAAAAAGCCACAACGGAACCCAAATCCTAAAGCCTGTGATGTCTCTGCTTCATATTGTAAAGAAGAGTCATTTAATTCAAGACGCTCTAGCGCTTCTCGCAAATCATTGTAATTGTTTGCATCAACCGGATAGAGTCCACAAAACACCATTGGGTTTAAGCGACGGTACCCTGGCAACGGTTCTGCTGCAGGTCTTTTGGCTAGTGTAATGGTATCACCAACACGAGAATCCCCAACATTTTTAATTGATGCCGTCAAATAACCTACATCACCAACCGTCAGTTCGTCTTGTTGTACTTGTTTCGGTTTAAAAACACCAAGCTCATTCACTTCAAACTCTTTACCGGTTGCCATCATTTTAATTTTATCTCCGACTTTAACCGAACCTTCTTTGATACACACATAGGCAATAACACCCTTGTAAGGATCATATAATGAATCAAAGATCAACCCTTTTAAAGGTTCCTCAGATTCCCCGGATGGTGCAGGAATATCTGTAACAATACGTTCTAAAATCTCATCAATACCAATCCCCGACTTAGCACTAGCAAGGATGGCCTCGTCACCGTCAATACCAATTACATCGGTGATTTCCTGCTTGACTCGTTCAGGATCAGCGCTTGGTAGATCAACTTTGTTAATGACAGGAATGATCTCAAGATCATTATCTAATGCTAAATAAACATTTGCTAAGGTTTGTGCTTCAATACCTTGAGCAGCATCCACTACTAGAATGGCACCTTCACAAGCCGCCAAACTACGTGATACTTCATATGTAAAATCGACGTGACCAGGGGTATCAATTAAATGGAATAAATACTCATCTCCACCTTCTTGCTGATACTTTAACTGTACGGCATTTAATTTTATCGTAATACCGCGTTCACGTTCTAGATCCATTCCGTCTAAATACTGTTCCTTCATTTCTCGTGATGTTAGAGTTTTTGTTTTTTCTAAAATTCGATCCGCTAACGTTGATTTCCCATGATCAATATGTGCAATAATGGAAAAGTTTCGGACTCTACTTTGATTTCTTTTCGTCAATGGTGATCACTCCTATTTTTACCCGCAACATACTAGCATTGATTATAGCAGTCTACCCATCAAGATTCAATATAAAGGACATACTTCTGTCGTTCTTCCCTACTTTACCAATTCTAGGTGAATCACGAATCCACTCTTACTTATTCAATCACTTGAGGACAATCCGACACTTACTAAGTTCAAGGTGACAAACATTATTATATTCAAGACTCACAAACATCATTAGAAAAACGCTTGAACTAACTGATAAACAGAGATGATCATTTTATTATAGAACCACTGCACCCCATGTTCTAAACCACCTGCTATCGTTTGGATAAAATGCGAAGATTCCATTTGTTCGTATTCCTGTTGTTTTTCTTCTAAGTTAACTTGTTGAAAATCCCGGCCCATCACTTTTACTTGATGGGCCCCTTGTTCTGTTTTATTAGTTTCTACAGCCTTTTCCACGGTTGAATCGGTATATCCTCTTACGGATGTTACCCCTTCACTCGCTTGGTCGATACCAAATAATACACCACCAAGAAATAAAATGATCATGATTAACAAAGTAATGATAAATTTCGCCATCTCATCCACCTCTATTGATTCCCTTGTACTTTTTCCGCATCCCAATAATAATCACTAAATTCATCAGCTAAAATATCAACCGTTCGATACAATTCCTCTAAACTATTATCAACGCCACCAACTTCTATTAATATCGAATTATCGTTCAAGTTTTGATTATATACACCATTGTTCCCTTGTCCGCCCTGTTGAATAACCCCTCGAGTTAAACTTGGGTACTTTTCTTTTATTTTTTCATGTAGCATTGTTGCAAACTGTAAATTCTTTTCATTCTTATAGTCTTCTCCAACCACAAATGCCAACTTACCATATGTTTTGCCGTCAATTGTTGTCGTCGTATGTTCTCTGTCAATACTGTCCCGGTGTAAATCAAATACATATTGAATGTTTGTATTTGAAGCTAATGCTTCCTCAACAATCGGTTTGGACGCTGTGTATGATTGCCAGTATTCCCATCCCTTTTCGTTAAGAATATTCATTACATCTGTTTGGTCAACTTGTGTTCCAATTCCATTTGCTTCCAAGCCTTCTTCCAACCTTTCACTAACTCGACCAATATTTAATTCAGAGTGGTGTGCATGGTCTGCGTCTGATACACCATCTAAATGCGGTAAAAATGACTCACGGTTATGTGAATTATAGATAAAAACAACGTCGCGGTCACCTGTTGTCGGTTGATCGTCATCGGGTTGTTTGTCTGGTTTAGATGGTTCTGGTTCATCTTTCACATCTCTATCTTCTAACACAACATCTAAAGGAGCAGAAGATTCAATCGGTAAATTAGTATAATCCGTTCCCTCACCCGCAACAATTATCTTACTATCATAGGCATTAAAACCTGGAAGCTCTCGTCCTAGTAAACTTCTAGGATCATTTGGTTTTAAACTAGTTGCCATCTCAAAAACTAATTCCGATACTTCAATTGACTTTGCATCTTCAGGATATGCCAACCCCAGCGCCCTATTTTCCATCTGCATTAAATGTAAAAAGGAAGAACCTGCTATCTGCCTTGTCCAATCATTGATGGTAGAAGAAGATAGACGATAACCTGGTTGAATGGTAGTTAACACACCAATTACGAAAAACAAAATTAGAATACTTGCTGTTAATGCCGTTATTTTTTTATACCAAGGCTTGATTTTTGCCATTATACGTTGACGTTGCTCTACTAAACCATTCCATTTAAACTTCATCGTTTCATTCCTTTCTACCCCTATCTATCATGTCTACTAGAATCTATGATAGAAAACCAGAAAGTAGAACGATGAGTTTTTTTATTTATACTTGTTTTTGCAAGACTCATTTATTAAAGATTGTTTTCACCTGCATATAAGCTGTATTATGCGACATAACTGCACATATCCATTCAATAAGGTTAGTGCTTTACGGCGCTTCGGAAATACACCTACGCTTTCCGCGGGTGGCTGATGAGCCTCCTCGTTCGTCCCACTGCGGGGTCTCATCGAGGCCATTAGTCCCGCAGGAGTCTTCGGTGTATTTCCTCCGCTTTTTTCGATACTCTGAAGTTTTTTAGTGCTTTGCTTAATAAAATCATATACTATATCTTTTTATGTTTATTAGCATGTTGCAACATAACCTTACAGTAAATTCTTTATTTTTAATTTATAGTATTACATCTATCACTAATAAGAAATCTTATATCAGCGAAGGCAGAATATACGGAGACTCCTCGAAAATAAAGACCGATTTTCTTCGTGCGATGTATCGCTGACGAAGCCTTCCTTCTCCTATGGGAACAGCACGAGGTGAAGATCCTGCAGGGAATATAGGAACACAGGCTAAGGTCGCCACGTCCTGTAGCAACGCCTGCGTGACCAACATCCTGTTGGCCCGAGGCCGTGCCCATGGAAAGCGGAGTATTCTGCCGTAGCGATGGTATAACACTTATTCCAGCCAGAATAGTAGAAAGCAAACTAATAGGTTATGTCGCATAATACAGCAAATGCGCAGTAATGAACTATAATTTTTCCCAAAAAGGTTTAGAAAGATTATTGAATTACCTACTACTTTTTAATAAAATGAGATTTATTATTAAAAGGCTCTTATACATTATCTTGTATAAGAGCCAAAATTATCTAAGTTCACATTTTCATGGAGGGCTGCATTTAGACCTTCTGCAATTAGGTGAGCCATGTCTTTCATAAATCCGTCGACTTCTTTTGGTGTTACCATCAAGTTATGTCCTAACGGTGTTAAAACTTCTTTAATTAACGCTCGTTTTTCTTCCTCCGTTAATTCACCAATCATACCGAGCACCATTTTTCTTTGGTCTTGATCTGGAAGGTCTTCGTCCGTTAATTTTTTTGAACCAAAATTCATCCCGGCAGGTGTTAGAGCTTTCGATGGTTTTTCGCGTTCATTCCACTCTCTACCAAAATGTTTAAGTAAGAAGTCAATAGTGTCACTTGTTATTGTTACCGCATCAACAACAGTCGGAACACCAATTGCAATCACCGGGATACCTAGTGTCGTCATGCTCAGTTCTTTCCGTTTATTTCCTACACCAGAACCTGGATGGATGCCAGAATCCGATAGTTGGATCGTTGCATTAACACGCTCAACAGACCTTGAAGCTAACGCATCAACCGCAATAACAAAGTCTGGTTTTGTCTTTTCAATCACACCATGAATCATGTCACTCGTTTCAATCCCTGTCACTCCCATAACACCAGGAGTCATAGATGATACTGGTCGATAACCATCATCCACATACTCCGGCTGCAACTTAAATAAATGATTAGTCACCAATAATTTTTCCGCAGCCATTGGACCTAACGCATCTGGTGTTACATTCGAGTTCCCTAAACCAACAACTAAACATTTAGCATTTTTTGGTAATTTTTGATTCTTTAACAGTTGCCCTAGTTCTTTAGCAAAGGTTTCTGCAGTTTGCTTTTGTAATGGTGTATCCATTTTTTTTACACCTTCTGAATAGATAGTAATGTAATTACCTGGTTTTTTATCTAAAGCCTTCGCACCTGTTTCATCAATTTGAACATAGGTGACCCGAACTTCACCATCCTCTTTTTCTTGTACTTTCACCCCTTTAATTTCTCGTTGGTTTGTTTGCTCCTTTTCTACATACATATCTTTCGCTTCAACGGCTAAATCCGTGCGCACTTGAAACTTTTTTGCGTCGTCTACCATGATTATTCCTCCCTTGTTACTATTAGAATTGCCTTTTTATATCAAAATCATACAAATATATACATGAATGCTTAAGATAGCTATTGAAAACTTGATGACTCTTTGATACAATGATTTTTGTTCTACTATCAGAAGCGTGCAGAAAGATAGTATTGCGTAACTTAGGTCAATTAACTTCATGTTGGTAGATCTAAAGTTGCTTATAAATGAAGGATTAGTTTGATGCTTTACGATGGAGGTGAAAAAAATGGCAAATATTAAATCTGCAATTAAGCGTGTTCGCACAAGTAATGATAGCCGTGCGCATAACATTTCAATCAAAACGGATATGCGTTCGCAAATCAAACGCGTGGAAAGCCTTGTTGAAAGCAAAGATGCGGAAAACGCAAAGTCTGCTTTAGAAACAGCAGTTCAAAAAATTGACAAAGCGGTACAAAAAGGCCTTATCCATCAAAATAAAGGGAACCGCCAAAAATCTCGCCTAGCTAAAAAAGTTAATGAACTAAGCGCATAAACATTTAGCTTACTTATGACCAACACCAAACGATCCTATTAGAGGGTCGTTTTTTATTTGTTATTAACTTTAAGTCTGCTTTTTCTATAAGATTTATGTCGCAATTGACTAGAATCAGACGTAACGGCGCGATTTTACTTAATAACGGAATGTGGAACCGTATCAATAGATGAAACGGTCCGTGGTTCCGTTATTTCAAGAAAAAGATCCAAAAAGTAAATGCAATCGGTTCGTGATTCCGCTATTAGGGGGAAAAGAGGAGAAAATAGCTAGAAAAATTGCAAATAGCGGAATGAGAAACCGCTTAGTCTCTAAAATGGGTGCATTTTGCTAATTAACGGAATGAGGATCCGCCTCAAACCCTTATAAAATTAAGTCAGAGTTTCCATCAACTACGACATAAGAAAAGCAATAAAATCTCCAAAGGTACTTAATAATAGAAAAACGCATCGACGTCACAGGATAAACCGTTCTATTTTGGGGTACAAAATTACAAATAATAGAGTGAAACGCAATATATTTAGCAACCGAAATAACAACTAAAATCACAATATAATTGGCATTAAAAAACGTTTAGAAATTTTTGCATAGATTTGCTTTCTTTCACTCTTAATAAATCGAGTGTTATACGACCGCTTCGGCAGAATACTTCGCTTTCCACGGGCACGGCTTCAGCTAACTCAGAAGAAGATCGCTTCTGAGTGGATCTTCAGCTCGTGCTGTTCCCGAAGGAGTCTTCGTATTCTGCCTACGCTGTAAATGTGTTCTGATTGTTGAGAGGAAGAAGACCCATGTATTGTACATTTATGGATTTTTTCTCATTTAATCAGAAAGACTATTAGGATTTTATTAATGGGTCCGTTACTCTTAATTATCATTAAGGGGGAAGGAAACGGCGAGACTCCTTGAAAATCCAGCCCATTTTCTGCGTGCGATGTTACACTCTGAAGCTTTCCTTGTCCTGTGGAATAACGGGCGTACGAGACCCCTTCTCCTGTATTCGTAACGGACCCTATTTCCATACTCAGCCTTGGTAAAAACTACAGATCGTAAATCTAACACATGAAATCAATGGGTGACAATAAGTTGTGTCATCTTACTTAAACCGGTGTGAAATTCAATGTTAATTTGCGTTTATTTTATTGAAAATCCTTTTAAAATCAATAAAAATAAGCAGTCCAATTTGCTTTTTAATTGGACTGCTATTTGGTGTGTTATTTTGTATTTTGTACTCAAAAACCGAACCCGTTACTCACAGGACCCATGCGTCTTTTACGTTTCAATTTTTATTTTTGTACAAGAGGATTCACCTATGCCCGCGTTTTTTCTTGCTGTCTGGAGTGAATTAAATTATATAATAACAACTCAAAGGCGAGTCCCTTATCCACTTTTCCTTGCTTTATTTTTGCATCGGTGTCTGCAAAAATATCTAACATTTTTTGTAATTCCTGAAATGTAAAATTTTTCTCTCTTTTAATTGACATTTTTACAACAAAAGGGTGCACCTTTAATTGTTGGACCATTTGATTTTGACCATAACCTTTTTGTTTTAACAGTTTCACATGCAAAATGGTTCTAAATTGGGAAGCTAACAATGCAATTAATGGAATCGCATCTTCATTAGCTTTTTCTAAATCTTTAAAGATGCGAATCGCATGATTTAAATCTTTATTTATGACTGCATCAACTAACTTAAGACCAGACGTATTGCCAGAATGTGATAACAAGGATTCAGCAACTTCTTTGGTAATGACATTATTTTCTCCTACATACAAAGCTAATTTTTCAAGTTCTTTATGAAGCATTAGCAGGTCTGTACCAATTCCTTGTGCAAACAATTCAAACGCATCCTCTGCAACTGTTACGTGTAATTCCTTTGCCATCTGTGCAATCCATTTATTTATATCCCATTCCTTTATAGGTTCACAGGCTACAGATTCAGCCTCTTTTTTTAGAAGTTTGGTTAGCTTTTTTCGTTCGTCCAATTTTTCATATGGGGCAATGAAAATTAAGATAGAAAAATCAACAGGTTGAATTAAGTAAGATTGCAACGCCTTTACATCATGCTCAATAGCAGTTTTGTCAGGCTTCGCTTTTAAAAAACTTGGGTTATAAGCAAAGATTAATTTCCGCTCACCAAAAAACGGGAAGGTTTCCACATCAGCAATCACATCTTGAATCGATGTTTCTTCTAAATCATAACTTGAAATATTGGTATCACGATCTTGTTCAGACAATCCATATGTAACCAACTGTTGTTTTAGTTCTTGTATTAAATATGATTCTGTCCCGTAAAATAAATAAGTAGGTGAAAATTGCTTTTTTTTCATTTTGTTTATGATATCAAAATAACTCATGATCTACCTCTTTACTTTCAAATTAGAATATATCCTATCGTAAATCGAAAGTAACATTTGTGCAAGAAATCCGTGGCTAAAAGTTGCATTTCCTTTCTATATAATTTATTGTAATAGGGAGGAAGTAGCCATCACTACTCCCCCCAACAATCTATATCAACGCCTAAAAGATCGTCCCGGGACCCAACCCTTTAAGCGATATTTTTTGCTTCACTTATAGATTGACCACTTTTGTCTTTTATTATGGATGTAAAGTCTTGCTAATCAAGGTAAGTAAATATTAAAGAAGAAATTTTTTATTTCAGTGGATTTTTTACATAAGATCACTTATACTAAAACTGAAAATTAGGAGGGGTATTGTGAACGAGTTTGAAAAAGATGTACAATCAAAAAATCATGATTTAATTGATTCTGGTTTAGGTTTTATTTTCTCTTTTGTCTTTTTCATGGCTATATTCTTCATTGGTGTGATCTTTGACGTTATTGGATCATAAACAATAAGGGGGGGAGACTGTTGGACACAGTCTCTTTTTTTTGGTCTAAAGATTACAATTTTTACTAGATTATACACCATTGTATAATAACCACATTGGCGTGGCGTTAAAACCGTAGTACAACTTACTTCAGCTCTCTGACCTACAGTTACATCTAGCCATAACGCCCGAGTCTTTGTTGTCTAATCCTTTTACACGATATACTATGGTAAATATTGAAAAAATGTTCCTTTATCTTGGGAAAATTTATACTGAACAGCCCCTCGAAGATCTGTGCGCATAATGAGAACTCCTTGCTGTCGAAAACGATCTATAACAGCATTATCTGGATGTCCATAACGATTATCCATACCTACTGAAATCCATGCAACAGATGGTGTGGTATGTTCAAGAAGTAATTCTGAACTTGAAGTGTTGCTCCCGTGGTGAGGCACCTTTAACACATCAATATCTAACTTAGGATAGGCCGCCACGATGTTTGCTTCCATTTGTTTACTTATATCCCCCGTAAACAACCAACGTAAACCACCAATTTCTGTAAAGACGACAACTGAATTATTGTTAGTATCCTGATAATCGTGGTCAGGATGCAATACATAAAAGTTTTGTTCACCTACATTTATAATATTATTTGATTGAACAGTTTTCACTTGTATAGGTTGCTTTCGCATTAAAGTCATTGTCTCCTTAGGTATTGAAGCATAATCACTAATAACTAATTGATTGATCTGAAAATCATTTAATAAATATGGTACACTTCCCACATGATCGTTGTCTTGATGAGAAAGTATTAAAGCATCAATCTTTGTAATACCTTTGGAATATAGATACGGTTTAATAATTTGGGTATAAGTTTTATCTGAAGGTGTGACAAAATCAGAACTTAAAGCTCCAGCTGCGTCTATAACGATAACTCCTTTCCTATACGGAAGTTCAATAATAAAACAATCTCCTTGTCCAACATCTAACATCGTCACATTCCCTTTCCCAACCACATAAGGTTGAAAGGAAATAATGATTAGAGTGAAGATAAGTGCTGTTCCATACTGAAATGCTCGTCTATATTGTTGTTTGATCAAGCCTCCCATAAATAATACAAAAGTAATGATGTAAAAAGGCATGATATATGTTGGAAACTGACCTAACACCCACGGATAAAAAAGTAATTGATCTACTATCTCTAGTCCCCCTAAAACTGTTTGATGAATGTACAAAAAAATTTTATCAACTACCGGGACTATAACAGGGATGACAATGGAAACAATTAGTAAAACCAATACAAATGGTATAATGATAACAGTAAAATACGGAACAAGAAGTAAATTTATAAAAATAGCAGTTGGATTTATGAAATAGAAGTAGAATACTTGAAGAGGCAACAAAACCATCTGACTTAGCAAACTTATTTTTAAAAGCAGAAACATCTTGGATGTATTTGACTGTAACCACTCTTTTGAAAGCAGGATCGCAAAGGTGACTAAGAATGAAAATTGAAATCCCAAATGGTTAATCATTAATGGGTTGAACAAGAGTAATAATAAAAAAACAATACTTAGTATATCTGTAGCATTCTGCTTCCCCTTCCATTTTAATAGTAATAAACCAAATACAGTCATTAGACTGGATCGCCAAACCGATGGTGCACCACCCGCTAAGATCGCATATAAAGGTAACATCAAAAGCATGGCCCATTCTACTTTTTCTTTTGTCACCAATCCAAACTTAACTAACATAAAATAAACGATTCCAACAATTAATCCAACATGTAACCCCGATATTGCTAATAAATGTGATAAATTCCAATGGCGAAAAATTTCAACCATTTGTTCATCAAGGTTCGAATCGTCCCCCAACAAAAGCGCCTGGATCCAACTTGCTGTAAACGTACTATAAGAATCAGAGACATATGCAATTAGTCTGGAACGCAACTGATAAATGTTACTTAACAATGATGCTCCGTCACATGAGATATCGTTTGGATCTTTTAGTAAAACTTGGTAGGCAATCGCTTGATTTTTTAAATAGTTGCGGTAATCAAATTGACTAGGATTTCGACTGGAAGGTGCTTCGCTTCGTTTACCTTTCACACTACATTCTGCACCGTGCTTTGCTGTGGACAATGGGGTGGATTCATCATAAGAATTTTTGAAGAAGGTTAACAAGAGCTTTCGTTGTTGGGTATCTTTTAGAACAAATTCAACCTTTTGGTCCGTTTCTGTAATTGGGGAAATGATATTTCCATTAAACTGTTCTACTTGTGAAGGTTCTTGATTCGTATTTATAGAAGCCGTTGCTTGATGAAAATTCAACATGGATAATGGTAACATTAGAACAGATAATATAACCGGTAAAATTTTTAACCGTTTCTGTTGAAACATCCAATACAGCCACACACAAAAAATAATCAGTATGATGAGCGTGTTAAAAGAAATGGTTAAGTAAGCTACTACGACAGATAAGGAAACAATATGCCAATACCCTTTCACCACTTAACCAACTCCTTATTATTTATTGTCTACAGGTTCCTGTCCATCAACTAGATTAATTGTTACTTGATTCAATTCTACTTTTTCAACATGAACACCAGCATTTTTGAATAATTCAACAGCATAGGAGTTATTTTTGTAGTCTTCTGCATAATAAACCGTTTGAATACCACTTTGTATAATGGCCTTGCAACATTGGAGACAAGGAAAATGTGTTACATAAATTTCTGCTCCTTGTGTTGCCACACCAAATTTAGCACATTGTAACAATGCATTCATCTCTGCATGGATCGTACGAACACAATGTCCATCGATTACATAACACCCCTCATCAATACAATGCACTCCACCTGATACACTACCATTATAGCCTCCAGCAATAATTCGTTTTTCACGAACAATTGTAGCACCAACCATTAACCGTTCGCACGTACTCCTTAAAGCTAACAAGTGACTTTGTGCCATAAAATACTGATCCCAAGAAATTCGTTCCAATCTGACCGCTCCCTTTTTTAAATCAAGTGTACCGCTGGTCTGTAGACAAGTCAATAAGCTAGCGAACAGTTATAGCTTCCTCAATAGTTTCCAATGTTTTCTGACCGATCCCATTTACTTGTAATAAATCTTGTTTCGATTGAAACAAACCATTCTCTTCTCGGTAGTTAATAATTGCTGTAGCTTTTACGCTTCCTATTCCTGATAGGGACGTGATCTCCTCTTTCGTTGCGTAATTGATATCTACTAGCCCATCCTTTTCAGAAGTTGGTCGAGCTATAGTTTGTTCTCCTACCTCTTCCCCAATCTTTGGCACAAAAATAATCATTTCATCAACCACCTTTTGCGCCAAATTAACAAATTGTTGATTAGCCTCCTCAGTAAATCCTCCCGCCATTTGAATGAGATCACGCACACGCTTACCTTCTTCTACTTGATACACGCCAGGTTGATTCACCTGACCTTTTACATCGATAAATATGTTTTGGGGTTCTTTAGATACTTCCGCTTGCTCTGTATCACTTTCCTCCTCTCGCGCAAATTGATCAACCTCTTCCGGAATCTCCTCTAAATTATCATCTACGAACTTATCTGTCTGCATGATTTGAACGAGTAATGAAACAACTAAGCCACCAATAATCATTAACAATACCCAATTTTTCTTGAGCCAATCCAATGATAAAGTCACATCCTTTCATAACTTCAACAAGTACTTCATACAATGTAGTTGTAAAAGCGGTAAATTGGAGGGAAGCTACTATGAAATGGGGAGTTATCGGCACGGGAAATATGGGGCAAGTATTAATTGATGCATGGTTGTCATCGAATGTAATTGAACAGGACCAATTATACATTACAAACAGAACGATCGATAAGGCATACACCATTCAACAACAATATCCAAACCTCCATGTCTGTGAAACTGCAGAGCAATTAGTATCACAGGTAGATATTATTTATATTTGTGTAAAGCCACTTGAGATTTATCCTCTCTTAACAAAACTAAGAGACCAACTAAGTAAAGACCAATGTATCGTTTCCATCACCAGCCCTTTTTCTGTTGAACGATTAGAATCAGTAGTTCCATGTCAAGTAGCCAGGATGATCCCAAGTATCACAAACCGTGCCTTAGCAGGAATTACGCTCGTTTCTTTTGGTGAGCAAATAACAAAAGAAATGAAAGGCTACTTACTTCAAAGCAGCCGTCTTTATTCCACACCTGAAATTATTGATAATAATGTAACACGAATGGCATCGGATATGGTATCTTGTGGCCCTGCATTTTTTGGTTATTTAGCACAACATTATATCGATACCGCCTGCAAGGAAACAGATATTGATCAGGAACTCGCCACACAACTTACTGAAAAAATGTTTATTGGTTTTGGAAAACTCTTAGAAGATGGACATTACACATTACCAGAATTAATTGATAAAGTATGTGTCAAAGGTGGGGTTACTGGTGAAGGTATTAAAGCCATGGAAGTAGAGTTAGGAGAATTGTTTCCACATTTGATCCACGCCACCCACACAAAATATTTTGAAGATATTACTAAAATCGGTGCACAACTCGAACGCAAAAACTAATTGTTATTACTTAAATATAAAATTCGACGCTAACCAACAAATTCCTGCTTATCTATGTAAAAAATTCGAGAAGCTTATTCGCTTTCTCGAATTTTTTCATAGACAAAGAATAAACGTTCACCATCAGACTGCACTTGATCGACAGAAAAATCAGCAAAAACACCTTTTGCTTCAAATCCATTGTCTATTAACCACTGATTATATACATGAACAGGATATGTACGTTGCTGGTGATTTTCATCAAACCGATCATATTGCGACTCATCCAAAACAAAAAAGGTCAAATCATGATGGACTTCCCCTTCATGTTCCCCTGGTTGGCATAACCAAATATAGGACAAATCATCATAAACTTCCGCAAATGTTTGATCTTTCAAATCATTTTCTACATGGGCCATAGAATGGACATCGAATAAAAATAAACCGTTCATCTCCAACATGCTATTGACATGCTTGAATACTTGTTTTACATCTTCTTCATTGGTTATATAATTGATGACATCACAGAAACTAATCACTGCATCAAATCCATGAAAACCCTGCAACTGACGTAAATCTTGCTGAAACCATTTAATAGATACTTGTTGTTCTAAGGCATGATGCTGGGCGTATGTTAGCATATCTGCAGAAAGATCAACACCACTCATATCGTATCCTTCTTGTGCTAACCTAGTCGTTATTTGACCGGTACCACATCCTAAGTCGATTACGTTTCGGACATCACCATTACCATATTTAGTAAACATGTGAATGGCAAATTCTGTCCATTCATCATATGGAGCGTCTTCCATTAAACTATCATATACTTGCGCCATTTTTGCATAAGACATGTTTCATCCCTCTTACAATTCATTAATTTCGACGACTGGTGCATCTCCCCATAATCGCTCAAGGTTATAGTAATTTCTTTCATCTTTATGGAATATGTGACAAACAATGTCACCCAAGTCGACTAAGATCCATCTTGCATGTTCGAATCCTTCCATGCGTTTCACATCAATCCCTTGTTCATCTGCTTCATCTTTAATCGCTCTTGCAATTGCTTCAACTTGCCGTTCATTAGAACCTTGACAAATTAAAAAATAATCTGCAATTATCGAAACATCATTCATATCTAACAGTACAATATCTTCTCCACGTTTATCGTCACATACCTTTGCAATGTCTAGTGCCAACTGTTTGCTATCCATCTCAATATTTCCCTCCAATAACATAAAGTGAAACTTCCATTAGTGGGAGTTCTTTATCCAATAGTGGTTAGTTTACCGAATTAGACCTTTACAAGTAGTATATTCACCATTCACCTTCTTCGATTCTTTACTATTTATTGAAGAGGCTATTTCATTATCTCTGCTTGTTAAGGTGGGATAAATCCTTTTGCATTTATTCTACAACACGTAACAAATCATTATAAGCATGAAATGTATCAGGATAGATTGTCGCATCTTTACTCATTAAAAAAGTTATTGTATTTTTCAAAGCCATCCAGCAAGCTCTATCCAAATCTTGTTTCGCTTGGTCTCGAACTTCTCCTACTCCAGGGAAATCTCGACCTGGTTCTATATAGTCTGCCAAAAAAACAACCTTCTCTAATGGTGTCATATTCGCTCTACCTGTTGTGTGCCAACGAATCGCATCTAATACCGATTGGTCGGTTATCCCAATTTCTCGCTTCACAAGCAGCGCCCCGACAGGACCATGCCATAATTCATGATGAAAATCTAATAAATCTTTTGGTAAGGCTTCTTGTTCAATCCACCGTTGCATTTCTTGCTTATCACGGTACTTGGCATAGTCATGAAAAACAGCTGCAAGTTCTGCTTTTTGTTTATCTACCCCATATTGTTCCGCTAAATTGATTGCAGTATCCACTACTCGTTTCGTATGCTCAAACCGAACGGCTTTTAAATGTGGTTCCACTAATGCTAGCGCTTCATTTCTTTCCATATAACTGAGCCTCCTTAATGAGGTCAATCACTTGAGGCGGTGTAAGATAGTTGATTGATTCCCCTTGAGCTATTCGGTCCCTAATTAAAGTCGAAGAAATCTCTAAACCAGGAATATCTACCTCGATAACGGGATAGTCCGTGTTTAATTGGTAATCCGCTCTCTTCACTCCAACAAATTTAATTTTTTCCATTAAGCGATCAATATCATACCAATTAGGTAAATATTCGACCATATCCGCACCAATAATAAAATAAAACGTTATATTAGGATATTGTTCCTGTAATACTTCGATTGTATGAATCGTATAGGATTTTTCGGAACGCTCCACTTCAATTGTATTCAATTTGAAGTGTGGGTTATCATGAATAGCCGCTTCTACCATTGCTATCCTGTTGCTAGCACTTGTCGTTGCCTTATCTTTATGTGGAGGTTCAAATGATGGAATAAACCATACCTCATCAAGATCAAGCTTATTGTACACTTCTTCACCTATCAATAAATGTCCATAATGCGGAGGATCAAACGTCCCCCCTAATAAACCAACTTTCTTCATACACTACCCCTTTACGACTGATTAACTATGGTAAGACAATTTGTTTGTTATCTTCTGATTCTTTGTATAGAACGATAATATTACCGATTATTTGTACAACTTCAGCATTCGTTCCTTCTGCTAGACTAGCTGCAACTTCATCCTTTTCCTCCATGCAGTTTTGCAAAATACTTACCTTGATTAGTTCTCTTTTTTCTAATGCCTCATTTATTTGAATAATCATATTTTCATTAACACCTGTCTTCCCAACTTGAAAAATTGGGTTTAAGTGATGTGCTTTTGACCGTAAAAATCTTTTTTGTTTACCTGTTAGCATGATGCTTTCCCTCACAATCTTTTTTCTAATTCAATTAAAATATCCTGTGCCGGCACACTCGCACCTGACCAATGTCTAAATGCCAATTGCGCCTGATATAACAACATTGTATGTCCTTGATGAATCAACCCGCCACGTTGTTTAGCATCTTTCAAAAAAGAAGTTAGTAGTGGTTGATAAACAATATCACTAACGATTGTATTTGGTTTTAACTGTTCCAACGAAATAATTTGATCTTCTACGTTTGGTTTCATCCCAACAGATGTTGTCTGAACGATGAAATCATACTTACTTAATGCTTGTTCCGCATCTTTAAACGATAGAATATTCGTTGTCACATCCTCTGTTTTTAAATCTAATAAATCATCCGCACGTTCTAACGTTCGGTTTGCAATATCTACCGTTGTAAAAGCTTCATGCACTAAAGCTCTATAAATCCCTCTAGCTGCACCACCTGCTCCAAGAATTAATACACGGTGATTAGGGGCGAAAAGGTTGGGATAGGATTGTTTCACAGAGCGTACATACCCTGCTCCATCAGTATTGTATCCTTTCCACTTACCATTGGTTTGAACAACTGTATTCACTGCACCAATTTCCTTCGCATCTGAATCCAGTTCATCTAAGTACGGGATGATTTTCTGTTTATATGGTACCGTAATATTAAAACCATCTAGTTGTTGATCTCGTAATTGATTGATTGTTTCCCCTAGTTGCTCTGGTGGACTTTCATATAAGTCATACCGACCTTCTACTCCTAAGGTATCCATAAATTGCTGATGAATCCATGGTGACAAAGAATGCTTTATCGGATAACCGATTAACCCTAGTTTTAAGTCCATCTGCTCTCCCCCTTTAAATTAACGATCTACGAATCGTAACTGGAACCCCTTTAATACTGTGTACGGTAACCGTCGCTTCCCCACTCGGTAATGTCACCCAACCTAATCCAGGGAACACAATATCGGTCTTTGCTTCCGTAATCCGTAAAGATTGTGCTGTAAGTGGTGGTATCGACTCCAAGCTATCCTCGCTTGGTGGTGATAACATTTCCCCACGATGATTTTCATATAAATCATCTGCATTTTCCAATTTCGTCCGGTGGATCGACAAGCCATTCGCAAAATAACAAACAAACGGTTGTTTAGGTCCTTTCTCAAAATCAAGTCTCGCCAATCCTCCAAAGAATAATGTTTGGCCATCATTCAGTTGAAACGTCCTTGGTTTAATTTCTTTATTAGGTGTAATCACTTTTATGTCCTTCTCCGAGATATAATGCGCTATTTGATTTCGGTTCACCACACCAGGTGTATCAAACAAAGAAGTCCTTTCATCTAAAGGAATATCAATAAACCCTAACGTAGTACCAGGAAAATAGGAAGTAGTAATCGCATCTTGAACTCCCGTTGTTTTATTTATTAAACGATTAATAAAAGTGGATTTCCCTACATTCGTGCTACCTACCACATACACATCTTTTCCATTTCGGTAGGACTCGATTGCTTGTTGTAATTCTTCCATTCCCCGATCCTTGGCTGCAGATATGAGAAAAACATCCGTTACCTTTAAACCTAAATCCTTCGCTGATTTTCTTAACCATTGTTTTAATTTATTCTTATTCGTTGATTTAGGTAGTAAATCTACTTTATTGCCAACAAGGATAATCGGATTCGATCCCGTTAACCGCTGCAAGCTGTTAATAAAACTTCCATTAAAATCAAAGATATCGACTAAATTAACAATAAGTCCTTCTGTATTTCTTATTTGACTAATCATTTCCAAAAAGTCATCGTCTGTATATGCAACATCTTGAACTTCGTTATAGTGTTTTAACCTAAAACACCTTTTACAAATAATATCTTCTTTGTCCAATGCGGATTTAGGTACAAATCCAGCTTGGTTTGGTTCCTCTGATTGAATCGGAACACCGCAACCTTGACATACTATCTCTTCCATTTCTATTCCTCCCAAGTCAGCATTCCTCGTTTTCTCATCCAACTTAATATTCTTCGTTCAATCCGCCTATTTATCCGCGTTAACGCACCATCTGTTTGTACGATTGGAACTACTAAAATTGTATGAAACCCTGCACGGTTCCCCCCTAGCACGTCCGTTAAGATTTGATCACCTATCACTACAACCTCTTCTTTTTTCAAATTCATTTCTCTAGCAGCTTTTTTAAAAGACTTTGTAAGTGGTTTTCGTGCACTAAAAACAAACGGAGTTGCTAAAGGCTCAGAGAAAATCCGAACACGTTCTTCCTTATTATTTGATATTATGGTTACTTTAATGTTGTGATCTTCCATTTGTTTGAACCATTTTATAATATCTGGTGTTGCATCTTTAACATCCCAAGCAACTAACGTATTATCAAGATCAGTAATGATTCCTTTTATGCCTCTTTGCTTTAACTCTTCTGGTTCAATGTGAAAGACAGTTTTCACATGTTCATTAGGTAAAAATCTTTTCAACAATGACTACCTCACCTCAATACTGTTTAGCCGTTTCCAATTTCTCCTTACTCATCATAAACAATTTAGCTGTTAGTTTCAAAAAAAACTACTAAAAATTACTATTTTTATGCAGTCAAGTTCAAAAAATTACAAGAAATCGTTCGACAAATTGCAACACTTTTCTTTTTGTGGATAACTTTACTCACAAAATACCGCTTGTTACATCAACTTTTCTTCTTCTTTTCCACTTTTTGCTCACAAGTTATATACAAGCCACTGTAGATAACTATCAGGTTGTCCCTCCCATGTATTCATGGTACATTATTAATAGCTTTTCAAGATTACTTCATTCCCTTTTCAAAGGCGCAATGAAGGACTTCCAATAATGGAGGGACGACTATGGAATATTTATCAGATGAACTTTTAATCGAATCCTATCACAAAGCAAATGAGTTAGATTTAAGCCCGGAATTCATCCAATTAATTGAAGAAGAAATACAACGAAGATCACTCCTAAAAGAAATACAATACTCTAGCTAATCGAGGTACATTATACAGAAACACCTTAAAAATTGTCGAACTCTTGCCATTCTTTTTAATGGGCAAGAGTTTTTTATTCGCATTTTATATTGATAATATGTCCAATTTATACAATTACATAATTATATCTGAATGAATATATACCGCCACTGAATATTCGAGCTTTTCTTTACCTTTAACTAGATGATCTTTGTTTTTATCCCCTTGCAACTGTCCGTAAGACTCCACTTCAAAACATGATAGGAAACGAAAATGTTTAAGTCGAGTTAACTTTCGCTTTCACCCCGATTCGTTCAATGAACACCTCAGTGGTGGAAGAGCCCCCCACAGAGTGAAGTTTCTATACACTAGCCTCACAAATAGATGAATAATTTTCCATTAATCCCATAAAAAAATCTCCTATTGTAAAAGTCTTATCCACGTTATCCGTAACTTTTACAAAAAGGAGATTATTTCATGGATATTGTCATCTTATCAAATAAATCCGTAATAAGTAAATGTTTGACTTTATTATCTTTTGATAGGAGGAAACTTCCATCAGTCCGGCAGAAAAATTCTTATTAATTTTTTTGGATTGTACAGGCACATTTCTACAGATATCAACATAAAGTGGAACTATAGGCAATAGCCCACATTGTAGGAGGTGCTTGTGCTTGTCTAGTATATTAAGTGCGATTGCATTACTCATTAAAGAAACCATGTTTTTTGTATCCTATGTAAAGAATCATGCATTTCCACAGCCATTATCACCGAAAGAAGAAGCTGCTTACATCGAAAAGATGCAGGAAGGCGATGAAAATGCCCGAGATAAGTTAATTGAACATAATTTGCGATTGGTTGCTCATATCGTTAAAAAATTTGAAAATACTGGGGAAGATACCGAAGACCTGATTTCGATTGGCACCATTGGGTTGATAAAGGGGATTGAAAGTTTCTCTAGTGGTAAAGGGACAAAATTAGCTACTTATGCGGCGCGTTGTATAGAGAACGAGATATTGATGCATTTGCGCGCATTAAAGAAAACGAAAAAAGATGTTTCCTTACATGATCCAATTGGGCAAGACAAAGAGGGAAATGAAATTAGCCTAATCGATATCCTACAATCAGAAAATGAGGATGTCATCGAGTATATTCAATTAAATATGGAAGTAGCTAAAATTAGAGAATATTTAGGCGTATTAGATGAACGAGAAAAAGAAGTGATCATTTGCCGCTACGGACTAAATAATGATGATGATTTAACCCAAAGAGAAATTGCTAAAAAACTCAACATTTCTCGTAGCTATGTCTCCAGGATTGAAAAACGGGCATTAATGAAAATCTTTCATGAATACTATCGAAAAGAGAAAGAAAACAACTAGACATTTACCCAAACACACAACAGACTACAACATACAATATAGTAAACAACCTAAAGGCGGGTGAATGCTAATGTCCTATTGGGGTTATCCGTATAATCCGTATTATAGCCAATACCCTGGATACTACCATTATGGCTATCCAGGATATGGTGGTGGAAATAGCTTCGGTTTCGGACTACTAATCGTATTATTAATACTGTTACTCATCCTTGGTGGAGGCTATTACTATTATAATTATGTTTAAATCATTGATTGTAAATAAATGATCATTCAACTCGGCCAGAAAACGGTCCATCTTGCTTTTTAGCAACTCAAGTTACAGGAAAGACCTAGATGGACAAAAACATTTATTTTCCCATACGTCTGCAATAGTCTATACTACAATAAAACCTCTGATTTAAAATAAATCAGAGGTTTTATTGTTCAATTAATTGTTTTAACTGTTTGTTCCATTTTGAGATTAGAAAAGCAAACAAGCCTGCAAAACTTAAGCTTGATAACATTAAAATAATTAGTAATCCGCTTTGTTCGGAAGGAACAAGAAATGTATTAATAATCATCCCTAAATAGAAATACACACTAAGAATCAGTAATGTTATTAGAAATCTACTATAATCTTTAATTTTTTGTTTCATTTTTGTAGATTGTTCTTCCATGTCATTTCCCCTCTCTCCTAGTTGCATGATAACATACTATTGGAGAATGGAGGGGATGTAAATGCTGGTAACTCGCTATTGTTTTATCATATCCATGATCAATGTTGCGGCATTTGTTGCTGCCTTTTCAAGAAATGCATCAAATGAAATGGAAGATTCTTTACCAGCGATATCTGAAAGTGCACGGATGATTACAAACGGTGTTTGATAGTGATAACACACTTGTGCAATTGCTGCTGCTTCCATTTCTGCTGCTAACATAGTAGGGAACTTTTCGCGAACAACTGCAACATGGCTTTCCTCTTGCATAAAGGAATCACTCGTTGCGATTAATCCTTGTTCCACTTTCACATTATCTAATTTTTTCGTTGCCTCCATTGCTTGATTAATTAATGCTACATCTGCTTTATATGTAGGTGGCATACCTGGGACTTGACCATATACATAGTCAAATGCTGTAACATCAACATCATGATGGGTAACTTCCGTTGAAATAACTAAATCACCTACATCTAATTGACTGGCAAACCCTCCCGCAGAACCTGTATTTATAACGTATTCGGGTTGATAGTTTTGGTGCAATATAGTAGTTGCCATTGCTGCATTTACTTTTCCAATTCCTGATTTTAACAACACTACGTCTGTTTCATGCAACTTACCTTGAATAAACAAACAACCTGCTATTTCTTGTTTTTGTTGCCCTACCATGTTTTGTTCTAATAAGTGTATTTCTTCATCCATTGCTCCAATAATTCCAATTGCCAAAACTTTTTCCTCCTTATTGTGTCAATCATTCGTTGGTCAATTATTCTTCTACATCCTGTTGTTCATCTTGATCATTCTCATTCGTATATTCAGGATTTTGATCATTTTCTTCTAAAATCTCTACCTTTGTTGTGGCCCAGCCTTGGTTTTCGATCCATGAAACATATACTCGATATATTTCTGATTCTGTGCGGTTCGTTACCGTAGCAACTACATTTTGTGGCCCATCACTTGTCACCCACCATACGATCCTATCTTCCTCAGTCAATCCTGTCACTTGTTCAATTGCCATCAATAACTCTTGCCAACTTTGTGAATCCTCATCCCAATCATCCCAAGGTATTTCAAAAGGCAATTCTACTTCTGTCTCAATTGGTTCCCAGTCCCCTATGTATGCTTCGATTACATTGTCATCTTCTGACGGTACTTCTTCAAGGGTTACATCATCTGATTGATTCCCTTCAGGTTGTGAAGGTTCCTCCCCCTCACCTTCTTGGTGGTCATCTAGGCCTGCTTCTGTTTCTGGGTTCGTTTCTGATAGGTCATCGCCCGCAGAGCTAGTGCTTCCTTCATTTGAATCTGGTTGATTTTCCTCACTATTTTCCTGTTCGTTGATTGCTTGACCATTATCATTATCACCAAATACAAAAATACCAACCAATCCGAGTATCAAACAGCTGCCAAGTACAAGCAGCCAAGAGATTACCTTAGTGCTTTTTCTTTTTTTATCATAACGTTTTACTCTTGTATATGTGTTAAACTCATCAGACACTTTTATTCCCCCTCCCTTTATTTCTTATTATATTATACTATGTTTCCTTTTTGGAACCAATGTTTCCCATTGAATTGAATTCTTTTTTGTCGAACTGTTACTAGTTTTGGCATATGTGAAGGATTTGCAACATAAATATCTAATAAAGATATATCGCAATCCTGTAAGGAGGTAGAAAATTTGAAAATAGTTCGTTTTGACCGTTCTCTATGGGCATTATCCTCGTTTGAAGATGTAAGTTATGATAAAAAGGAAAGTGTATTTAAATTTTATTTATTTAATGGTAATATTATCGAATTCTCCGACGTACCTGAAAAAGTAGTTTTCGATTTTGTTATTTCTGCAAACAAGGAAAAGTTTTATAAGAATGTTTTATTAACGAATTATCCATATATTCAATATAATCATAAGGTCTCCAAAACATCTTAATGGAGACCTTTTAACTTTCTTTATCTAATAATTGTTCTACCATATCATGAAAAATATCATAGTTCTTAGCATCGGAACTGGATTGCTCGAGATCTACAACAACCATGGCATATTGCGGATCGTCTATTGGGAAATATCCAACAAACCAATGGTTCAATTGATCTTTTTTACCAGTTTCAGCTGTTCCAGATTTACCCGCAACAGATAAAGGATGAAACCTTTGGCCAGTCCCGCTCGTTACAACCTCTTCCATAAGTTCTTTTAATTGAACAGCGGTTTCTTTATCAATTCGATTATCTAGATTGGTTTGATCTGTAAAATTTTCCATTGTTGTATTATTGCTATACAACAGCTTATCTACAACTTTCACTTCCCTTTTGATACCATTGTTGGCAATGGTCGCCACCATGTTCGCTACCGCTAATGGGCTAAGCTTTACTTCCTTTTGGCCAATCGCTGTTTGTATAATTGCCCGGTTAACATAGCGATCTTGTTCATTCCCCCAAATTTTGCCTGCTTCTTCCTCAGGCAGTTGCCTAAAATCGTTAAAATGAAATACATCTCCTTGCCAGCCAACAGGTCCTAAAACCCCTAGCTTTTTTGCATATTCTTCAAGCATTGTCTCTTCTTTTTTAATAAGGTCTTGGGCAAGTTGACCAAATGTAAAATTACAACTTTGGGCAAAACTTTCTTCAAATGTTAGAAGCCCTAATGATCGACTTGCAGGAGCATCTCCATATAAATTTTTATCACAATCGAATTGTTGGTGTAACTTGTCTGTTGCATGTTCCATTGCAGCAGCAGCAACTACTATTTTAAAAATAGAACCCGGGTATTGTGCCGTAATCATCTGATTCTTAACACTGTCTTCATGATATGGATTAGACTCATTGATAGAAGGACGTGACACCATTGCCCGCACTTCTCTTGTATCTACATCCAATACAATGACTCCTCCCTTCTGCAACTGGTGTTGGTCCACTATATCCTCTGCTTGTTGTTGTATAGCAGCATCAATTGTCGTTTGTACTTTTAATGGATAAAAAGTATCATCATTTCCTTTATACCGAAGATTCATCCCTAACAAAGGATTACCTTTAGCATCTACGTGGTATTGAAGTTTTTTATCACTATCTTCAGATACTAAAAATGAATCGAATGTTTTTTCAAGACCAGATATCCCTATTGGTTGTGGCTCAATCTGGTTGGATTCGTTGTTCCCGTATCGTTTGCTAAATTCTTCTGAATTTTGACGGACCAATCCAAGCAGATGGGTTGCTAATTTGTTTTGATTTTCAAACGTTCTTTCCACCACAATAATTCCAGGTATTTGTTCCTTGTTAACAAGATCAAATAGTTGCGCATCAAGAGGTTTTTCTGTTATATCTGATAAATAAATAGGGGAATCCTTTTCTTTTACCAATTGCAACCAATTAGATTGCACATTGGTAAAAGCAGTTCGTAGACTACTTGAAAGGTCGATTGCTTGAACAAACGGAAATATTACAATATCTTTTGCAACATAGTGATTTAACGGCTGTTCATTTTTATCTATAAACATTCCTCTACCAGTTGTTAAGGTTATTTCAGAAGCTCTTTGCTCCACACTTTTTTGTAAAAGATTTACTTGTTCTGGTCCATATTCCTCTGTTGATATTAATTGGATGTCCATTAATTTATAAACTAAAAAACAAAAAATGGCGATTAATAATCCTGCTAGTGTAAACACTCTACCAATTTTCATGACTCCCACCTCAGATTCCATTATTTACTAATGGGTAGGAGAATAAACATAGCGTATAACCGCATTTACCTAATCAATTGTTCATATAAGCAGTATTATACGACATAACTCACCGCTTTCTATAAAAGATGAGTGCTTTAAAAGTAGCTGCGGCAATACACTGCGCTTTCCACGGGCGGCTGTTGAGCCTCGCTGCGGGGTCTCACCTAGGCCTTTCCTCCCGTAGGAGTCTTCGTGTATTGCCTCCGCTGTTTGTGTGATCTGAAGTTTTATTGAATATTTCTTAATTAAACAAAACAAAATAATAGCTATTGATTACAACATAAGAAAAATGAATCCATTCGTTTGTCTATTTCGAACGAATAAAAAAAGGTATTTTACAACTTGACAGCACTCAAAGAGTGAGTATACAAAATGCATTGTTTAACAGGCATACATCTATTACTAATCAGAAAACATCATTTAGTGGAGACAGAATACGGTGACTCCTCGAAAATACAAACCAATTTTCTTCGTGCGATGTATCGCTGCCGTAGCGTTCCTTGTCCTATGGGAACAGCACGAGCTGAAGATCCACTTGTGGATTAAGGAACGTAGGCTAAGACCGCCACGGACACGCGTTCAACGCCTGCGTGACCAACATCGTGTTGCCCCAAGGCCGTGCCCATGGAAAGCGTAGTATTCTGCCGGAACGATGGTAGAGCACTTCTTTCAATCAGAATGTAAGAAAATAATAGAGCCAAGTTATGTCGTATCATACTGCTTATGTTCATTAACAATCGTATTTTTAGAATTAAAAAAAGCTACTTCGCGAATGGTTATTCGTAAAGTAGCTTTTTCTAATTATTTTACATCTTTAATTTCAACATCCATGTCGCCACCTGGGGTTGGGACAGTTACTTTATCACCAATTTTTTTGCCTATTAGACTTTTGGCGATTGGCGAATCATTCGAAATTTTCCCTTCAAATGGATCTGCTTCTGCACTCCCTACAATGGTATATGTCTCTTCTTCACCATCTGGTAATTCGGTGAAAGTTATCGATTTACCTAGTGATACTACATCTGGATTTTCATTATCACTTTCAATTATTTCTGCATTGCGAATCATGTTTTCAACTTGAACAATTCTTGATTCAACAAAAGCTTGTTCATCTTTAGCTGCATCATATTCAGAGTTCTCTGAAAGGTCACCGAAGTCGCGAGCAATTTTTATACGTTCAACAACTTCCTGTCTTCTTTCTGTTTTTAAGTATTCTAATTCTTTCTCTAATTTCTCTAACCCTTCCTGGGTCATATAATAGCTTTTTTCTGTTGCCATATCCTTACACTCCTTTGATCCTGACAATATTTCGACCGTTGTATTGTTATTCATAGGTATCATCAAAATAATAATATGATTCCTACGCCACCGTTTGCCTCAGGTCAATCTTAAAAATGGATCTGAGGTATTCGAAACTACTAACAAATACTATGGCAGATTTTCAATCATTTTTCAATACATTCTTACTAAAATGTCTTACTATTTAAGATTGTTTGAATCTTGGTTGCCATAATATCAATGGCTACATGATTTTGACCGCCTTCAGGGATGATGATGTCTGCATATCGTTTGGTTGGTTCCACGAATTGCAAATGCATCGGGCGTACAACGTTTGTATATTGTTCAATTACAGAATCAATGGTTCTGCCTCTTTCCTTAATATCACGTAGCATTCTTCTAATAATTCTTACATCCGCATCTGTATCAACATACACTTTAATATCCATTAAATCCAACAGTTTTGGATTTTCCAAGATTAAAATCCCTTCTAAAATGATGACTTCTTTTGGTTCAACATGCACTACTTCTTCGGAACGGGTGTGGCGTGTATAATCATAAATCGGTTTTTTAATTGGTTTATGATTAACTAAGTCCTGAACATGTTGATAAAGAAGATCATTATCAAATGCAAAAGGGTGATCGTAATTTGTGTTTAACCTTTCCTCAAAAGGTAGGTTTGATTGGTCTTTATAGTAATAATCCTGTTCAAGAACAAGGATTGATTTATTGGCAAATCGTTGACTGATTGACCTAGTAACAGAGGTTTTCCCTGATCCAGATCCTCCTGCAACACCAATTACAACTGGTTTATCATTGTCCATACGTTCTGCTCTCCTTTGTTGTCACTATCTTTTCACACTAACTGCAATGCCATCTCCAAGCGGTATAATCGTTGTTTTGTATGTAGGATGGTTGATCAGCCATTCGTTGTAATGGCCTATTTTTTTTGCTAATTTATTAATGCGATCATTCGCCGCTTGTGACGTATCTGCAACAAGTCCTTTAAATAATACATTATCTGAGATGATCAAACCATCCTCAGTTAAGAACTGATTATACATTTCAAAGAAACGTTGGTATTGTCCTTTAGCTGCATCAATAAAAAGTAAATCATATGGCCCATATTGTTCCACTTGATTAGTTATTTCCAATGCATCACCAAATAAAACGGTTATATCCTCTTGTTTATCCAGTTTCCTAATATTTTTGACTGCTTCATCGTAACGAATTTGATCTCGTTCAATTGTTACAATAGAAGCCTTAGGATAAGCTGTCGCCATTTGTAATGCGGAGTATCCAATAGCCGTCCCAATTTCTAAGATCCTTTTCGGTTTTTTTAAACGAACCATTTGCTGCAAAAAATTAATCCCTAATGGCTCCATAATTGGTATATGATTCGCCTTTGCATAGTCTTCTAATTCTTTTTCCCACTCCGCTTTCGGATCGAGTGTTTCTAATAGATAATGTTCTAGCTGTTGATCCACTAACATATGCTCCCTTCAGACAAAGTAAATCCTTACAAACTAAAAAGCAGGGAATGGAATCAAACGCAATTCCCTGCTTTTTCTTTTTCTAACCATTGCGGTACTGAGCTATTTTTTGTTGATGTTCTGAATATGTTTCGGAGTAATAGATTTCACCATCTGCATATAAGAAATACATTGCTTCTGTTTCGGTTGGTTCAATAACAGCTTGAATGGAATTCTCTGCAAAATTAGAAATTGGTCCTACCGGCAATCCCTCAACTTGATACGTGTTATATGGGGATTCCACTTCCAAGTGATCGTATAAAGTACGATCAAGGTGTTCTCCAAGTGCATAGGCTACCGTTGGATCTGTTTGTAATTTCATTCCTTCTTCTAGTCTGTTATAAAAAACACCTGCGATTCTTTTACGGTGATCAATTGACCTTGCTTCATTCTCTACTAAGGAAGCAAATGTAACCACATCATGAACCGTCAAATTGTCTAGTGCATTTATATCGTTTAAATACGGTGTTAGAATATCTTCTGTTTTATCTAACATTTTAGAA
The DNA here is from genome assembly GCF_005870085.1 of Aquibacillus sediminis. Classification (GTDB taxonomy): domain Bacteria; phylum Bacillota; class Bacilli; order Bacillales; family Amphibacillaceae; genus Aquibacillus_E; species Aquibacillus_E sediminis. The sequence continues at coordinate 217,987 of NZ_SZNM01000002.1, read as the reverse complement.
ACGATCGTTTCCACACTAGGTTCTTCTTCATAAAATTGATAAGTCGATGCAAACAAATAACCTTCTAATGGTGTATGGATATCTGGATCAAGTATATCTTCTGTAAGGATTGCAGGATATTGTTCCATTAGATCTTTGATATAGTTATCATCACTTAGTTTATCTAAAAAAGCTTGCTTATCAATATTTGCTTTTTCGGAGTACAGTTCTGCGATTTGTTCTATCGTTTTTCCTTCTGGAATCGTGACTTGAAGTACTGGATCTTGTAACACTTTTCCTTCTTGCAGCAAGTCGGTGATTTCTTCCAACGTCATTGATGGGGATAACGTATACTCCCCCGCTTGGAACTGTGCAACATTATTAAATTTAATATAAAAACGATAAAGTGTCGCATTGTTTATAATATTGTTTTCCTCTAAAAGACTGGCTATTCTTGAAGAAGATGATCCTAAAGGGATTTCTACATTTATTTCACGATCATCATCAGGATCGACGGGTTCTAAGGCTGATTTTATATATAAAAAAGCAGAAACTCCACCAACGACAATAACTGTTACTAACACGATTAAAACAATGGACACAATTTTTCGAACAAGACTGGCTTCATAACCACGTTCCTGCAATTGTTGTTGTACATCGTTGCCATGCTCTTGTTTTGATTTATTGGTGTTAGGTTGATTATCATTCGAATCCGACATAATACTACTCCTTTCATCCGATATATTATACTACAAAAAACTACAAAATTTCTATCATTATTGACAATTTCTTTAAATCAACGTTTTTTTTCCTATGTTTATACATTAATTTAATGCGCATAAGCTGTATTATACGACATAACCCTCAACATCCTCTAAAGGATGAGTGCTAATAGATCGCTGCGGAAATACACTACGCTTTCCTGTGGGGGGCTGGTGAGCCTCCTCGTTCGTCCCTCACTGCGGGGTCTCACCGATGCCACTAGTCCCACGGGAGTCTCCGTGTATTTCCTCCGCTGATTCCGGTGGCCTGAAGTTTTATAGAGCATTGCTTAATAAATATCAAATATACCTTTTTTATTGTTAAAGGCACGTTAACACAACATTGCAATCTATTTTTTAAATTATATCGTATTACATTTACTACGAATCAGAGAACTTATCCCAGCGAAGGCAGAATACGTAGACTCCTCGAAAATACAAACCAATTTTCTTCGTGCGATGTATCGCTGCCGTAGCGTTCCTTGTCCTATGGGAACAGCACGAGCTGAAGATCCACTTGGTAAAGCGGTTTTCTTTACCAAGTTAGCTGAAGCCGTGCCCATGGAAAGCGTAGTATTCTGCCGTAGCGTTGGTATAACACTTATTCCAATCAGAATAGTATAAAGCAAACTACAAGGTTATGTCGTATAATACAGCTTATATGCATGAGCAACCATTTAGGAAAAACAGCATGTTGCAAATCATAAAAAAAGCCTAACTCCTTATATGATTCGAAGTTAGGCTTTAAAGTATTTAAAATTAATTGGTTTCCTCGTCTTGCAATGTATTTAGCATTTCTTCCACCATTTCCCACTCTTCTTCCGATTCAATTTGGAATAGGGCGAGATCGTCTTCGTTGGCTTTGTCTTCATAACGGAAAGCAAATACTTCTACTTCTTCTTCATCCTTTTGATCCACTGGAACAACAGCAATGTATGAATGACCTGTTTGGTCTACATCAAATGTAAATAAAACTTCAAATAGATGTTCTTCACCGTTATCTCCAGGTATAATAATTCGTTCTTTTTCTTCTAATGGCATGATTTGCCACCTCCTTTTATTGTTTTGCATCTAAATAGCTTTGTAAAATCATCACAGCAGCCATTTTATCAATCACTTTTTTTCGCTTTTTTCGGCTCATGTCCGCTTCTAATAAAACACGTTCCGCCGCCATTGTTGTTAAGCGTTCATCCCAAAGTACAGTAGTTAGATCAAATTGATCTTGAAGAAACTGTGCAAATCTTTGCGAAGCTTCCCCTCTCTCACCAATCGTTCCATTCATATTCTTAGGTAGTCCAACCACTGCCTCTTTAATATCATGCTCTGATATAATGGATTTTAACTCCTCCATTGCGGTTTGGTAATCATTTTCATCCCACTTGATCGTGGTTAATCCTTGAGCCGTCCATCCGAATGCATCGCTGATCGCTACACCGATTGTTTTTTCTCCTACATCTAAACCAATTTTTTTCATTATCAAGCCTCTTTATGCTTGTCCAAATAATATTGAACAAGCTCTTCAATAATTTCATCTCGTTCAATTCTCCGGATCAAGTTTCTAGCATCTTGATGTCGTGGAATATATGCAGGATCACCTGATAAAAGATAACCAACAATTTGATTAATTGGATTATACCCTTTATCTCGTAGCGCACCATATACCGTTAATAAGATCTCGTTGACGTCATCCTCATAGGGTTCTTCTGAAAAATTGAATTTCATTGTTTTATCCATGGATCCCATTTTGAAACACCCCACTTTTAAATTTGCCGACAGCATTATAACAACTAGTTCATCTATCTAGTATAATACATTGTTCGCTAGAATAAAAATGTAAATTATGCTGGACTTTCCGCATAGGACGTTGCATAGGCTAATGCGTCTGCTAATTGCTCAGGATTTTTACCACCTGCTTGCGCCATATCCGGGCGACCGCCACCACCGCCACCACAGCGTTTGGCCGTTTCTTTTATAAGGTTCCCTGCATGATAGCCTTGGTCAATTAGATCTTTTGACACACCTGCGGCTAATTGTACTTTACCGCCATTAACAGCACCTAACAAAATAATTCCTGAAGATAATTTCTGTTTTAAATCATCGACCATATTCCTTAATTGATTCATATCTTGTACATCTACTTGTTTAGCTAGTAACGAAACACCATTTATTTCTTGAACATCATCTAAAATAGAAGAAGCTTCCATATTAGAGATTTTCGCACTTAGTGAATCTTTTTCCCGTTGAAGTTCCTTTAGTTCTTGATAAAGTCCTTCAATTCGGCTTGGAACCTTTTCTTCGGCAACTTTCAAGGATTTAGCAGCTTCTGTTAGTATTTCTTGTTTTCCACTTAGTACTTGATAAGCACCTTTACCAGTGGTTGCTTCGATCCGTCGTGTTCCTGCACCAATACCAGTTTCCGTACTTATTTTAAACAGACCAATTTCAGCCGTATTCGATACATGGCAACCACCACATAATTCGATGCTATAATCGCCCACTTTTACCACGCGAACGACATCACCATATTTCTCTCCAAACAGTGCCATTGCACCCATTTGTTTAGCGTCTTCGATTGAGTGATGATTTATGGTTACTGGAATACTTTCCCAAATTTTCTCATTGACAATTGTTTCAATTTGCTGAAGTTCCTCTTCGGTTATGGAACCAAAATGGGAAAAGTCAAAGCGCAATCTGTCTGTAGCAACAAGTGAACCTGCTTGGTTGACATGATCACCTAAAACATCTTTTAGTGCCTGATGAAGTAAGTGTGTTGCCGTGTGATTTTTCACAATAAAGGAACGGGACTGCGTATCCACCTCAGCACGGATCGAATCGCCTTTTTGCAATGTTCCTTCTTCCACGACTATACGGTGTAAATTTTGTCCTTTAGGTGCTTTTTGAACATCTTTCACAAAGCCCTTTCCATTATCGGTATAAATCCAACCATGGTCCGCAATTTGCCCACCGCTCTCTGCATAAAACGGTGTTTGTTCTAGAATGACATACACCTCATCGTCTTTATGTGCAACGTCTGCAAAATCTTTATCTTTAATCATCTCGACGATTGTTGTCGTCGTTTGTAATTGATCATATCCAACAAAGGTGCTTTCCACTTCTACTTCACTAAGAACCCCTTCTTGAACTTGCATGGAATCCACTTTTTGCCGTGCTTGACGCGCACGATCACGTTGTTTTTTCATTTCCTGTTCAAAACCTGCTTCATCAATCGTAAAGCCAGCTTCCTGGACGTACTCCTCTGTTAACTCTTTCGGGAATCCGTAGGTATCATACAAGCGGAAAACTTCTTTCCCTGGAAACACGTTACTTCCTTTTTGTTTTTCTGATTCCAATATATCAGCAAGAATTGCTAACCCATCCGCCAATGTTTCATGGAAACGTTCTTCTTCTGTTTGGATTACATTTTTTATAAAGTCTTGTTTGTTCTCTACTTCAGGATAAAAGTCAACCATAATATTTGCAACGGTTGGAACTAATTGAGTCATAAACGGTTTTTCAATCCCAATTTGTTTTGCAAAACGTACGGCACGACGTAGCAAACGTCTTAAAACATATCCCCGACCTTCATTCGACGGTAGAGCACCATCTCCAATCGCAAATGTTACGGTACGAATGTGATCGGCAATCACTTTAAATGCTGTGTCATGCTCTGTTGTTTGACCATATGTAACGTTAGCAAATTGTTCGGTCTTTTTAATGACCGGTAAAAATAAATCTGTTTCAAAGTTTGTTGGTGTATCTTGGATTACACTAACAATCCGTTCAAGTCCCATCCCTGTATCAATATTTTTCTTTGGTAAGGGTGTGTACGTGTCATCTGGGTTATGGTTAAACTGAGAAAATACAAGGTTCCATATTTCAAGGTAACGCTCATTTTCTCCGCCTGGATATAATTCGGGATCGTTCGGATTATTCCCGTATTTCTCCCCACGATCATAGAAAATCTCGGTATTTGGTCCACTTGGTCCTTCGCCAATATCCCAGAAATTTTCTTCTAGACGAATGATTTGTTGCTCAGATAACCCAATCTTTTCTTTCCATAGTTGGTAGGCTTCATCGTCTTCTGGGTGAACCGTTACAGCTAATTTTGATGAGTCAAAACCAATCCAGTTATCACTTGTTAAAAATTCCCACGCCCATTCGATTGCCTCTTCTTTAAAGTAATCACCAATTGAAAAGTTACCAAGCATTTCAAAAAAGGTATGGTGACGTGCCGTGTACCCTACATTTTCAATATCATTGGTACGAATCGATTTTTGCGCATTAACAAGTCGAGGATTATCAGGAATCACCCGGCCATCAAAGTATTTTTTTAATGTTGCGACACCACTATTAATCCATAATAATGTCGGATCATCTTTCGGTACAAGCGATGCACTTGGCTCCACTCTATGCTCCTTTTCTTTAAAGAAGTCTAAAAACATTTGTCTTACTTCTGCTGAAGTTAATTGCTTCATCTTGTTTCCTCCTAATTTTTATATAAAGTGAATCTTCACTCAGTAGGGGTTTTTGGTCTTCCACACTGAGTGTTAGTTGAACCAAAGCCGGGTGTTAACGTCCGTTTACTCCCACTTAAACACTGCCGTTTCATTTCATGTTTTGAAGTGGGAGTCTTACGGACGGTTGCACCGGGATAAACTGTTATGAAATCTACCAAAAAAACTCTCGTCCCTGCTATAAAAGCAGGGACGAGAGTTAATCGCGGTACCACCCTGATTATGGATTGTTTCCATCATCTTTATATGCCTATAACGGGGCACAACCGGCGACTTTACCGCACTCCAAACTAGCTTCCATAACCCTTCATTTAGAACTTCTTTCAGCCTAGGAAGTTCCTCTCTTTAAATGGTCTGTTATGTACTCATGTTCTTCATCGTATTGCGTTTAAACGTTAATTCTATGCGATATTATAGATAACTTTTGTTAAAAAGTCAATGTTCCTCACCTGTTTTAAATGACTTGGCATGCATGATAATCACTTTTATGATCGATAACAATGGGACCGCAACAATCATCCCAACGACTCCACCTATTTCACTACCTACCAATAAAGCAAAAATAATTAAAATCGGGTGGATGTTGATACTTTTCCCAACAATGAACGGAGATAATAAATTCCCTTCGACAATTTGTACAACAAACACTGCAATGATCACATACACAACCATTTTCATGGATACGGTAAAAGCAATAATAACAGCGGGAATTGCCCCAAGAATCGGTCCAAAATATGGAATGATGTTGGTAATTCCCATTGTAAGTGCTAGCACTAATGGGTATTTCATATCAATAAACCAAAGCAAACCATAAGACGTTAAGGCAACAAAGAAACAAACAAGTAATTGCCCACGAATATAATGTCCTAAACTATCATCTATTTCTTTGGCAAGTTCTTTTCCATCATCTTGGTATTTCTTCGGTGTTAATTTCCAAATCGCACGTTTAATCAGGTTAAAATCTTTCAACATATAAAAAACAAGTACTGGAATCACCGCAATGATAATGATAACATCCATGATTTTTGTTAATTGTTTTACACTGTTCGTTAATATAGTGCCTATTTTTTCTTCCATTTCAATAAAAAATTCATCCATGCGATCATGAACGGTTTCAGGCAAAAATGAAGTGCTTTCATATACGCCATAAATCGTTTTTCGGTACATGTCGATAAATTGAGGCAAATTATCGTTTAAATCTCTTAACTGATGAATCACTAAAGGATATAACTTATAGCCCCCATAACCGACTCCACCAAAAAACAATAGGTAAATACCGATAATGGCCAGCCACCTTGGAAATTTATGTTCATGTAACTTCTCTACAACAGGATGCAATAAGTAAGCTATTAAGCCCGCGATAATGAATGGTGTGAGTATTTTCATTACAACGGAAAAAAAAGAACGATAAAACGGGAATAAAATCGTTAATAGATAAAGAAATAGAAACGTTAATATGCCAACTATTATCCAATATAATATCCTCATTGATTTTTGTTTAAACATAAGTTGTACTCCCCCTAAGAAGAAAAACCTTGCCAACCTCTCTGCTGACAAGGAATCACCATCTTAAAAATATAGAATTATGATATAAAAAGCGCTTGCTTCCTTTATTCAACTCCCAAATTGCTCCCATTGCGGTGTTCGTTCATCCTCTGAAAATAAATCATTTAGTGAACTTAATGATCCATCCAATTCAACTTGATGGACGTTTAGTACGCCATTGAATAAAGAAAGTTCAATAAAACAGTTCCAACAATAAAATTGTTGATTCCCTATTTTCCCAATATTCTTTCCCTTACAATTAGGGCAATGCATAGATAAAGCAACTCCTTACCGTTTCGTAATTTTACTAAAAGGATGCCCTAACCAAGCTAGAATTATACATATCTAGGAAACTTGTTTTTTTGAAAATGCTTTTGTCAGAAAACTATACCATTCGTCTTAACAGGAAGGGGAAGAATAGCGGAATGAGAATCCACTTCTACCGCTAAAATGGGGTGATTTTGCTAAATAACGAAATGTGGAACCGTCTCAATTCACAGCAAAGGTTACATCAGAAATCCTATTAACAATAACGATTTTAAAGCATCAAATCTTACTAAAAAAACAGTTTTCGATAATCGAAAACTGTTTTTAAAGAAAGTCATAAGGGGATAACTCTTCCCCTTCCTCTTCACTTTCAATTTCTTCCTCTTCTAAAGAGTTTAACTGTTCTTCTTCCTCACCATTGGTAGTTGGTGAACCGATTGTTGCTGTGAACATCTCAGATACTTTTTGATCTAAGTTGGTGTATCTTTGATTGGTATCTTCTTCTCTTACGCCATTTAAAAACGCCTGTTTATTACCACATAAAATTAACGATTTTTTACATCTTGTAATCGCAGTATATATTAGATTTTTTCGTAACATTCTCCGATATCCTGGTACTACAGGCAAAATGACAATTGGAAACTCACTACCTTGCGATTTATGAATAGAAGTACAGTAGGCATGCATTAAATTATTTAAATCTTTTTTTTCAAAAGCAATTTCTTTTTCATCAAACAACACGACGATTTGCTGTTTCTGCTCACCGGCTTCATCTTCTTCATAAATAGCTACAATCTCACCAATGTCTCCATTAAACACACCATCTTCCGGCTGATTAACTAACTGAATCACTTTATCACCAGTACGATAAATCGTGTCACGAAAACGGATTTCACGCTTTGTTTTTGTTTTTGGGTTTACTAATCGTTGAATTTCTTCATTAATACGGTGGATTCCCGCTGTTGACTTATACATTGGTGCCAACACTTGTAAGTCACGTAAATCAATCCCTCTTGAATGTGCACGTTCTACAATTTGTTTGATTACATCTACTACTTGACCTTCTTGGCAGGCAATAAAATTAAAATCATGTTCTTTTTCTAGTGAATGATTGCCACATTCGTTATTTTTTATTTCATGTGCTAGTTGAATAATTTTTGATCCTTCTTTTTGACGATAGACCTCTTCTAACTTTACCGAAGGAATTTCACCACTTGCCATCAAATCTGCTAGTACTTGACCAGGTCCAACAGATGGTAGTTGATCCTCATCGCCAACAATTAAAACTTGCATATCATTCGGGATAGCTTTGAATAGTTGATTCGCTAGCCATATATCTACCATTGAAAACTCATCAATTACTAATAATTTGCCTGATAACTGGTTCTCACTGTCTTTTTCAAATGATTCATGCCCGTTCCACCCTAATAATCGATGAATCGTTACCGCTGGAAGACCTGTCGATTCGTTCATTCGTTTAGCAGCCCGACCAGTTGGTGCTGTCAACACAAACGGGAACACTTGATCGTCATCATAGTCACCGGGGTCTAATGATTGATCATGGATTTGGGCATAGGCTTTAATAATTCCTTTAATAACTGTTGTTTTCCCAGTACCAGGACCACCAGTTAAAATCATCACTTTCGAACGGAGCGCCCGTTCAATCGCTTCATATTGTTCTTTTCCATAACTTAACGTCTCTTCTTCTTCAATCAATCCGACAATTTTCAACAATTCTGCCGCAGGTATTTCTTCGTCCATATCATGCGCGAAAATCCGCTGCAACTGTGTACAAAAGCCGCTCTCCGCATAGTATAAAGAAGGTAAGTAGATGTTAGAATCTTCTACAATTACCTTTTTTTCTGTGTTAAGTTGGAGTATTTCTTGGGAAATATTATCGAAACTTATCCCCATTTTCTGACCTTGTAGCAACTGTTCAGCTAGTGGAAGATGTTTTTCTAATGGAAGGAATACGTGACCATCTTGAATACTTTGCTGGAGAACATAGACACAAGCTGCTTGAATTCGACTTGAATGATTCATCGGTAAGTTATTTTGCTTGGCAACTTCGTCAGCCCGCTGAAAGCCGAAGCCTTCAATATCAAAAACATATTGATACGGATCTCTCTCTAATACATCAAGTGCCTCATCTTTATAGAATTGATAAATTTTTTGTGCCATTTTCAAACCAAATCCATATTTAGATAGTCCAACAACTGCATGTTCAAACCCTTGATGTTCTTTTAAATCCTTGTGTAGTTGTTCAGCTTTTTCACGTGATAATCCTCGCACTTCTGTTAAAACATCGGCATCTTGTAATATTTTAGATATAGCATTTAAACCTAGTTGTTCGATAATTTTCTTTGCAGTTTTCTTGCCAATTCCATAAAAAAGATCACTAGATAAATAAGCAACCAACCCTTCCTCATCGGTTGGAATATAACGATGATACTGATGGACTTGGTATTGTTGACCAAATTTCTTATGGTTTTCAAACTGCCCTTTAAACACATAGGTTTCACCAGGTTCTAATCTAGAAAAGTAACCTTTTACGACAATTTCTTTACCTTTTAATTGTTCATTTGTTTCGGAGATGTTAATTTTGGCAATACAAAAATGCTCATCCTCGTTCATAAAAATCGTTTGAATGAGCTCTCCTTTGATATAACCATCATGACGAACTGTGTTATTATCTTCCATCTCCATAATTCTCCTTTAATCCCTATGCATCAGGATTGTCTTGCTTATTTAATTCTTCAATCATCTTTTTCCCATTTGCAGCAAGTAAATGGTCGGATTGGATCGATAAGGCTTGATTAAAGTGTTTTAAGGCAAGATCGATTTTATCTTGAAAAATATATGTCACCCCAATATTGTAGTGGGCATCTGCATGTTGATCGTTCATTTCTAGTACTTTATTAAAAATTCCTTGCGCCTGTTCAATCTGTTCGGTCTGAGCCAATGATAAGCCATATTGAAACACAATGGCTTCATCTTCTCCATTCAATTCGTAAGCCCGCTGTAAATAAGGTAATGCTAATTTTTGTAAGTCTTGATTTTGCAAGCTTAAACCTAGCATGAAATAGACATCTGCCTGATTTAATCCAAGGTCAATAGCTCGTTGGAAATGCTCTTGTGCTTTCGGATAGTTTTCTTGTTCAAAATAAACATTGCCAAGACCATAGAAAGCAGTTGCGACACTTTCATCTAATTCAATCGCTTTATTAAAAAAACGTTCTGCCCTTGTTAGATCATTCATATGTAATAGTAGATTACCAAAGTTAATATACCCAACTGGTTCGTCAGGATTTTCTTCAATTGCCTCATTAAAAAGCTTTGCTGCTTCTTCTAATTTTTGCTCCTGCATCAAATGCATTGCTTGTTTCATTTTATCCATTTGTACACCTCATTGCCGAATTAAAATTTTTTCTAATATAAGTATAAAACGAAACTTCAAGTAGTAAGGGTGTTCTTTCAACCCTACTAATTCATTGTTATTACTGCAAGTAGAGACTCACAGGACCTTCCCACTCAGCCTCTAGGGTATTACCTCATCTATTGAATACATTGTGAATAAAATGGAAGGACAGACCTACAAAAGATTTGTTTGTAAGGCTGTCCTCTTCTTGTTATTCCTTACATTCACAATTAACTTGGAAGGATTTATCCAACATAATCCAACGGTTTTTCGTCTTTTATAATTTCATCAATCGTGCCGCCACCAAGACAGACCTCATTATGATAAAAGACAACGGCTTGACCGGGTGTGATCGCTCGTTCATTTTCATCAAATACGACGTGCACTTTATTGTTCTCTATCGGATAAACTGTTACTTTACTATCATTTTGACGATACCTAAACTTCGCCGTACACTCTAACGGTTCTGTTAAAGGTTGACCATCAATCCAATTTAGGTCGGTAGCAATTAATCCGTCAGAATATAGTGCATCATGTTCAAAACCTTGCTCGACATAAAGAATGTTATCTTTTAAATTTTTTCCAACAACAAACCACGGATCACCAGGTCCACCGATCCCTAATCCTTGACGTTGACCAATTGTATAATACATCAAGCCCTCATGTTTTCCTTTTTCCACACCATCTAATGTGGCCATTTTTCCAGGTTGTGCAGGTAGGTACTCACTTAAGAACTCTTTGAAATTACGCTCACCGATAAAACAAATTCCTGTACTGTCTTTTTTATGTGCTGTTGCAAGATTATTTTCTGCAGCAATTCGACGTACTTCTTTTTTCGGTAATTCCCCTAATGGAAACATGACCCTTGATAAAACAGATTGTGAAAGTTGATTCAAGAAATAGGTTTGATCCTTGTTATCGTCTACTCCACGCAACATTTTATAGCGGTCACCGACCTTACGAACCTGTGCATAGTGTCCTGTAGCTAAATAATCTGCTCCAAGCGATAACGCATGGTCTAGAAAAGCTTTGAATTTGATCTCTTTATTACACATTACATCAGGATTTGGTGTTCGGCCTGCTTTATACTCATCAAGGAAATAAGTGAATACTTTATCCCAATATTGTTTTTCAAAGTTAACGGCGTAGTAAGGAATATCTAGTTGGTTACAAACGCGAACGACATCATCAAAATCCTCTGTTGCCGTACAAACACCATTTTCATCGGTATCGTCCCAATTTTTCATGAATATCCCAACAACATCATACCCCTGTTCTTTTAACAATAAGGCCGTGACAGAGGAATCTACGCCACCACTCATACCCACTACAACTCTTGTATCTTTTTTGTCTTTCATGTTGTTCACCCACCTTTTTCAGATAGAATACAAATTAATAATTATCTAGTAATACTACAATGTTGTCAATCGTTTTACAATTATAGCAACTCGCCTTGCAGCTTCGATCACATTTTCGTTTGTATTGGCCATACCAAAACTAAAACGAATCGAATTTACACATCTGGCATCTTCTGATCCGTACATTGCTGCTAATACATGGGAAGGCTCAACGGAACCGGCTGTACATGCACTACCACTTGATGCAGCAACACCAGACAGATCAAAATTCGTTAGTAATGATTCTACATTTGCACCAGGGAAACTAAGATTAATGATTGTTGATACTGCATTATCCCGTTCACCATTAACCGAAAATTTTACTTGCTCATCTGTTAATATCTGTAAAAAAGTTTGTTTATACGTTTCATAGGTTTGCACCATTGTTTCTCTATTTTCCATCATTAATTCCACAGCACGTTGAAATCCAACAATACTTGCTACGTTTTCCGTCCCTGGGCGTCGTTTTCGTTCTTGCTCGCCTCCATGCTGCCTAGCTTCCATCATCACTGACTCCTTACTGTAGAGAAAACCAACACCTTTGGGACCATTAATTTTATGGGAAGATACGGTTAGTAAATCAACCCCTAAATCCTTCACATCAATTGGTAAAGTGCCATATGCTTGTACAGCATCCGTGTGAAAATAGGATTGATGTTCTTTTAGTAGCTCAGCTATCTGTTTAACCGGTTGAATCACACCTGTTTCATTATTGACCATCATAACCGAAACGAGTATGGTTTCTTCTGTTAAGGCCTGTTCTAACGATTCAACAGAAATCGCACCTGTTTCAGAAACTGGAAGATACGTTACATTGAACCCACGTTTTTCTAAATAATTTGCCGCATGAAGAATCGCATGATGTTCGATTTCGGTTGTAATGATATGCTTCCCTTTATGCTGATTGGCTAAAGCAGTGCCAATTAATGCTAAATTATCTGCTTCTGTGCCGCCGCTTGTAAAAACTATTTCTTTTTCGTTCGCATGAATACTAGCCGCCATCGTTTCTCTCGCCCTATCTAGTAGTCTACGTGCTTGGCGACCAAAGTGATGCACACTAGAAGGATTGCCAAACGTATTCTCCAGAACTGGTACCATCGCGTGAATGACTTCCGGATTTACAGGGGCGGTTGCTGCATGATCTAAGTAAATTGAATCCATTTTTATCCTTCCTTCATTTCTAGTTTACCTTTTTGGGGTAGTCAAATTTTAAATATAGAACATGTAAGGTTCTTGGATATCATCATCACCAAAATGAGTTAAGTCATTTAATGTGGTTGTGTCTAATACATTCTTGACCGCATCCCGTATTCTTATCCATAACGCTTGTTTGACAGGTTCTTCATCTTCAATCCCCTCCACAGGCGTTATTGGCCCTTCCAATATACGGATGATATCTCCTGCTGTAATATTTGTCGGAGGCTTTGCTAACATATAGCCCCCATAGGCACCACGGACACTTTTCACTAGGGATGCATTTCGTAATGGAGCAACTAATTGTTCTAAATAATGCTCTGATAAATCATTGTGTTTTGCAATTGTCTTTAAAGAAATAGGACCTTCTCCATAGCTTTTAGCTAAGTCAATCATAATGGTCAAACCATACCGTCCCTTGGTTGAAATCTTCAACCTTAACACCTCTCTTTATGATAAAATCAACTTATTTAATTGAAACTTCGAATGTTTTATCCAATTCAACTTTATAATATATTTTTGTAAAATATTATCTGTTTCAATATGAATTCTCGTTTTTCTACCTTGTTTACCACACGCTATTATAGCATGTTAGCATGTTTCTTGCATTTTTGACACGTTAAACGTACGCTTAAATCAAGTTCAATTATAGTATACAAATTCTTTCAATTTTCTATTAGATTGTTGTTACCTGCATACAAGCTGTATTATACGACATAACCTTCGTAATTGTGCTCTCTACTATTCTGATTGAAATAAGTGATATACCATCGCTGCGGCAGAATACTACGCTTTCCATGGGCACAGCCTCGGGCCAACAGGATGTTGTCCGATCTTAGGCTACGTTCCTTTACCAAGTGGATCTTCATCTCGCGCTTTCCCCATAGGACAAGGAAGGCTACGGTAGCGATACATCGCACGAAGAAAATTGGTTTTTATTTTCGAGGAGCCTCCGTATTCTGCCTTCGCTGGTAACACAATTCTGATTAATAGTGAGTGTTAGCTGTTAAAATCAACACTTTGCGGCGTTCTCCGTCATGAACAAAAAGCTTATAAGGTGTTCTGGAACACTTTAGCAATGTGTATTAAGCTTAAAATCATTTTTTATAATAAATGACAATTTGCTTACTTGGACATAGTAAGCAAATTGCACAAAATACAATGCACTCAAGTAGCGAAGGCAATACACGGAGACTCCTACGGGAGGAAAGGCCTAGGTGAGACCCCGCAGCGAGGGACGAGCGAGGACAAGGAAGGCTTCGGCAGCATTACATCGCACGCAGAAAATTGGTTTGTATTTTCAAGGAGGCTCATCAGCCGCCTTAGGATGCGCGTAGTGTATTGCCGCAGCGCCGTTCAGCACTCACTTTACTAAGAATGGAAGGCAGTCATGGGCAATTATGTCGTATAATACAGCTTATGTGCACTTGACAACAACAAACTTACAATAAGTGACGTCTAGTTTTTATTAAATCTAATTGACTAAAGGAGCATATATTGATGAGTCAAAAACCACTCGCATTTCGCATGCGACCGAGCGATATTGACGATATTATTGGACAAGATCATTTAGTAGGCCAAGGTAAAATGGTGAGAAGAATGGTTGATGCCAATCGACTAGCCTCGATGATTTTATTCGGACCGCCTGGCACTGGAAAAACATCAATGGCAATGGCGTTAGCCAAAAGTTTACAACTACCTTATAAAATACTAAATGCCGTTGTCGACAAGAAAAAAGATATGGAAATTGTTGTGGAAGAAGCAAAAATGTCTGGGCAACTTGTCCTCATTCTTGACGAAGTACATCGTCTTGATAAAGCAAAACAAGATTTCTTACTACCTCATGTAGAGAGTAATTTAATTACGTTAATTGGATGTACCACCAGCAATCCATATCACTCTATCAACCCAGCAATACGTAGTCGTTGCCATCTTTTTGAACTATATAAATTGGATGAGACAGCCATCAAACAAGCTATCGCACGTGCGCTAACCGATACGGAGCATGGACTAGGAAATCTATCTCTTGCTTTAACGGAAGATGCATTGGATCATTTTGCAAATGCTGCAAATGGAGACCTACGTGCAGCCTTAAATGGATTAGAATTAGCAGCATTCTCAACACCTGCCAATCAAACTGAGACGATTGAAATTGATTTAGACATTGCTGAACAATGTATGCAAAAGAAAAGTTTTTCACATGATAAGAATGGCGATGCTCATTATGATGTCCTTTCTGCTTTTCAAAAATCAATTCGTGGTAGTGATGTAAATGCAGCACTACATTATTTGGGAAGATTAATAGAAGCAGGTGATTTAGATAGTATTGCCAGACGGATGGTTGTTTGTGCATACGAGGATATTGGAATCGCCAATCCTCAAGCAGGTCCACGAGCATTAGCTGCAGTCGAAGCGGCAGAACGAGTCGGATTTCCTGAAGCAAGAATACCACTATCTGTTGCGATTGTAGAACTATGTTTATCCCCCAAATCGAATACAGCATATAAAGCATTGGACCATGCCCTCAGTGATATTCGCTCTGGAAATACAGGAGACATTCCTCCACATCTCAAAGATGCACACTATCAAGGAGCTAGTAAACTTGGTCGCGGAATAGATTATAAATATCCACACAATTATGACAGTGGATGGGTCAAACAGCAATACTTACCAGATGTGATTAAACATAAAAGATATTATGAACCAAAGGCATCTAGTAAGTTTGAAAAATCTCTCAAACAAATTTATGAAAAATTATCAAATCATGACAGTTAATTTCATTATTTAAGTATATTTCCTTTTCGATTCGTTAAAACTAGTAACAAAATTTAACAAACTAGTTCTATGAATTTATATCCATATAGTGATAGCGAAATGAAAAGGAGTGGAATATAGAATGGTAAAAGTAAGACAAGATGCTTGGTCTCACGAAGATGATTTACTTTTAGCAGAAACAGTACTACGTCATATTCGAGAAGGTAGTACACAATTGAATGCATTTGAAGAAGTTGGAGATAAACTAAATCGAACCTCTGCCGCTTGCGGGTTTCGTTGGAATGCTGAAGTTCGACAACGCTATGAACAAGCCGTTGCCATCGCAAAAAGGCAACGTAAAGAAAAGAAACGAGCGCAAGCAAGAGAACAAAAAGCTGAAAAACAAAGAATCCCTCAACCTAGTCCTGTGTCATTTGCTTCCTCTATGAAAGAAGAGCTGAATGAAAATCAGGTAGAGGACAATGATACCCAACAAGTTGATAAGCAATCAGGACAGGACACACCGGCAATGAAGCAACAACAAGTACAAGCTGGTTCTATTAATTTAGATTATGTGATTGATTATTTATCAACACTAAAACAAGAACACGAGCTGTCGAACCAATCTAAAAATACATTGGAAATGGTTCAATCTGAAAACGAACAATTAAAAGAAGAAAATCAATCTCTACAAAAGAAAATAACGAAACTACAAGAACAATTAAATACGATTCAAGAAGATTATCAAGTGTTAATTCAAATTATGGATCGAGCAAGAAAAATGGTAGTCTTTGATGATGAGGATAGTGTATCAACACCAGCCTTCCGAATGGAGAAAAACGGAAACCTAGAGCAAGTTGCTAAATAAATACACATAACTAAAAAAACACGAGTTCAGCGCGAATTCGTGTTTTTTCATGTTAACATATACTCTATGTAACAGTAATGCGTATAAGCTATTTTTTATGCATTAACTATCTAAATTGCCTCCTTCTCCTCCCTTAATAATTATGAGTGCTAAAAAGACGCTACGGAAATACACTACGCTTTCCTGTGGGGGGCTGGTGAGCCTCCTCGCGCTGTCGCACTGCGGGGTCTCACCGATGCCAAATTAAGGATCACAGGCTAAAACCGTCCTTGTCGGACAACGCCTGCATAACCCTTGCCGGGCCTCGGGAGTCTCCGTGTATTTCCTCCGCTTTTTACAGTACTCTGAAGTTTTGTAGTGCATTGCTTAATAATTGCCATATTGTTATGCAAACCTGTAGTAAATTTGTAGTTTTTGGGTTTTTATAGTAAACATCTATCACTAATCAGAGAACTATAACAGCGAAGGCAGAATACGGAGACTCCTATGGGAAAAGCGCGAGCCGAAGACCCACTTGGTAAAGTGGGGTTCTTTACCAAGTTAGCTGAGGCCGCGCCCATGGAAAGCGGAGTATTCTGTCGTAGCGATCTCATACCACTTTTTTCCATTAGTGCCAACGTAACTAATGCATATAAAATAGCTTATATGTACATGTTGGAGTTCTTTGTTATTTTATTATTTGCTTATGCAAAGCCACAGGTTTCAGGAATCTATTAAACCTCAATAAAAAACCTTAGGTGCATCACCTAAGGTTTTTGTAAGTACGCCAATCCCAATCGTGCCGTCCCTTCTACTTTGAGTTTTGATCCCGCTCTTCGCAGGTGGGTGTCCTGTTCCATATTTTATGCGTCCTCTTCATTCAATGAATGAATATACGAGGCATGCACGCCACATGAAAACCTCAGACTCCCAATATTATTGATGTTCGGTCAAAACGTCAATAATGAGACGAACACATTAGGATTGGCTGTTCATTTGATTATATAGAAAGGATAGCATATATAGAGAACGTTTTCAAGTAGTGAACGTCCAACAATTGCATTCCATTTTATTCCATTATTCCGATTCGTTTTTTGTTATTAGTTGCAACTCATCCAATTGGCTGTCACTTACGCCTCCTGGGGCTTCTGTAAGCAAATCAGATGCGGATGCTGTTTTCGGAAATAGAATCGTGTCTCTAAGGTTAGATCTTCCTGCAAGCAACATAATAAATCGGTCAAAGCCTAATGCAATTCCTCCATGAGGGGGGGTACCATATTCTAAAGCTTCCAGTAAGAAACCAAACTGTGAGTCTGCTTCTTCTTTTGTGAAGCCTAAGACTTCAAACATTTGATCCTGCAGTTCTTTTTGATAAATACGTAGAGAACCACCGCCAAGTTCAAAGCCATTTAAGACAAGGTCATATGCTTGTGCTTTCACATCTTGCGGGCTTGTCTTTAGTTTATCGATATCATCTGTAAATGGCATTGTAAATGGATGGTGTGCCGCTTGGTATCTACCTTCATCTTCGTCGTACTCGAACAACGGCCAATCTGTCACCCACAAGAAATTAAACTTCGACTCATCAATTAAGTTTAACTCTTTTCCAAGTTTAATTCTTAATGCACCAAGACTGTCATACACAACACTTGTTTTATCGGCTACAAATAATAATAAGTCACCATCATGAACGTCTAACTGACTCTTCAGACCATCTACCTCTGCCTCAGTAAAGAATTTAGAAATAGGTCCTTTTAGGTCATCCCCTTCTGCTTTTAACCATGCTAATCCTTTGGCACCATAGATTTTGACAAACTCTGTTAGTTGATCAATATCTTTACGTGAGAAGTTAGCAGCTTGTCCTTTGACATTAAGTGCACTTACAGCCCCACCTGATGCAACCGCATCACTAAACACTTTAAAACCAGAATCTTTTACTAATTCAGATACGTTGTTTAGTTCCATCGCAAACCTTGTATCAGGTTTATCGGAACCAAAGCGTTCCATCGCCTCAGCATATTCCATACGCGGGAAAGGTGTTTCGATTTCTAATCCTTTTACTTCCGCCATGACTTTTTTCATCATTCGTTCTGTCATTGCCATGATTTCATCTGCTGACATAAACGATGTTTCAATATCAATTTGGGTGAATTCGGGTTGACGATCTGCTCGCAGGTCTTCATCCCTAAAACAACGGGCAAACTGGTAATACTTTTCAAACCCACTTACCATTAACAACTGTTTAAACAATTGTGGCGACTGTGGTAATGCATAAAAGTGACCAGGGTGGACGCGACTTGGAACCAGATAGTCTCTCGCCCCTTCTGGCGTACTCTTCGTTAGCATTGGGGTTTCCATATCATAAAAGCCTTCATCATTTAAGAAATTACGAATCACCTGTGTAGTTTGATGACGCATTTTAAATGTCTGTTGCATTGGGTCACGACGTAAATCTAAATAACGATATTTTAAACGCAAGTCCTCTGCAACATCGGAATTATCCTCAATTTGAAACGGTGGGTTCTTTGCTTCATTTAAAATAACTACTTGTTGGCCAACCACTTCAATTTCACCGGTACCCATCTTTGGATTAACTGTCGATGGATCACGTTCAACAACTTCACCAGTGACCTCAAGCACATATTCACTTCGGACAGCATCCGCTTTGTTTAATGCTTCTTCAGACATCTCTGGATTAAAAACAATTTGAACTAAGCCTGAACGATCTCTAAGATCAATAAAAATTAATCCGCCTAGGTCACGTCGTTTTTGAACCCAACCAGCCAATTTTACTTGTTGACCAACGTGTTCCTTTCTCAATGTACCTGATAATGTTCTTTTCTCCATGTTAGTTTCCTCCCTGCAATTCATTCTGTATATGTGACACAAGTTGGTCAATGGCAACTTCTGTTTGTTCGCCAGTTTCCATTTTTTTCACGTTAACAATACCTTGGTCTAATTCCTCATCACCAAGGACAATCACATATTTTGCTTGTAAGCGATCAGCTGCTTTAAACTGCGCTTTGAATTTCTTTCCTTGATAATCTTTATCTACTTGAATACCCGCTTGTCTTAATTGAAACATCAGGCTGACAGCTTCTTGACTGGCTCTTTCGCCTAAACTGGCAAAATAACAGTCTAACGAGTCATCAATAGGTAGCTCAATTCCTTCTGCTTCAAGCGCCATTAATAAACGCTCTACACTTAATGCAAAGCCTATACCAGGTGTTTCAGGACCGTCTAATTCCTCGACAAGGCCATTATACCTGCCACCACCTGAAAGGGTTGTAATAGCTCCAAATCCATCTGCATCACTCATAATTTCAAATGCTGTATGGTTATAATAATCTAATCCTCGAACTAAATTTGCATCAACAACATAGTCAATCCCCATGTGATCTAAGTGCTGTTTGACTTGTTCAAAGTATTGCTTCGATTCGTCATTTAAATAATCTAAAATCGATGGTGCAGTTTCCATTGCTGGATGATTTCGATCTTTTTTACAATCCAACACGCGTAAAGGATTTTGTTGCAGGCGTGTTTGACAATCACTACATAACTCTTCTTTATGTGGTTCAAAATGGTTAATCAATGCATTTCGGTGATTCGTTCGGCTTTCCATATCGCCTAAACTATTGATGACAAGTTTTAATGATTTCAAACCGAGTTCTTGATAACAACTCATCGCTAGTGCTAATACTTCCGCATCAATAGCTGGATCCGCACTTCCTAATGCTTCCACACCGAACTGTACAAATTGCCTCATTCTTCCTTGTTGTGGTCGTTCATAGCGAAACATCGGTCCAAAGTAAAATAACTTTGTTGGTTGATTTGGCGAACCAAATAGTTTATTTTGCACAAATGCGCGAACAACCGAAGCTGTTCCTTCCGGTCTTAGTGTCAGACTTCGATCCCCTCGATCTGTAAAGGTGTACATCTCTTTTTGGACAATATCTGTACTATCTCCTACCCCTCTTTGAAACAATTCTGTATGTTCAAAGATAGGAGTGCGAATTTCTTTATAATGATATTTCCGACTTAGTTCGACTAATTTTTCTTCTACATACTGCCATTTTTCTGTTGTACCTGGCAATAAGTCTTGCGTCCCTCTAGGTGCTTTCATGTAGTATCCCTCCATATTCAACGAATCATTGCGATTATGTATCAAATTTTATCTATCAAGTCTAGTAGTAGCACACTTCTAAAGATACAAAAAAATAAACTCTCGTCCCTTATAAATAAAGGGACGAGAGTTTACCCGCGTTGCCACCCTAGTTGAAGTTATTACACTTCCTCTTTCACAGTTAACGCCTGCAAGACGTCTGTACTTTGGTTTGATACAGAACCTTAGGAATGTCTTTCGTCAAGTCATCAGGTAAGCATACTTCCAGCCACGGTATCCTTTCTCTGTTCCTGTGGATTCTTGACTACTTTTTCCGTCATCAGTAGTGAATCTATTTTGTTATACTAAATTACATATTTATGTTTTAATTGTTTATAATCATAATGTTTGATGCGCAAGTTGTCAAGAACGATTCATTTTTTCTTTTATTTTTTTTATATCATTTTTTGTAACACCAAGTTCTTCTGCTATTTCCAAACTATTGCTTTTCCCTTCTAGATCCATCGCTCTGTGTACATGTACACCAGTTGTATCCGAGATCATTTGGGCATTTGCTTGCTTTTGGTGAAACCTCACTAGTACAACTCCTTTATCCTTTGACTTTTTAACGTTGATTTTATTACTATAAAGAAGATCACAATCTAATTTAATTATCTTTTTTTAAGTATGGAACAAATTGTGCAATACTATGTAACAAATACAGGAGGAAATATGAGTTTGTTAAGAAAATATAGAAAAGCAGTCTTAATATGTTTAATGATAATTAGCTTCAGTATGGTCATTTCTACTGTGGTTTATGCGAAGGAAGTCTTCATCAATGTTAATAATCTAAATGTACGTTCAGGTCCAGGACTTGATTATGATGTAATTGGGCAAGTTCATGAAGATGAATCCTATCAAGCCTTATCCGAGCAGGGGGACTGGACTGAGATACAACTGGAAAATGGTCCAGGGTGGGTGACAAACGAATACACTACCTTTGACGAGACGCAAGAAGACACCTCTTCCAAAGACCAAGAGGCACTTGAACAGACGGATACCCAAACCATTACCGTTCTTTATGATGACACAAATATACGTAGTGGTCCTTCAACCAGCTATGATATTGTTGGTTCAACAAACCGTGGGGAAATATTTGACGTGATTCAACTGAAGGATGATTGGTATGAAATTCAATCAGAGGACCAACAAGCATTTATAGCTAAATGGTTAGTAGATCCTGGAAGTCATCAATTTACTCAAATCGAGAATAACAGTTTAACCAATAAGAAAATTATTATTGATGCTGGGCATGGAGGTGTCGATGCAGGAGCGATAGGAAGTAGTGGAAATTACGAAAAACACTATACTACGGTAACTGCAGAGAAACTTGCCTCTTATCTTGACATGCTTGGTGCAGAAGTCATCCAAACACGTCCTACAGATTATTACATGTCTTTGAGTGGACGAGCCAGTGTTGCTAATGCTGCAGTAGCTGATGCATTTATTAGTCTTCATTACAATAGCACACCAGAAATACCTACTGCGTCTGGCGTGAATACCTATTACTATGCGGAACACGACCAACAGTTAGCCCGAAACATACAAGCTGAGTTAATTAAAACAACTAGCGCAAGAGATAGAGGGACACATCAAGAAAATTATCAAGTATTAAGAGAAAACCGTCGACCCGCTGTGTTAATTGAGCTAGGATTCATATCTAATGAAACAGAGGAAAATCATATTCAATCGACTGTCTACCAACAGAAACTTGCCAAAGGGATTATTAGTGGATTAAACAAATATTTTCGTGAATAAGCATTGTTCTAATAACTCGATACAGTAATGAGTCTAACGTTATTAATGACATAAAAAAAGGCAGCCCATGCGTTATGGACTGCTTTTTTTGTTAACTTTAAATAAACCACTCTGATTTTATTTATACTTTTATCTATCCGAACTATCAATGATTAGTGTAACAGGACCGTCATTTGTCAAGTTAACATCCATCATTTCTCCAAATTGACCTGTTTCAACATGAACGCCTTGTTCGCTCACTAAACGATTAAATGTTTCATACAACGTTTTGGCAGGTTCCGGTTTCGCTGCTGCCATAAAATTTGGTCTTCTTCCCTTGCGACAATCACCATATAACGTGAATTGCGAAATCGACAACAAACTACCCGCCACGTCCTTTAGTGACAAGTTCATTTTTCCAGCGTCATCCTCAAAGATCCTTAAATTGATAATTTTATTAACTAAATAGTTGGCATCTTCTTCTGTATCTTCATGAGTAACACCAAGTAATATAACTAACCCTTTATCAATTTCACCAACGGTTTCACCTTCAACCGCTACACTTGCTTGTTTAGCTTTTTGAATTACAGCTTTCATTGTAAATATCCCCTTACCTGGTTTATTGCAGCATTCTTTTCACGGTATATACTTCGTGTATTTGTTTCAACCGTTCCACAATTTTACGCAAATGGTTAACATTATGAATTAGAATTGTGATGTGTATAAGTGCAATTTTGTTACGATCTGATTTGCCATTAACAGCAATGATATTGGTTTTCGTTTCATTGACAGCTTGTAAGACATCATTTAATAAGCCTTGACGATCATAACCGGAGATCTCTAAATCAACATGGTATTGTTTTGTCTGCGTATTCGTATTTTCCCATTCTACATTCATTTTTCGTTCTTGCGCATCGTCCGCTTTCATATTCGGACAATCTGCACGATGGACAGAAACCCCGCGACCTTTAGTAATATAACCAACAATTTCATCACCTGGCACAGGATTGCAACATTTCGATAATCGAACTAATAAATTATCGACCCCTTCTACACGTACGCCTGAATCTTTTCGGTTTACCTTTTTCGGTGTGAATTGTGTACTTTTTACGTCTTCTAATGTTTGTTCCAGCTCTTGACCTTTTTGTTGCTGTTTTCTGAGCTTCTCTGTTAACCTTGTTGCAATTTGCGCTGCTGTAATTCCTTGATAACCGACAGCCGCATACAGATCTTCTTCACTAGTAAAACTGAATTTTTCCATAATTCTTTCTATATTGTCCGTTGTTAATACGTCTTTTGGATCAAAACCAGTCGCTCGGACTTCTTTTTCAACTAATTCTTTCCCTTTGACGATATTTTCATCCCGTCGTTGTTTCTTAAAGAATTGCTTAATTTTATTTTTGGCCTGAGATGTTTGCGTGATTTTCAACCAATCTTGAGATGGTCCATAAGAATGTTTGGATGTCATTACTTCGACTATGTCACCTGTTTTCAGCTTGTAATCAAGTGATTCCATCTTCCCATTGACTCTTGCACCAATCGTTTGGTTCCCAACCTCTGTATGAATTTTATAGGCAAAATCTAATGGTACAGAACCTGCAGGTAATTCAATTACATCTCCTTTTGGTGTAAACACATAGACCATATCGGAGAATAAATCCACTTTGAGTGATTCCATAAATTCTTCTGCGTCATGTGTTTCTTGTTGCCATTCAAGAATTTCTCTAAACCATGTTAATTTCTCTTCTGAATTGCTATTGTATTGATCTAATTGTTTTCCTTCTTTATAAGCCCAATGGGCAGCAACCCCATATTCAGCAATATCATGCATTTCTTGTGTTCTAATTTGAACTTCTAATGGAGCTCCTTTTGGTCCAATCACAGTAGTATGCAAGGACTGATATAGGTTTGGTTTAGGCATCGCGATATAATCCTTAAACCTTCCTGGCATAGGCTTCCAACATGTATGAATAATACCTAACACAGCATAACAATCTTTAATACTATCCACGATAATACGAACAGCTAATAGGTCATATATCTCATTAAACTGTTTATTTTGCAATACCATTTTTCTATAAATGCTATAAAGATGTTTGGGCCGTCCAGAAAAGTCAGCTTTGATGTTCACCTCTTGCAACTGTTTCTGCACTTCTCCCATGACTTCATCGATATAATACTCTCGCTCGGCTCTTTTTTGCTTCATCAAATGAACAATACGATAATATTGTTGCGGATTTAAATAACGTAAAGCCGTATCTTCCAACTCCCACTTTATGGTTGAAATCCCTAATCGATGAGCTAATGGTGAAAAGATTTCTAATGTTTCATTGGAGATCCTCCGTTGCTTTTCTGGAGGTAAATGCTTAAGCGTTCGCATGTTATGAAGCCTGTCCGCTAATTTAATCAAAATCACGCGTAAATCCTTCGCCATGGCGATGAACATTTTTCGATGATTTTCCGCTTGTTGTTCTTGTTTGGATTTATATTTTATTTTCCCTAATTTGGTAACGCCATCCACCAACATGGCTACTTCATGATTAAACTCATGTTCCAGCTGTTCCACCGTCACCTCTGTGTCTTCTACGACATCATGCAAGAATCCACCAGCAATGGTTTCTGGATCTAATTCAAGATGCACTAAGATGCCTGCCACTTGAATTGGGTGAATGATATAGGGTTCCCCCGACTTTCGGAACTGATCCTTATGGGCCTCTTCTGCATATTGATAAGCATGACTAATAAAATCAAGATCTTTCTTTGACAAGTAATGAGCGGCCTGCTTGATCACATCTTCTGCTGTCAAAATATTTTCTTTCGACATCTAATCACCTTTGTCCCTTTTACTACTGCTCATTTACAAATGATCAGTTTTTTTCATTATAAGTGTTTTTCACCAATTTTTATAGTAAAGAAGTTTCATATTGTTATTATGTTATTATACAGTATCAATAAAATATAGCCAGATGTAAAGTAAAACATACCTTTCCAAATGGTATGCATGTAAGAAGGAGTACTCTTTAGATGAGCACTCCTTTTCCCATTAATATTGCATTAAAGTTAAGACATCATAGCCTTCTAGCTTTTCTCTACCATTTAAATAGGTTAATTCGATTAGAAATGCACAACCAACGACAATTCCACCTAATTGTTCAACAAGCTTGATGGTAGCCTCAATCGTTCCACCTGTTGCTAGTAAATCGTCTGTAATCAACACGCGCTGACCAGGTTTAATCGCATCTTTATGAATCGTCAGTACATTTTCACCGTATTCTAAACCATAGTCTACTTTAATGACTTCTCGTGGTAGTTTTCCTTCTTTTCTTACTGGAGCGAAGCCTATTTCCAATGCATAGGAAACAGGACATCCAACAATAAAACCTCTTGCCTCAGGTCCTACAACGATATCGATATCCCGTTGTTTGGAGTAGGCAACAATTTCATCAACAGCAGAACGGAAAGCTTTGCCATTATCCATTAATGTAGTAATATCTTTAAATTGAACGCCTTGTTTAGGCCAATCTTCTACAACTGTAACATACTTTTTATAATCCATGAATTACTTCCTCCTTAGGCAATCCAACTTGTTGCATTTGTTCTGTATACCAGGCTTTTAATTCTTGGTAAGTTGAATAATAAAGGATTGCCTCAATTTCCATTTGTTTTAATTTTGTTTGATAAATTGGAGCTTCTTGTAAATCCTTTTTAGCTGGATTGGAACTTGGGTAAATGCAAGTATTATCCATTGTTACAAATCCCAATTCATAAAATACTTGTGCCATAAATTTGATTTTACCAGGTTTCCATCCTTTATGTTTAGCTAACTGTTGGATTTCACTTGAAAGATCAAATTTCTTTCGCTTCAATACCATTGCATAAAACCATTTAAAGTCTTCCCTTGTTGGAATCGAATTGAAAAATTGACCTTCTGCCAAACGATAACATGCATATATTTTTTCAGGTTTGTGAGCTTGTAATACATCTATCAAGTGATCTAATGATGTTGGTAAATCCAATATAACTAATGTTTTTGTTTCACTATCCTCGATCATTGTCCTATTGTCCCTAGTATATTCCAATAAAGGAATTCCATTAGGTAGAACTGTGTTATCGTTCAAGGCTTGAAAATGGATAGCCAATGTATTCTCTACTTGTTCCACCGGAAAACTTTTATGCCAATGTCTTGACCCACGATGATCAAACAATTGCCAATCATTGACCGCTAAATCTTTAAGCATTAACTGGATTTTTTTCTTTCCATTCCATTCATTGATTCCTAATTCGCCAACTGCATCAAATGTAGACTGAGGGGACAGGTAATCGTAAAGACCTCCCATACCAAAACCTATACAATCTAGTGATGATCCATCTTGATGGAAGTTTAGTTTTAAATGATTCTTTTGACTGCCAATTTGACGTACTTCTGATGGAACTGCCTGTACATGGAAGAGTGGTTTAGGATTCCCCATTCCAAATGGAGCTAGCTGCTGAATTTCTTGAATCATTGTCAAGTCTAATTCATTCACCTCAACAGTAGCATCAATTGTTAACTCTTGTTTATAATCTTCCTCTGTAAGTTGCGACGCGGCAGCTTGGTTTAGCTTCATTCGCAATAAGTCAATATTTTCTTCTGTTAATGTCATACCTGCAGCCTGTGCATGTCCACCAAAGTGGATGAACGTATCACGGAACTCCATACAATTACTAAAAAGATCAAAGGCTGGAATACTTCTAGCGGAACCTTTGGCTTGTTGTTTTTCCGGTTGAATCGTGAGGACGATTGCTGGTCGATCATAAGTACGAACAAGTTTGGAAGCAACAATTCCTAACACACCTTGATTCCAACCTTCTTTCGCTACTACGATTACATGATCATTACTACCAGTATCGTCTTCCTCCACCATCGCTTCCGCTTCTTTGGCAATGTCCGCAACAATTTTCTGTCTTTCTTGGTTCAATTGCTGAATCATTTGCGCTAGTTCGGTTGCTTCCTCAGGGTCTTCTGTTAAAAGCAACTCCACAGCAGCAGATGCGTCTTGTAGTCGTCCTACCGCATTGATTCTAGGACCTATTTGAAAACCAATATGTTCTTCTGTAACAGACCCTTCAATATTACATAGTTTCCTTAATGCTTTAATTCCTGGTCGCTTTGAATTGGAAATAGCTTGTAAACCATGAGAAGCAAGTACTCTATTCTCGTCCAATAACGGTACTAGGTCAGCAATAGTACCAATAACGACTAGATCTAATAATTGACTAGGAAAATAGCCTAATAAATGTTGTGCTAATTTAAATGCAACGCCTACCCCTGCTAACTCCTTAAATGGATAGTTTTCCGAGCATTTTGGATGGACAATTGCATAAGCATTAGGTAAGGTTTCTTGTACTTCGTGGTGATCCGTTATAATCAAATCTATTCCTAATTGTTTGGCAACCTCTGCCTCATGGACGGCGGCAATACCTGTATCAACTGTAATAATGACTTGATATCCTTGTTTATAGGCTTCTGTAAACGCTTGTTCATTTGGACCGTATCCTTCTGTGAAACGGTTAGGGATATAATAGTCACAAATAGCCCCAACCTCCCTTAGTGCTTCTACCATTACGGTTGTTGAACTCACGCCATCCGCATCATAATCTCCAAATACGAGAATACTTTCACCTTGTTCAATGGCTTGTAAAATCCTCTGACACGCTTTATCAATATCCTTTAGAAGTGAAGGGGCATGTAACTGTTCCAGTTGAGGTTTTAAAAACAACTCTGCTTTCTCGGGCGTATTTATACCTCTTTGCAACAACAAGCGTTCTGTTTGTGTGGACAAAGAAAGTCGTTTCAAACCTTCATTCTGTTCAATCCGTTCTGTATATGTAAATTTCCAGTTCGCTTGACTTTTTAACATAATTTCACCCCTGACTCACTTATTATACTAGAGTCAATCAGGGGTAGCAAATACTATTTTTTGTTAGTTTCTCCCTCGAATTGTTCAGTGTCTGGTAACTCTTCGTTCACCGTGATTAATTCTGTTTCGACTGGTTCACTGTCTAATTGTTCCTCTAATTGTTGGTTCTTGGTTCTTAGGGAACGATTTTCCCGTTGAAGTCGAATTAAACGAACGACACCTACCGAAGCAGTTATGATCCCCCCCATTAAAACAGAGATTAAAATCACCAGAATTAACGGCCAGCTACCAGTTCCAAATAAATAATTCACTTCAACAGGTTCCACATTGATCACAGCAAATATTGCAATAATTATCGCAAAAACAAGGGCTAAAATCGTATAGGTTTGTCCTTTCAATGCTCATCTCTCCTTCATCAAGCTTTAGTAATAATGTATAAGATCCTACTTGTTCATCCTAGGTGTATGTTTCCCCAGATTGTTTGTAAAAAAACAAAGGTTGGTTCATTCGTTTTTGTTCGGGGGTGATAGAAACTCCGATGTGCTTATTTTCTCGCTCATTCTTTGTCCAAATGAGTGGTAGTATAGCGGTGCGGAAATACACTACACTTTCCTTGGGCGGCTGATGAGCCTCCTCACTCGTCCACAGCACGAGAGGTCTCACCTAGGCCTTTTCCTCCCGCAGGATATCTCCATGTATTTCCGCTCTTGTTATGTGCATCGTAATTTTATAGCTTATTGCTAATTATACGTGCAAAAATCCCTCTTCTCATGTATAACAATGCACTCAGATTCAGTTATTGCTATAAGTATAAGTATTTTATCTGACGTAAATCAGAACAGCATCAACAGCGTAGGAGAATACGGAGACTTCTCGAAAATAAAGCCCAATTTTCTTCGTCCAATGTATCGCTAACGAAGCATTCCTTGTCCTATGGGAACAGCGCGAGCCGAAGCTCCATTTGGTAAAGGGATTTTCTTTACCAAGGATTTTAACTAAGGTCTTGCCAATGGAAAGCTGAGTATCCGTAGCGATTATATAATACCTAATTCAAATTCGGAGTTTATATTTCTTGTGACAAAAAGGGACTGTTACCCTTTCATTAAACTTGAAAGGACAACAGACCCTTTTTCACTACGCTAGTTTAAACTTGCGGTCCATCCATTTGTTTCTTTTCTTCGTAAACAATCGGTTTTTCTTTTATTTTCTTGCCACGCCATACTAACCATATTTGTGCAGCAATAAATAAGGACGAATAAGTACCTGCTAGCAACCCGACGACAAGGGCGAATGCAAAGGTAGTAATCGCTGATGCACCAAATACTAGTAAGCAGACGGCCGCTAAGACAGTACTGATCGTTGTGTTAATACTTCTTCGTAATGTTTGCATTAAACTTTTATTAACAATTTTAGCTAATTCAGCGAAGTTTTTCACACGTTTCCTCTGTTTTAAGTTTTCTCTAATCCTATCAAATGTCACAATCGTATCGTTAACCGAGTAACCAACAATTGTCAGAATCGCCGCAATGACGGTAACACTAAATTCTAACCTTGTAATACTAAACAATGCAAGGATAAAGAATGCATCATGTAACAGCGCAATGATGGCTGTCATTGCAAAATAGAACTCAAAACGAATGGTGACGTAAATAATAATAAAAATCGATGCATATAAAACAGAAAGTGCAGCATTTTTAGCTAATTCTTGGGCGATCACAGGTGAAACCGTACTAACATTAGGATTTTGACCATATTCATCATTAAAATAGGTTCGAACTTCTGTGACCGTATCTTGACTTAGTTCTTTATCAAATCTAGCCACTGCTCGGTCATTATTATCACCTGATAGCACGATATTTTCAGGTGTTAGCTTTAATGATTCGAAATCTTCCTCAATTTGTTCAGCGGTTAGACTGTTTTCAGCTCCAATTTCGACACGGGAACCATCAGTAAAATCAATTCCTAAATTCAATTGGAATATTCCTAAAAATAGAACACCTGCAGTTACTAACACAATCGCAATCGTAAAGAATTTTTTACGATGGCTGACAAAATCAAACTGACGACCAAACACCTTTGGTTCAACTTCTGTAGGATCTGCAATATCTTTAATATCTTGTTGCTTCACACCAAACCAACCTGGACGTTTGTTTAGGATTTTACTTTTGACCCAAAGTGATAGGAACAATCTTGAGCCAAATACGGCTGTGACAAAACTTAACACAATACTAATGATTAACATGGTCGCAAACCCTTTGACAGAGCTTGTACCAAAGATAAACAAGACTGCAGCTGCAATCATAGTGGTTATATTGGCATCTAAAATGGTTGACAGTGAATTTTTATTCCCTGCTTTAAAGGCTGCCATCACGGACTTCCCTTGCTTGAGTTCCTCTTTAATCCGTTCATAGGTGATAATATTGGCATCAACCGCCATACCAACCCCTAATACTAACGCCGCAATACCTGGTAATGTTAAGACACCATTGATTAACTCAAATACTAATAAAATCAAGTAAATATAGATGGCTAACGTAATAGTTGCAATAATACCAGGGAATCGATAAGCTGCAATGATATAAATGAAAATCAATGCAATACCAATAAAACCTGCTAATATGGTTTTATCTAATGCTTGTTCACCAAATTGAGCACTGACAGAAGTAGAATACATCTCCGTCAGATTAACCGGTAATGAACCTGCATTTAGAATATCAGCTAAATTTTGAGCTGAATCAACGGTGAAATTCCCTCTGATTTCAATATTAGGTGTATCAAGTACTTCGTCAAATGTTGGTGCTGATATGAATTTAGGATTCTCTTTCAATCTTTCCTCTTCGAATGAATCCCCTTCTTCATAATCCATCCAAATAACTAACTGATTTTGGATGTCTTTGTTCATAATTTCTCGTGTGACATCACCAAACATGGATGAATCTTTAAATTGCAAGGTAACAACCGGTTCATTCGTTGTTGCATTAAAATTTTGTTGGGCAGTCCCTTCTTTAATATCTGAACCATCCATATATTCCACATCATTGACATCACGGAATGATAAGCGAGCAGATGTCGACATTAATTCTCTTGCTTCTGTTTGATCACTAATCCCAGCCAATTGGACTCGAATTCGATCATCACCTTCAATGTCAAAATTCGGCTCACTAACTCCTAACACATCGACACGTTTACGCAATGCTTCGGTGGTTGCTTCTAACACATCTGTTGTTAATTCTTGATCTTCATCGACTGTTTCTACTTCGTATAAAATTTCAAAGCCACCTTGAAGATCAAGGCCTAAGTTAATATCTTTCGTAATTCCTGTAATCGTTGTTCCAATCATTCCAGCAAAGACTAGTACGATTAGAAAAAAGGCAACGATTCTGCCTCGTTTCGCCATGTTGTCTTGCGCCTCCTAATCTCTATCTACCTACCATTACATCATTATGTACATACGTAATAAAGCTATAGTCAACTAATTTATTATATACATATCGTAGACCGAGCAAAAAATTTTTATTACAAAAAAGAACCTAAAAACATTATAGAAACATTTAATTGTGAGGTCAATCTATTTCAGCACGCTTAGTCGTCTTCTGTTTCCGTCAGTGCGGCAATGGATGCTAGCAAGTCGTCATCTTGATAAGCTTGAACGGTTAAATAACTCATATAAATATTCGAACTCAAATGGAAAATGTCCTCAACAATTTCAAATAACCGTTTGTTTGGATCCCCGTGCCACACTTTTTTCACCAAGCAATTCCATATATCATCAGACGTAGCTCTAGAATATCCTAGTAATTTAAATTCATCCACCTTACTTTCTAATATTGGTGTCATTTCATTTTTCCACTCACTTACTGGTTTTTCTATCGCCATTGTATTATCCCCCTTAGCAGTTCAATCATTATTTTTTTGAAAGCTTGTCATGCTTGGCCAATGTTCGTGCATATACATTCATTGTATATTACTTTTAAATATTTGAGAAGGCAGGTCGGTCTAGATGGCCAAGCAAACTTTTTTGCAAGGAGCATTAATTTTAATTGTAGCTAGCATGGTGACACGTTTTTTAGGTTTCGTCAATCGGATAATTGTTGCTCGGCTGATGGGTGAAGAAGGTGTCGGCCTTTATATGATGGCACTCCCAACACTTTTTTTAGTCTATACATTGACTCAAATTGGACTACCGATCGCAATCTCAAAACGAGTAGCGGAAGCAGAAGCACATGGGGATCTCCGTAAAATTAAAAGAATACTTATTATCTCTTTGGCAATAACTGGAACACTCAGTGTCGTTTTCACAATTGGGATGATTTTAGTTGCCCCAATTGTTGCGCAACATTTTCTAACTGATGAACGAGTGTTATATCCATTGCTTGCCATTACACCAATGGTCCCGATTAGTGCAATTTCATCTGTACTTCGGGGATATTTCCAAGGTAGACAAAATATGAAACCGCAAAGCTATGCACAAGTTATTGAACAGGTTGTGCGAATTTCTTGTGTCGCTTTTCTCGTCAAATTACTTCTTCCATACGGGGTGGAATTCGCTGCTGCAGGTGCGATGATTTCTGTGATTATCGGTGAGCTATGCTCTCTATTATTTATGTTGCATATGTTTAAAATTAAGAAACGACTAAAATTAAGAAGTAAAGTTTTTCAGTATTTACAAAATAGTAAAAATACGTTTAGAGAACTAATGCAAATTGCACTGCCTGGCACAGGAAGTAAGTTAGTTGGTTCCTTTTCTAATTTTCTCGAACCTATACTTGTTTCACAGAGTCTCGCAATTGCTGGCGTGCAAACCGCCGTTGCAACCAAGCAATACGGTGAATTAACTGGGTTTGCGTTCCCATTATTGTTTCTACCAACATTCATTACGCATTCATTAGCAGTAGCATTAGTCCCTAACATTAGTGAAGCAGATGCAAAAAATAATAAAAAGCTAATTCATTATCGGATTCATCAAGCAATCCGAATTTCGTTTGCGTCTGGCGCTATTGCTACGATCGCCTTAACACTATTTTCTGCTCCAATTCTTTCGTTTATGTATGGGACAAGTAATGCAAGTCGATTCTTAGTCTTAATGGCTCCTTTTTTCCTATTGTTGTATGTCCAGTATCCACTAAACGCAACACTGCAGGCATTAAATTATGCCAAAGTTGCAATGTGGAATAGTATTATTAGTACAGGGGTTAAGTTCATTGTCCTAATAGTACTGGCAACGAATGAAAACTTTGGGATCATGGGGGTTGCCATCGCCATGGTTGTCGGCGTTGTCTTAGGGACATTATTACATTTAGGTGCTTTAATAAAGGTCATTTCTCTAAAATTGCCGTGGCTTGATTTTGTTAAAATGGGGCTCTTGTTAGTCAGCACGTTCTGGGTCGGAAACTATTTAAAAGGGATCTTTCCAGGATATGAAACCAGTTTACCACTATTCATTAGCTTGCTAACATGTCTAGTATTGATTTATGTTGTCCTTTTATTTGTATTCCGATTTATCACCAAGGAAGAACTTCAACAAGTGCCGTTTATTAATCGAATTTTGTAAATGACGTTCTAATTAGTATAGTAAAGGCTCGGATATTTGGTATCCGAGCCTTTTTAGGTTAAAAGTGGTTCAAGTAATGGTATTTTTGAATATGATACAGACATTTATTCCGCTATCTCCATTCTGTTACGCTTTTAAGCCAAAAACGCTTCTTGGTTCATTAACGGATCAGATGTCCGCCCAACTTTCCTAATAGAAATGCTGTTTTCTAAAAGATGGTTACTTATGACGCAAAAGCTATATTATGCGCATTAGCTTTTACTGTCCTTTTAAGTTGAAAGCTATTAGATCGCTACGGAAATACACTACGCTTTCCGGTGGAAACTGGTGAGCCTCGTTGGGACTTAGGAGTCTCCTCCGCTGATTGTGCGCATTGAACTTTTATTAGGGTTGGTTATTTTTATTAATTAATACTGTTTTCTCTAATCTCTGAAATGATTATGAATATACACTTATCACTAATCAGTAAGCTACAACAGTGGAGGCAGAAGACGGAGACTCCTCGAAAATAAAGTACAATTTTCTTCGTGCGATGTATCGCTTCCGAAGCCTTCCTTGTCCTATGGGAACAGCACGAGCCGAAGATCCACTTGGTAAAGTGGTTTTCTTTACCAAGTTAGCTGAGGCCGTGCCCATGGAAAGCGTAGTTTTCTGCCGGAACGGCTGTTTTTTTCACTTATTACAAATCAGAATGTTACAAAGTAATTTCGAGTTTAGATATTGCGCATAATATAGCTTATGTTAAGGAGTGAGTAACAACAATCATTATAAAAAGAGTCAATAGAAATTACTTTTTTCATCCTTCCCTATACTAAACGAACTGGGACCACTCTATTTTTTTTCATCTTTCTTATCAATAAACCATTGATTCTTACTATCTAACGAACAAAATGAAATCTCTTTTACCGAGGGATACCCTTTATGTTTTAATTGCGCTAGTAACCAGTCTTCTGATTTATTAATGTTTTGCAAGGAACCTTTTTGTACTCTTCCGTCAATAACTAAAGGCACCACGTAACCGTCTGGAGAGATTGCATTATCACCACTAGATGACTTTTCAAATATAGATAATTTACCAGATGATTCAAGAATGGCAAATTCAACATCTTGTATGCTTTTCGTACCATTTTCTCTTAGTTGTTGCATTAAATCGTTGAAATTGTAACGTTGTTTCCTCATTTCATGTTCATCTATTTTTCCACGTGAAATAATGACAGAAGGCTTCCCTTCAAACCAATCGCGAAACACTCGGTTTTTCAAGGAAAGCCACGCCGTGAATTTTTGTATAAGTAATAAGGTCACCATTGGAATGATGGCATGCAAAATTTTATTATTTGTGTCTTCTATTGTAAACACCGCCATTTCAGCAACCATGATAAACACAACAATATCTAGAAGGCTTAATTCTCCGATTTCCCGTTTGCCCATTAAGCGGAAGATAATCACAATAACTGCATAAGTTAAAATCGTTCGAAAAATAATTGTCCCAACTTCCAAATCCAAGCCAGTCACTTCCTTCACAAGATACTATTTGTTATTATGACCACTGTGAAGGGGACTATGCTTTATAAAGTTTGTTGAAAAGGAAGTAAATAACGTAAATAAATATAAATTGTTGCAACAATTAAAGAAACGAGCACAAGTGGAATCCCATATAATAAAAACTTAATAAATGGGATCCGTTGATTCGCACCCTCCGCTAAGCCAGCAACAACGACATTTGCTGAAGCACCAATTAGTGTTCCATTTCCACCCAAACAGGCTCCTAATGCCAACGCCCACCATAACGGATCTAAATTTGCCATTCCATAGGCTTGAAATTCTTGAATAACCGGAATCATCGCGGCTACAAATGGAATATTATCAACGATTCCAGAAAAAATACCAGATGTCCATAAGATTAATAAAGCTGTATATGTCAAGTCACCTTGCGTTAACCACATAATCCCTCTTGCTAATTCATCGATCACACCAACTTTTTCAAGACCTCCAACAAGCATAAACAAACCGATAAAGAAAAATAATGTGACCCATTCCACATCTTCAAATACCCGCTCTGTTCCTGCTTCGTTTTCTGTTAATAATAATAGTAATAACGCTCCACAGGCAGCGACTGTTGTTAATTCTACATGGACAATTGGATGCAATAAAAAGCCTAAAATGGTTAAAGTTAACACTGTGATGGATTGGTATAGCATCGGTGTTCGTTTCAGATACGTATCAGCTTGCATTTCCATTAAACCATGTACAAAATTTTTGTCCTTAATGGCGAGTTGATTCCGAAATAAAAATACAACTGCTAGAATCATAATGATAAATAGGAGTATGGCAACTGGTGCCATATGGATAATAAAGGAAAGAAAAGATAAATGGTCGACAGCTTGCCCTATCATAATATTTGGTGGATCACCGATTAAGGTCGCCGTCCCCCCTATATTTGCACTAAAAACAATCGTTAATAAATATGGAAAGGAAGGCAGTTTTAATAGTTTAGTTAACGTTAAAATAATTGGCACAAATAATAGAACGGTCGTGACATTATCAAGCAAGGCTGATCCAATAGCTGTCAATACCGCTGCACCAACCAAAAGAGGAACAGGCTCTCCCTTTACTTTTTGTGCAAAGCTGATTGCAATAAATTCAAATAACCCTGTTTTCTTAGTAATCGAGACAAGAACCATCATTGAAAATAATAAAGTGACCGTATTCCAATCTATGTAATTCGTATAGGCATCTTTCCATTGATAGATTCCAGTTAATAAAAGCAAGATCCCTCCACTTAGTGCAACCAACGCACGATTAATTTTTTCAGTCATGATAAAAATATAACTAACTATAAAAATAATAACAGCAATGGTAGCAGACATACCTTGTCCCCTTCCCTCGTAATAACTTGTCTACTTTATACATATGCAACCATCCATTTATAAAGTCTGGCTTATATTAGATTATTCCTTTTGTCACATAAGCTGTATTATACGACATAACTTTATTTTCACCTGTACTTTATAGGATGTGTACTAAACTAACGCTACGGAAATACACTACGCTTTCCACGGGCGGCTGATGAGCCTCCTCACTCGTCCCTCGCTGCGGGGTCTCACCTAGGCCTTTCCTCCCGTAGGAGTCTCCGTGTATTTCCTCCGCTTCTTGAGTGCATTGTATTTTGTGTTATTTTTACTTTATCTAAATAAGCATATTATTAATAAAGCTTTTTTAAGCTTTATACACATAACTAAAGCGTTTCAGAACAACGTATAAGCTTTTTGCTCATGGCCGAGAACGACATAAATTGTTTACTTTCACGCCAAACACTACTATTAATGAGAATTGTGATACCAGCGAAGGCAGAATACGGAGACTCCTCGAATATAAAAATCAATTTTCTTCGTGCGATGTATCGCTACCGTAGCCTTCCTTGTCCTATGGGAACAGCACGAGCCGAAGATCCACTTGGTAAAGGGACGTAGGCTAAGGTCGTCACGTCCTGTGACAACACCTGCGTGACCAACATCCTGTTGGCCTGAGGCCGTGCCCATGGAGAGCGGAGTATTCTGCCGTAGCGATGGCATAACACTTATTTTAATCAGAAAAAAGAAAAATACGAAGGTTATGTTACATAATATAGCTTATGTGTAGTACTTAGCATTAAAACGAAAAATTAGCTTTGACAAAAACAAAGTCAACCACTCTATAAATATATTCAGTAATGGACAAAATATTTTATTCTATTTTGGACAGACAGGGAATAAGCTAGTTACAAATGGACAAACAAGGGAGGAGAACTATATGGCGAAGTCACGTTTTACCGCTCTTTTATATGGATGGATTGCCGTATTAGCTATTATGTTAGTTACCAGTTTTATCCTTTCATTATTACTACGTTTCACTTCACTAGGAACTTCTGCTTTAAATGGCTCAACGATTGTAATTAGTTTACTTGCCTTATTTATAGGTGGACTCATTGCTGGACTTAAAGGAAAAGAAAATGGCTGGATTCTTGGTGCTGGGACTGGAATAGGTTTTACCCTTTTCGTTTTATTGTATCAATATTTAGGTTATAACACTGGGTTATCAACTACTCAAATCATTTATCATGCCGGTTTTTTGATCGCAGCACTTGTTGGTGGAATGGTTGGGGTTAACCTTAGCTCGAATGAAACAACAAATTAAAAAAGACAAAAATAAAAGGATTGACCTTGTAGGGGTCAATCCTTTTATTTTGATTAATCTTGATTCACTACTTCTCGTACAGCGGAACGGTCGTATGTAAGTTTAGTTCCATCATCAACGATTAGTACAAGCGTGTTTTCATCAATTGCATGCACTTTTGCATGTAAACCACCAATGGTAATGACCTTATCTCCCTTTTGTAAGTCCGCTTGCATTTGACGCACTTGCTTTTGTTTCTTTTGCTGTGGACGGATCAATAGGAAATAGAAGATTACAAACATTAAAATAATAGGTAATAAGCTTACTAATGTTTCCATCTATTTTCACTCCTTTCCCTTTATTTTAGAAGTTTTTAGCATTCGGTTTATTGAAACCGTATTGTTCAAAGAATTCTTCTCTGAAATCGCCAAGACGATCTTCTCTAATCGCTTCGCGTACTTGCTTCATTAATTTTAACAGAAAATAAAGGTTATGATAAGTAGTTAATCTAAATCCGAACGTTTCATTTGCTTTTACTAAGTGTCGAATGTACGCTCTTGAGTAATTACGACACGTATGGCAATCACAATTTGGATCGATCGGACTAAAGTCACGGGCATATTTTGCGTTTCGAGCTACCAATCGTCCGTTTGATGTCATACATGTACCATTTCTTGCAATTCGAGTTGGCAACACACAATCAAACATATCAATTCCTCTAATTGCCCCATCGATTAATGAATCAGGTGAACCAACCCCCATTAAATAGCGGGCTTTATTATCCGGTAATAATGGAGTTGTAAAATCCAACACGTTATTCATAACATCTTTCGGCTCCCCAACTGACAATCCACCGACAGCATAACCAGCGAAGTCCATTGACGTTAAATCTTTGGCACTTTGTCTACGCAAATCTTCATATTCTCCACCTTGGACAATTCCAAATAACCCTTGCACATCTTTTCGACCATGCGCTTCTAAACAGCGCTCAGCCCACCTGCTTGTCCGTTCGACAGATGCTTTCATATATTTATGGTCTGCAGGATATGGCGGACATTCGTCAAAGGCCATCATTATGTCAGACCCAAGTGCGTTTTGAATGTGCATCGCTTTTTCTGGTGATAGGAACAGTTTTTCACCACTAATATGGTTTCTAAAGTGAACACCCTCTTCTTCGATTTGTCTCAGATCACTTAAACTGAACACTTGAAACCCACCTGAATCGGTTAGGATCGATCCATCCCAATTCATAAACGAATGAAGTCCCCCAGCTTCTTGGACAATATCTTCTCCGGGACGAAGCCATAGGTGATACGTATTAGATAAAATAATATTTGCTCCCATTTCTTCCAACTCTTCGGGGCTCATTGTCTTCACGGTAGCCAATGTTCCCACAGGCATAAAGATTGGGGTTTCAAATGAACCGTGTGGTGTATGTACTTTCCCTAAACGAGCACCGGTTTGTTTACATGTTTTTATTAATTCATAGGTGATTGGTGGCATAGATTCCATACCTTTCTTCCGTAATTTTTATTATTTTACAAAATCAACATTGCGTCTCCAAAACTAAAAAAACGATATCTTTCTTCAATTGCTTTTTTGTACGCCTCTAACACAAATGACCGTCCTGCAAAAGCACTAACTAACATAATAAGCGTTGATTTAGGTAAATGAAAATTCGTAATCAGGCCATCGATAGCTTTGAATTCATATGGTGGATAAATAAAAATATCTGTCCAACCACTTGTTTGCGCAAACACATCATGGTCCCTTGCAATTGTTTCTAATGTTCGCGTAGACGTCGTTCCAACTGAAATAATGCGACCATTTTCTTGTTTAATTCGGTTAAGTTGATCCGCTGTCTCTTGGGACATATGATAAAATTCCGCATGCATATCATGGTCTTCAATTGAATCCACACTAACAGGACGGAATGTACCTAAACCGACATGAAGGGTAATAAAAGCGATTTCTACACCTTTTTGCTTGATTTCCTCTAACAATTGTTCAGTAAAATGAAGGCCAGCAGTTGGTGCTGCGGCAGATCCTTCTTCTTTCGCATATACCGTTTGGTACCTTTCTCGATCATCTAGCTGTTCTTTTATGTAAGGTGGCAACGGCATTTCTCCAAGATCCTCTAACACTTCAAGAAAAATCCCTTGATAATCAAATCGTAAAATTCGTCCTCCATGCTCTTTTTCTTCCAAACATGTCGCGGTTAGTTTACCTTCACCAAATGAAATAACCGTCCCTTGTTTCACCTTTTTCGCTGGTTTCACGAGTACTTCCCACTGGTCATCATCTTGTTGATGAAGCAACAACACTTCTACTTTTCCACCCGTATCTTGTTTACTTCCATACAACCTTGCTGGTAATACGCGTGTATCATTTAAGACAAGACAGTCTCCAGGCCGAAAATAATCAATCACATCCGAAAATTGTTTATGATCAATTGTTTGTTGATCACGATTCATTACTAATAAGCGTGATGATGTTCGATCCTTCAATGGCGTTTGTGCAATTAATTCTTCAGGTAAATGAAAATCAAAATCGTTTATATCCATAACTACTATCTCCTACCTTTTTATTAGCGAAACCTTCCAATCAAATAAAAAATCAGCGATAAAATGATACTTACCACAATCGAAGTCATGATTGGAAAGTGAAACGAAACATTTCCCTTCTTAAAACTAATATCACCTGGTAACTTACCAACTATTCCCCAAATAAGCCCAATAATGATAAAAACGACTCCTATAACAATAAAGATTTTTCCTATTCCAGTCAAGCTTCTGGCACCTCTCTATGAAAGTGTTCATACGCTTTCCGTGTTACTAGTCTTCCCCTTGGTGTCCGTTGAATAAACCCCATTTGTAATAAGAAAGGTTCATAGAC
Organism: Aquibacillus sediminis; assembly: GCF_005870085.1. GTDB lineage: Bacteria > Bacillota > Bacilli > Bacillales > Amphibacillaceae > Aquibacillus_E > Aquibacillus_E sediminis. Next base: position 176,914 of record NZ_SZNM01000002.1, on the reverse strand, counting down.
ATCCTCAATCGTTTGTGATTCCTCACCAATGGTAGCAGCAATCGTATCCAATCCAACAGGTCCACCACTAAAACCATCCATGATACCCAACAATAATTTGTGGTCAATATGGTCCAAGCCAGCCGGGTCTACTTGTAACATTTCGAGCGCTTCTTGCGTGGTTTCAATTGAAATTTCATTTTCCCCTTTCACTTGCGATATGTCACGCACTCGTTTTAGTAAACGATTGGCGATCCTTGGCGTCCCTCTGGATCTCCGCGCAATTTCGGTTGCGGCATCTTTATGAATCGAAACATTAAAAATCTCAGAGGTTCGTTCCACAATATTACATAAATCTTTTGTTTCATAAAATTCTAATCGACTAAGAACACCGAAGCGATCACGTAACGGAGCGGTTAATAGTCCTGCACGTGTTGTTGCCCCTACTAACGTAAAAGGTGGTAAGTCCAACCGAACAGACCTCGCACTTGAACCTTGCCCAATCACAATATCTAAGCAAAAGTCCTCCATTGCTGGATATAAAATTTCCTCCACAGACCTTGGCAGACGGTGAATTTCATCAATAAATAACACATCGCCTGCTTCTAATGAAGACAGTATCGCGGCCAAGTCACCAGCACGTTCGATTGCAGGACCTGCTGTTGTTCGAAACTGCACTCCCATCTCATTTGCGATAATCGAAGCTAACGTCGTTTTACCTAATCCCGGTGGTCCATAAAGTAATACATGGTCTAACGGTTCATCCCGTAATTTTGCCGCTTCGATAAAAATACTTAGATTTTGTTTTGCTTTATGCTGACCAATATATTGTTTCAACGTGGTAGGACGTAAACTCAGTTCGATCGTTTCATCTTCTTGTTGTAATTCACTTGATATCATTCGATCTTCCACCACTGCATCCCTCCCTTTTTATTTTTGCATCATGAGCGCTAAGCCTTTTCGAATATATTCATCAACATTTGTATGTTCTTCTTGTTTCAATGTTGGTGTAATGGCTTTTATTTCTTTATCAGAGTAGCCTAAAGCTTTCATCGCTTCAAATGCTTCCTCAAGTGCCTTCTTCGTTTCAGGAGATCCTATCGCACCTGTTTGTTCTGTTTCTGTTGGGACCTGTGCCAATTCTACAGGTAGTTTTCCTTTCAAATCCAAAATCATTTGACGTGCTGTTTTCTTTCCAACACCAGGAAAACTCGTCAAAAATTTCTCGTCTTCTGTTTCAATCGCAGTAGCAAAGTCATTTGCCCCTGCCGAAGATAAGATCGCTAATGCACCTTTAGGACCAATCCCTGACACATTTAACAATTTAGAAAATAATTGTTTATCTTCTGTTTTTTTAAATCCATATAACACTTGGGTATCCTCGCGAACATAATGATACGTATGGATGCTTACTTGTTTTCCTAGATCCTCTTCAAATGCAAATGGATTGGCACAAAAAATTTCATACCCTACTCCATTCGCCTCTACAATTACCGCCGTTTCGTTTACTGTTGCTAAAATTCCTTTTATATATGCTATCATTTGCTTTTTCTCTCCCTTAACGACATCCTCATGATTATCATTTTACCATACAAGCGTATGTTCGCATAATTTTATTAACTTAACGACGTATGTATCTTCTTCCTTCTCTTCTTCTAATTCTTTAAGTACGATCAGCTGAGTTGACAGCCACTTGTCCACCTAGTTGACCAAGGCAACTGACTTGACGACGTTAATGTCAACTGAATGGATCTAGTCAAATAACGTCAACTAGATATACAGATTTCAGATAAACTCAGTTTATCTAGTTATATACCTCTATAATCTTATCAATTCAACGTGCTGGTGTTGTAGGAAAAACAATTTGTTGATCATCAGTTATTTTCCAACAAATTTTCGACAATGTTGATATGTCACATTATCTGCAAGACTAGGAACATAGCTTAGGAAAAAGCAACTTTGACAACAATAATCATAAGTGAGGTCGTAAAAAAACGTACCTAATTCCCTTAGGTACGCTTACTTGTTGTTAGCCATTCACTGATTCTGTTGGTGCCATGTCTCGATATGCTTCTAACACAGTCTGATATACTTCTTTTGACTCAATTTTTATCCCATCTTGCAATTGTTTTTCCTGGAATGTTTCTAATTCGCTCGTTTCAATTTGATAGAATGACTGTATTGCTTGTTGCTCACCTGGCTTTCCATCGAATATTGTTAAAATATTGTCGTCAAGACCAAAGTAACCATTTTCCTTAAGATATGGAGAAATATCAGAAATCTGCTTACGGAAAACTACCTCTCCTTCTTGTTGATTCACCAATTGCCAATCTTCATAATATGCCCAAAAATCTTGCATGGAAGCAATCGTTTCCTCTCGTGTTTCCTCGACCACTTCACCGTCCATATATCTTTTTTGCAACGTTACCTCTACCTCTAATGGATCGCGTTTCGAGCTCTTCTCCTTATTAGTACCTTCATCACCTGTATTTATATCATTGTCGTCTGCCTGCACGATACCACCAATCATAGATCCTACGACAACTAAGATTGCTGATAAAACAATTAAAAAAAGATGTTGTTTCATTTTATTCACCCCATTTTGAAATTCACTTTAAACAATAATCAAAATAACGCCTATTAAAAGTTTGACCAAAAATAACAGGATTATCCATAAGCTACATAAAAAAATTGTCTAAAATGAATAAAGACTTGGGGGGAAGTGATTCGTAAGCACATACAAACAGTGTCTAGGTATTTCATATGATTCAGTGGTGTCGTAGCAACAACCATCTTACTGAAACGTGATCCACAGACAATACAAAGTAAACTTCAATCAGAGGGGTTACTACCAGTATGATCCGGGATAAAAACAATAAGCAGTTCCTTATAAGGAACTGCTTATCATTATAATTGCTCTAATACCTCTTCATCTGCATCTAGATTATGATATACATCCTGTACGTCTTCATTATCCTCAAGCATATCAATTAGTTTCATCATTTTCTTCACATCATTTTCTTCTAGTGGAGAATATGTTTGAGGTACCATTGTAATTTCTGCTGTATCTAGGGACACCCCATTATCACGTAATTGGTCTCTTACCTCTGTAAAATTATCTGGATCAGTATAAATCTCATAACTATCTTCGGTTGTTTCCATTTCATCTGCACCCGCTTCGATTACCTCAAGCATCAAATCATCTTCATCAAGTTCTGTTGCATCTTTATTGATGACAATGTAACCTTTGCGATCAAACATAAACGCCACACAACCGTTTTCCCCTAAATTTCCACCATTTTTATTAAATGCATAGCGTAGTTCTGACGCGATCCTATTTTTGTTATCAGTCAGTACTTGCACCATAACGGCTACCCCACCAGGACCGTATCCTTCATATGTTAATTCTTCATAATTGACTCCATCTAAGTCCCCTGTTGCCTTTTTAATTGCTCGATCGATATTATCATTAGGCATATTGTTTGATTTTGCTTTATCAATCGCAAGTCGCAACGAAGGGTTCATGTCTGGATCTCCGCCACCTTCCTTCGCGGCAACGAAAATCTCTTTTGCTAAGCGCATGAATATTTTACCGCGTTTTGCATCCTGTGCGTTTTTGCGTCGTTGAATATTCTTCCATTTAGAATGACCAGCCATCGGACATTCTCCTCTCTAAGCTTACTTTTTTTCATTTTTATTCCTTTTTTACTATATCATAAAAAAAACCTATGGTTAAGTAGTGTACTAGTATGTATGATGCTTATAGTCGATTAAATAAAATAAAGTAATGATTCAATCAGTGAGGTTTTTCTATCCTCCCCCACTGATTGTTAGTAACGCAAAGAGGGAGACTGACAGGCCTTGACCAACTTACCATCTTTGGTTTTATCGTAAATTGAAGCGGGGACCTTACTACCAGTTGCTGAACGATAAAAATCCTTTGTTACAAGAACAAAGGATTACATACAAAAAATTATCGGTTGTTATTACTAAATTCATTAATAATATCACGCGCATGTTTAGGATCTTCTGCGTCTTGCAGTCGTGCATCTAAGTCTCTCATCTTGTTCCAGAAGATACCATCCGATTCAACAATCACTTTTTTATCTGGATACATCTGCTTAATTCTAGTGTGAATATCACTAAGAATGCTCTCCGTATCGACGGAATATTCTTTTTGATTTAACATTGGCGAAATATAAACGGTGTCGTCTGAAACAAGTGCTTGTGTGACATCTACTTCGTCAAATTTATTCACTTCTTCCATTACTTTTATAGTGTCTTCATTATAAAATCCTTCCGTATATCTTGAACTTTCCTTATCAGGGTCCCCCATACCTGTTAAATAACCATCTAATGCCTGGTCACGACTTTTGGCATGACTATATTCTTGGTCATCGTTCGGCTGATCTGATTGCTCACTACCCTTGTGATAAGACATATTTCTAGTTTCCTCTATATTTTCAGGTTGAGTTTGATTTTCTTCTGTGTTGCAACCAAATTGTACAGCACAGACAAGCATTACCATACAGTACATGACGAATTTTTTCATAAAAAAACCTCCCTTACCCATTAGCGTGGTTAAGGAAAGTTTTTTTAATCAATAAAATATAGGTAAATAAGTTAAAATTTGTCTGGGGAACTGGCAATTTCTCGCTTGTGTTGAGAAGTTCGATGCATCCTTTCAATAATTTCTTTATCTTGATCGGGAATGGATTCACCTTTTAAGTAGCGATCAATCATTTCATAACTTGTTCCCATTTCATTTTCATCGGTCTGCCCTTCCCATAAACCTGCACTTGGTTGTTTATAAATGATCTCATCAGGTACTCCGAGGTATTTCGCCATTTCTTTTACTTCACCTTTGGTTTGATGAACTAATGGCACAATATCGACACCACCATCTCCATATTTTGTGAAATATCCCGTATACCATTCGGCAGCATTATCGGTACCAACCACTAAATATTGATAATTAGCTGCTAGAGTATAAAGTGTGCTCATACGTAATCGTGCACGTAAATTTGCATCTGCTAATTGCTGTTGGTCTTGATGAAGTTCATCTTTATTATTTAATTGCGTTTGTATCGTTGAAAACAAGGTTTGATGTGTTTCGGTTAAATCAACCGTCATTGAATCGATGCCAGCTTGATCTATGACTATTTGCGCATGCTCCATGTCTTCTGGATTACTTTTACATGGAAGAATAACACCAAGTGAATGATCCGGAACTGCTCGTTTAATTAAATTCACGACAACAGCAGAATCAATCCCACCACTTACACCAACAATTAAACCTTTTACACCTGTTTCTTTAACTTTTGCTTGTAACCAAGCTACAAGTCTTTCTACTTTTTCCTGCATTTTCCAAATCCCCTTCCAATAAATTACCATTATGTTAGCATATCTTTTACTTGTTCTACAAATTGAAGCCGTTTCTCCCATTCCTTTTCCAATTGTTGCAAGTAGGCAACATATTGGGCTTCTGTTGGTTGTCGCAAAGTAAAATTCCACCACTCCCGAATGAAATCGGATGGGATCGTCAACCCTGTCAACCATATAGGTTGAACTGACTGATCTAACCAAGAAAATGAACGTAGTAGATGCTCTAGATCCCAATCTAAATAAGGTAAAAAACGTTGACCTAATTGAATATAATCATATAGGTGCGGCGCCAAAGAAACTAAATCAAAATCAATCAGATGCACATCACCATTTCGATCACGAATAAAATTATGGGCAGCAACATCACCATGAATCCATTGCCAATTTTGCACACTGACCTTTTCGATTTCTCCCCAATCATAGCTGGCAAAAGAGGCAAGTCGTTCTTGACTAACAGAAAAGACGTCATCATATAATTGTTTAAAACCATACTTTTTCATAATGCCTTTTGTTTGCTGTAATTTCTGCAAGCGATGACCCCATTTTATATAAAGCGGGAGTTTTAATAAAGGTTGTTCTATTTGACAGCCTGTCGTTAGCTGATGAAATTCTCGAACTACTCCAAGTGCATCTTCACGGTCCTGTTCCTGTTCAAAATGCAATAAATCCCCATCAATATAAGGAATCAACGTCCAGTATAAGCCAAACCCTTGTAAGATTATTTGATTGTTAGTAAATGGAACATAATTATATACAAATGGAATGTCGAGTTTTTCAAAAAATTGTTGTTGTTGACGAACAAACGAAAAAGATTGATTTCCTTTTACAATATAAGATTCTTGTTCTTCTGTTTCAATATAAAACACGAACGGTTTTAGCCTTTTCATCGACCTGACGCTTAATGTCCCCTCTGACCGTAAAAATGAAGAGAGACGATCCATGTTAGAATCGCCTCTACCTAATGATTTATTGGCTGTCATCCTCATCATCTTCCGCCCGATTATAAGGTACTTGACCGTGTGGAAATGGTGGAGTTCCTTGACCAGCTTGGAATCCACTTGGTAGCTGATGTCCCATATAAGGTGGGATTCCTTGCTGTCCCATTGGTTGAATTGGATATGGCATTGGTTGATCATTAGGTCCCATAAACCCTTGCTGTCCCCCTGGATAATTAGATGTATAGCCTGGTTGCACTGCCCCGTATCCTGGATAAGGCGTTGGCGTATACCCTTGTGGCATTGTTGGGTAACCACCATGTACCTGCATGTTACTTGGGCCATAACTAGGTGACTGCGGTGCACAATCATACGGAGAACCTTGATAAACACCTGCTAAATGTTCCGGCATCTCTGGCATATCCATACTACTAGATGATTCCATTAAATCTTGGTGATGGAATGGTACATTTGTATTTGTTGGTCCTTCATAAGGTTGTGCATAGTATGGTTGGTGCTGTACATGGTCCGAGCTTACTACTCCATGCTTAGCAACATGATGGTGTGGTTTGATTGCATAAGGTACATGACTCATCACTTTCTTCCCACAACATGGAGATTTTTTTGAATAGTAATGAACTGGCATCACTTGTGGCTGAGGTTGAATTGGCATTTGCATCATCGGTTGACTTGGCATAACCATTGGTGGTTGTTGGTAAGATGGTGCAGTTGGCTGCGGCTGCTGTTGGATTGGTTGTTGTTGTGTTGGTTCTGGCATTTGTGGCGGTTGTTCCTTATCGGCCACTTGTTCAACTTCAACATGTTGTTCAACTTCTTGATTGACCTTCTCTTTTTCAAACGTTGGCGCTTTTGGAATATTCACAGACGGTTTGCCATAATCCTTATCCATCATTGGCATTTTAGGTAAATCAATCGGCTGCATCGGAAATTTACCTGTGTCTATCTTTTTATGATCGTCCTCTTTCATCACAGGTTTTGGTTTTTCAGACGTATCTTTAAATGGCTGCTTAGTTGCTTTACCTTTTAAATCAGTCAGATCCTTTTTATCTTGGGACTCCAATTTATCTTTTATATCCTTTTTGTCTTTTTTGTCTTTGCTTCCTTCTTTTTCTTTCTTATCCTTTTTATCTTTCTTGTCTAGTGATTCCATTTTTTCTTTCTTATCCTTTTTATTTTTCTTGTCTAGTGATTCCATTTTTTCTTTCTTACTAGTATCTTTTTTCTTTTTATCTGACATCTGTTCTTTCTTCACTTGTTTAGTTGACGTAGGTACTTTTATTTTCATTCCTGGCATAATCATATCTGGATTTGATAATTGGCTATTCATTTGTTGCAATTCTTCAAAATCTACGCCGTATTTTTGAGCAATTTTCCATAATGTTTCACCACTTTGCACGACATGAATTTTCACCGCTGAAACTCCCTTCTATAATAAAATAACTCTTTATCTAAAAACCTTATAGAACAATTCAATAACAACATATGCGAATTACCCAAAATGTTGATTGATTTTTTGTTGGATAAGCTATATTTTTGACGGTTTATAAAGTGAATTTCGATTGATTAGGTGTCTTTCTTTAAGGACAGAAGGAAGTGATGGAAAAAATCATTAAAATATGTAACGATAAGAATAAGTCCATTACTATGAAAGAAAGGGTACGAATAGATGAAAAATAATAAGATATTAGGAAAAGAAAGAAGAAATTTAATTCTAAATGCTCTTAAAGAAACAGATGAGCCAATTACTGGAACGAAACTAGCGGAACAAATGAATGTAAGCCGACAAGTAATTGTCCAAGATATTTCATTACTAAAAGCAAAAAATGAGCCAATTATCGCAACAAGCCAAGGGTATATCTATTTACATAATAATAATGAAACAACCAAATATGAGCGCATTATTGTATGTTCCCATAAGCCTGAACAAACGCGTTACGAGTTACAGCTTATTGTCGACCAAGGAGTAACAGTGAAAAATGTGTTCATTGAGCATCCTATCTATGGAGATTTAAAAGCATCGATCATGGTAAGCAATCGAAGGGAAGTAGATCAGTTTATTAAAAAAGTAGAAGAGACAGCAGCTCCCTATTTATTGCAATTAAAAGATGATGGCGCACACCTTCATACTTTAGAGGCTGATTCAGAGGAAAAATTACAACTAGCGTGTCAAGCGTTGGATGAGGCTGGTTATTTGATTGAAGGGTAAGATATTCATATAGAAACATTTTAGGCAACTACAATGCCAAAGTTCTTGTCGGTATCGTCTTTTTCTTACGCAAGTGAGACCCTTTTATGCTTAACCGCGTATATTTAGAGGCTTTTCTTACGCGGTTATGCTCTTTTTTCTCACGATTTCGTATTTTCCATGCATCTCTATACTAGTAAGGTTAGCAATTGTTTACTTGTTACAAATAATACAGCTTATGTGCAGCAAGAACAATCTCTTTAAAAAAAGCAATACTCATAGGCTTAGCTTTTCTTTGCAGTTTGGAGTGCAGTTTATTCCTCATAAATAAAAGCTGCCCAGCGCCGGGCAGCTTTTTTCTATGAATGAATTTTAATTGCGTCATAGGCGTAATATGGATAACTTCCTAACACATAAACACCACACCCTAATGACTCCAATTCCGTAATCGCATTTGGAATGAGGACACCATCCATTTTTTCTTCCACGTCAATTAAAAAGAAATATTGACCCAAACCAGTTTTCATTGGACGCGACTCAATCTTAGATAAGTTTAATTTACGCCATGCAAAAACAGATAGTACTTGATGCAAAGCACCGGCTTGATCTTCCCCAAGTGTTACCATTAATGTAGTTTTATCTCCTCTTTTGTCCATTTTCCTTGAATAAAGAGGCGTTTCCTGTTTGTGCAACACAACAAAACGAGTATGGTTGTTATCAAAATCATGAATGTCTTCCTGTACAATTTCTAATCCATACTCTTGTGCTGCCAGATGATTTGCAATCGCACCAACCTTTAAATTTGGATTGTCACTCACATATTTCGCAGCAGCACCAGTGGAAGACATGTAAGAAGCTTGAACATGTTTCATATCCGAATGTAAAAATCGATGACATTGAGCGATGGCGTGAGAATGTGAATAAATGATATCCAAGTCACGCCATTTATCAAGATTGGCTGGATGTACCATTAAATGCTGACGAATCGGTACGACAATTTCACTAATAATTTGGAGTGATCTTTTTTTAAACAAATAATCAATTGTTAAATTTACTGATCCCTCTAGAGCATTTTCTAAAGGGACGACTCCATATTCTATTTCACCATTCTCAACAGCATCCATGCACTCTGGAATGTTCTGATAGCTTTCTTTTTCATCTCCATTAAACAATGCATCTACTGCAATCTTCGTAAACGTCCCCCTAGGTCCTAGATAACCTATTTTCTTACTCACAGTCTTTTCCCCCTGTCTAAGCACCTGAACTTAAAATTTCTACTTTATCGATGAAGTCTAACCGTTTTAAATCTTGTAGTAATGTTCCTATATTAACATGCATTGCTGACGTATTTAAGGAAATGGTTACATTTGCTTTTCCTTGTAATGGGATTGTTTGATGGATCGTTAAAATATTACCCCCTGCTTGTGCAACGGTATTTAACAGATTTGATAATGTTCCTGTTCGATCTTCTAAATGGAAGAACAGGGTGATCATTCTCTCTTTTACCATTGCTTGAAAAGGAAAAACAGCATCTCGATATTTATAAAAAGCACTTCGAGAGAGATCTACTTGATTGGCGGCATCGTGAATCGACTCTGCCTTACCGCTCTCTAATAATTCTTTGGCCTCAATTGTTTTTTTCATCGATTCTGGTAACATATCGCTTCGAACTAGATAAAATTTCTCCTCTTTATCTGCCATCTACATACCCCTTTGTCGCTATTGCACTCGTGTCCATTAATCCATGAATTCAAACTCATAATCCATTAATCGAACGGTGTCTCCATCTTTTGCTCCTCGTTCTCTCAATGCTTCATCTACACCCATACCACGCATTTGTCGGGAAAAGCGTTGAATTGCTTCGTCCCGTGTAAAGTCCGTCATTTTAAATAATGTCTCAATCCGTTCACCAGACAACACAAATGCCCCGTCGTCATCTCGACTGATTGTAAATGGTTCTTGCTCTTGATAGTGACGGTAAATCACTCGTTCATCTTTCTCTTCAAGTGGTTTCGCTTCTTTTGGAATCTCGTCCAATTTATCTGCGATTGCAAACAGCAGTTCTTTCACACCGGTACGTGCTACTGTTGATATTGGATAAATTGGATAGTCATCTGTCAGTTGTTGTTTAAATTGTTCGAGTTGTTCCTCGGCTCCAGGCATATCCATCTTGTTAGCAACAATAATCTGTGGTCGATCTTCTAACGCAATATCATACTCTTTTAACTCGTTATTGATCGTCACATAATCTTCATACGGATCACGACCCTCAGTTGTTGCCATGTCAAGCACATGAACGATCAGACGCGTTCGTTCCACATGTCGTAAAAATTGATGGCCGAGTCCAACCCCTTCATGTGCCCCTTCAATCAAGCCTGGTAGGTCAGCCATCACAAATCCACGTTGATCTTCTGTTTCGACAACACCTAGGTTAGGGGCAAGTGTTGTAAAATGGTAATCCGCAATTTTTGGCTTCGCTGCACTAACAACCGATAATAAGGTTGATTTACCAACACTTGGGAAACCAACTAAACCAACATCGGCAATCAATTTCAATTCAATTCGGATGTAGCGCTCACGTCCAGGTTCGCCATTTTCGGCAATATCTGGTGCTGGATTTCTTGGACTGACAAAGCGAATATTACCTCGACCACCACGGCCTCCTCTAGCAATGATTGCTTGTTGTTTATGCTCGGTTAAGTCCGCTATTACTTCACCAGTATCATCATCCTTTACGGTTGTACCTGGTGGAACTGGTAAAACAAGTGGATCTGAATTTTTTCCATGTTTTCCTTGACTCATCCCGTTCTCACCACGTGGCGCTTTAAAATGTTTTTGATAACGGAAATCTACTAACGTATTTAGGCCCTCGTCAACTTCAAATATGATATCGGCACCGTTTCCGCCGTCACCACCAGCAGGGCCTCCTTTTGGTACATATTTCTCGCGACGGTAGGCAACAAGTCCATTCCCACCATCACCTGCTTTCACATATACTTTAACCTGATCGACAAACATCGATTGTTCACCTCTTTTATTTACATACCCATCTTATTGTACATTGGTCCTCTGCAATAGACGAAAACGTTACTTCTAATCCGTCGATTGCTAGTAATTGTTGTTCTATGTTATTTATTTGACGAAATGCGCCAGAAAATGCAAGTTCTATTAATGCATTTGTTTGATTGTTTCCTTTAATGAACAGTTGTCCATGATAAAGTTCATATGGATCTCCAAACGAGTGAAACACATTCATTGCTTGTTGCAGTTGATTATGTAAACGATCATCATGGTCGGAAAGATCAACCGATTCTTCTTCCACTCGGTAGGTTAATCTAAAATTTTCATACTGCGTATTAAAGTTTATTACCCAAAGTGCTGTTTTGGGTATACGTAAGTTTGTAATCTTTCGCTCCTGATCCATAAGCGCGACATTTTCTTTCAACTTTTCTTGAACTTTATCCATTTTACCCATTGAAGCATATCCAAGTAATAATTGAACTTGATTCATCCAATCATGTCGATAGTGACGCAACAACTCAATCGCTTCTTCTTCAGTTATCATCATTTTCTCCCCCTAAGCAATAAGAAAATTATAGCAAAAATTTCCGAGATAGAAAAATATAGCGTTTACTTGATTGCATCGGCATCGGTGGAACAGAATAGATTGACTTACTGCACATAAGCTGTATTTTACGACATAATACTTGCAACTTCCTCTAAAAAAAGAGTGCTAAAAGTCGCTGTGGAAATACACTCCGCTTTCCTGTGGGGGGCTGGTGAGCCTCCTCATTCGTACCTCATTGCGGGGTCTCACCGATGGTTTTTAAGGATTACAGGCTAAAACCGTCCTTGTCGGACAACGCCTGTATAACCCTTGCCGGGCCTCGGGAGTCTCCGTGTATTTCCTTCGCTTATTCTAGTACTCTGAAGTTTTTTAGTGCTAAGCCTGATAAAACCATATAATACGTTACATGGCACGTTATAAAACACCATTACAGTAATTTATTTATTTTTTAATTTATAAAATATTTTATCGATCAATAACCAGAAAACTTATAACAGCGAAGGCAGAATACGGAGACTCCTTGAAAATAAAGACCAATTTTCTGCGTGCGGTGTATCGCTGCCGTAGCGTTCCTTGTCCTATGGGAAGAGCACGAGCTGAAGATCCACTTGGTAAAGTGGTTTCTTTACCAAGTTAGCTGAGGCCGTGCCCATGGAAAGCGTAGTATTCTGCCGTAGCGATGGTATATCACTTATTTCAATCAGAATGGTCGGAGAGCAAAATTACAAAGGTTATGTCGTATAATACAGCTAATATTCCACAAAAACAGCCTTTAATAACTTTTTCTATTAAAGGAACAACCAAATAAGTATTTAGTGCATAAAAAAAGAACTCTAACTCGAGGTTAGAGTTCTTTTTGTGATTTACGCTTCTTGAGCTACTGGATACACGCTCACTTTTTTGCGATCGCGTCCGTAACGTTCAAATTTAACAACACCATCAGCTTTAGCAAATAGTGTGTCGTCTCCACCACGGCCTACGTTTGCTCCTGGATAGATTTTCGTACCGCGTTGACGGTAAAGAATAGATCCACCAGTAACGAATTGACCATCAGCACGTTTGGCTCCTAGGCGTTTCGATTCAGAGTCACGGCCGTTCTTTGTACTACCTTGACCTTTTTTCTGAGAGAAAAACTGTAAATCTAGACGTAGCATTGTGTTGCACCTCCTTATTTTTCAGAGATGGATATATATTGACCATAATCGCGTTCAATTGTCTCAAGAGATACAAGCATCCCTTCTAGAAGCAATTCGGCTTTATCTCGTATAGCTTGTTCCAAATTACTTGGAAGTTCTACACGTAAATATCCACCTTCGCCACCTTGATCAATCATAGGTTCAATCTCACATAACTTTATCACTGCATTAACGGCTCCAAAGGAAACCGCTGATACACCGGCACAAACTAAATCATGTCCGTGCGGGCCACTCTCTGCATGGCCACTCAGTTCAAAAGCATCGATACTTTCATTATTGCGGTAAATACTCACCTTTATCATAAATACTACCCTTACGCGTTGATTTTTTCAATGGTAAGTTTTGTATATGGCTGACGGTGACCTTGTTTACGATGGTAATTTTTCTTTGCTTTGAATTTGACGACGTCAATTTTCTTCCCGCGACCTTGTTTTTCAACTTTAGCCGTTACGGATGCACCATCAACATATGGAGCGCCGACTTTTACATCGTCACCACCAACAAGAACAACTTTGTCAAAAGTTACAGACTCACCATTTTCACCTTCTACTTTTTCTACGAAGATTTCTTGGCCTTCTTCTACTTTGACTTGTTTTCCACCAGTTTCAATAATAGCGTACATACTTCTGCACCTCCTTAGGACTCAGACTCGCCATACAGGTGCTATGTAATAGCTTAAAAACCTGTTCTGCGCGGTTGTAGCAACGGGTGCTACGATGTTTAACAGACTAATATTACCATAGGTTAAAAAAGTTTGTCAACGCCCTGTCTATTTTTATCTGCTAGATGTTCTTGAATTAAGGCATCACTACCAGCTAACCTAATTTGATAGGAAGCCATCCCTTTTGATTTTTTCACAAACACTTCTTGATGGATCAATTGACTAACTTGTTCCATATTTACCCATTTAACAAATGCTTGATAAACACTCGGATGCATTTCAATATATATCGCCTCTGCTTGACTTCCCTGATAGCTTAACAGTTCTCTTTCTAACATAAAGGCATACGTCGCATAAGAAAAGTGAGTCTTTTTGACAGTTTGATCAAGCAAAACATAGGCTGATGTATAGGACTCTCGCTTTCTAGTCATTTCTAATAAACCTAGCTTTGTAAAACCGACAACTTCCGAACGGACGGGATCTTTTGCTAATTCTTTTTTTAGTGATTGGATAACCTGATTTTGGTCTGACTCATACTTCATATCGACAAAATCGATTACAATAATACCGGAAATATTTCGTAATCGAATTTGTTGAGCAATTTCAGTAGCTGCTTGGCGATTGGCGTGTACAACGGTTTGGTTTTTATTTGCTTTGCCAGTGTAACCACCTGTATCAACATCTATAACTGTCAATGCCTCTGTTTGTTCAATTTGTAATTCAATTCCACCTTGCATTAAGACAGAACTGTCAACCACATCAACTATTAACTGATTGAATGTTGTTGGCAAATGTTGTTCCAAATGCTTGTCCCACTCGACTACCTCTTTCACATATGGATACGCCTGTCTTATTTGATTAGCAAGTTGGGAGCGATCCACATGAATCCCTTGTATACTACTTGGTGGAAATTTTCGTACTAATTGATCTGGTACAGCTCGATCTTCAAAAATAACGATTGGTCCTGGAAGCGACTTGCTCTTCTGTTCCAACTGCTGCCACTTTTCTCGTAAATAAACACACTCTTGATAAATCGTATCAACATTATAATTTTGGGCTGCAGTGCGTATGACTGCCCCTTCCTCTTCTTGCAGGAGTGGTTCAATTTTTTGCTTTAATTGCACGCGCCTTTCTTCAGGAAGTTTTCTTGATACAGCTACCTGTCTCCCATAAGGAAGGTACACCATGGCAATACCTGGTATGGTAAGATTGGCTGTTAAACGTGCTCCCTTTTCCCCGTAAGCATCTTTTTGTACTTGGACAAGTAACTTCTGTCCTTCGGTAATAATAGATTCAATTGGCTTATGCCCTTCTTTACGTGCTTCAGGCAATTCATTACCTGGTAGAAAGCCTAACTTACTTTCTCCAAAATCAACGAACGCAGCCTGCAAGCCTTTTTCAATATTCACTACTTTTGCGACATAAATATTACCGACCTGACTTATAAGACCAGGTCGGTCGATTACCACTTCTTTTACTTTGTTTTCTTCTACCACTACTCCCAACTTCTCAGTTGGAAGTGATTGGATATAGATCGTTCGCATTGTCTTTATCCTCTTTTCATAAAACTTTGTTCATTTTGCTCATCCAATGTCGCATTTGCTGTATTATCCGACATAACTGCACATATCCATTCTTAATAAGGTTAGTTGCTGTACGGCGCTGCGGAAATACACTACGCTTTCCTGTGGGGGGGCTGGTGAGCCTCCTCGTCCGTACCTCACTGCGGGGTCCCACCGATGGTTTTTAAGGATTACAGGCTAAAACCGTCCTTGTCGGACAACGCCTGTATAACCCTTGCCGGGCCTCGGGAGTCTCCGTGTATTTCCTCCGCTGTTCGAGTGCATTTAACTTTGAAGAGTGGTTGTTTCATATGTAATTAATAATTACAATAGATTTCCCTCTGAATGATTATGTATACGCACTTATCATTAATCAGAAAACTCACACCAGCGAAGGCAGAATACGTAGACTCCTATGGGAACAGCACGAGTCGAAGATCCACTTGGTAAAGTGGCTTTCTTTACCAAGTTAGCTGAGGCCGTGCCCATGGAAAGCGGAGTATTCTGCCGCAGCGATGGTATATCACTTGTTTCAATCAGAATAGTACAGAGCAAAATTCGAAGGTTATGTCGCATAATTCAGCTTATACGACAAACCATATACCTTTAATTTCGCCAATCTCTTGCACTTGATACTTCCCCAGCGGTTGCGTAATATTGTTTCAAATTAAAATAAGCATGCAAACAATGCTTCTCTTCTACAAGATTAGAAAAACGATTATCTTTCACATAGATGGTATGCTGACAATTTCTCCGAAAACGACCAAAGATGTGTGGCAATGGTGTATGATGATCAACAACAATTGGCCGGACTTTTTTTGTAAGTAAAGGATCTCGGTGTCTTTTTAATAAAAATCGTATAAAAGTATAATACCTTCGTTTCCATTCTAGTCGATTTTCCCATAAGATAAAACCAACAAGTAAAATCGTACTTAACGTAAATGGATAAAACAATAAAAAAATAACTAGAGAAATAAAAGCGAACATTGAGGAACTGATAATCGTAAGCGAATGCGCTTGTCGATAAGGTAAAAGGGAAGAATATAGTAACATGAGCATTTTCCCCCCATCTAACGGCCAAACAGGTAACAAATTAAATATAAGAATGGTTGTGTTATATTTTAAGGCAACTGCAATAACGGATTCTGGTAATATTCCGTAAGTTGAGCAAAAAAATAACAAGCCGTAAATCCAAATATGCTGAAGTGGACCAGCAATAGCAATCAGCAGTTCTTGTTTAATCGGCTTGCTACCATGTTCATCGGTTTCCATAACACCACCGAAAACCCATAAACTAATTTTTCGAATCCTCCAATTATACCATTTGGCAACCGTATAATGACCCAACTCGTGAATAATGACAATCAAAAAAATGACCGAAATTTCCATAAAAGTACCCGTCATCATAGATATGATGATGAATACCCAAAGAATTGGATGTATATGCAATGGTGGTAAGTGTCTTCTAAGGGCGTTCATCAACTTGCATCACCTGTACTGGATCAATGTATTGGTTGTCCTTCTCAATTGCAAAAAATACTTCTTTCACATCGGTTTCAGCGGGATCAAATTCCCCTATCACTTCATTACTTGAAATAAATTGATACTGATGCACATTAATAGACGTTAGATTTCCATAAACTGTGTTACTCCGATCTTTATGTTGCACGATTACGGTTTTGTTTGTTTCAGGGAGATTCCCTGCAAAAATAACGGTCCCTTTGTCGATGGACAAGACTTTAGATGTTTCCGTTGTATTAATCATAATCCCTTGTCCATTTGCTTGAAAGCTTTGACTAACTGTTCCATTAACAGGTAGCACTAAACCTTCTGATGTGATTTGTGGGGACTGGTCAGGTGTTATAGCTAACGGCATCCCGAATTGTTGTTGATACCAGTGATTAACTGTTGCAAACGGAAATTCTTCCGTTAATGCATGACTTGTCCATTGTTTTGGTTGCTCCAACAACGGAATGTCCATTCGAACAAAAATTGCCACACTAAAAAATAAAATTCCAGCCAAAATACTCTTCATCATTAACGACGTAATGAAAGTATCCTTCATATCTGGATTAGGATTGCTGTCTTCGGTGGCAAATGGAACATAACCATGTTTCTCTTCATCTTGAGGGAAAGCAGCAGGTGAGAATTTCCATGGTACTTTCATTTGACTACTACTAAGTGATTTTTCGCGCTTGCGCTTTGCAATATTTTTGCGTACTTGTTTTACATCTCTTTTCATCATACTCACTTTCCTTCGTAATGGGATTTGTACAAGTCTATGAAGGAGAGAGAGAATATATGCGATATAGTTTCGCAACGGTTTATGAGCATCTGGTCTAGCATTAGTATAAGCAGTAAAGGCCACAAAAAATTTGGTGGACATTTATTCCACTAATAAGCTAGCATTTCAGCCAATTCTTTGTTGAGCAAGCAACTTTGCCCCATCGGCAAAAAAACACCATAAAAAAACCGCTCAGCATTAAGCTAAGCGGTTTTGAAAGATTAATAGATCGAGGAACGATTAGGAGCGCATACCAAAGAATTTTTTCACTTTGGAAAACATACCTTTCTCATTTTCAAGTGATAATAGTGGGACGGTCTCTCCTAAAATTCTTCGTGCTATATTACGATAAGCAATCGACGCTCGTGTATTTGGTTGAAAGGCGACAGGTTCACCGTGATTCGATGCTTTTATCACTTCATCATCATCGGCAACAATCCCTAATAAATCAATCGAAAGGACTTGTACAATTTCATCCACATCTAGCATATCTCCATTTTTCACCATATGATTGCGAATCCGATTGACAACTAAATGTGGTGGTTCGATGTCTTCCTTTTCTAACAAACCTATGATTCTATCTGCATCACGCACACTAGATTTTTCAGGAGTTGTTACCACAATAGCTTTGCTAGCTCCTGCAACAGCATTTTTATACCCTTGTTCGATACCAGCAGGGCAATCGATTAATATATAATCATAATCTTGTTTTAGCTCGTTAACAATTTTTTCAATACCTTCTGGAGATACTTCAGATTTATCACTTGTTTGGGCTGCCGGAAGTAAGTATAAACAATCAAAACGTTTATCTTTTATTAACGCTTGCTTCAAACCGCATCTTTCGTTCACAACATCAACGATATCGTAAATGATCCGGTTTTCAAGTCCCATGATCACATCAAGATTTCGTAAACCAATATCAGTATCGACCAAACATACTTTTTTATCTAGCAATGCTAATGCAGTACCTAAATTTGCGGTGGTGGTTGTTTTACCCACACCACCTTTACCTGATGTAATAACTATTGCTTCACCCATTTAAAATTCTCCTTTCAAACCCGTTTAAATCCGGTCGTTTTTGCGAAAGAACTTGAAGACGATCGATGACTATTTTGGATTTTTCTTCATCTACCAGACCACATTCCATGTAAATGCCTTCTGATTCATAATCAGGTGACCTACTAATGAAGTCCGCAATTCTTAATTGGCTTGGACTCATATAAGATGCTGCAATCACTGCTTCACGATTACCGTTCACTCCAGCATGGGCAACACCTCTTAAACTACCTAGCACAAAAATATTGCCACTGGCAGCGATTTTGCCTCCTGGATTCACATCACCAATTAACAATAAATCACCTTTCACTTCCACTACTTGTCCCGATCGAATAATCCTTGTAATCGTTTTTATGTCGGTTTCTTCTTTCCATTCAAGTGCTTCGTTTTTGGAGATGACATTCGACTCAATTGAATCGACGACTAGTTTATTTTTACTTCGGATGACTTCACGAAGTTGTTCTTCTTGTTCTTTATGTAAATAGCGGTTACCAAGTTGAATCGTAACCGTAATCATTGGTTCATCTTTATCAACACTATTGGTCGATAAAACATGATCCAATTCGTGAAGGAGCTCTTGGAATGAACATGTGTCATCCATATATAACGTGAGACCCTCACGAGTGCCTTTAATCGTTACGAGTTGCTTGTTGCCTATCACGATAGGTTCACCCCAATATTTATTTTCTGTACTAACTAGATTTGGCCTTTTCATCGCGCTCTATCGACCATTGGATTAATTTCCTATTTATCGGATAAATAAGGAACAGAAACAATCCGTTTGCAATTAAGGTTGGGAGTAAACGAGTAGATGCATATGCTTCCCATGAAATCGAATCTGCTCCGATAAATAAATATACGGTAAATATGAAAAAGTCAGCTAAACTAATTCCTATAACGGTATATAACAAGACAACGAACAAGTTAAGATGCAATAATTTTTTCATCCCATGAATAATATAAACAACCAAAGCATAAGAAAACATATAAACACCTAATACATTCGTGTAAACAATATCAATTAACATCCCGAAAATAATCGCATATAAAACGGAAAAATAAGTATTTTCAAAATCATAAAAAACAGCAATCATGAGTAAAAATACTAATAACCAATGTGGAATAATAATCCATTGTTCTGAAAAGATACGTTGTGGTAAAAAATCAAGCGCTACACCTTCAATCACTAATAAAAGTAACAAGAAAAGAGGAAGGTATATACGTGCCATTATTCTTCCTCCCCTGCTTGGGTATTTCCATTGTCTTCTGGCATAGCGGCTGATCGATCAACAACGATGACGTGATTCATATTATAAAGATCAGCAGATGGTTCTACATATGCTACTTGCGTTAACCCATACTTTCCTGGGGTTACTTCTTTTATTGTACCTATTTTTAGGCCTTTTGGAAACACCCCACCCATTCCTGATGAAAAAACTAACTCACCCTCAGACACATCTGTTTGGGATTGATTCAACTCTAATAATAGTGCCTCTTCATCCTCATCATATCCCACAATAAAGCCTGTCATATCTTCCTCATCATCAGTCAAGTCAATATTAACAGAGATACGATTCGAACGATCAAATCCATTTAACAGTAAAACAGTTGAGGTGAACTGTGAACGCGATTGAATCTTTCCTATCATTCCATCGCCTGTAATTACTGCCATGTTAGGTTCCACTCCATGTTGTTTTCCCTTATTAATTTTAACCATTTTAAACCATTGTTCAGGACTACGTGCAATAACCGATGCTTGAATCGGCTCGAAATCGGTAATCGATTCTGTTTTATTTAATGTTGTTTGTAATTCTTCATTTTCTTGTCTTAACTCCTGTACCTCATAAAGGACATTTTTATACTGAGAAAGTCTT
Source organism: Aquibacillus sediminis (assembly GCF_005870085.1). Taxonomy (GTDB): domain Bacteria; phylum Bacillota; class Bacilli; order Bacillales; family Amphibacillaceae; genus Aquibacillus_E; species Aquibacillus_E sediminis. The sequence continues at coordinate 156,208 of NZ_SZNM01000002.1, read as the reverse complement.
GCTTTTAAAATTTGGTTTTCGTCATATACATTTCTCATCTCTTCGATATTTGCAATTAAACTTGTTGTAAACTGCACAGGTACTTGAATGGTATTTTGCACCCAACCAACTGTATCATGTAAAAATTGCTCAAAAGTGGATAATTCATCGCGATCACGTAATGAAAAACCAATTAGTCCAACAAGTATAATAAATCCGACTAGAATAATAAAAAGACGTTTTCTGCGAAAAAAAGACATAACTTACACCTACTTATTCCGATCTGGAACGAGTGGATACATTTGGATGGGAACGAAAATGCTGAATATATTCAATCGACTTTCCTGTTCCAATCGCAACACTATCAAGCGGTTCTTCTGCAACAAATACAGGCATTTTCGTTTCATCACTTAATACTGTATCTAAATTCTTTAATAATGCTCCTCCACCTGACAACACAATTCCACGATCCATAATATCCGCTGATAATTCTGGTGGCGTTTTTTCTAACGTTGTTTTCACTGCTTCTACAATTGCTTCAACCGTATCCTGTAACGAGTTGGTAATTTCTTTAGCAGTAATTGTAATTGTTTGCGGAAGACCAGTGATTAAATCTCTCCCTCGTATATCCATTTCTTCATTTTCTGTTGGCGTCGTCGCCGAACCTATATCCATTTTAATCGATTCTGCAGATCTTTCGCCAATCATAAGATTATAGTTCTTTCTTACATACTGAATAATCGCTTCATCCATGTCATCTCCAGCTATACGGATCGAGCGACTTGTAACAATCCCTCCAAGCGAAATAACAGCCACTTCGGTTGTACCTCCACCAATATCAACAATCATACTACCTGTTGGTTCCCATACAGGCAGTCCCGCTCCAATGGCTGCTGCAAATGGCTCAGCGATTGGAAAAGCATCTTTGGCGCCAGCTTGTTTGGTTGCATCAATGACCGCTCGTTCTTCAACCATGGTGATCCCTGATGGAACACAAACCATCACATTTGGTTTTCTCGCAAAAGCGGAACGTTTCATTTGCGCTTGCTTAATATAGTATTTCATCATTACTGCAGTTGTATCATAATCTGCAATGACACCGTCTTTCATTGGTCGAATCACAGAAATATTTCCAGGTGTGCGTCCAATCATATTTCTTGCATCACTACCCACCGCTTCAATATCCCCTGTTGACATATTTTTAGCAACAACAGATGGTTCGCGTACAACGATCCCTTTTCCTTTTATATATACAAGGGTATTTGCCGTACCCAAATCAATCCCTAAATCTTGCGAAAAGCTAAATCGTCCCAACTTAATCTCCCTCTCTAAAAAAACTCTTTTATTTACCGTTATATGTACGTTTTACTACATCTATACCATTCATTACATGCAATTAATCCCAAAAACACTTCTCGAACTATGAAGAAAAGAATGATGTAACAACCTGTAATAATAAGGACAAGAAGCGCCAATTACAAGCAATTCTTGTAAATTGGCGCTGATTAGAAAAAATTGTCTATTTTATTATACGAGAAAAATACAAAAATGAATAGTACTATAAGTACCCTTTTTCTTTAAGTGATATAAATTTATGATCCCCAATCACCAAATGATCTAATAACTCAATCCCAATCATTTTACCACACTCAGACAAACGTCTCGTAACATGAATATCTTCTTGGGATGGTGCTGGGTCGCCAGAAGGGTGATTATGGGCACAAATGATTGAGGCTGCAGAACGTTTCACTGCTTCGCGGTAGTAGGGTAAGTACCCAGCGCCTTTACTCATTACTGCGTTAGGTTTCCGAGAACTCCCCTCCAAACCGTACGTACTCCTCTCAGAGTATACGGCTTTCCATTTATCAGTCTAACTTTCCATTGTGTAAGTCGTGGTGGCATTTCACGCACATCGCAATTGTTTTACGGTTTCTGGCAATCATAAATATTGTTCCCATCGTTTCTTTCCTTTCAGGTTTTTAAGCTTATTGACATGGTGCATTTCCATTGGAACATTTCCTACGCCACACCAATCGCATTTTTTAGCTAAAAGGCGTTCTATGAGACTTGTTCTACCACCGTAAACGATTGTATTTTCGATTGTATCTACTGACTGTTTTTTATTTCCGAGTTTTTCTCCATTCGTTGTTCCATAAAATAGGCTATTTTGAGACCATCCTTCGTTTCGTAACGTATACCGAATTTCCCGTTTATTTTATATTTGGCAATAATTTTACTAACGGTACTTCTGTATTTATTAGCATACGTCTTAATCATGCTGTATTTCATTGTTTGCCGGAATGATTGAAGTACATGTACATTACTTGCTAATCGATAGTAATTATATAGACCTTCAATTTCCGCATTGTATGTTCGAAGGATTTCTAAATCATCATTATGCACTAGATACGGACGATGAACAGGTTTCCATCCATTGTTGCTGCCAATCTTTAATGCTCCAAAATCGATGAGTTTTTTAATGTATTTTTCATGAGGAACGAATAGCTTGGTCTGATAATTAAACTTGCGTTTCTTTGTACCATTCGGCATTTTCATTCTATGCCAATCCCTTGCTACTCGAATGTCATATCCTAGGAATCTTGCATCTTTCTGGCTGTGTGTTATCAACGTTTTTTCCACACTTAGTTCTAGTTTGAGTTTATCTGCAAGGTAGTTTGTTAAGTCTATCTTGATTTGTTCAGCTTCTTTTTTACTACCGATGATACCGATGATAAAATCATCTGCATATCTCGTATATTTCATTCGACGATAGTTTGGGTCGAAAAGGTCTTTGCTATCATGGCTTTGAAGTTCTTTGTATAGAGCTTTTAATTCTCCAAGCCTTTCAGCCTTTTCTTCTTTGGTTATTCGTTCCCAATCACGTTTGTTATTGCTTTTACGTTTTGCTATTTTTGAGGCTATATTGTGATAGACAATATTATGCGTACGCTTTTCACCTATGTTATAGTCCGATGCATACTGTTCTACATATTTATCTAGTTCATGCAGATAAACATTCGAGAGTAATGGACTGATGATTCCACCTTGAGGTGTCCCACTGTACGTTTTGTGAAATGTCCAATCTTCTACATAACCCGCTCTTAGGAATTTCCAAATTAAATTTATTAATTTTTCATCCTTAATGCGTTTCCGTAAAAGTTCAACTAATACATGATGGTCGATATTATCAAAGAAACCTTTTATATCACCTTCAATAAACCATCTCGTACCCGTAAAAGTATTGCGTATTTCCTTTAAGGCAGTATGACAGCTACGATTTGGTCGAAAACCATGTGAATGATTTGAGAATTGAGGTTCGTAGATACTTTCTAAAATTCGCCGAACAACCTCTTGCAAGAGTTTATCCTCAAAAGTCGGAATACCCAAAGGTCGTGTTTTATCATTTTTCTTTGGGATATATGTTCTTCGTGCTGGGTTTGGTTGATATGTTTGTTCTCTTACTTTTTCAATTAGACGCCCGATTCTTTCTAAACTCATTCCATCGATTGTGCCATTATTAATACCTTTTGTATTACTTCCTTTATTAGGATAAAGCTTGGCATAGGCTTCTAGATAAAACTCGATATTATACAGATTTCGATACAGTCGTTCGAATATATACGTATCATCTTGTGCTTTGGAAGTTAGACTGTTTAATACTACTTTTGGATTTCTCATAGAGCCTCGCGCTCCTTTCCAATTTGGTATTAAACTAGATAAACTGCTCTCCTTCGCCATGTAATAGGCTTTCCCTATCTCAGACTACTACGAGAGCTCCGTTGCCATATTGGATATTCAGACACGATTGTCATAGCCATACTCGGCATTCCAACTTAGGCAATCCCCATTTAGACATTTAGAAACATAGCTTTTTCATAGTTTCGGATGTGACTTTCGCTCGTTTCTTCTATATGGAAGTTGGTCGAAATAGTATCACTTCATGTTTCTCGAAGTTTATAAGAAACATGCATATATCGTACAGCGTATATCGTTATCTCCCGCTGAAGGTCCCCGTGGTCCCCCTTGAGCTATCATTTAAGCAATTCAGCTTTCATCCTTGTCTATGAATTTTCATCTTGCCATTCAGTCGTGTCTTGATAACTAGACAACTTATGGCTTTGTCAACATGCTACACTCCCCGTTCAGTTTCCTTTCAGGATAAGTTGACTGATGATAGGGTGTTCATTGTGATATTTCCCTACTGCTTTGCTAAAGCAGATTTTCTAAATGCCCTTATGGGCGCACAACTTCTCTGGGATGTACAATGGAGGCGTTCAAGCTACCAATGAATATGGTTTGACGATGAATAATTTGATTCTTGGTATTAAGAAAAAGACAAACGAAATGTTCTTGATTCAGACTACACATCTCTTCCATCACAAAATCGGCTCCATCTTCTGGACTTCGAATTACATACCTTTCATGTGGTTTAAATTGGTGCATCCGTTTGCCAAATTCGATGGCAGCAAGCAATAAAACACCTTTAACCGAGCCAATTCCTTTAATCGCTGTTAATTCTTCAATTGTCGACTCTCTTAATAAATTTAATCCTTCAAAATGCATTAATACACGTTGGGCTAGAATGGCTACCGATTCTTCTTTTGTTCCAGTACCTAGTAGGATTGCAAGTAGCTCTTGATTCGAGAGGTGCGATGGGCCGTATTTCAATAAGCGTTCACGGGGACGATCTTGCTTGGGCATATCTTTCATGGTTACACTGGCTTTGGACAATAGATGACCTCCTATTCCTTGGCTTGAATGTGAGTTCCCAACCGACTATTGAAAGGGAGAAATCCCAAAGGTTTGCAATTCACGAACAACGACTGACAGTGGTAATCCAACAACATTATAGTAATCACCGATTAGTTGTTTGACGAATACGGCTCCACTTGATTGAATCCCATACCCTCCCGCTTTATCCTTCCACTCCCCTGTAGCAAGGTAATCGTTTAGGACCTTATCCGATACATCCCAAAACTGTACAGAAGTTTCATTCATGAAAGTCCGTTGTTTCGTTAAGGAACGAATCATCACCCCTGTATAGACTTTATGCCACTTTCCACGTAGTTGCGCCAACTTGGCAAAAGCATCTGCTCGATTGTCAGGTTTTGTTAGGATTTGGTCTTGAAAACTTACAATCGTATCCGCACTGATCACAACTTGGTCATCCTCAATCGTAACTGCTTCCCCCTTACGTCTTGCTAGTTCGCTAACTAGTTGTGCCGGATCCGTGCTGTCCACCATTGTTTCATCAACATCTGGTTTTACTACTTGAAAAGGCAATCCAACTTGATGTAATAACTCCTTCCTGCGTGGTGATCCAGAAGCTAATAATAACGTAGGCATTGTGTGTTCCACCTTTCAAACATCGTATCAGGTATTCTTATCATACCGATTTTTGCCGCTATTAACAAATGTCTAATTAACGGTTTTCTCCATCCCATCATGCCCAGTTTTTAAGGTTTCTACTAGTGTTTTGGAGAAACAAATGAACCTTCTACTAGAGAAAAGAGTAATTATTGTTTCTTTGATTAATTTGGCATATTTTTACTTATGTCACGAAATTTTAGCTTTCGTACCATGAAAAGACCTGTGACGGCTGTTTCTGACTATACTTTAGCTCGTGAATTTATCGTACGACGACTTCTCTCGATCGATTCAGACTTCTTTCGGCTGCGAGTCTACCGTGAGAACGAACACTCAACCAAAAGCAATAAAAAAGCCCGGTGATCCTCCCGGAGATCACCAGACTTTTCATTAGACATTTAATTATGCCCAAGTGCAACATAATGTTGCCATAGCTGAAGCAAATCCATTTGCAATGTTGCACTTGACTGTTCGCTACCGATATTCTCGACAAGTTGTTGGCCCGAAAGTTGTAAGGATTCGGTTTGAGTCGAGGCTGTTTCAGGATAGCTAGACAACCAATCTTCCCACCCGCCTTGTTCATTAGATAAAGTTCCTTCACTTTGGAGCACTTCCATCGCTTGTTGCCACTGTGCTGTAAATGTTTCAAGCCATTCTTGTTCCGATGGCGCTATTTCAGCTGTTGATACTTCTGGTTGCCATGGACGAACATACGCTTCCAAACCATCTGCCCCCATATCAGCGACAGTTAAATCTGCTGCTTGTTCGCTAGAAAAAAGTCCTGCAAATAAACGATATTGGCCGTCAGCTGTTTCCCATATCATAGTTGGATAACCCGCATCATTGAATTGCCGTTGCCATTCTTCTGCTTTTGCATGTGAGGAAAACACACCACCTTGAATGACAACCGCTGATAATGGCTCTAATGGAACTTGAACCGCATTCGAATTATTACCACTATTAGCTGCATCAGATGCTTGTCCATCTGTTGTAGCTGACCCATTTCCATCTGTCGGTAAAGTTTGCACAGATTGCGCTAATTGCATTTGATTGTCATCAATACCAGCAAACATTCGCAAACTAACAAAACCTAATATAACACCAACTATGATGGCAGCTAATGCTGCAAAAGCAAACACTTTAAAACCTGGTGGCAATTTACGTTTTCGATACTTCTCTACATACCAATCATCATCGATATCATCATTTTTTTCATACTCGACTAGGTCTTCGGGACGAAACCGTTGTTCCACAGTCGCTGCCTGTTCTTGATAAGCTGTAAAGGATTCGTCTTCTTGATTGGAAAACATATCCGTTTTTTCACCATTCATTCGTACTGAAACGGTTGGTTGTTTGCTCATGTTACACCCACTCCTTTTCCTTAATTTTGTCGATTGAACTATAACCACAATTGCGTTTATCCTCTACCAATAGCCTATTAAAAAAGCACGTTTGGATGGCTTGTTTCGCTTTGTTTTTATAACTCTATCACACTAGAAACGAAAAGTAAGGCGACCTTTGTCAAATGCAAAACGGAAGATTACAACAAAATGTTGCAATCTTCCGCTTAAATATTCATTCCGTTTCGACCGGAAAGGGACTATTTTTTTGAGATGGTGGCGTGTAATCATAGGACGGTGTTTCTGATTCTAGTTCTGATAATGCAGGATCATAGTATGCCGAAAAGGCAACAGAATAGCTCATATCAGCAGCAGATGTGGAAGAGAAGCTAATACTTGTAACCGTAACAATTCGCTCTAAATTACTTAATTTTTCTAAAAACAACTCCATACTTTCGTAGCTTGGTGATGTTAGTTGAAGTTGATAGGAAATTACCGATAAATCACTACTTATCATAGTATTTGTCGAGTCATTTGAATTGATTGAAAAACTAGTGACGGTGCTATTAGTGTCTTGCTCCAATTGATTAAGTAACATTAACAGTTGATCATTAGCTTTAGTGACAGGCAATTTAACTTGTAAGGCTGAAGAATTCTCTAAATCGTCTTCTTCCTCCGTTTGTTCCCCTTCAGCAAGTATTTGTTTTTGTACTTGTAGCTGTTCCTCTAATTGCCGAACCTCTGATTCGACTGGAGAGAGAACATATATATAGATTAGAACAGGAACTAGTATAACGAACGCCAATAAGATTAACGAAAGATAGGTGTAGCGTCTGTTCCAAGTAAATTTCATCGCTCATCTACCTCCCCCATCCATACGGACTGATCGATACTAACTTGAAAAGAGGCGATATACGTACGGGATTCATTGGCGGTGTTCACACTTATATTGGAAACATCAGCACTTTCCACATAGGCTTGACTTTCCAATGAATGCATATAGGCTGCCACATCTTCTAAACGATCAACACGTAAAACTAAACTAATATCACTGTTTAAACTAAAGGAGTAATTATCAAAATAGCCTGTTTCCGGTAACATGGATACCATCTGTTTTAATAGTGGTACAGTTGGAAAAATTTCCTGCTCCAATTGTGTAATCTGTTCATTTAATTGTGACCGTTTTGCTGCTAAATTTGTTCTACTTTCATATTCTTGTTGTATTTGTCGATTTTCATTTATCTCTTGTTGCAATTGTGCTTGTTGCTCTTGTAAGTTTTGATATTCTTGAAACATCCAGTAACCAGATGCTGTCAAAAAGGCAACCGTCATCAATCCAAGCAAATACGGTACCATATTTCTTTTCTTTTTTGGATCTAAAAAATTAATTTCAACAATCATTTATCGTTACCCTCACGATCTGATCGCAGTATTTTTTATCGAAAGTCCGACGACATCAGCAAACTTGGCTGGAATACGTAGCTGTTGTTCATGCATAGCGATTGGTTCAATCTTAATGTCTAACCGTTCGCGCAATGATTTTTCCACACGGTCTAAATAAGGATAATCCCCAGATAATAATATTTTCGTAATCTGTTGCTCTCCCTGCATGACGGAATAACGATAAAAATCCATAAATCGTTCAATTGTTACAAACTGATCTTGTTCATAGCCCTCCAATGGCATTGCTTCGTCCGACCATAACAATTCATTGTCAGCCACACTCCATTGCCAGGAATTCGTATCTAAGGATGCTTTTAGGAAACGCGTGAACATTGGCTTATGATGATTAAAAGCTGTTAGCACTAACGAATCTTTGTCCCATTGAACCGACAAAAGGTGTTCTTTTGTGGCCGCTCGATCTAATTGATAATAGAGACGGTATAATGACAACGAGGAAATATCCGCAACAACTGGTTTTAAACGAACTGCATTGAACACTTGTAAATATTGTTGCAATCGTTCCTTTGGATAGGCAAATAACAGAATTTTCGTTTGTTCGTTTTCTTCTCCTAAAATTTCGAAATCAATCGCAGGATTGGAAAATGGCAAACGAATACTATCTTCTAATTCCATATGAATATAATCTTTTATTTCTTCTTTGGCCAACTCTTTCGGAACAAGTTGTTCACGGATCGAAACCGATGCATCAGGTACGCAGAAAAAGACGTTTTTATGACGCCATTTTTTCTCACGCACAAGACTTTCTAACACAGAGGTAAAAGCCTTCTCATTGACAATTTTACCATTTTCTACCACACCATTTGTAAAAAACTTTTCCCCATAATCGATAATTCCGTCCACTGTTGACTGTTTGGAAACGGTATAACGAATGACTTGATCTTTTATAATTAAATTAACGTGTTTCTTTGCTCGATTTAACACTACTTCACCTACTTTTTAAAAGAGAATAGCTAGATACCAATCGATTAATGCCTGTCCAAAGAAATAACTCGTAATCGTTCCTAATACAATAAATGGACCGAACGGAACTGGATTTTTTCGATCAATTACTTTCAGTGCTAATAATATGCCACAGATCACTGAGCCATATAAGGTCGACAGAAAAAAGGCAACGATTGTTAGCTTATAACCTAAAACAAGGCCAATTAAACCTAATAATTTCATATCACCGCCACCCATGCCACCATTACTAGCAAAAATCACAACGGCCACAATCCCAAGACCAAATAGGGCACCGGTAACTGAGGACCACCACGGATCAAGTGGCACCATTAGACGACCAACAATGAATAATGGAAGAAAAAAAAGTAAAATTCGATCAGGAATGAGCATATATGTAAGGTCTGTTACTACAATAATAGCCAATACCGACATAAGTAGCAATGAAATAATGAGTTCAAGTTGCAATCCAAAATGGATATAACTGTAGGCGAACAGTATCCCTGTGGCAAGTTCAATTATGGGATACATCGGTGAAATCGTTTGTTTGCAATTGCGGCATTTCCCACCTTGCAACAAATAAGAGAGGACTGGAATTAATTCAAACCAGGCTAAGGTGTGGTGACAATTAGGGCAATACGAACGTTGAGACGCAAAAAGGCTGCGCTTCGGAACCCGAAGCCCAACCACATTAAAAAACGAACCGAAGATTGTGCCGATGAGAAACATGTATATTGTTAGGAATAGGTGCATGGTTTGGTCTCCCTGTTTTATAGATGAAAGAACCCCTTAGTAGGGTTTTATTAAACCAAATATTACCCCTCTGGGTCTGCTGAGATATCTCGAGTATCGGTTTCAACTGTATAGCTAGCAGTATGATTATCTGATCCATCTTTAGAATAATCTACAGTAACATAACTAGAATCCGGATTATATTCTTCAGTATCATCTTGTGGATATGGAGGGATAGTTTCTAGATAACCTTTATCCTTTAGAAACTTTAGTGTGTAACTGTCATTTTCATCGCCATCATTACTATTTTCATCGAAATTCTCACCACTCGCAAAAGCTAAACGAGCTGCTTCTTCAAACATAATTTCATTAGACTCGTGTGCATCTTGTTTAGTATTACTAATTATTCCACCAATACTTGGAACAGCAATCGCTGCAATTATCCCCAAAATTACAATTACTGCTAACAATTCCACTAATGTAAAACCTTTTTCACTTTTAATCCTGTTTAAAAATCTCTTCATTACTTTTTCTCCTCTCCCTTATGAACTCTCAATTAATCATTAGCTTGTATTTCCTCTAATGTTTGTGCAGTAACGTAAGGTGTACTTCCATCTTCATCTGTTAAAGTTACAGTATAAGTAATATTTCCATTACCATCATCATCAAGTTCAACCTCACCCGAATAACCCCCATCTTCAGGGTTACTTGGAACCTGCTCTAGATAGCCTTCATTAACTAACTCTTGAAGCGTAATTGTATCTCCACTTGAAAGATCTCCACTTGCAACAGCTAATCTTGCAGCCTCTATCATCATAATTGCATTTGAATCGTGCGCATCATCTTTTGTGTTGTTAATAATCCCACCAATACTTGGTATAGCAATCGCAGCAATAATCCCCAAAATCACAATAACTGCTAATAGCTCAACTAACGTAAAACCTTTTTGACTCTTTAACATTCTTGTCCATTTTCTCAACATGAATTATAACCTCCATGATACATATTTAATGGATCCGATGACTGAACAACTGTTGTTTGTTTTTGCGCTTAAAAAAAGACCAACAACATAATTCTATGATGTCAGTCGGTTGCACTACTTGCTCCCGATTATCCAAGTGCCCATATCAAGATAACCATTCATCGCATTCTGTTGTTGATTCTATTTCCCTCACCTATATTATACTATGTTGTACTATTTAGTCTATAACTTTTTTACTAAATTATGCTGTTAAATATTCTCAAATAGAGAGAACATTGGAATTATAATTGCTAGGACGATGGCACCAACAATAACGGTAAGGATCACAATCATGATTGGTTCGATTAAAGACTTGATTTTATCTGTTGCATGATCTAATTCTTCTTCATAAAAATCTGCAACTTTACTTAACATTTCATCCAAGGAACCGGATCGTTCGCCAACTGCAATCATTTGTGTCACCATTTTGGTAAACACCCAATGGTCTTTCATTGGTGTTGCTAATGATTCCCCTTGTTCCAATGATGTTTGACTATCTTGCAACACTTTTTTCACCACACGGTTAGTAATCACGCGGTCGGCAATTTGTACGGCTTGCAAAATCGGTACAGAGCTATTGAGTAACGAGCTAAGCGTTCGCGTCATTCGAGCTAATACTGCCTTTTGCAAGAGATCTCCAAAGATTGGTGTTTTTAACTTAAGTACATCTAGTCGATAAGCTAGATTTGGTTTAGAAAGCAAATATCGTATTAAAATAAATGCTAAAATGACGAGTAACAGTAATACCCACCAATAGCTTCTCGTAAAATCACTCAAACCTAAAATAAAAGCCGTATAGGCTGGTAAATCTTCTCCCATCGAGGTAAACATGTTGGCAAAGGTTGGCACAATAAAGGTTAATAGAAAGATGGAAATCAACAACGCAAATACACCAACCGTTAAGGGATACGTTAAAGCCGTGACAATTTTTTGGCGTAATTGGTTTTGCTTTTCATAATAGGTTGCCATATTATCAAGGATTTCATCTAAATTACCACTCACTTCACCAGCATGGATCATGTTTGTTAATAGGCTTGGATAAATGTCATCGTATCGTTCCATTGCCTGTGATAAGGTTTCGCCCGATTCTAGGTGTTCGGTAATTTTTGCTAGAGAGCTTTTAATATGCTTGCTGTCTGTTTGTTCTTGCAAGATCGTTGTTGCTTCTACGAGAGTTACACCCGCATCAATTAAGGTGGAAAATTGCCGCAAGAAGATGACAAAATCTTTATGTTTCACCTTTTTCCCGAAATGAATTTCTTTATATAATATGCTGTTAAGCTCATCGATTTGGAAGACAATGACGCCGTTTAGCTTTAGGTTCGCAACTGCTTCTTGTTTGCTCTCAGCACTTATTTTCCCTTGTTTCGCTTTTCCTAAACGATCCCTACCCTTATAACGAAAATAAGCCATCCGCTCACCTCTTTTCTCTTCCAAAACTTTTTTTCAACTAATTAGCATAAGCTATGTATTTGTTCATTACTTATATTATTTTTATGTGTTTTCTTTCACCGATCATTCTTAATTAAGATTCAATTAAGTGCTTTACTAACCCCTTAGACAGGATGTGAAAAATCACTTAAAATCATCTAAACAAAAACTTAAGAAGTATTGTTGATAAAAATAAAAAATTATAAACGCAAATTATAAACACTATAAAATTCATAGCACGCCAATCAGCGAAGGAAATACACGGAGCCTCCTGTGGGAGGAATGGCCTAGATGAGACCCCGCAGTGAGGTACGAACGAGGAGGCTCATCAGCCACCCGCGGAAAGCGTAGTGTATTTCCGCAGCGGGTAATAACACCAACCTACTTCGCCAATTTGTTTATAATTTAAAACTACATCTGCTCCTGCAAATATGGTTGAGCTGCTTCTTCTGCGATGGCTCGCTCGCGTAGTAGTTGTTTGATATCCATTGTCATCGTGTGCATACCTTGTTCTTTGGATGTTTGCATGAAGTTTGGTATTTGAAACATTTTGTCGTTACGAATTAAATTTTTAATGGCGGTCGTATTTCGCAGAATTTCCGTTGCTGCTCGTCTTCCTTGACGATCTGGTGTTGGAAACAACCGCTGTGACACAATCGCTTGTAACACGTTGGCAAGTTGGATCCGGATTTGACTCTTTTGATGCGCTGGATACACATCAATGATTCGATCCATTGTTGAAGATGCTCCTGTTGTATGTAACGTACCTAGCACTAGATGACCTGTCTCTGCTGCTGTAATTGCCGTTGAAATGGTTTCAAGATCACGCATTTCCCCAACTAAAATCACATCAGGGTCTTGGCGTAAACACGCACGCAAGCCATTGGCAAAATTATTCGTATCAAACCCTACCTCCCGTTGATCAATAATACAATTTTGATGGGAATGTAAATATTCAATCGGATCTTCTAATGTAATAATGTGCTTTTTCATCGTTTTGTTCATGTAATCAATCATTGCCGCAAGCGTGGTGCTCTTCCCGCTACCGGTTGGACCCGTCACTAACACTAACCCTTGGTTGCTTTCGGCAATGGTTTGAAGCACTTGCGGCATGTGCAATTCATGCAAGCTTGGAATTTCTGACGGCACCAAGCGAATCGCAAGCGAAATACAATTTCGTTGATAATACACATTCATCCGAAAACGCGAGACCCCTGCAATCCCATAAGAAAAATCGATTTCGCGCTCAATTTGGAATTTTTCCCACATATCTTCAGGTAACACAGATTTTGCCATGGCCTCCGTATCTTCTGGGTGTAATTTATTTTGACCATATACGCGCAAATCACCATGAATCCGTAAAACAGGTGGCGTTCCTACCGTTAAATGGATATCGGATGCCTCCATGTGATAAGCTGCGTTTAGTAATTCCTCTAGTTGATTCATTGCCTTCCTCCTACACTTCTGATGCCACACGTAGTACCTCTTCAATTGTTGTCAAACCTAACTCTACTTTCAATAAACCATCATCGATCAAAAATTTCATACCTTCTTGTTTCAAATAATCTTGAATGTCATTAGTTGAGTTATTATTCATCATCATCGTACGAACTGTGTCATCAATAACGATTAATTCGTGAATTGCCATTCTACCTTTGTAGCCTGTATGTTGACAACTATTACATCCTTTTCCGAAACTTACTTCTTGTAAACTCATCCCATGCCGCCGGAGTAATTCTTTTTCCATTTCCGTAACCGCACGCGTTGTTTTACAATCCCGGCAAATTTGCTTGACAAGGCGTTGTGCCATTATACCAGATAAGGAAGAGACAACTAAATAAGGTTCAACATCCATATCGATTAGTCGAGGAATTGCTGCAACAGCACTATTGGTGTGTAAGGTACTAAACACCAAGTGACCTGTTAAAGACGATCGGATCGCAATTTCCGCTGTTTCTGTATCACGAATCTCCCCAACCATGATAATATTAGGGTCTTGTCTTAGGATCGAACGCAGTCCTTCAGCAAAATCTAAGCCAATTGAGCTATTTACTTGAACTTGGTTAATCCCGTCAATTTGATACTCGACTGGGTCTTCGACAGTGATTATGTTGACACTTTCCTTATTCAAATGATTGATTGCTGCATACAGCGTTGATGTTTTACCAGAACCAGTAGGCCCTGTTAGCAATACTAACCCTGATGGTTGTTCGATTAACTTTAAGAAACGATGGTAATTGTCTTCACTGAAATCTAATTGCAATAAATTTTTCATGACATTTTTTAGATCAAGAATACGAATAACTACTTTTTCACCAAAAACAGTCGGTAATGTGGAAATACGCAAATCAACTGGCACATTGTCAACTACCGTACGAATCCGACCATCTTGTGGTAAGCGTGTTTTGGTTATATTTAATTGCGCAAGAATTTTTATTCGAGCAATTAGCGAGTTTTGGATATCTTTTGGTAAATTTCTGTCTGTCCGTAACACACCATCAACACGATAGCGAACAACAAGGTTGGATTCAGAAGGGTCGATATGAATATCACTTGCCCCTAAATTCACCCCTGTTTGCAGTAGTTGATCCATAATTCGAATTGCTGGAGCATCTTCCGAATCATCTCTAGCACCAATTTCCGCTTCCATTTCACTCAGATTGTAATATTTATTAATTGCTTGGCGAATATCATCCTTGGTAGCAATGACTGGACTGATTTGAAACCCTGTGGAAATTTCCAAATCATCAATCGCATAATAGTCCATTGGATCGGCCATCGCTACCGTCATCATACCTTCCTTTTGTTGTATCGGAATCAATAAATTTTCCCTAGCAAAATCTTTCGACACAAATTGGGTAAGTTGACTATCAACTGGATAACGATATAACGAAACACTAGGAATGCCCAATTGAAACTCCAGTACTTCAATTAGCTGTTGTTCTGTAATTAACCCACGGTCGAGTAACGCATCCCCTAATTTTTGTCCTTCTTTTTTGTTATCTAACGTTTCCTGTATTTGTTCTTCCGTTAATAAACCTGATTCTTTTAATAAATCCCCTAATTTTTTTCGTTCCGCCAAAATAACCCCTCCTATACACAGACAATTTTATTCTGTGTTAGTTTCATCGTTGTAAACCTATAACGTTCTTACATTATACACTGTCATTTGTTTCTGTTTCTTCTGTTTCCTCTTCCATGATCTCAATCTTTATATCGATCGACCCTTCCATCTCCACAGAAGCTCGATTTTTTACATACCCCGTACTTTTATACGTCACGTCTATCATTTTCTCACTTCTGGTTTCGTTCTCTATTACCTCTTCCACCGTTATCTTAAAGCTTTCTTTTCCATCATCACAGCCAGGTACAGTACAATCAACAAAAACGGTTAATGGGATCGCGTACATGATAGCATCCAAATCCAAATTCTCATCTGGTTCAAGAACAACACCTTCTAACTCATCTGTAACATGTTGACCGAAGTATTCTATCCCCATTGCAGCTAAATTTTCTGCTTGAATTTTTGCTTCTGTTTGATCAAACTGTACCGATTGCGTATTGACTTGGTATAATAGAATTGGAATTAAAATCACCATCACCGTAATGATGGTTAGAACGATAGGGAGTGCTACACCTTTTTGATTGCTAACTAGTTTCATTAAGCAGCCCCCTTGTCATCAGTAAAATATGTATAGACGTGTGTTAATAATCTCCACTTCTGATTGGAACTGTCTGTGTAAATTTCTATTTTTGCTTGATAAAGACTTGTTACATCGTCTTGCTGGCATACTTCTATTTTTACATAATAATTTTTATTATTTATCATTTCCGTATGATTCGATTCTATTTCAGACGGGTTGTCACAGGATGCCTGTACAAAAAAACTTGAGTCTGCATTCTCTTTCATCTCTTGTGCAACCTTATCAGCTAGATTGATCGCTGTTAACTCATCTTCCGTAATGCGCACAAAATTTGCATGTTGAGAAAAAAACGGAATGAAAGCTATTAGGACAATTCCTAATATAGTCATGGCAGCTAAAAGTTCAACTAACGTAAAACCATCTTGTTTGTGAAATCTAATCGACATATTGAATCACCTAATCTCTTTCAGTATTATGTAGTTAATTATAGCATTTCGAAAGGAAATATATCATGGTCAATAAAAAGTTTTTAAACTCAAAAGGGCTCACACTAGTTGAGTTACTTGGGGCATTAGCTTTACTTGGTGTCGTTACTACACTGGCAGTAACCACCCTTGTACAAACTATTCAATACAATAACAATGCTGAGGCAGATGTGTCCCTTCGACAACAAGCCAACTTAATCGCAACCACCATACGAAACCAATATAAAGGACAAGATGATTTTAATGTCGCATATATGGAAGAAGAGAACCTCGTCAATGTAAATGGTCAAACCATCAAGTTACCACCATCTATTACAGTCGATTTATTAGAGGGGCCACCCAATGTGGAACTCACATTAACAAATACCGAAAATAACAATCGTCAATTTTCTCTTTCTACAATTGTTAGGGATCGCCAAACCTATGTTGTAAAAATTGAACAAAGCAAAGATAACAATCATGAAATCCCCCCTCCAGATGATGGGGATTTAGCAAATTGTGGTCAAATCTCCGAATTCAGAGATATGAACTGTCTCTATGAAGGAGATCGTCCATTTTATAACCACATTAAAATGATAAACTCCTTAGTAAAAGTAAATGGAGAAGCTACATTTCAAAATGGTTTTAACGATTTTAAGAACTCAACTTTATATGTGACAGATTCGACCAACATTTCCGGGAATATAACTTATTTGAAAGATAATGGAAAAATTTTCACAGGCGGAGATCTTACCCTAGATGAAATAAATAATATTGAAAACTCTTCTATAGTTGAAGTGAAAGGAGATTTCACTGTAAATAATAATATCAATAATATAAGAGATAACAGTGATATTATTGTCGGTGGTGATTTTACGTTAAATGATTTAAATAATATTCAGGGTAGTACTATTAAAGTTGGCGGAGATTTTAATAGTAGCGGAAATATAAATAACCTTAAAGAGCAAACAGTTCTAATGATTGGCGGAAATTTAAATAATCAGAATAATATGTTGCACATTAATGGCTTGCAACAAGGGTCTAATATAGTTGTATACCAAGACGCTTACCTATCTAGTATAAATTCCATTCACGAAGATTCTAAGGTTTGCGTATTTGGTAATATATATGGTTATGATGCAGACAATGATAGCCGAGTTTATGAATCCTCTGATGCTGAGAATGCATGTAGTGAATATGTTTTAGAATAAATCTCGCCCATCGGTTACATCCGTCGCTCCGAACAAAAAGTACGTCTTTTATTCACTACGGCATAAAAAACAATATTCACACCAAAAAAACCTCAGCCATTGGCTAAGGTTTTTTTAGCATATGTTGTATTACTTATACTGCGCTACTTTATTCCTTCCCTTTTGTTTAGCCCCCACATACATCGCACGATCGGCATGGCGTACTAACTCGACACAATCTTCACAATTATCAGGATATGTAGCTACTCCAATACTTGCTGTTATAGGAAGATCAATGGAAGTGTCCTGTTCTAATATGTGCTGTTGAATTGAAAACGGTGTATCAGCAATTTCTCGTCGAATGGCTTCTGCTACTTGCATACACTCCGATTGAGCGATACCAGGTAAAAAGATCACAAATTCTTCTCCACCATAACGCGCAACAACACCTTTATTACCTATTTGCCTCCGCAAACGATCGGCTAAATCAATTAATATTTCATTCCCTGCCTCATGCCCATACGTATCATTCACCACTTTAAAATGATCAATATCTAACAGAATGATGGAAACCGGTGGTACAGTTTCTCCTTCAAGTTTTTCCATCTGTTTCATATAATCTTCTAAATATGCTTCTAAATAGCGAAAATTGTAAAGCTTTGTTAACGGATCTCTTTCACTTTTACTTTTCGTTTGTTCATAGTTTTTAGCATTTTTCAAGGCTACCGCAAAGTGATTAATCACGATATTCAGAATCATATATTGGTAGTTTTCAAACGCTCGTTTCTTTTTCGATACCAGTGTAATGACAGCGACCACTTCATTATCTCGTTCCACCGGTAATGACACGACACTTTCCCCAAAACCGCTACCACTTGTTTCTACTGATTGGTCCCACTCTTTATTGGAATTATACTTCACCCCTTGTTTTTTCGACCAAACCATTCCACTAATTGCTTCCAACTTATAGACATAATAGCTAGGAGGACGGTTAATCTGTTGAGCTTGATCATAAAATCGAACTAAACGGATTTTTTTGTTTTCGACAATATCGTAAATAAACACATAGTCAACAGGAAATAAATCAGTCACTTGTTTAATAAATACATCGACCACTTCATTTACTTTTAATTGCCCTGTTAGTTCGTGTCCAAGTTCTGTTGTCCGTTGTAGATAATGATTAATTTTTTCACTTGTGTGGTATAACTTCAGTACAAAGGAAATACTAACAAATGGAATTCCTACAAATAAAATGGCGATCAAGCCAAATTCTACATACATCATATACAATGTGAATCCAACTGGAGCAATCAATAAGGTCGTTAGAAATTCCCAAACGAGCACAATTCCTCTTTTAAATGAGGCTGTTTTATCCCCATATAAAAAACGTTTGATTAAATACAACATCACATGATTCGTTAAAAAAACAGTTGTCACATAGGCCAATACAGGAATGAATAGTTGAGTATTATCGAAGTCAATTTCTCCATTAATTCCACCAAGCGCTTTATATACGGAAGCAGAAAAGACGGATATAAATAGGAACATTAACATGTTTAACGGAATTCGATAAACATCACGCTTACCAACACGAATTTTTGCCATTAACACTAAAATAGCGATCTGGGTTAACATCGCTTCAATCAATACCCCATAGTACAAAAAAACGGCAAAACTAACACCTTGGACGAAGAAAACCGGTGTATTATTTATGATCAATGGAAAAAATGCAACAATACTCATTAACAAAGCAAAAGCTACAAGATCTAACCCTTTACCTTGAATGGAAACAGGCCACAGTTGACCAATCACCCAAAAAGATAGAGGCCAGATGAGTAACCACACCAACCAAAGTACTACTTGTTTCTTCTTCGTTATCACATTCCCATCTCCCTTTACTCCATCTAGCTCAACACAAAATGTGACAATAGTCCCAAAAACTAAAGATATCACAATTCAAAAGAATTCTCAAAATATTGCTTCACTAGTCCGATAAAATGTAAGGAACCTGTGACAAACACTAGACTTTGCTCGTCTTTATGCAAAACAGCTAAGATTGCTAGTTTCCAATCTGGCATCACTTGCTTATTCTCATGCGAAGATAATTGAGCTAACGTTTCGGCAGTACTAGCCCGTTGATGTGTGAAGCTAGTAAAGGTTACTTGATCAAATAGCTTACTATCTAGTTGCGGCACCATCTTTGTTAATGGTTTATCTTGAAAAGCTGCGAAGATCAGTGTTTTCTGCTTAGATGGAAAATATCTTTCCACCGCTTGTACAAATGCTCGTAGCCCTTCCTGGTTATGCGCGGCATCTACGATCACTCTAGGGCATGACGACATTTGTTCGAATCTTCCTGGCATCACCGCTTGCTTTATCCCTTTTCTAGTTACACTGGTTCGAAGTGAAAATCCCTGCCTGTCTAATTCCATCAATGCCTGGCAAGCTACCGCAGCATTAACCATTTGATGCTTACCTCGCATGCTTATTGTAATAGCTTCTAACTCTATCCTATTACCTACAAAGGTAAAGCATTCCATTCCAGCGTTATTTTGTTGGGAATCACGCACTGTAAAATCTTGTCCATATTGATAGATGATCGCATTTTTATCGATTGCTTCTCTATGAATCACTACTAAAGCCTCTCCACCAATATTTCCAAGAATTAATGGTATTCCCTGTTTTATGATTCCTGCTTTATGTGCTGCAATTTCTTGATACGTTTCTCCTAACATTCTTGTATGGTCTAATCCGATGTTTGTAATAATTGTTAGAATTGGTTGAATACAGTTGGTTGAATCGTCTCTTCCTCCCATATTGGTTTCAAACAAGGCGATATCAACGTTGTGGGTAAAATACAGGATTGCGATCATCACCACAATCTCGTATTCTGTTGGGGGATCATTTTCTAGATCAAGCTGTTCTACAATTGGTAATAACTGGTTGACACAAGCCATTAACGAAGTATCAGGGATGGGCTCATGATCCATACAGATATGTTCATTAAATTCGTGAAGGGCTGGTGATGTGAATGTTCCTACTTTGTAGCCGTTTGCTATCAAAGCTTGTTTGATGAATGTGATCGTTGACCCTTTACCATTGGTTCCAGCAACATGTACTGCCTTCAAGTGTTGTTCTGGGTGATCGAGCATTGCAAGCATTTTCTCCATTCGTCCTAGACCTAAGCGAATTCCAAATGCTTTTCTATTTTGTAAAAATTGATATACTTCATTTATAGTTGCGTACATAGTGGTAACTTCCTTTTCGTCCCATAATGAAAATAGTATATCAATAATACTAGGTAAATGAAACTAACTAACCTTAGAAATATAGGCCAACAGAAAGGAAATCAAACAATGGTAAAAAAAGCTTGGGTGATCTATAACGGTCACCTCCTTAGTAATAAATTTCTAGAGTTTGCGGAATGGATTAAGCATGCAGCAAGCCGACATGAAATCGATACAAGGATTATTAAAAACAACAACCTATTGAGCTATTTAAGCGCTGAGCAAAATACAGTTCTAACACAACTGAACGGTGAAAGACCAGATTTTGTTGTGTTCGCTGATAAGGATATTCAATTGGCTCGCCAAATAGAGGCAATGGGTATTCCTGTTTTTAACTCATCACAAACGATCGACATCTGTGACAACAAAATCTCTACATATCAACAACTAGCAAAGCAACAGTTACCAATCCCTAAAAGTATTATAAGTCCTAAAATTTTTCCGGGGGTTGACGAAATAGATTTAGCCAGCTTTCAAAACGTTAATGACTATTTAGATTTTCCTGTTGTGATTAAAGAGGCATATGGTTCTTATGGGGAACAAGTATATCTTGTTAAAACGCAAGCAGATTTACTAGAAAAAATCAGCTTGCTAAAAGATCGACCTTTTGTCATTCAAGAATTTATTGAATCAAGTTATGGGAAAGATATTCGACTCAATGTTGTAGGCGATCGAGTGGTCGCTGCCATGCTTCGTTATGAAGAGAATGATTTTCGTTCCAATCTTGCCTCTGGAAAAAGTAGAGCCTATCAACCAACAGAACAAGAAAAACAACTTGCCATTGCTGCAACTAAAGCTGTTGGGGCTGACTTTGCTGGAATTGACTTGTTACTTGGGGAGAAGGGACCGATTGTTTGTGAAGTAAACTCAAATGCCTTGGTACATAAAACCTATCATTGTACAGGTGTTGATGTCACCCAACACATCATCGATTATATCGTCAAGAAAGGACTTTATAAATGAAAAAACAAGGATGGATCATATATCGAGAAGCAGATGCCGTAAAAAATCAAGCTTTTATTCGTTGGTTTCAAGAGGAATGTCAAAAGCAAGATTTACAGCTAACCTTCCTCCTTCGAGAGTCGATACAAATAGGAATTGAAAACGGAGAGCTCTCGGTTAAGATCGATCATCAACCATCAACAATACCAGATTTCGCTGTGATGCGAACAATTGATTTTTCATTAAGCCGACAATTAGAACAGTTAGGTGTTTCTGTGTTTAATTCGTCTGAGGTCGCAACGGTTTGTAATAACAAAACCTATACCCATCAAATGATTTCAGAGTTAAAAATACCAATGGTAGATAGTTTATTTGTGAGTAAAGATTTACTAACTGAAAACCTGCCAATGCCACTCCCCTACGTCACAAAGGCAGTTGGTGGCCGCAGCGGAAACCAAGTGCAGATGATTTCTTCACCAGAGGATTGGGGGGCTTATCGACAACAGCTAGTGACAGATGATATTGTGATTCAATCGTGTGATGTGCAACTAGGAAAGGATCTACGTGTATTTGTCGTTGGGAACAAAATTGTTGGTTCCGTTCTAAGACAAAGCGACCAAGACTTTCGCGCAAATTATTCCCTAGGTGGAAGTGCTACCTGGTATAACCTTTCCCAAAAAGAAAGAGACACTGTAGAAACAATTATTGCACGGTTTGACTTTGGTATGGTTGGTGTCGACTTTTTATTTGATCACGACGGGGATTTACTTTTTAATGAAATAGAAGATGTGGTTGGCAGTAGAACCTTGAGTATGGTTAGTGATGTTAATATTGTGGAACAGTATGTAGCGCATATTAGACAGAGGCTATCAGATTAACGGGATGATAGTAGAAAGGTAGCTAGGAAATAATATATTCCACTCTAAAGATGTATAAGCGACACGAATTTAACGCGTGGGATGTTTTTCGTGTCGTGAATGCCTTAAAAGCGACATGAAATTAACGCAGGTGATGCTTTTCGTGTCGTGAACGACTTAGAAGCGACTCGAATTTAACGCAACCAGAAATTCCAAGTTGTAAATGACTTAAAAGCAACGTGTATTAGATTTACCCAAAAGCAACCAGAACAAAAAATCCGAACTAATTCAAATTAGTTCGGATTTTTCTGTGACTAAACTATTTTTGTTTGTCCAGCCTATTTCTATTTAACAACAGTTTCTCTTACGAACGCAGCTCGTTTATACGTGCTTCTACTTTTGCTCGTTTATCTAAATAGTCTTGTTGTTTTTGTTTTTCTTCTTCGACTACTTTTTCTGGTGCCTTTTTAACAAATCCTTCATTTGCTAATTTTTTCTCTACACGTTCTACTTCTTTGTTCCATTTCTCGAGTTCTTTTTCTAGTCGAGCGATTTCTTTATCGACATCGATTAACCCTTCTAATGGTAAGAAGATATCTGCACCAGTCACAACCGCTGACATGGCTTTTTCTGGAGCTTGCACCTCTGTTGCAATTGTTAGCTCACTTGGGTTACAGAAACGCTCCAAGTAATGACGATTGGTATCAAGTTGAGCTACTATATCCTCATTATTTGCTTGGATTAATAGTTGAATTTGTTTGGACATTGGTGTATCTACTTCAGCTCGGATGTTACGAACCGAACGAATGATATCTACTAATCGTTTCATTTGTTCACTTGCCTGCGCATCATGCAGTTCATCTCGAACGACTGGCCATGATGCTTGGGTGATCGATTCCCCTTCATGTGGCAATTGTTGCCAAATCTCTTCAGTAACAAATGGCATGAACGGATGTAGCATACGCATGATTTGATCTAATGTATAAGCAAGCACGGATCTTGTTGTATGTTTAGCCGCTTCATCTTCCCCGTATAAAGGAAGTTTCGCCATTTCAATATACCAATCACAGAAATCATCCCAAATAAAGTTATAAAGATGTCTTCCTGCTTCGCCAAATTCATATTTATCAACGTTTTTATTTACATGATCAATCGTTTCATTAAGTCGAGTTAAAATCCACTTGTCAGCAACAGACTTTTCACCTGTTAAGTCAATGTCTTGATAGTTAAGATTATCTAGATTCATTAACACGAAACGAGAAGCATTCCAAATTTTATTGATGAAATTCCAAGTTGATTCTACTTTCTCCCATTGGAAACGTAAATCTTGTCCAGGTGTCGAGCCTGTCGCTAAGAAATATCTTAGGGAATCTGCACCGTACTTCTCGATTACTTCCATTGGATCGACACCATTTCCTAATGACTTACTCATCTTACGTCCTTGTGCATCACGAACCAAACCATGGATTAACACATCTTTAAATGGACGCTGATCATTGAACTCGAGTGATTGGAAAATCATTCGTGCTACCCAGAAGAAGATGATATCATACCCTGTAACAAGCGTACTCGTTGGGAAGAAGTGTTTGAAATCTTCATCTTCTGTATCAGGCCAGTTTAAAGTAGAGAATGGCCATAGTGCAGAAGAGAACCATGTATCCAACACATCTTCATCTTGTTCCCAGTTTTCTTCATCAGCTGGCGCCTCTTTTCCAACATACATCTCACCAGTTTCTTTATGGTACCATGCAGGAATACGGTGCCCCCACCATAGTTGGCGTGAGATACACCAATCACGGATATTTTCCATCCAATGTAAATAAGTACCTTCAAAACGCTTTGGAACAAAGTTTACTTTCTCATCTTCTGATTGCTTCTGTAATTCAACGGCTGAGTCTGCAAGTGGTTGCATGTTCACAAACCATTGAGTAGATAGGTATGGCTCGACAACCGCACCACTACGCTCTGAATGGCCAACAGAGTGCATATGTTCTTCAATCTCAAACAATACGCCCTCTTCCTGTAAATCTTTCACGATTTGTTTTCGACATTCAAAACGGTCCATCCCTTGATATTTATCTGCATTTTCATTCATTGTGCCGTCTTCGTTCATCACAAGCACGCGCTCTAGGTCATGACGGTTTCCAATTTCAAAATCATTTGGATCATGAGCTGGTGTGATCTTAACGGCACCAGAACCAAATTCCATATCAACATAATCATCGCCAATAATTTCAATTTCGCGACCGACAATTGGTAGAACGACTTTTTTACCAATTAAGTGTTTATAACGATCATCTTCAGGGTGGACGGCAACAGCTGTATCCCCTAGCATCGTTTCTGGACGAGTTGTTGCCACTTCAATTTGACCAGAACCATCTTTTAATGGATAACGCATATGATAGAAATGGCCTTGCACATCATCATAGATAACTTCAATATCCGATAATGCTGTCTTGGTTGCTGGATCCCAATTGATAATATATTGGCCACGGTAGATCAAACCTTTTTCGTATAATTTAACGAATACTTCACGGACTGCTTCTGATAGGCCTTCATCTAAGGTGAAACGTTCACGTGAGTAATCTAGACCTAAACCTAATTTTGCCCACTGTTCTCGGATAAATGAAGCATATTCCTCTTTCCAGTCCCATGCTTGTTGCAAGAACTTCTCTCTACCAAGGTCATATCTACTTTGTCCTTGTTCCTTTAGTTTTGCTTCTACTTTCGCTTGAGTCGCAATCCCAGCATGGTCCATTCCAGGTAAATACAACACATCATAGCCTTGCATCCGTTTCATTCGCGTAATAATATCTTGTAAGGTTGTATCCCACGCATGTCCAATATGTAATTTCCCTGTTACGTTTGGTGGCGGAATCACAATGGTATAAGGTTGTTTATTCGTATCCCTTTCCGCTTCAAAAAATTTCCCATCTACCCAATACTGGTAGCGTCCTTTTTCCACCGCAGTTGGATCATATTTCGGTGGTAATGCTACTTCTTTATGTTCATCCATTACTCTTCCTCCTTTAATCTATCCAGTGAACCTAGTTGTTAACTTGTTGATTGTTTCCACGGCATTGGCATTATTTTTTCCCATTAAAAAAATCCTTCCATCCCAAAAGGACGAAAAGGATTATTTCCGTGGTACCACCTTCATTTGTAAACAGGCATACTTCTCCCGTTTACACACTCATCAATTAACGGCTGTTCACCGGCTCCTTCTACTATTGTTTCAAAGAAGCTGCATCCAAGGCGACCTTCCAAAGCATGATTCCTAGGAAATCTTGCAGCTACTGATTTCCCTCTCTTCAGGCCATTACTTTGTACTCTTCCTTATCCTTGCATTTGTCCTTATATACTAGCTATTTTATCCAAACTAGCACAAATAAGTCAACAAAATTATTGTTTTTTTTACAAATGGCTTCTTTCATGAGTCGTACAGCTTAGTGTGTGCTTGTTGTAGCTTTGTTTGCCCTGATTGAAAAAACTGATCTGCTCAAAAACATCAAACCAGTATACGATTATGAGCTAATCGTGCCCTGGATCTACTCAAAAGCATCAAACCAGTATACGATTATGAGCTAATCGTGCCCTGGATCTGCTCAAAAACGTGAAACCAGTATACGATTATGAGCTAATCGTGCCCTGGATCTGCTCAAAAGCATGGAACCAGTATACGATTATGAGCTAATCGTGCCCTGGATCTGCTCAAAAACGTGGAACCAGTATACGATTATGTATGCAAAAATTCACGCGCAAGTTGGGTACACTTACGCGCAAATAAAAATACAATTCTCCCCATGAAACATGCACCAGCCTATGGGCCATTGCATATAATACACCAAAAGCCATAGAAGGAGTGACAGCATGGCACGTTTTTATCGCTATCGACTTCCACCATGGGCAAGATACTGGTTATTAGTCATCGAACGTTGTACATTACCGATCATGATCTTTCAAGGTATTCGAACAATCTTTTTCCCAACTACCTTTGATGTATTATTATTAGGTATTTTTATTGGACTATTTGTCGCCTTTTATTTGGAATGGATTTAGTCATCCTCCAATTCCTGATCTAACTCTTGTTCTTTTAGCTCCTCTCTAATTTGATGGAAATGTTGCTGTACATTTAGCCCATTCATTAACCGACGATATTGATATTCTAATTCTCTAATTTGAAAGGCTTGTGCCTTAGTGTTGTTTGCACTGTGATAATTTTCGACGACTCGAAGATAATTACTTGGCGTTAGTAAATAAATAGCCAAGAGGCTTCGTTCACTTTGTTTAAGAGGATTGTATCGTTCGTAAATCGAAAAAGATTGAATGAATTGATCAAGGTAACTATCATGATATTTCAATTCATTGTAAAAATATCTTGCTAAATCATTTACCGGGCTTCCATAAAAAGCACGCTCCCAATTTATAAAATACGTTTTATTATGTTGAAAAATTTTATGAGAAGCCCGTAAATTCCCATGACATAACACATATGCACCGTGTCCGTATGATTCAATATCCTCTAAATAGAAATCATACCAATCTGCTAGTTGTTGAAACACGTAGTCAATATCTCGATATTGCATGCAAACATGTAATTCAAACGGTGACATATAATGGCGTTGTTCAAATGTTTCAACAAATGTTAACAAACGATTGCGGGCATGGTTCATCTTTTCTTTTTCTTGATAAATAACTTGATCTAGTTGATCGGAACGCAAATCGTTCGCTTGTCTTGTTTGTTGATGCAACTTCGCTAATTCTTGATAAAAAGAATCAATTTCATGTTCTGGTTCATCTATTTCTTTTTTCTCTATCCATGGTGTCACATAATAGACCGATTGGTTGTCATGATAAAAGACTTGACCGTTTCTTGTCATATAGACAGGTAAAATTGAGGAAATCTGTTGTTGATTTGCCAATTGATACACATAACTCCATTTGTCTATATCGCTTTTTGTTAACCTAGAACGTTTAAGCGCATACGTATAATTGTGACTGTGAATCTTATAAACACGATTCGTAATCGGAACAATTTCCGTAGCGTTAATTTGGTACGCTTCCAGAATTCGCTGAATGTCTTTCATACAAAATTCCCCTCCAGCTAGTCTAAACAAAATCCCTTGACACCAATATGTGCAAGGGATTTTATAATTGAGTTTATTGGATTTTTGTTACCTTTGATGGAATATATAAAATTTGGCCTTCATACAATTCATCACTTTCCAAACGATTCGTATTGGATAACTGCATTGGTGTTACTTTATATTTTTCTGCAAGCGAATCGAGTGTGTCTGATTCCTGAACAATGCACATTTTCATACTTGCGACACGTTCTTCGTCTTCATCAGCAAAAATATTTAGCAAATAAGACGAGTCATTTGCCGTTTCGTCTTCACGAGAAGATTCCCGTTCCTCACTTGATTCCTCTTTTCCATGTGCAGAAAACGAGACCAAACTAGACTCTATTGAAGAAGACTCCTGCTTATCCTCGATATAATCATCACCGGATTCCTTTTCAGTCTTATCAAACTGGCTAAAAAATTCTGCGAACGACTGCGACTTTTTATTTTTCCAACGCTCTTTCTCTGATTTAGTTTCAGACGATTCTACTTCTTCTAATTCACTATTTACTTCGACTGTATCCTCGTCTTCTAATTGTGGTGTAGTATCTTGTAACTCCGTTTCAGCTTCAGGTTCTCTCTCAGGAGATTCTGTTTGTTCTGGTGGAGATTCCAATTCTGAAACCGACTCGTCTTTTTCCTTCACATCAAATTCGAATGTTTCATCCACTGGTGGTTCTGGTAAATCAATAGCTTCAGCTTCCGGTTCTGCTGCTGCATCATTGTCTGAACGTTCTTGTCCTTCACTTACACCGTGAATAGCTACTGTTGCATTTAATTTTAATTGGCTATTTTCTGGAATTTCATAGTCAAAAGATTCGATCCCTACCAACACATCATCAATTGATTCAATTCGATATTTTGGAATCGATACTTCTACTGGAAAGTTGTGAAAAAATTCGTTTACACCATCTTCATTACTGTCGACACGATCAACAAAACGTTGAGAAGGTTGGTCACGTAATGAAACATCTTGTTCCTCTTGCTCCTCCGTCGCCTCGGTATCATGTACTTGGAAGTACTCTCCCTTTAATTCGATTACACCTCGAATTGAAACAAATTCCTCTCCTTCTTGAATGGAAATTTCCGGTTCCAGCGAAATCCCCATAATTTCATCCACTTCCTGTCCTCTTTTAAACCATAATGACTCATTTAAATCAAACGTGAATACGGATTGATCACGATTGGTCAAAACTAATTCCTCCCCTCAAATTCAAAGACACAAGTCGTACATTTCCCTCACTTCAGATATATGAAAGAATACTAAAAATATGCATGATGATAGTAAATGTTTCCCTTATACCAAATGTATACGCCCACCATCACAAGGATATGAGTAAAAGATAATGGACATGTCAGATATACTGTAATACTCGACATAACCTCCGTAATTGTGCTCTCTACTATTCTGATTGAAATAAGTGATATCCAATCGCTGCGGCAGAATACTACGCTTTCCATGGACACGGCCTCGGGCCAACAGGATGTTGATCACGCAGGCATTACCACAGGACGTGGCGATCTTAGCCTACGTTCCTTAACTCATGGGGTCTTCGGACTCGTGCTGTTCCTGCAGGACAAGGAACGCTTCGGCAGCATTACATCGCACGCAGAAAATTGGTTTGTATTTTCAAGGAGGCTCATCAGCCGCCCGTGGAAAGCGTAGTGTATTGCCGCAGCACCGTTCAGCACTAATCTTATTAAGAATGGACGAAAGTTATGTGCAGAAATGTCGTATAATACAGCTTATACGACATTATGAATCACTCAACCTTTTTAAAATCCAAACAAAAAGGCAGGAGCCTTGAATCAGCTCCTACCTTAGATAAACTATTTTAATTTAGCAAATGCTTTTCTAGCTGCTTGAATAGTATGTTCAATATCCTCATCCGTGTGGGCTGTGGATAGGAAGATTCCTTCAAATTGAGAAGGCGGTAAAAAGATCCCTTCTTCAATCATGGTGCGGTAGTAACTAGCAAAATGCTCAAGGTTTGAACTATTTGCTGTGTCAAAGTTAACCACTTCTTGATCGGTAAAGAATACCCCAACCATCGAACCAGCTCGATTAATTTGAATGGAAACCCCATATTCTTCAGATGCTTGCTGATAGCCTTCGATTAAACGATCTACTTTGCGATTAATTTGCTTGTATGCATCTTGATCCATTGCTTTCAGTGTTTCATAACCAGCTGTCATTGCAAGTGGGTTGCCTGACAATGTACCTGCTTGGTAGATATCTCCTGTTGGTGCGATACGTTCCATAATCTCACGTTTACCACCATAAGCACCGACTGGAAGACCGCCACCAATCACTTTTCCTAGACAAGTTAAATCAGGTGTTACACCAAAATGACCTTGGGCACAGTTATATCCTACACGGAAACCTGTCATCACCTCATCAAAAATAAGTAATGAGCCTTTGTCTTCGGTAATCGTGCGTAGTTTTTGTAAGAAGTCATCCTTTGGTGGGACAACTCCCATATTTCCTGATACAGGTTCCACAATTACAGCTGCAATATCATCACCATATTGTTCAAATGCATATTGCACACTTTCAAAATCGTTGTACGGCACTGTAATCGTATTTTGAGCAATTGACGTTGGAACCCCTGGGCTATCAGGTAATCCTAATGTAGCCACACCAGAACCAGCTTTAATTAACAAGGAATCCCCATGACCATGATAGTTTCCTTCAAATTTCAAAATTTTGTCGCGTCCTGTGTATCCTCTCGCTAAACGTAAAGCACTCATTGTTGCTTCTGTTCCTGAGTTCACCATACGGACCATCTCAATTGATGGGACACGCTCAATTACTAGGCTTGCTAGTTTGTTTTCTAGGATCGTTGGTGCACCAAAGCTTGTACCATTGGCGACAACATCTTGTAATTTGCCAACGACACGTTCATCTGCATGACCTAGGATCAGTGGTCCCCAGCTTAATACATAATCAATATAATCATTACCATCAATATCATAGATTTTAGAGCCTTTACCAGTTTCCATAAAAATTGGATTGAGACCAACCGATTTAAACGCCCGAACAGGTGAATTTACCCCACCAGGCATTAAATCAACCGCTTCTTTATACGCATCAATTGACTGATCAAAGTTTACCATATTCATACCTCCGACATTTATTGTTTCAACCATTTTGCGACATCTTTCGCAAAATAGGTAATAATTAAGTCTGCACCAGCACGTTTCATTGATGTTAATTGTTCAAGAACAATTTCTTTTTCATCTATCCATCCATTAAGTGCTCCAGCTTTCACCATGGAATACTCTCCACTAACATTATAGGCAACTAATGGTAAGTCAAACCGATTTTTCATATCACGGATGATATCCATATAGGATAGTGCTGGTTTTATGATTAAGAAATCTGCACCTTCTTGTACATCAGATTCTGCTTCACGAAATGCTTCGATTCGATTGGCAGGATCCATTTGATATGTTTTGCGATCACCAAATTGTGGTGCACCATCCGCTGCATCACGAAACGGACCGTAGTGAGAGGAAGCGTATTTGACTGCATACGACATCACTGGAATATGTTCAAAACCAGCTTCATCTAATCCTTGGCGTATAGCCGCAACAAACCCATCCATCATATTGGATGGAGCGATAATATCTGCCCCAGCTTGCGCTTGAGATATTGCTGTTTTGACATGTAGTTCGAGACTTTCATCATTATGTACATCGCCATCATGGATCACACCACAGTGACCGTGGTCGGTATACTCACAAAGACAAGTGTCCGCAACCGTGAGCACATCCGGGAAATTTTTACCAATTTGACGCAATGCTTCCTGGATTATACCTGTCTCGCAATACGCTTGACTACCAACACCATCTTTTTCCTGTGGAATCCCAAATAATAAGACAGACTTGATACCCAAGGTTGTCAAATCTTTCATTTCCTCGTCCAAATAATCTAATGAGACTTGAAACACACCAGGCATTGATGATACTTCATTGCGAATATTTTCCCCTTCCACGACAAACAGTGGGTAAATAAGGTCATCTGTCGTTAGCTTCGTTTCTCGTACTAATGATCGCATTGTAGTAGATGAACGTAGTCTTCGATGTCGTTTAAATGTTAAATCTTTCATTGTTGCACCTTGCCTTCCTTATTAAAGTAGTTTACTAATTCTTCGAGCATGCCATCAATTGTAAACTGATCCGGTGTTCGAATATGTTTAAAACCTTGTTGCTTGGCCTTTTTCTGGGTAGTTGTGCCAATACAGACACATAGAGCTTCCTGTTTCAATTGATTTATCTCTCTACTATGCTCCCCTGCCAACTCTTCGAACGCTTGCACAGTTGATGGGCTCGTGAACGTACATGCATCAATATTTTCATTTACTAGATATGTTTGCAATGATTGCTTTGCCTGTTCATTTATTAGCGTATCATAAACAATCACTCTACGGAAAAAAACTTGCTGTTGTTTAAGCCCATTAGCAATTTCTTTTCTAGCTAAATTCCCACAAACTAAAAGAATCCGCTGATCGGCTGAATATTTATGAAGGAACTCTTCCACCATATGATTTCCTTGAAATGTTCTTGGACAGAAATCTGCTGAAATTCCATATCGATTCAACATTTTTTCTGTTTTTGTTCCAATAACGGCAACTTGCAACTGATCCACAACTGTCAGAGGAACTTGCCAATAATTCAGCTGCTCGAAAAAAAACTTCACGCCATTGGCACTTGTAAAAAACACCCATGTATACTCGTGAAGTTGTTGAAAAATCTCTTGATTCTGTTGTGATAGTCTTGATTGAAATGTAAGCAAAGGTGCTACTAGGGGAATAGCACCTGCTTTGGTTAATTTTTCAGAAAAAGGTTTTGCTTGCTCCTCACTCCGAGTAATAAGGATCTGTTTTCCTGAAAGAGGTTGTTTCATTATTGATCGTACTCCTCTTTCGCATCATCGACAATTTTTTGTCCCCCTTGTGCTTTCATGCGATTAGCCGCCTCTGTACCGACAGCAACAGGATCTGTTCCACGAACAACTTCTTTAAGTACTGTTTTTCCATCTGGTGTCCCGACTAATGCTGTAAGTACTACTTCATCTTTTTCTAAATACGCATAGCCCCCGATTGGAACTTGGCAGCCTCCATTTAATAGATGTAAATAGGTACGCTCAGCCGTAACGGTTTTGGTTGTATAATCATCATTTAATTTTGCCAATAGATCAAGTAATTCTTGATCATCTTCACGACATTCAATAGCTAATGCCCCTTGTCCAACAGCAGGCACACATACATCTGGCTCTAAGTATTCTGTCACAATCTCATCGCCCCAGCCCATCCGTTTTAAACCAGCGGCAGCTAATACAATTGCGTCATACTCTTCTTCACGTAGTTTTCTTAAGCGCGTTTCAATATTTCCACGAATCCATTTGATCTCAAGGTCAGGTCTAGCTGCTAACACTTGTGAACCACGGCGCAGGCTACTTGTACCCACAACCGCACCTTTTGGTAAATCCTCTAATAACACATTATTGTTGGAAACAAGTGCATCACGATGGTCTTCTCGCTCTGGAATTGTACCAATCGTAAGGCCATCAGCTACTTGGGCAGGCATATCCTTCATACTATGAACAGCCATATCAATTTCACCGTCATACATTGCTTTTTCAATTTCTTTGACGAACAAGCCTTTACCGCCTACTTTGGACAACGTAACGTCTAAAATCTTGTCCCCTTTGGTAACAATCTTCTTCACTTCAAATTCATATGGTACATCGAGTTTCTTAAGCTTATCGATAATCCACTCTGTCTGTGTCAGAGCTAGATTACTTTTTCTTGAACCTATCACTAATTTTCGCATTGTTTGCCTCCTGGTTTATGTGGTTAGTTCAAATGAAAATTTGACATCGTACTAAATAGAAAAAAGTTAATAAGTAAAAATAAAAATGCTCCCGCGTTAAACAGTGCAATCGATCTACCTTGATAGCCTTTTGCGACTCTTAAAAATAAGTAAATAAAATACACGATTAATACGACAAATGATCCTATCGTCTTCACATCATACCAATAAAACTCAGCATTTGATGTGTACGCCCAAACAATTCCTAGTGTGATTGATAGGAGTAATAACGGGAATCCAATCGTTACCGTACTTAGTGACATAAAATCTAACCTGGTTAAATCCCCTAATCGTCTCAACCATTTATAACCTCGTTTTTCTTTTAGCAAGTAATATTGCATTAAATACATGAGCGAAAAGACCACAGATAGAGTGAAAAAGCCATAAGAGACAAGTGCTAAAGTAATGTGAGATACTAATATTTCACTAACAAGTTGAACCCCTTGGTCACTCCCACTTTCTTGTGCTTTCGCCGTAATATGTAATAACATCATAAAAAAACCTAGTAAATTAATGAAAAACACTAGAAAATCTACTTTTAAAAAGCGATTGACTAATAACGAAAAGGATACGATAATCCAGGTGTAAAGATAGAACCCGTCATAAATGGTAATCATCAACAAATCTCGTTCTGAAATGATTTGATAAAATAAAAAAAAGGTTTGTAAAACCCAAACCAACATAAGTAACCAGAAGGCGATTTTGTTAGCCTTCCGGTTGTGTTGAACAAAATCAATAAAATATCCCATCACACTAGCACCATAAATTAATAAAATGAGTTCATTTAACCATTTCACATCTAGCATAAGGGAATTCCTTTCCAATTAATTGGTTGTAGCATTTTTTAATGACGACAAGGATACTTGGCCACTCTTTTCAAGTGCGATAACTTTATTCGTCTCCTGTTTATCTAACTCATGACGAACGATATCCTCAATCCCAAAAATTCTCATGAATAATTGTAATGACTCATCTGCATCTTGTTCTACAGCCAATTCTTTTGCTTGTAAGATTGGTTGTTTTAATAATTGGTTAATAATGCTTTTGGTGTGTTTACTTAGCACCTTTCGTTCACGATCAGTTAAATTAGGCATCTTTCGTTCAATACTTTTCATTGTCTCTGCTTGAATCGACAAGGCATGTTCTCTTAACGCAGAGATCACTGGCACAACACCTAAGGTTTTTAGCCATTCTTTAAATAGCACTATTTCTTCTTCAATCATTAATTCAATCGTTTCTGCCGCTTCATTTCTTGCAGCAAGATTGGCATCCACAACCCCTTGCAGATCGTCAATATCATATAAAAATACACTGTCCAATTCACCGATAGCTGGATCTAAATCCCTAGGCACAGCGATATCGACAAGGAAAAGTGGTTTTCCTCTGCGTTTTTTTTCAATTGGAGCTAATGCTTGTTTAGACAAGACATGCTCACTTGCACCAGTTGAACTGATTAAGATGTCAGCATCCTTTAATGCATCCATCAATTCATCTGTTGTTTTAGCTGAACCTGAAAATTTAGCAGCCAGTGCCTGAGCCTTGGTAAACGTTCGGTTCACAACAGATATTTTTTTAACGCCTGAACCTTGCAGATTTTTGACAGCTAGCTCACCCATTTTACCTGCTCCATAAATCACAACATGTTTATTGGATAAGTCACCAAAAATTTTCTTTGCCAGTTCAACTGCTGCATAACTAACAGAAACAGCGTTTTCTCCAATAGCTGTCTCTTTATGTGCTCGTTTGGCTAATGTAACAGTTTGCTTAAACAATTCATTATATATTGTTCCTGTTGTTCCTGATTGTTGCGCTAATAAGAAGGCCTGTTTCATTTGCCCTAAGATTTGTGTCTCGCCAACAACCATTGAATCCAGACCAGTTGTAACTCTAAATAAATGTTCTACAGCACCATCATTCTCATATATAGCTAAATGAGAGGAAAAGGCTTCTTTATCTATATCAAACCAACTTGCTAAAAATTGCTTAATATAATACCGTCCTGTATGAAGTTGATCTACCACTGCATAGATTTCTGTTCGATTACAAGTGGATATTATCACATTTTCTAGCACACTTTTTTGATCATTTAATTGTTGCATCGCTTCTGCTAACCGCTCTTCATCAAAAGTAAGCTTTTCTCTTATCTCTACAGGCGCGGTCCTATAATTGATCCCCACCACTAATATGTGCACAATATCTACCCCCAAAGTTCTTTGAAACCTAACCTGTCCACAATCTTTATTTATTATAACACGAGTTACGTTCTTTTCTCCAAAAATTTAAACAGAATTCTTACAATATGATATGATATTCCATAAAGCATTTATTATTATTTTACTACCTATAATATGTTTGTACTTTATCACACTCCTAAAATTCAATCAAGTAACTAATATTAAAAAATAATTATTATAATCTAAAAAGTGTACACGCGGAGGTAAACAATGAAAAAACAGAACCTGTTTGTTGGTATTATTTTAATTGGAATCGGTGGCTATTTTCTTTTAAGACAATTACGTTTTCCCATTTTAACCGACTTTTATTCCTGGCCAACTTTATTAATTATTCTCGGTATTTCATTCCTATTCTATAGTTATATTTCCAAAGATTATAAACAATTATTCCCTGGGAGCCTATTATTTGGTTTAGGTATTCATTTTCATGGCTTAAATCATTACGCCTTTTGGATTGATCACTGGGCAATGTATCCCCTCATTATCTCGATCGCGTTTTTTGTTCGGTTTCAAAAAACAAAATCTGATTTGTTGCCTGGATTGATTCTACTCATTATATCTTTGTTTGCTATTTTTTCTTCTAATAAACCTGGTTGGTTTCGTTGGATTGATCAAATGGCCTACTGGATTGGAGACTTCTGGCCGGCGGTTTTAATTTTGGTTGGGATTTATTTATTAGTGCGGAAAAAATAAGGCGCCCCCTCTTTTCACTACAAAATAGGGATTGCGATTATCTCAGCTATGTATTGTGAGAGGGGAGAAAATGGGTTCACGGAACGGAAATACTTAAGATTTAATTAAAAGGCTCTTTTGATAAAGTTTGTTACTTTTTGTGTCGTAGTTGATAGAAAATCCAACGTAACTCTTCTCGATGGGATGTTAGCGGATCCTCATTCCGCTATTTCGTTAAATTTCCTCATTTTGTGGTGCTTCACTCATTCCGCTATATGCCGTTACCATAACGATTATCACCACTTTTGAGCCTGATAGCGGAATCACGAACCGCTTCCCCCTGTATTTAAGCTTTTTTTCATGAAATAGCTTCACACAAACTGGTTCATCCAATGCGGGCCCTCATTCCGTTATTTAGCAAAATACCCATTTTGAGGTACCACCAGGTCTTCCTTCACCTTACCTATTACGTCGGAGTTTATAGTAATTGCGCCAAAACAACAACCTCTTAGAAAACAGCCCATTAAAAAACGCTCAGAAAATCTGAGCGTTTTTGTTTCTAATTGATAAATTTAGTCATTGCTCTCCACGCTTCTTCTTTCCCCTCACCTGTTTCAGATGAAAATGGAATAATGATGTCTTCTGCTTCAAGCTCTAATGTTTGAGCTGTTTGTTTTAAATGTTTTGCACGTTTTCCTTTAGGAATCTTATCCAATTTCGTAGCAATCACCATCACAGGAAGCTCATAATGTTTCAGAAAATCATACATGGTAACATCATCTGCGGTTGGTTGATGGCGAATATCAACAATTAATGCTGCAGCCCGAAGATTTTCGCGCTCTATAAAATATTCTTCCATCATTTTGCCCCATTTTTCTCTTTCTTTTTTGGAAACTTTTGCATAACCATAACCTGGTACATCAACAAAGTAGAAAACATCGTTAATCTTATAAAAATTCAATGTCTGCGTTTTCCCCGGTTTTGATGATGTCCGAGCCAGGCTTTTTCTATTAATCATTTTATTAATAAATGATGACTTCCCAACATTTGACCGTCCTGCTAAAGCAATTTCAGGTAACAAATCATTCGGATATTGCTTTTGTGATACAGCACTGATTACGATTTCGGCGTTAGTTACTTTCATGATTCTCCCCCGCTAATGCATGCTTTAATACTTCATCTAAATGGTTGACTTTAATATAGGTTAAATCTTCCTTGACACTGTCAGGAATATCTTCTAAATCCTTTTCATTGTCAGCAGGAATCAGAATTGTGGTTAGCCCTGCTCGATGTGCACTCAATGACTTTTCTTTCAAACCACCGATTGGTAATACGCGTCCTCTTAAAGTAATTTCACCTGTCATCCCAACTTCTTTTTTAACTGGACGACCAGTTAATGCGGAAACAAGTGCCGTTGCCATCGTGATCCCTGCGGATGGACCATCTTTTGGTGTAGCCCCTTCTGGCACGTGAATATGAATATCATTGTTTTCATGAAAATCAGGATCGATATTTAGGGCTTCAGCTCTTGAACGAATGTAACTGAAGGCTGCTTGGGCAGACTCTTTCATTACATCACCTAGTTTACCAGTTAGAGTTAATTTACCTTTTCCTGGCGCCAAGGAAACTTCAATCGACAATGTATCCCCACCTGCAGCAGTATAGGCTAAACCTGTTGCAGCACCTACTTGATCTTCCTCTTCCATCATGCCATAACGGAATAATGGCTTTCCAAGTAGGTTCTCTAACTGTTTCTCCGTTATGACAACGCGTTTTTTATTTTCAGAAACGATGATTTTGGCTGCTTTTCGGCAAATAGAAGCTAATTGTCTTTCTAACCCACGTACACCAGCTTCGCGTGTGTATCTACGAATTAATTTTATTAATGCCTCGTCACGTACTTGAATTTGACCTTTTGATAGCCCATTTTCCTCTATTTGCTTGGTTAACAAATGCTCTTTTGCAATATGCAGCTTTTCCACTTCCGTGTAACCAGCAATCGAGATTACTTCCATACGGTCAAGTAGTGGACCTGGAATCGAGCCTAAGTTGTTCGCTGTCGCAACGAACATCACTTTTGATAAGTCATAAATTTCTTCAATATAGTGATCGCTAAATGTACTATTTTGTTCAGGGTCTAATACTTCTAACATTGCTGAAGAAGGATCCCCACGGAAGTCACTGGCCATTTTATCGATTTCATCTAGTAAGAAGACAGGGTTAATTGTTTCTGCTTTTTTCATTCCTTGAATGATTCTTCCTGGCATTGCCCCGACATAGGTTCTTCGATGTCCTCGGATTTCTGCTTCGTCACGAACACCACCTAGGGAAATACGTACGAAATTTCGATCCAATGAACGAGCAATCGATTTCGCTAATGAAGTTTTCCCTACACCAGGAGGTCCGACTAGACAAAGTATCGGTCCTTTAATCGATTGGGTTAATTGTTGAACAGCTAAATATTCTAAGACACGTTCTTTTACTTTTTCTAACCCATAATGGTCTTCATTTAATGTATCTTCTGCATGATTAATATCCAAATTATCTTCTGTTTCGTTCGTCCATGGCAAAGATAGTAACCAATCAATGTAATTACGAATCACATTACTTTCCGCAGAGCTTTGTGGAACCTTTTCATAACGATCTAATTCTTTTACCGCTACTTTGACAATTCGTTCAGGCATATCTGAGTTCTCAACTTTTTCTCTGAGATTTGCAACTTCGCCTGCCTTCCCGTCCTTGTCTCCTAATTCTTTTTGAATGGCTTTCATTTGTTCACGTAAATAGTACTCTTTTTGAGTTTGCTCCATTGACTTTTTAACACGTTTACCGATTTTCTTTTCTAAGTTTAGCACTTCTCTTTCATTATTGATCAATGCTATTAGTCGATGCAGCCGTTTTTTCACATCTTCAATTTCTAATATTTCTTGCTTATCTTTAATGTTTAAAGATAAGTGTGAAGTAACAATATCAGCTAATCGGCCTGGTTCATCAATATCAGAAACAGTTGCTAACGTTTCCTTACTAATTTTTTTCGACATTTTTATGTATTGCTCAAACTGATCCAGTAACGACCGCATTAATGCAATTTCTTCATTTTTATTACCATGGACCTCTTTTAGTTCTTCAATTTCAACTTCAAATTGTTCCTCTTCTTCAATGAACTCAATAATTTGTCCACGATATAATCCTTCTACAAGGACACGTATTGTACCATTCGGTAGTTTCAACATTTGTTTTACTTTTGCCATTGTACCTACACGGTATATATCTGTGACTTCCGGTTCATCTACTGCACTTTCTTTCTGTGCAGATAAGAAGATATAGTTATCATCCATCATCGCCTTTTCTAAAGCATTAACAGATTTGTCGCGTCCTACATCAAGGTGCAATACCATTGTTGGGAACACAAGTAATCCTCTTAATGGAAGAAGGGGGACTTGTACTTTGTTTGTTTCTGCCATCTTTTAGACCTCCATTTAAAACGTAAAACATTCACATACCTTTTTAAATTCGTATCAGGGTATGTGTCCTTTGTAATAAAGTTTAAAGAAAAGTTATTTCTTTGTAAACTTACCCGCAATCACAGTGTATTAGAAGAAGGATTTGGTTGTGATTCTGTTCGTCTTTCAGTGCGAGAAGTGGATTCCCTTTCTTCCAATACATATCCCAATACTTCTTTGAATGTTGTTACGGCAATAATTTCAATTCCTTCAATTTTATCACATGTTGCTTGATAATTCTGTTTTGGAATAATAACTCGTTTCGCTCCAGCTTGTTTTGCAGCCTTTATTTTAGTAAGGATTCCTCCTACAGGCTTCACTTCCCCATGCAAAGATATTTCCCCGGTCATGGCGACATCATAATGAATTGGTATTTTTTGAATACTTGAATAGATCCCAACTGCCATTGCTAATCCAGCGGACGGACCATCAACGGGAATACCACCAGGAAAGTTAACATGAATATCATATTCATGTGCTGGAACACCGTAGGAACGAAGAAAAGTAATTACATTTTCAATCGATCCTTTCGCCATACTTTTCCGCTTAATCGATTTTGATTGACTACCAATCGTTTCTTCTTCTGCGATCCCTGTAATCGTAATAGCACCATTATGGATGCTTGGTAATATCATAAACTCTATTTCTAATAAAAATCCAGTACTTGGACCTTGCACAGCAAGTCCATTAACCTTTCCGACTTTACTTATTGGGGTAATGGACGGTTTCATTCTTGGTGTCAAACGACTTGATTCCACCACCCACTCTATATCCGCTTGCGTAATTTGCTGTCGGTTTTCTTTTTTTGCAATGCTTGATGCAATTTGAATCATATTGACAGTTTCTCTACCGTTACGAGCATAGTGTGCTAAGACATCCAACGCTGGTTGCTCAATCGTACTATTTACTTTTTTCCCTGCTCTTTGCGCTACATCGATAATTTCTTCTGGTTCTAATTCTCGGAAGAACACCTCTAAACACCTTGAGCGAATCGCAGGTGGTATTTCCTCTGGTGAACGAGTCGTTGCCCCAATCAAACGAAAGTCAGCTGGTAAACCTTCCGAAAATATTTGATGAATATGTGTTGGGATATTTTTATTTTCTGGACTATAATAAGCACTTTCATAAAATACTTTTCGGTCTTCTAATACCTTTAATAGTTTATTCATCTGGATAGGGTGTAATTCACCAATTTCATCGATAAACAACACACCACCATGTGCATTGGATACAGCACCCCGTTTCGGTTGTGGAATACCTGCTTGTCCCATTGCACCTGCACCTTGATAAATCGGATCATGAACAGAACCAATTAAAGGATCGGCTACTCCTCGTTCATCAAAACGTGCTGTGGTCGCATCTAATTCTACAAACGGAGAACTTGTTCTAAAAGGAGAGTCGGCATGGCGCTTTGCTTCTTCTAATACCAAACGCGCTGCAGCTGTTTTACCAATTCCAGGTGGACCATACACAATCACATGTTGTGGGTTTGCACCACATAAAGCAGCTCGGAGTGCTTGTATCCCATCTTCTTGCCCAATAATATCAGCTAAATTTTTTGGACGAATTCGTTCCGATAGTGGCATGGTTAACTGTATCGAACGCATCTTCCTTAAGTCCTCTAATTCTTTTTGTGAATCTTTTTCAATTGTATTCTTATTGGTTCGTTGATTTTTTAATAAATTCCAAAAGTAAAGACCAACGACAACACCGAAAAACAGTTGTACAATTACGACAATACTAACGAGATCCATAACGTACCTCCAAATTGCTTGATATACGTTAGTATTACCGCAAACTTTTATACTAAACAGGATCCTAAGCAGAAATTATTTCACACATAAAGAAATCCCTTGTTAGCATGTAACAAGGGATTTTATAATTCATTTTAACTATGTTAAATCCTATGCTGAATGATTAAGCACTTTCTCTTGGTGACTCACTATTTTCATCTTTTACGGTACCATCTGTTAAGACAAGCTTTGGTCGACTATTTTCACGTGTAACGGTCTCGCTTGTAATAATACATTTGGCAATGTCGTCACGTGAAGGTAATTCAAACATGACATCAAGCATAATACTTTCAATGATCGAACGAAGACCACGGGCACCCGTTTTTCTTTCAATTGCAAGTTTGGCAATTTCACGTAGCCCTTCTTCCTCAAATTCAAGTTCCACATCATCAATTTCAAATAGCTTTTGATATTGTTTTACGAGCGCATTTTTAGGACGCGTTAAAATATCGATCAGTGCTTCTTCATCTAATGGTTCTAATGCACCGATAACTGGTAAACGCCCAATAAATTCTGGAATTAATCCAAAACGTAACATGTCCTCTGGTAATACTTTAGACAACAATTCACCTTTCGTCATGTCTTGATTGGAATCATCGGCACCAAAACCAATCACTTTTTTACCCAAGCGACGTTTGACAATTTGTTCAATTCCGTCAAAGGCACCACCACAAATAAATAAAATATTTGTTGTATCAATTTGGATAAATTCTTGATGTGGATGCTTACGTCCACCCTGTGGAGGAACACTTGCTGTTGTTCCTTCAAGGATTTTAAGTAGTGCTTGTTGCACCCCTTCACCAGACACATCACGAGTAATCGATGGATTCTCAGACTTACGCGCTACTTTATCAATCTCATCGATATATATAATCCCTTTCTCTGCCTTTTCTACATCATAATCAGCAGACTGGATTAGCTTCAATAGAATGTTCTCTACGTCTTCACCAACATAACCAGCTTCTGTAAGTGAAGTAGCATCTGCAATTGCAAATGGGACATTCAAAATTCTCGCTAGTGTTTGCGCTAGTAATGTTTTACCACTACCAGTTGGTCCAATCATAGCAATATTACTTTTTGCGAGTTCTACATCATCGGAAGCTTGAGAAGAATTAATCCGTTTGTAATGGTTATATACAGCAACAGATAAATTTTTCTTCGCTTTATCTTGCCCAATAACATAATCATTTAGGATTTCACAAATTTCTTGGGGTTTAGGAACATCTTTAAACTCAACTTCTTCCTCATTACCCAATTCTTCCTCCACAATTTCCGTACATAGTTCAATACATTCATCACATATATAAACACCTGGGCCGGCAACTAATTTACGAACTTGATCCTGGCTTTTTCCACAAAATGAACATTTAAGTTGTCCCTTTTCTTCGTTAAATTTGTACATTCATTTCACCTCTCGATTTAAGTGATCTATATGATAGTAACAATCATACAACGGTAATCTCTAATCTTCTTTTAGTCATAATATCAGATTAGGAACGGTTTAAAAAGTAATAAACCTTAAGTAGACCCGTAAATAACTCCATGTTGAAAAGTGTGCCCAACAGATGGGAGCAATAAACAATCAGATTTAATTTAAAAAACTTCGTATCCCTCATTATGTAATTAGATTCAAGATTGTCAAATGTTATGTATGTATAGTGTATGCTTACCTACCAATAAAAAATACCTAACTTTTTTTCTTTTATGTAATTAGAGAAACAAGGTACGAAAAAAATCGTACCTTGTTTACTATTTAATTCTATTTATATCTATTTTTCAATTATTTTGTTTTGCTATGTTCTACTAGTAAGTCAATTGCTTTCTTGAATTTAAGGTCTTCTTTAATTGCATCTGTATTGCCACCAAGCATTTGTGTTAATTGATCCACATCTGTTTGGTACATAGAAGCCATTGATTCTAATTCTTTCGTTACATCTTCATCAGAAACTTCGACATTTTCTGCTTGACCAATTGCTTCAAGAACTAGATTTGTTTTCACACGTTTACCAGCATCTTCTTTCATTTGCTCTTTAAGTGCGTCCTCATCTTGTCCTGAGAATTGATAGTACATGTCCATTGTCATACCTTGCATTTGTAGTCTTTGTTCGAACTCTCTTAACATACGATCTAATTCATTGTTAACCATTGCTTCTGGAATGTCAACTTCTGCATTTTCAGATGCTTGTTCGATTAAAGATTCACGTTTTTGAGTATCTGCATCTTGTGCTTTTTGTTCCTCTAGACGCTCTCTAGTCTTTTTCTTTAGCTCATCAAGTGTCTCGACTTCTTCGTCGACATCTTTTGCAAATTCATCGTCAAGTTCTGGCAATTCTTTTGCTTTTACTTCATGAATTTTCACTTTGAATGTAGCATTTTTTCCTGCTAGATTTTCAGCATGGTATTCTTCAGGGAACGTTACTTCCACTTCAGTTTCTTCTCCAGCCGATTTTCCAACTAGTTGTTCTTCAAAACCTGGAATGAAAGAACCAGAACCGATTTCTAGCTGATGGTTATCTGCTTGTCCGCCTTCAAATGCTTCCCCATCAACAAACCCTTCGAAATCAATCGTTACTGTATCGCCATTTTCAACAGTACCTTCTTCTTTCACTACTAATTCAGCTTGGTGTTCTTGTTGATGCTTAAGTTCATGGTCAACATCTTCGTCTGTTACTTCTGTATCGATCTCTTCTACTTCAAGTCCTTTATAGTCACCTAATGTAACTTCAGGTTTAACCTCAACTTGTGCAGTGAAGATTAAAGGTTGGCCTTTTTCAATTTGAGTGATATCTACTTCAGGTTGATCAATAGGTTCAATGCCTGTTTCTTCAACAGCGTTTGTAT
This sequence comes from Aquibacillus sediminis, assembly GCF_005870085.1. Lineage (GTDB taxonomy): Bacteria > Bacillota > Bacilli > Bacillales > Amphibacillaceae > Aquibacillus_E > Aquibacillus_E sediminis. The sequence continues at coordinate 111,508 of NZ_SZNM01000002.1, read as the reverse complement.
ACTCTTCTGGTAGAATAAGATCAACTGCATCTTGATAAAGTGATTCCACACCAAAACGTTGCTCAAATAATCCACGAGGTACTTTTCCTTTACGGAAACCAGGGATTTGAACTTGTTTTACAACTTTTTTGAATGCTTTGTCCAATGCTTTGTCGAATTTTTCTGCTTCCACTTCAACGGTTAGAAGACCTGTATTGCCTTCTTGTTTTTCCCATTTTGCTGTCATACTATTTTTCCCTCCAAAATCTATAAATTCCAATATTATGTCGTTTTGACGTTCATTCGATGTACAATGTATCTATCTTTTAGGCGGAACGCAAATTTCAACCACCTCATTATAACATAATCCATCATGCTTTCAACAATAACAATAGGATTAAAAACTATCTTTACTAACTCTATTTTTCAAAACAATGGATAATATTAGTCTTCTATTATAGACAAATAATTTGTTTCGCATTCTAAAATATCACGAATATAGTATTCAACTTGATATTTTGGCAATTGATTAATCCAATCCTCTTCAAGTGGTAATTGGAGTAATTGATAACCTAACAACGTTAACGCCGCCGCAACTTCAGGTTGACTTTCTTGGTCTACTATAAAGGGATAACGAACATATATGTAACGATACAATAATTGCTCAATCAATTCAAATAAAGTTGGATTTTCTTGTTCAACATGGTGTAACAGATCCAAAATATTTTGTTTATACGAATTAACGATAGTTCCCAATTCGCTTGGATTGACGGTAACGGTTTGCTCTTGTTTTTGAATGAGGATCGCTTTATCAACCTTTTGTTCTTGTAACCATTCTATTAAACCCGTTTTTACCACAGAATCGATTGAAGTGTCTATTAGCAACGATTCGATATAATTCAAGCTAGTTGGTGTGATTGATACGTGTTTACACCTTTGTATCAATACCCATTGTGTTTTGGCATCCTGTTGCTCTACAGCTTTTTTTAACTCCTTGATATAATGCGCACCGTCTGATGCAATCCTGTCCTCCTGCAATTTCTGACTAATTTCATATAGTTGGTTAAATTGGTTTTTAAGAGGTGTTCCAACAGCTTCAATGTTCACTTGGTCCAGCTGATCGATTAGTTCTTGATAATGTCCCATTTGAAACAGTAATGTAATATACAAATGCAAATATTCCTCATAATGCTTGTCTTGTCGATCCAGTAATATTTTACATAAATCTTCCGCTTCTTCTTGTTTTCCTAATTCCATTAAACATAACAATTTCCCTACCATTACATCATGTGTATGTACATCGTAACTAATCAACTGTTCTAATTGATCAAGCGCTCTCTCGAATTTTTTTTCTTGCATTGCATCCATTGCCTGTTTTTCTAAGCTCGATTTCCACTTCGGAAACATGACGACATTGTCATGTTGATTGTTTTTTTCCACTCCTAATCATTCCTAACTTCCAAGGTTCTATTATCTTCAATTGCCATGATACATTAAAATCACCGTTACGAACATATACAAAAGGATTCAACTTAGGTTACTAAGTTGAATCCTTCAAACAACGTCCCAGGCAGGATTCGAACCTGCGACCTACAGCTTAGAAGGCTGTTGCTCTATCCAGCTGAGCTACTAGGACATAGTGAAATTATTAAATTAGTCTATCGTTCACATTGACATGATATACATCCTGCCCCTGCATCTTCTAGATTATTCATGGAGGATAAATGCTTCGGGACAACTCGACGTTTATTCATCGGTGCTTTGCTCGTAGCTGAGCTACTAGGACATATTCAATTCAAACATAAAATGGAGCGGGTGAAGGGAATCGAACCCTCGACATCAGCTTGGAAGGCTGAGGTTTTACCACTAAACTACACCCGCATAAGAATTTTTTATATTTTTATTCAGTTCACTATCAAACAAGTCTTTCGTTTCATTAACTAAGACAAAATTAATTATATGTGATTGTTAACAATATGTCAACATCCACTTGGATTTAAATGGAATTTTTTTAAAACAGATGGTTGTTAGCTGTATATAAGCTGTATTATACGACATAATAAGCAACTTCCTATAATGGTGAGTGCTAATAGATCGCTGCGGAAATACACTACGCTTTCCTGTGGGGGGGGCTGGTGAGCTCGGGCCAACACGATGTTGGTCACGTAGGCGTTGCCACAGGACGTGGCGATCTTAGCCTTCGCTCCTTACCAATCACTGCGGGGTCTCACCGATGATAAATTAGGGACCACAGGCTAAAAACGTCCTTGTCGGACAACGCCAGCATGACCCTCGTTGGGCCTCGGGAGTCTCCGTGTATTTCCTCCGCTTATTTCAGTGAACTGAAGTTTTATAGAGAATTGCTTAATAAATATCAAATATACCTTTTTATTGTTAAAGGCACGTTCACACAACATTACAGTAAACTCGCTATTTTGAATTTATATCGTATTACATTTATCACTAATCAGAGAACTCATCCTAGCGGAGGCAGAATACGGAGACTCCTCGAAAATACAACCGATTTTCTTCGTGCGACGTATCGCTGCCGAAGCCTTCCTTGTCCTATGGGAACAGCACGAGGTAAAGGGCTTTCTTTACCAAGTTAGCTGAGGCCGTGCCCATGGAAAGCGTAGTATTCTGCCGCAGCGATTGGATATCACTTATTTCAATCAGAATAGTAGAGAGCACAATTACGAAGGTTATGTCGTATAATACGACTTATGTGCAGTAACTACAAATCATTACTTGCAAAAAGAACGATTAAAAAAACAACCTATATACATTAAATACATAGGTTGTTTCCAATTATTCAAGCGTTGTTTCATAGGTTAGATCATCAACGCGTTTCCCGTTCACATCGAAAAATTCCACAACGATGTCATGATCCTTCCAAGTTACAATCGCATAGGTACCTTCTTTTCGTACACGTGGTAAGCGAATACTTCCTGGATTGATAAATAACTTATCACCCACTCGTTCTGCACCGGCTATATGTGTATGACCGAAACAAACCACTTTTGCCCCTAATTCATCTGCACGATAGGAAAGTGGCATCAAACTCGACTTCACTTGAAATAAATGACCATGTGTAGCAAAAAAAGATAAATCATCTACGGTAATTTGTTGTTCATCTGGATACCTTCCATCCAGATCACAATTACCAGCAACTTTTATATACTGGCTTAATTCTTGTGAATCTTCGGATAGCTCAGAATCCCCGCAGTGGATCAGTTTGTCCACTTCATCCATATGTCGATACTTAATCGTCGTTACTTCTTCTGTAAGTCCGTGGCTATCGCTTAACAGCAATACTTTTGGCATACGATTCTCCTCCCTCTACTGTTGTTGATTTATCCATTGTTCCAGTTGAACCATGGCATTTTTACGATGACTTATACTATTTTTCTCTTCTGTTGTCATTTCTGCAAGCGTTCGATCAACATTGATCGGATAAAAAATCGGATCATAACCAAATCCATTTTCACCTTTTGGTTCATCTGCGATCGTTCCTTCACAAGTCCCTTCTTTAAATACAGTTGACTCATTCGGTCTAGCTAATGCTAATACACAAACAAATCGGGCAGTCCGATCTTCTTGCGGAATGTCTTCTAATTCTTGTAATACCTTTTGATAATTTGCTTGATCATTTTTATCTTCCCCTGCATAACGAGCAGAATAAACCCCAGGTCGTCCATCTAAATAATCCACTACAAGACCAGAATCATCTGCCAACACAGGAAGATTAAACTGGTTTGCAATCGTTTCTGCCTTAATCGCTGCATTTTCCGAAAAAGTTGTCCCAGTCTCCTCAATATCTGCGATCGGTTGATCAAAATCTAATAAGGACATTGTTTCGATTCCATATTTTGACAACAACTGATTAAAATCTGTCATTTTTCCTTTGTTTTTCGTAGCTATAATTAATTTTTTCACTTCAATGTCTCCGTTCTATCGATACTATTTAAAAGAATCTGCCCATTTTCCAATCGCTTCTTTCTGCAACTTTACAATTTCCTTTAACCCATGATTAGCAAGATCCAACATTTTAAGTAATTGCTGATGAGAAAATGTTGCTTCTTCTCCCGTCCCTTGAATTTCGACGAACTCACCAGCACCAGTCATCACAATATTCATATCGACATGCGCTTGTGCATCCTCTTCATATTGTAAGTCTAAAATTTCCGTTCCATCTGGCAAAACCCCAACAGAAGTTGCACATAAAAAATCTGTAATCGGCATTTCTTTTAATACTTTTTTATCGATTAATGTTCCAAATGCAAGCACTACCGCAACGAAAGCACCTGTAATAGATGCGGTACGTGTTCCACCATCTGCTTGGATAACATCACAATCAACCCAAATAGTTCTTTCTCCGATTTTATCCAAGTCAACAACGGATCTAAGTGCTCGACCAATTAATCGTTGAATTTCCATTGTACGTCCAGACACTTTACCTTTGGAAGATTCGCGAATATTCCGCTGCTCTGTCGCTCTTGGTAACATGGCATATTCAGCAGTAATCCAACCCTTGCCTTGCCCTCGCATGAATGGTGGCACTCGGTCTTCAATACTCGCATTACAAATCACCTTCGTACCCCCAACAGTTATAAGCACTGAACCTTCAGGATGTTTCGTGTAGTCTGTTTCTATATGTATTAGTCTTAACTCATCAATTTTACGGTCATTTGGTCTCATCATTCTTTTTCCTCCCACTTGAACTTCTCAGATAATCGTAACATATTTTTACCAATTTGATTAAGTTCATGCAACAATTAGCGCTTAAATACGTTAAAACTTTGCTAATTTTTTACTCCTAACACGTAAAAAGAGCTGGTATAGGCACCAGCTCTTTTTCGCTTTCATTATAAGCTTTTAGTTGGAACAAAGGTAGATCGTGTTACAGGTTCACTATATGGCTCACCAGATTCATTAACAACTTGTTCAACACCGTCAACATTGACTTCAATCGCATCAACTCCTGATTGTTCCGTCAATGTTAACACAAGCGTTTCCATCACTTCATCAGAAACGGACCCTTCCTCAACATTATTTAAAATATTTTCATTGAACGTAAGTGATAATACTCCATCTTCATATGTTGGTTCTTCCATCAATGTAACGTCACTGTTAAAGACATTCAACAAGTCAAGGTCGAGTGCAGGGCCATCAACTAATGCTTGTACAATCTTTTGATAGCTATCAGCATCATCTTCCATCTCTATATGTTTTGTGACTGGAACATGATAAAAGTTTTCATCTTGTTGGGAAGGATAGTAAAGCGTTACCGCTTTACTATCCATTAAATCAACAGGCTCGTCATTAACAATGTTAATACCATTTGCTCGAGAATACCCGTTAGAAATTGGTGTGCCGTTAACAGGCATTTCTGTTTGTTCATATCCATTGATCCACAATTTGACACGCTCGACATTATCAAATTGCGTTAATGTGTAAGTCATTGCTTCTATAATTTTTTGTTCATCTTCAGGACGATATTCTGCAAACTCCTTAGAAACATCAACGATTAATGTTCCTTCTTCTTCCATGTCTGCCCCTAAAACTTCTGTTCCAGACGGTAGTACTGCCTCAAACCCATTTGGTAAATACTCTGTAACAGGACCACCTTTAATTAAGTACTCTACTGATTGTTGGGCGACCGAATCTGTCTTTGGTAAATCGAGAGTTTGTGGCGCTACCATTCCGTTTTCATCAAGTAAGTATAATTGTCTTTGTACAGTGTCTGTCGCTTGTTCCTCATCAGACTCTTCGGACTCTTCATTTCCTTCGGTTGTTTCAGACTCTTCGGATTGGTCTTCACCGGTTAAGTCATCTTCTGTAATCTCTTCTGTTGCGTTATCTAGCTCATCAACTAAACTTGCTTCTTCTGGTGGCGCATCCATCTCTTCTAATGTTTGTTCCCCTTGAAAAATGCCACAGCCAGATAATAATATTAAGGTCAGGCTTACTGCACCAGTATTCTTTAATAGCGTACGTTTCCTCATGCTTTTCCCTCCTACGATGGTTTGTACTACTATGTATACGAGCCCAAACAAAAATTAGACCTAGCTATAAGAAATTTCTCAAAAGAATTTTATAGACTGAATTTTTTCACCAGAATTCTGTAGTGTCGTCATTACTATAGACTCCGACACAACGGCGTGAATTAAACGGAATGATGAATCGTATCAATAGGTGAAAACGGCCCTGATTCCGTTATTCCAAAGAAAAAGAGAAAAAAGTAAATGCAATCGGTTCGTGAATCCGCTATTGGGAGCAAAAGATGGGAAAATAGCCAGAAAAATAGCAAATAGCGGAATAAGAAACCGTCTAGACTCTAAATATGGAGGTATTTTGCTAAATAAAGGAATGAGGATCCGCCTCGAACCCTTAAGTCCTAAAATAATAACAAACGAGCAGAAACAGATTCTACTCGTTTGTTATTATATCTATTCATCTATTTATTTAGAACAGCATTTTCAACTACTATTGGTTGTTCTAACCAATTGGAAGCTATCCGCTTAAACACATCTAATCGGCCCGTTGTGTAAAATTGATGATCGGGAGTTCGGTCACCATTAAATAGTTTTTCTTTATAACCAAGAATGGCACTTACTTCTCGTGCCGTTTCTTCACCTGACGAAATAATAGATACATGATCACCAATAACCTCTTGAATCCTGTCTCGAATCAAAGGGTAATGGGTACATCCAAGTATTAATGTATCTATATGATTTTTCATTTTCAAAGGCATCAAAGATTCAGCAACAACACGATTGGCCTCTGGTCCGGATAGAATACCTTCCTCGACCATTGGCACAAACCGGGGACATGCTAGATCATTCACTTGAATAGTAGAATGTATCGTTTTTAATGCTTTGGGATATGCTTTACTTTCAATCGTTCCTTCCGTCCCAATCACACCAATTCTTTGGTTTTGCGAAACTTTTATCGCTGCTCTCGCCCCTGGTTCAATCACTCCAATGACAGGGATATCCAATTGCGAGTGCAATTGATCTAACGCAAAAGCTGTTGCAGTGTTACACGCTACAACTAACATTTTTATATCTTTAGCTAGTAAAAAATTAACCATTTCCCATGTATAAGTCACAACTTCTTCTTTTGATCTAGGGCCATATGGACATCGAAATGTATCTCCAATGTATATAAGTTGCTCTTTTGGAAGTTGACGCATTAGCTCACTGGCTACCGTTAATCCACCAACTCCCGAATCAATAACCCCAATCGGCTGGTCCACTTAAATCCCCTCTTTTTCTTGATGTTTATTCATTCTTTATATATAACTCTTTTCGTATTATAGCATTTTTATTTCAATATTGTTGTATCAAAATCCCTTTTCCTAACAGTTAATTCTAGTCATGAAGGGGGCTAATAAGAATATTAAATTTAGGTTACATTATATTTCATGGCATCTTCTACACTCACTGTATTTAATTTTCACTATATTTGAAAAAGGTTATTCCAAAATTTATATTCCCTACTTAAAAACCGACTTTCAAAAAGAAAGTCGGTTTTTATTAAAGCTTAAGCTCCCCCATGCGAAGAAGCTCTACTACAGCCTGTGAACGCCCCTTTACACCTAATTTTTGCATAGCATTAGAAATATGGTTTCGAACAGTCTTTTGTGAAATGAATAATTCCTGGGCTATCTCTTTTGTTGTTTTATCTTGTACTAAAAGTTCAAATACCTCTTTTTCACGTTTTGTTAACAGTTGCTTCGGCTTATAGTCATGATCCTTCAAGTCTTAACCCCTCCTTGCTGTCATCAGAGCCGCATTTTGAAGGGTATTTATTTAGTCACTGTATTGTATGACACTTTTTCTTCATCTGTGCTTAAAGAATGCATGACAACAACATTTTAAGCTTATGTCCTAAAGTTTTTAGAAACTGTATTTAAAGCTGGTCTCTACTATCATTTCTTGTTCTTATTAGTTTAATAGTTATGATTCGTACGTATTCGACTGTGCTTTGTCACATAAGCTATATTATCTGCAGTAACATTTGTAATAGTTTTTTAATTGTTGTTTTGTCATGATAACGTGTATTTAGGGATTTTTCTTAAATATCCACGATTTTTTTCTCTAGATCCTGCGTATTTACGGCTTTTTCTTACATCATCCTGCGCTTTTTCTCTAGATCCTGCGTATTTACGGCTTTTTCTTACATCATCCAGTGTTTTTCCTCTAGATCCTGCGAATTTACGGCTTTTCTTACATCATCCTGCGCTTTTTCTCTAAATCCTGCGTATTTACGGCTTTTTCACGCATTATCACAGCTTTTCCCTTTGATCCCGTCGTGTATTTTGGAAAATCACTGTACTTCAGTAGTTAAATTAGTAAATGTTTGTTGCACATAATTCAGCTTATGCGACGTTATTTTTAATTAACAAGCCTTCTACTATAGTTATACGTTATGCAATTGTTTCAACATGGTGTCTGTAAAGGGAACGGGTTTTCCTGAAGTCGAATCAACTTGAACCATTCTCCCTCTACCAGTGACACAAATTTCTTCCTTGTTAGTAATTCCTAAATAATGTAAATCAAACGATGTTTTGCCTATTTCATTCACTTTTACATATAAGTTTAACTGATCATTAAAAAATAGTGGCTTGTGATAATCGCATTGCAAATCGGCTACTACCGGAACCACACCCTTGTCTTTAGTTGCACTAGTAAATAGGCCTAAATGCTGTAAAAATTCAATACGTGCTTGTTCAAAATAAACGAACATGACCGTATTGTTTACATGGCCAAACATATCTGTCTCCGAAAACCTCGGATTAATGCACGAATAAAACGTAAACCCTTGTAACCATCTATCTTGGTTTATAACATAGTTAACTTTTTTCAATGCAAAACACCTCATCTAGACATATTTAAAATTGAGTATATTCCTAAATTATTTCGAATTACCACTAATCATTCCAATCTTCTAAATGCTCCTCTCACCCAAAATTTATGTCAGAGTTATTGTAATAATATCAATAGAAAAAAAGCCTTCACCGATTGGGTAAAGGCTTTTATCTATATGCTACTAGTATTAGTGTGCATAATCACTTCCGAAGAAGTTTTTAAACGATTGAATATTCGTATCTCTGTTTAATGCTGCAATGGAAGTTGTTAGCGGGATACCTTTCGGACAAACTTGAACACAGTTTTGTGAATTTCCACATCCTGAAAGCCCACCATCTTCCATCAAGGCATCTAAACGTTCTCCTTTGTTCATTTCACCAGTTGGATGCGCATTAAATAAACGAACTTGAGAAAGTGGAGCTGGTCCAATGAATTCAGAGTTACTATTTACATTCGGACAAGCCTCAAGACAAACCCCACAAGTCATACATTTTGATAATTCATAAGCCCACTGACGTTTCTTCTCAGGCATACGTGGTCCTGGACCAAGGTCATGTGTTCCATCAATCGGAATCCACGCTTTCACTTTTTTCAATGAATCAAACATACGACTACGATCAACAACTAAGTCTCTCATTACCGGGAAGGTTGCCATTGGTTCTAAACGAATTGGTTGTTCCAATTGATCTACCAATGTTGAACACGCTTGTTGCGGTGTTCCATTTATTACCATAGAACAAGCACCACATACCTCTTCCAAACAATTTGATTCCCAGTTCACCGGACTTGTTTTTTCCCCTTTTGCATTGACCGGATTCTGCTGTGTTTCCATTAAAGCAGAAATGATATTCATATTCTCTCTATACGGAATTTCAAATGTTTCCTCATATGGTTTTGACTCTGGATTATCTTGACGGGTTATGATCAAAGTAATCGTTTTTTCAGCCATAACGTGTCATCCCCCCTACTTTTTCTTCGTATAGTCACGTTTTCTTGGCTTGATGTGAGAAATATCAACATCTTCGTAATCAAATACTGGATCTTGTTTCTCTGGATCAAAATGAGCCTTGGTTGTTTTTAACCATTCCTCATCATTACGATCTGGGAATGCTGGTTTATAATGCGCACCGCGACTCTCATTACGATTATATGCTCCCTGTGTAATAACACGGGCAAGGTGTAGCATGTTTTTTAGCTGTCTTGTAAACATTACCCCTTGGTTACTCCAACGTGACGTGTCATTAATGTTAATGTTTTCCCATCTTTCTAGTAGTTCTTGTATTTTTTCATCTGTTTTTAATAGTTTAGCATTTTCACGAACAACCGTAACATTATCCGTCATCCATTGTCCTAGTTCTTTATGAATTTGATAAGCATTTTCTTCTCCATCCATTGCCATTAACTGTTCAAAATAATCTTGCTCTTCTTTCAATTTGTTATCAAATAAACTTGATGATATATCCTCTGTTGTTTTCTCTAGTCCTTGTATATATTTAATTGCATTTGGACCAGCTACCATACCACCATAAATAGAAGACAATAATGAATTTGCTCCTAGTCGGTTCGCACCATGTTGTGTATAATCACATTCACCAGCTGCGAAAACTCCTGGAATGTTGGTCATTTGTTCATAATCAACCCAAAGCCCACCCATGGAATAGTGAACAGCAGGGAAAATTTTCATTGGTACTTTTCTAGGATCTTCCCCCACGAATTTTTCATAGATTTCAATAATTCCACCTAATTTAACATCCAATTCTTTAGGATCTTTGTGAGAAAGATCTAGGTACACCATATTTTCCCCATTAATACCTAGCTTTTGATTGACACACACATCAAATATTTCTCTCGTCGCAATATCACGAGGAACTAAGTTACCATATGCTGGGTATTTCTCCTCTAAGAAATACCATGGTTCCCCATCTTTATATGTCCAAACTCGTCCACCTTCACCGCGAGCAGATTCACTCATTAGACGAAGTTTATCGTCACCTGGGATTGCCGTTGGGTGAATTTGGATGAATTCACCATTTGCATATATTCCACCTTGCTGATAAAGCGCTGCTGCCGCAGATCCGGTATTGATCACAGAGTTTGTTGACTTACCAAATATAATACCTGGTCCACCTGATGCTAGAATAACTGCATCCGCTTTAAACGCTTTAATTTCGTGGGACTGGATACTTTGTGCAATGACACCTCGACCAGTTCCTTCATCATCGATAATGGCAGAGATAAATTCCCAACCTTCATATTTTGTAACTAAGCCTTCCACTTCAAAACGTCGTACTTGTTCATCTAATGCATATAGCAGTTGCTGACCTGTAGTCGCACCAGCATATGCAGTTCGATGGTGTTGGGTTCCACCAAAACGTCTAAAGTCTAACAAACCTTCTGGTGTACGGTTAAACATAACCCCCATGCGATCTAACATATGAATAATTCCTGGTGCCGCTTCACACATCGCTTTAACAGGTGGTTGATTTGCCAAGAAATCGCCACCATAAACAGTATCATCAAAGTGCACCAATGGAGAATCTCCTTCACCTTTTGTATTAACGGCTCCGTTGATTCCACCTTGTGCACATACTGAGTGAGAACGTTTAACAGGTACTATAGAAAGTAAATCGACATGGACACCAGCTTCTGCAGCCTTAATGGTTGCCATTAAACCTGCTAAACCGCCTCCAACTATAACAATTTTATGATTACTCATCGTTTAAGCTCACTCCTCTAGTATAAAAACTATCAAACTATTAAACTCCATATGCAAATTTGATTAATGATCTAATCCCTATATAAGTAATCGCTAGAAAAACAATTAGTGTACCATAGGTTGCTATTTTTTGAGAACGAGGTGAAACTGTAATCCCCCATGATACCAAGAAACTCCATAAACCATTAGCAAAGTGGAATGTCGTAGAAACAACCCCTACAATGTAGAACCAGAAAAAGAATGGTTGGCTTAAGATATTTTCCATTAAGCTATAGTCTAGCTCTGCATTTCCCATTCCAATGGCAACTCTTGTTTCCCAAACATGCCAAACAATGAACACCAATGTAATGATTCCTGTTAATCTTTGTAAATAGAACATCCAATTGCGAAAAAATCCATATCTTTGTACATTATTTTTCGCAACAAAAGCAATATAAACCCCTAAAATAGCATGAAACAAAATTGGGATGAAGATAATGAAAATTTCTAACATAAGCCGGAATGGTAAATCATGCATAAATCCAGCTGCATTGTTAAAACTTTCCTCTCCATAGACAGCAAAATGGTTCACAACCAAATGCTGTACTAAAAATATACCAATTGGTATAACCCCTAACAGTGAATGTAACCTACGATAAAAAAACTCCCTATTTTCCGTCATATGTACCCCCCTCAACTAGTTCGATTCAATCTACTTTCTATACATTTCCTAATAATAAAACGCTTTAATTTTTATTTTTCAATAGAATGCAAATTATTAGAAAAATGTATAATTTTAAATTCATATCTATTGTACTTCGATCGACTTTAACCGTCAAGAAAAGCACTTTCTCGTGATTAAACATCTAAAAGGATACAAGATAACCTTGCACACAAGTAGATTACAAGTAATAATAAATAGTGTCCTTCGAACGAAGTACAATTAGAAATGAGTGAGCTTTACTATTTATAATAGTAGAAAGGATTGTTAAATATGCCAAAAGATAATGTCTCCGTTCAAAAAATGGTGACCGATATTGTAAGTACTGGATCTGGTTATGATCTTCTTAGATATTATTGCTTACCCGATTTACTCGGCAAAGACACGAAACGAGTGATTTATGTAATGGGGAAAAATATAGCAAGAGAAACAAGCCAAATGAGTGTTGATGACATCATTCAATTCTTTAATGATGTTGGTTGGGGATATTTGACACTGAAAAAGGAGAAAAGAAAGGAATTGATATTTGAACTAACTGGTGAAACCATAACGAATCGAATAGACCAGGAGTTTGATGTGGACTATCGATTAGAGGCAGGTTTTCTTGCCCAAGCCGTCGAACAGGTTAAGGAAAAATATTGCGAATGTATTGAAGAGGTAAACACTAAAAAGAAATTTGTTCAATTCACTGTCTATTTTTCTTAAAAACCTGTAAAGTGAAACTTCAACAAAGTGGATCTCAGCGCCAATTACATACAGGATAAATCAAATGGTCTAGCGTATCAAAATAAAAATAAAGGAAATAATCCTCATTCAGAAGTAGGATTATTTCCATTCTCTTGGCTATTCTTATTATGCAAATGCTCCAATATCGTTTTTGCTGTTGGTTCTGGTATTCCTAATTTTTTTATTTCATCAAGCTTTGCACCCTTGATCTCAGCGATCGATTTAAAATGGGTTAGTAATAATCTTCTTCGTTTTTCTCCTACCCCTGGTATATTATCTAATTCCGAACGGAAAGCACTTTTTCCACGTAACTGTCGGTGAAATGAAATGGCAAATCGGTGAACTTCATCTTGAATGCGCTGAATTAAATAAAATTCTTGTGACTGACGTTCAATATGAATGATCTCTGGCGGATTGCCATATAACAATTCACTTGTTCGGTGCTTATCATCTTTCGCCAAACCACACAATGGAATATCAAGACCTAATTCATTTTCTAACACATCAAGCGCTGCGCTCATTTGTCCCTTTCCACCATCCACAATAATCAAATCTGGTAAAGGCAAATCCTCCTTTAATACCCTTGTATAACGACGTCTAACCACTTCCCGCATTGTATCGTAATCATCAGGTCCTTTAACATCTTTGATTTTATATTTTCGATAATCTTTTTTGGACGGTTTTCCATCTATAAAAACAACCATCGCCGAAACGGGATCTGTCCCTTGAATATTAGAATTATCGAACGCTTCAATTCGATGCGGTGTTGCGATATGCATTTTTTCTCCTAAATTTTCAACTGCCTTAATGGTTCGTTCTTCATCTCTTTCGATTAATCGAAACTTTTCTTCTAAAGCAATCTGTGCATTCTTAGCAGCCAAATGGACTAGCTCCTTTTTTCTTCCTCGATATGGAATGTGTACATCAACCTCTAACAGTTCTTTTAAAAGTTCATTATCTGTCGGAGCTGGGACTAAGATTTGTTTTGGTTTTGGGTGGTTATGTTGCAGGTAAAAACGTCCGATATAACTTAAAAATGTTTCTTCGGCATCATCATAAAAAGGAAAAATTGATATGTCCCTTTCAATTAATTTCCCTTGACGAATAAAGAAAACTTGAACACACATCCAACCTTTATCATACGCATACCCAAATACATCCCGATTGACTTGGTCATTAAGGGTCATTTTCTGCTTCTCCATAACAGACTCGATATGTTGGATTTGATCCCGTAATTCTTTTGCTCGTTCAAAATTCATTTCTTCACTTGCATCCAACATCTTTTGTTTGAGGCTTTGTTTAATTTGTTTATGACCACCGTTCAAAAAAGAGGTAATACTTTGAACAATTTCCTTATATTCCTGTTCGGTGGGTGGGTTTTCTGAGCATGCATAACATTGGTCCATATGGTAATACAAACAGACTCGACCTGGTGGATTATTACATTTTCTTAGTGGATACAGACGGTCTAATAATTTTTTTGTTTCTCGAGCAGCGATCACATTAGGGTATGGACCAAAATATTTTCCTTTATCTTTTTTTACTTTTCGTGTGATTAACAAACGCGGGTGTCGTTCATTGGTAATTTTTAAATAAGGATAGGATTTGTCATCCTTTAATAACACGTTATACTTTGGATCATATTTTTTAATTAAATTCATTTCTAAAATAAGTGCTTCAATTTCAGAAGAAGTAACAATATATTCAAAATCAACAATCTCTTGCACCAATCGCTGTGTTTTTTGATCATTTGCCCCTGTAAAATAAGAACGAACTCTATTTTTTAAAAGTTTGGATTTCCCTACATAAATAATGGTGTTATGCTTATCTTTCATTAAGTAACAGCCTGGTTGAGCGGGGAGTACAGCTAATTTTTCACTGATTCGATCATTCAACATTCTCACTCCAAGTCTTTCGCTACAATTTACCTTATAAGTACATGTATTATCTAATAGTAAATAACAATCCCTTGTCACAAAAGTAACAAGGGATATAAGAAATGATTTAATTTCTTAATTCAGAAAAATTTTATGCATGTTTGTTAATTAATTCTTCTAGCGCTTCTTTCGGTTGAAAACCTACTACCTGCTCAACAACTTCTCCATCTTTAAATAAAAGAAGGGTTGGGATACTCATGACACCGAACTTACCAGCAGTTTCTTGATTTTCGTCGACATCAAGCTTTACAATTTTAACTTTATCGCTCATTTCTCCATCAATTTCTTCTAGAACAGGAGCGATCATTTTACAAGGTCCACACCATGGTGCCCAAAAGTCTGCTAATACGACACCTTCACTAGTTTCTTTATTGAAATTTTCATCAGTTGCTTTTACAATTGCCATTTATAATTCCTCCTCATTATATACAAATACTATACGTTCACCATGAGTATAGCATTCCAATACAATTAATTGCTAATACTTTGCTTTCTATCTACTTTTCCCTTTATGCCATCATCCATACTGATCTCTAAAAAAATGCTACAACAGCTTCTTTTACTGTTGTAGCAGGATTATTATGTGTTCACTTTTAATTGCTTTACTTCTTCAATAAGCAATGGCACGATTTCAAATAAATCACCGACAATCCCATAGTCTGCTACATTAAATATATTTGCCTCCGGGTCTTTATTAATGGCAACTATAATTTTCGAGTTAGACATCCCTGCCAAATGTTGGATCGCTCCAGAAATACCACATGCAATATATAAATCAGGGGTTACCACCTTTCCGGTTTGCCCAATTTGCAGGGAGTAATCACAATAATTAGCATCACAAGCACCGCGTGAAGCACCAACCGCTCCACCTAAGACATCAGCTAGTTGTTGTAACGGTTCAAACCCTTCCTTGCTCTTTACTCCTCGTCCGCCCGCAACAATAACGTTTGCTTCTGTCAAATCAACACCTTCTGATGCATTTTTCATAACGTCCTTCATAACAGAGCGTAAATCCGTAATTTCTACATCTAAAGAAGTCACTTCACCTGTTCTAGCATCATCTTTTGTTAATGAAGGAATATTATTTGGTCGAATCGTAGCAAATGTTAATCCCTCTGTAATAATTTTTTTCTCAAATGCTTTTCCCGAATAAATAGGGCGTGTGAAAACAATCTGATCACCAACTACTTCTAAATCAATTGCATCTGAAACCAAACCTGAATTCCACTTGCTCGCAAGCTTTGGGGCTAAATCTTTCCCTACCGATGTATGTCCCATTATGATTCCATCTGGTGACTCTTGCTCAATTACGTGAGAAATTGCTTGACCGTATCCTTCTTGTGTATACGTTTTCAATTTTGGGTGTTCAATCTTCACAACACGGTCTGCTCCATATGAGATCATCACTTTGGCTGCAGAACTAAGATCTTGCGCCCCACATAGCACACCAACAATTTCTCCCTGGTCACCTATTTTTTTGGCGGCTGCAATGGATTCAAAAGTGACGTTTCGTAATTCTCCTTCCCTTAATTCACCAATAACAAGGCTTTTATTCATAAACTCGCTCCCTTCTTACACTATTAGTAAATTGGTTATAAGTACCTAGATAGCAACATGCATTAGAATACCTTCGCTTCTTTTTGTAACAACTGAACTAGCTCTGCTACCTGTTCTTGAGATTCCCCTTGTAATACTTTTCCGGCTTGACGCTCAGGGGGGAGAAATATTTCAATCGTTTTGGTCATAGGCTGCACATCCTCTTCCTCTATATTTAAATCATCAATTTCTAGTTCTTCTAATGGTTTTTTCTTTGCTTTCATAATCCCCGGTAGTGATGGGTACCTTGGTTCGTTAAGCCCTTGTTGACAGGTTACTAAAACAGGTAATGATGTTTCGATCACCTCGATATCGCCTTCCACGTCTTTTTCCACTGTTACTTGCTTTCCATCAATTCGTAATTCCGTAATGGTTGTAACATAATCAATGTCCAAACATTGTGCTAAACGAGGCCCAACTTGCCCTGTTGCTTCATCGATTGCCACATTTCCAGCTAAAATTAAGTCTACATCTTTCTCTTCGAAAAATGCCTCTAATATTTTAACCGTGGTAAATGCATCCCCTGCTTCTACATCATCCTCTGTGTTGATTAATACTGCTTTGTCTGCCCCCATTGCTAGAGCAGTACGCAATTGTTTCTCATTGTCTGAACTACCCACATTGACCACTGTTATTTCCCCACCATGTTGATCACGTTGTTGAATTGCCTCCTCAATCGCATATTCATCATACGGATTAATAATGAATTCAGCCCCGTCCTCATCAATCTTATTATTACGGACATTAATTTTTTCTTCTGTATCAAATGTCGATTTCATTAAAACAAAGATATTCAACCGATATCTCCCCTTTCCTAAAATTAAGGCTTTTTTAAATGATATAGTTGATGGAAACTTCGACGTACGCTCGTTCTTTATAAAGTGAAACTTCACTCAGTGGGGGTTATCCCCGTTTTTTTAGTCCATTGGATATTAAATAATGAACTTGGTCAACTTGGCTTACTAAGTCATATCTCTGTTCGTTCATCACCCAATTTGTAACGGTCTCATCTAGTGTGCCGAAGATCATCTGCCTGATAAGTCTAGGATCAATGGTGGAATGATAGATCTCCTGTTTTATCCCTTGTTCAACGATTTGATCGACAACCTCAAGATACGGCTTTAATACATCGTTTATTTTCAGACGTAGTTGTTTATTCGATTGTCTTAGTTCTAATTGGGTCACAATCGCTAAATGGTGATCTTCAGCTAATTGACTAAAGTGCATCGTTATCAATGTTTTCAATTTTTGATCCACTGATGAATCAACGTCGATTTTTTCCTGTATTTTTTGAATGAATTCGCCCATTTTTTCTTGAAATAAAGAAACGAGAATATCTTCTTTATTTTTGAAGTATAAATAAATGGTTCCATCGGCAACCCCTGCTTGTTTAGCGATTTTGGAAACTTTTGAAGCATGATAACCATTCTCGGCAATAACTATAACTGCTGCATCTATAATTTGTTGGAATTTTGGTTTTGTTGTTTTCATGATAATTTCTCCTAAATTAAATTATGAATGACCATTCATTCATAATTTAATTTTACTTCCTTTTTTTGGTTTTGTCAATTTTTTATCAGACAGACTAACTTGATTGGTCAGCCTCTTGGTTTATCGATTGATTTTGTTTCTCCTCCTCTACTAATTGCCTTCTTAATATCTTCCCAACAGCTGTTTTAGGTAGTTCATCTCGGAATTCATATACTTTTGGCACCTTATATGCAGCAATCCGTTTGCGACAAAAACGATCCATTGCCTCTTCGTTTAAGCGTTCGCCCTCCTTGCTTACAATAAAAGCCTTTACCGTTTCACCACGATACCGATCTGGAATCCCAACTACTACTGCTTCTTGTACGGCTTCATGTTCATATAATACTTCTTCTACTTCACGTGGATAAATATTATACCCACCAGCAATGATCATATCTTTTTTACGATCCATTACATAGAAACAACCATTCTCATCCATATAACCAATATCGCCCGTCCTTAGCCAACCATCGATCAGTACTTGTTCAGTTTCTTCAGGGTTATTCCAGTATCCTTTCATCACTTGTGGCCCTTTCACAATAATCTCCCCAAGTTCACCTTGAGGCAATTCTTCCATTGTTTCAGCATCAATAATCTTGGCATCTGTATCAGGCCATGGAACTCCAATCCCACCTTGAACAGTATCGGGATTTAAAAAATTTGCATGTGTCACAGGTGAAGTTTCAGTTAATCCATACCCTTCAATTAGTCGACCATTTGTAACTTGTTGAAATTTTTCTTGTATTTCTGAAGGTAATGGCGCTGAACCACTTATACAAGAGTTGATAGATGACAAATCATAATCACTTAAATTGCGATGGTTTAATAATGCGATATAGATCGTAGGGGCACCAGGAAAAACAGTTGGTTTTTGCTTTTCTATCGTCTTTAAAACATCTTCCACTTCAAACTTTGGAACTAATACCATTTTTGAAGCAGTTAAAACAGAATAATTCATTACGGTAGTCATCCCATACACATGAAAAAAAGGTAATACCCCCATCACCACCTCATTATTTCGTTCAGCGTCACGAATCCAGTGCGTACACATCTGTGCATTCACCACTAAATTATAATGGGTAAGCATTACTCCTTTTGGAAATCCTGTCGTTCCGCCTGTATATTGTAATAAGGCAATATCTTCTTTCGGATCTATTGGATAGGTTTTATAATCAATCTGTTCTTGCTTCAATATTGTAGACCAATTATGCGTTGTCTCTGTTTGTTCAACTTTTGGTAGTGGTTGACCTTGTTTCTTTTGAAGTAATGGGTATAATAAATTTTTAGGAAAGGGTAGATAATCTTTAATACTCGTCACAATAATATGCTCGATCGAAGTGTTCGGTTTCACATTGGATACTAATGGAAAGAGAAGATCAAGACAAACAATCATGTTTGCATCAGAGTCCTTCAGTTGAAATTCAAGCTCTCTTTCTTTATATAACGGATTGGTTTGTACAACAACACCACCTGCAAGAAGGATTCCATAATAACAAATAACGGCTTGCGGGGAATTGGGTAACATGACTGCGACACGGTCTCCTTGTCTTAGACCAATCGATTGTAAGTAGGTGGCAAGCTTTTCTGATTGATGATATACCTCCTGATAAGTAAGTTCTTTACCTATAAAGTGAAGCGCTTTCAAATTAGGGTAACGTTCTGCACTATCTTTTAAAAAGTATTGCAAGGCTTTTTCATCATATGGGATCGTTTGCGGTAAACCATCGGGATACTGGGACAGCCATATACGGTCATACGCATTGTTCATCCGGTTGCCTCCTTAAAAAATTCTCTCTTTCATTATACAGACTTTTCAGACTTTTTAAAATATTTTTTTGAAAAAATTTGTATAAATACAATCTCGTATACACTCCCATAATGGATTAAAAAAAATAGAAGAAAAAGAGCCTCATTTGACCCTTTTTCCTTATATAACATATACGATGCCGATAACTAAAAATATAACGGCTACAACCATTAACACCCATGCTAGTGTTTTCATACCGATCGCTCCCTATTACCTTATACTCGCTCCAATGACGAACGCTAACCCTATGGAAATCATCATGGAAATGAAGCCGACTGCACGATTATCTTGTTTGATTTCTTGGTCAATTTTAAACGTTGGGGTCAAAAATTCAAAAATGAAATATCCTGTTAGTAACAATAAATAACCAAAAGCCCCCCATGTAATGCTTTCAATAATGGTATCATTATGTTCAATTGAGTATCTAAAAATAGTGGCTATACCAAAGATCTTACCACCTGTAGCCATTGCAACAGAAAAATTTCCTTTCCGGATCTCTTCCCAGTTTTTATAAGTTGTCACAAGCTCGAATATAGCTAAAAATACGATCAAGCATAAAATCGCAACACTATACCTCGCGGCTGTTTCAACAAATACATTTTCCCAAAATCCACTCATGGTTTCACCTCGATTACTCTATCCACATCCCACGAACCATGTAAAATGCTTCCAGTTTATGGCTTTTACAACCTTTTGTGCGCATTAGCTGTATTATGTGCAGTAACATTTATTATAGTTTTTTAATTGTTGTTTTGTCATGATGACGTTTATTTAGATTTTTCTTACATGATCCAAAGCTTTTTTTCTAGATCCTGCGTATTTACGGCTTTTTCACGCATTATCACAGCTTTTCCCTTTGTTTCCGTCGTGTATTTTGGAAAATCACTGTACTTCAGTAGTTAAATTAGTTAATGATTTGTTGCACGTAATACAGCTTATATACAGTAACAAGACCCCTTAAAACATTACGTAATGAACCAATAAACAGAGTTCTTTATTTAAATTCTAACACAGTTACACCACTACCGCCTTCATTCATACCGCCAGCTCTGTAAGACTTAATATGTGAATGTTTTTTGGCAAAATTCTGTACCCCTGTTCGCAGTGCTCCTGTTCCTTTTCCGTGAATAATCGACACACGGGGGTAGCCAGCTAATAAAGCATCGTCTACGTATTTCTCTAATTGCATCAATGCATCCTCGTAACGTTCGCCTCTCAAGTCTAGTTCTGTTTTAACATGATAAGTGGAGCCTTTAACCGTGGCCATAGGTTTTTCCACAAGTGGCTCTTTTCGTTTAACAAATTGCAAATCTTTACGCTTCGCTTTTACTTTCATAATACCAACTTGAATTTCATATTCTTTATCACTAATCTGTTTAAGAACCGTTCCATTTTGATTTAATGTAAGTAAGGTAACTTCATCCCCAGCTTGTAATGTTTTCGTTGTATCTGCTTGTTTCGTTTTTTGTTTTCCTTTAGTATTTTTCAATTGTGGTTGGGCTTCATCTAACATTTTTCTTGCCTCAATCCACTCGTGTTCTTTTAGGCTTGCGTCATGTTTCATTTTTCTTAACTCTGACACAACTACTTCGGCTTCTTCTTTAGCTTTTTGAACAGCTTTTTCTGCTTTTTGTTCCGCTTTTTGATACAATTGATCTCGTTTTTGTTCAAATTGTTCCCATTGCGATTCAATCTCACGTTTTAAGTTTTCTGCCTCAAGCAGGATTTGATGTGCCTGTTCATAATCCTTCTCCGCACCTCTTCGCGAATCTTCAAGAGAAGCAATCATATTTTCAACACTTTTTGAATCTGTTCCAATTTGCTCTTTGGCGGTTTCGATCACGCGCTCTTCTAACCCTAATCTTCTTGAAATTTCGAAGGCATTACTACGCCCTGGAACACCTAGTAATAGGCGATAGGTTGGACGCAATGTTTGAACATCAAATTCAACTGAAGCATTTACTACACCTTTACGGTTAAAACCATACGCTTTAAGCTCTGGATAGTGTGTCGTTGCAATAATGCGAGCACCACGATGCACAACCTCATCCAAAATTGACATGGCAAGTGCCGCCCCTTCTTGTGGATCTGTCCCTGCACCAAGTTCATCAAATAACACCAATGCACGATCATCCACTTGTTTCAAAATATCTACAATATTCGTCATGTGTGATGAAAACGTACTTAAACTTTGCTCAATCGATTGTTCATCGCCAATATCAGCAAATACATTTGAAAACACTGCTAATTCACAACCGTCTAATGCAGGAACTTGTAGTCCAGATTGGGCCATCAATGTACAAAGACCGACCATCTTCAATGTTACAGTTTTACCACCAGTATTCGGACCTGTTATCACAATTGATGTAAATGATTCCCCAATTTCAATATCATTTGCCACCACTTCATCTTCCGGAATTAACGGATGACGAGCTTGTTTCATTTTTATGATTCCTTGATCATTCATCTTTGGCATCGCAGCTCGCATCGATTGTCCTAGTCTAGCACGCGCAAACATAAAATCTATTTGAGTTAAAACTTCAACATTCTGGTATAAGAAATCTTCATCTTCTGCAATTTTCGCTGATAATTCGTATAAAATTCGTTCCACTTCATTTTTCTCTTGTACCCGTGCTTCCTGTAATTGGTTATTTAGTTCAACGACTGCCTGTGGTTCCATAAATAATGTTGCACCTGAAGCAGATTGGTCATGAACAATACCACCAATAGCACCACGATATTCTTGCTTGACTGGTAACACATAACGATCATTTCGAATCGTAACAATTGCATCGGAGAGCATCTTTGCTTTTGATTTTGTATAGGAATCTAATTTATCGCGAACGCGACTTTCATTGGTTCTAATGTTACTACGGATACCTCGAAGCTTTTCCGAGGCCCCATCCATCACATGACCATGATCATCAATACAACTCTTTATACTACGCTCCAGTTCATTCAATGGTACAATGTCAGCTATTAATTCACGCAAAATCGGCAATGTTGGTTCTTCCATTGCCTCAATAAAATGTTTGAATTGTTTTCCGCCACTAATTGTACTTGCTACATCCAAACATTCCTGTGGATGTAACATACCACCAATAACCGTTCGCTTGATATGTGGTTTAATATTGAAAATACCACCTAATGGTACATTACCTTTTAAACGAAGAACAGACATTGCTTCATCCGTCTCATTTTGCCACGTAATCACTTCGGCTAAATCTGTTGAAGGGTGAAGGGCTGCTGCTTTTTCTTGTCCTAACGAAGATGCAGCTTGACTCTTCACCATTTCTTTTATCTTATCAAATTCTAATACATGTAAGATTCGTTGATTCATTTGTAAACTCCTTTATCCCTTTCTACGAAATAGCACTTCTAATTGTTCTTTCGTCCAAGTATTAATGACATTTTCTTTTCGTAGCCATCCTTTTCGTGCTACGTGGACACCTAATTCCATAAAACTTAATGTTTTGTAACTATGTGCATCTGTATTAATCGCAATGTTGACACCTTGTTCTTGTGCACGTTCAAGCCATTCACTTGATAAATCAAATCGATTAGGATTTGCATTCAATTCAAGTACTGTACCGCTATCTTTTGCACCTTCAATTAATTGCTCCACATTTGCTTGATATCCTGACCGACGACCAATTAATCGACCAGTTGGATGAGCAATCACGTTAACATAAGGATTTTCGAGAGCAGCAAATAATCGTTTCATAATTTGTTCCTCTGACTGATTAAAGCTTGAATGGATTGCTCCAATTGCATAATCCAGTTCCTGTAAGAAATCAGGTGAAAAATCTAATCGTCCATCAGGTAAAATATCCATTTCAACCCCAGCAAATATATGAATATTATACTTTTGTTTCAGTCGTTCAATTTCTTCTCGCTGCTTTCGTAATTTGGACTCATCTAATCCATTAGCAACGCGTAAATATTTGGAGTGATCCGTGATCGCAATATACTCATAGCCGAACTCTTCCGCTTTCTGAACCATTTCCTCTATTGATTGCGCTCCATCACTCCATGTCGTATGCATATGCAAATCACCACGAATATCTTCAGACTTTAATAAAGAAACTTCCGATTGAAAAGCTTCGATCTCTCCATTATTTTCGCGTAATTCAGGTGGAATATATGCAAGTCCAAAATGGTTAAAGAATGATTCTTCATCAGAAAAAGTTGTTACTTCCCCTGTTTCCGTATCCTCTATTCCATATTCACTTATTTTTTCTTGATTCGATTTAGCCAGTTGACGCATCGCAACATTATGTTCCTTTGAGCCAGTAAAATGATGGAGTGTGGTAACAAATTCCTCATCTGTAACAAGGCGAAAATCCACGCCAATATCGTACCCCGCCTCCAACACTACGGAAACCTTTGTATCACCTGCTGCGACAACATCCTTGAGATCGTCAATTGCTAGCAACGTTTTTTTTACTTTACTAGGTTGTTTCGTCGCAATAATAAAATCTAAGTCTTTTACAGTTTCTCTCATTCTTCGGACACTTCCAGCACGAGAAAACCGTTCGATTTCATCAACCGTTTGTAAATAGGCTTCAATTTTTTCAACAATTGGTAACACGAAAGCAATCGGTAGTCGTTCAGGCCGACTTGAGCTTTCTTCTAATGATTGTAGGATTTTTTCTGCTGATTTCTTTCCAAAACCACTTAATTGTTCGACTTGTCCCGTTTCACAGGCCTCCTTCAATGATGCCGCATCTTGAACCCCTAATTGCTGGTATAATTTTGATAATTTCTTACCACCTAATCCAGGTAAGTTCAGTAATGGAACTAAGCCTTGTGGTATTTCCTTTTGTAATTGTTCTAAAGTATCGGAAACACCATTGTTTACATACTCCCGAATAACGGTCGCAGTTCCTTTCCCAATACCATTAAGTTTCGTAAAATCATCGATTTCAGCTAATGAGCGATCATCACTTTCTAACGCTTGTGCCGCTTTACGATAAGCAGATATTTTAAAAGGGTTTTCTCCTTTCAATTCTAAATAAACGGCGATTGTTTCTAATAATTTGATCACATCTTTTTTGTCGATATTCATCTTTTCACATCCTTAACGACTATTCCATTAGTTGATAAGAGAACCCTTGCCAATAAATTTGCAAGGGTTCTTATTACGTAGCTATAAGAGCTCGCTGGCTTGTTTTTCCGGTCCTCACGTATTTAAAAGAATACGTTCCCGTCTCAAATCTGAGCCACCTCGAACTTCTTGGACCTTTTTGAACTCGTACTATAAGCCCCTAAATATGTATTAGAGGTGCTGTTTCTATGTATTAAAACCATAATGACTTAATTTGATTTGAAATATACGGTGTATGATCAATAATAAATCCTGCAATAGAAGATTGTTTAATTAAATCCTGTACAAATTCCAACGGAGCTAGTGCCATAATATAAAGAAGTACAAATAATATAAGATAAATTTCGATAAATCCAAGAACTGCTCCTAACATACCATTTAACGAACGTAGCACAGGTAGATTTGTTACAAAATCCAACATCGTGGCAACAATTTGCAATACGATTTTAGTGCCAAAGAATAATACAGCAAAAGATACTCCATTATAAAAAGCTGTTTCTAATGGAAGCGTGTCAAGAAAAACCGCCCATGTTTCTCCTTCGGGTAATTCAGGATACGGGATCCATAAATCTAACTTCATAGCCAAATTGTCATAATAAATGGATGCTACAATAAACGCTACAACAAAACCTATTAAATGAAATAACTGTAAAATAAAGCCTCGTTTTAAACCAATACCGATTCCTAGTATTAATATTACCAATAAAATTAAATCAATCATTTTTTTCCTGTTCCTCTTTCTTCTTTAGTGATGCTTCCAGTTCCGCATAATCTTCTTTCAATTTTAAATAATCATTCATCGTATTCACAGCAGTAAGTACAGCTAACTTGGCCGTATCTAAACTTCTATTTGATTCATGAATTTCTCTCATTCTTTGATCCACTAAACTTGCAACCATTCGCACATGATGAGGTTGTTCTTCTCCTACAATCGTATATGATTTCCCATATATATCAACTGTTGCACGTGTTTTATTAGATTGGGACACGGTCTTTCCCCCTCATTTCTTCGAATCCTAGAATTAATATTAACATGAAGTCGGTCGTTTAGGAAACTATTCTCTTACATGTTATTATTGCTATACTGAATTTATTGTACATGAAAATGGTTGGTGATTTTCTTTTATTGCACATTAGCTATATTATGCGCAACAAATTTAACTAGTGAAGTACAGTGATTTTCAAATTACGTGGCAATCAACGTAAAAAGCACTGGATGATGTATGAAAATAATGTAAATACGCAGGATCTTGAGAAAAAGCGCTAGATGATGTATGAAAAAGTCGTAATCACGCAGGATCTTGAGAAAAAACGCTAGATGATGTATGAAAAAGTCGTAATCACGCAGGATCTTTGGAAAAAGCGCTGGATGATGTATGAAAAGTCGTAAATACGCAGGATCTTGAGAAAAAGCGCTGGATGATGTATGAAAAAGTCGTAAATACGCAGGATCTTGAGAAAAAACGCTGGATGATGTATGAAAAAACCGTAATCACGCAGGATCTTTGGAAAAAGCGCTAGATGATGTATGAAAAGTACTAAATACTCATTATCTAAAGAAAAAGTACTCAAATAAAAAAACTATTATAAAAGTTACTGCACATAATATAGCTTTTGCGCAATAACCATTAACTTTTAGAGATTGGTCAAATATTCAAATGACATTTACATAAATTTATTTTAGGAGAGATTCGATGCCACAAGTAGTATTAAAACTATCAAAACAAGAGATTTCGGAACTTCACAAGCACTATCGTGATTCATTAAAGGGGACGCCTCCTGGAGCGATTTTTGCTGCTAAAACGGGGAATTGTGCGATTACCGCATATAATTCTGGAAAAGTATTATTTCAAGGGAAAGCACCAGAAGTAGAAGCTAACAAATGGGGAACAGCTGAACAAAACAACGAAACGAAAAAGAAAACAAGTTCTTCCTCTGCACACGGCTTTGCTCCACCTTCTTCTCTGTTTACTAGCAACCATATTGGTTCAGATGAAGCAGGAACTGGAGACTATTTCGGTCCAATTACCGTTGCTGCAGCCTATGTTACTGCTGAACAAATACCACTTCTTAAAGAAATTGGTGTGAAAGATTCCAAAAACCTAACAGATGATATGATTCAATCAATTGCCAAAAAAATCGTTCAAATGAAAACCCCATATTCACTAGTTGTGTTGCATAATGAGAAGTATAACAAGCTTCAACAAAAAGGATGGACACAAGGCAAGATGAAAACAATGTTGCACCACCATGCGATCACGAAGTTATTAAAAAAAATCGAACCCACAAAACCTGAAGGGATACTGATTGACCAATTCTCTCAACCAAATGTATACCAAAAACATTTGAAATCAGAAAAAGTCAGACTTCAAGAAAACGTCTATTTTATGACCAAAGCAGAAAGTTACTCCATTAGTGTTGCTGCCGGCTCGATTATTGCTAGAGCAAGTTTTGTAAGAGAGATGGATAAACTTTCACAGATAGCAGGAGTGACATTGCCTAAAGGCGCCTCACAAAAGGTGGATCAAGTAGCAGGTAAAATTATACGTAGTAAAGGGAAGAGTCAATTAAATACATTGGCAAAAATACACTTTGCTAATACACAAAAGGCAGAGAAGTACATATAACTACTAAATTTTAATTGTTCGTTCGATCAACTCAGTAGAGTAATTTAGAATTGATTTGGACTCGCCTTACATTTTTACGAAAAGTAGAAAAAGCCGACACATAAACATGCACGTCGGCTTTTTCTATTTTAAAATTATTTACTAACTAAAATACTTTTCTGCAATCTTTTTTACGTCATTAGCAAATGAATATATATCGAGGGATCTAGCTATACACATTACATCAAAGAAATAAATATCCCCTTCTCCCATTTCTATCCTTTTTAAATAATCTATACTTATATTCGCTTGCTCAGCTAACCGTTCTAAAGTCATCCCTTGTTTCTTTCTGAGAGATTGAATATATTCTCCTACTTCTCGATTAAATAACTCATCATTTGTCACATCGTCATTCTTCATCCTATCTCCAATACCTATGTTATTCCTTAATGGATTATCCTCGTAATTCTGCATCGTGAGCATCTTTCACTGCATAGAGAATCGCTTGATAAGACTCTTCCACTTCTTCATCTTTTAATGTACGTTCTGGATCAAGGTATAGTAAGTTAAACGCAATCGACTTCTTACCATCCTCTAAATGCTCTCCTTGATACACATCAAATACTTGTACATCCTTTACAAGTTCTCCACCTGCTTGTTGGATCGTAGCTTGTACGTCACCAGCATGTACAGCTTCTTCAACGACAAGTGCGATGTCTCTTGATACAGATGGATAACGAGGAATTTTCGCAAAGCTTGGTTCATTTTTGTGTATCTCAAATAAATAGTCTAGATCTAGATCAAACACATACGTATCTTTTAGATCAAAGTCTTTTTGTAGTTTCGGATGGACTTGACCTAAGAAACCAATCGAGGTTCCACCCACCAATATTTGCGCCGTACGCCCAGGATGCATGCCATCGATTTTCGTTTGTTTGTATTCTGCCGTTACATTTAATGTTTCAAACAACCCTTGCAGGATTCCTTTTACTAAATAGAAATCTACTTGTCGTTTCTCTTGTTGCCATGGATGTGTAATCCAGTCACCTGTCAGCGCACCTGCTGCACGTAGTTTTTCTTCCGGTTGTTTGGTTACTTGTTCTTGCTCTGACAGGAAAATAGTTCCTAGTTCATAATAGGCAAGATTGGATTGTTTTCTAGCCGTGTTGTATGCAAGTGAATCCAACAATTCTGGTAGCATACTTAGTCTTAACGTGCTATGTTCTTCACTCATTGGCATGGAAAGCGCTACTGGTGTTACCGCTTTTTCTTTTACCTCTGGGCTAACAAGTAATTGTGATCTAGCTTGACTTGTTAACGAATAGGTGATGGATTCCATTAAACCAGCACTCTCGAAATATTGTTTGATATCTCGTTTTAACTGCTGCAAGTCTGTTAATCCACCTGCTTGTGATGCACCTTGTGGCAACGTATATGGAAGGTTATCATAGCCGTAAATACGCGCGATTTCTTCTAGCATATCTTCAAAGATGGTAATATCTTGACGTCGCGTTGGTACATGTACTGTAAACGTATCACCATTTAGTTTGTAGTTGATGTTCAATTTTCGTAAAATATCTGCCATTTCATCATTAGAGATAGCAGTTCCTAAACGAGCATTAATCCTGCTAGATGAAAATTCAACAGTCTTTTCCTCTTTATCTAATTCATCAAACTCTGCTACACCACTCAGAACGGTACCATTTGCATACTGACTTAATAACTGACAAGCACGCATACCAGCACTTTTGACACGGTTTGGATCGACACCTTTTTCAAAGCGGATACTGGATTCACTACGTAAACCATGGTCTTTGGACCCAATTCGAACTACCTTAGGATCGAAATAAGCTGCCTCAAGTAATACGGTAGTTGTTTGCTCAGAAACCTCGGATTCTGCTCCACCCATAACACCAGCAATTGCCGTTGGTTCTTGTCCATTGGTAATCACTAAATGTTCGGATGACAGGGTACGCTCTTGGTCATCCAATGTTTGAATTTTCTCATCTTGCTGCGCACGTCTTACCACAATTTCTTTTGAACCAAATTTGTCAAAATCAAATGCATGAAGTGGCTGACCGTATTCCAATAATACATAGTTGGTAATATCAACTACATTATTAATTGGACGAATACCAGCAGCAATCAAATAGTTTCGCATCCAAAGTGGTGATGGGCCAATTTCGATATCTTTCACGACAAATGCCCCATAGTATGGATTAGCGTCAGAATCCTCTACTTTAACAGAAACATAGTCAACTGCTTGTTCCTCTGCCGTTTTAACATTTTCTTCTGGAAAGCGGATTGGTACATCCAAAATAGCGGCAACTTCATAGGCCACCCCTAACATACTTAATGCGTCTGAACGATTTGGTGTTAAACCAAGTTCAATTATCGCGTCATCTAAATTAAGTAATTGTAAGGCGTCTGCACCAACCTCTGCATCGTTAGGAAAAACAAAAATTCCTTCTGCTACGTCTTTTGGTACAAACTTCTCTTCAATTCCAAGCTCTTGTAAGGAACATATCATCCCATTTGATTCAACCCCACGAAGCTTGGCTTTTTTAATTTTAAAATTACCAGGTAAAACAGCTCCAGGTTTTGCCACTGCTACTTTTTGTCCTTGTGCAATGTTCGGTGCACCACAGATGATTTGTAATTCTTCATCACCTACATCTACTTGACATAGATTTAATTTATCGGCATTTGGATGTTGTTCACATTTCTTCACATAACCAACCACAACATTTGTACTTTGCTCGGCAATATACTCAATGCCTTCTACTTCAATACCAGTTTTCGTAATACGTTCTGCTAGGTCTTCTGTTGAAATATTTTCAATATCAATATAATTTTTCAACCAATTTAAAGATACAAACATTCGTTTCCCCTCCTTATTTCGCCTTATGATATTGTGTTAAAAATCTGACATCATTGGTATAGAAGTGACGAATATCATCAACGCCATATTTCAGCATTGCAATTCGTTCTGGTCCCATTCCAAATGCAAATCCACTGTATTCATTTGAATCATACCCTGCCATTTCTAGTACACGTGGATGAACCATACCTCCACCTAGAATTTCAATCCAACCGGTTCCTTTACAAACAGAACAACCATGACCATGACAAACTTTACAAGAAATATCCATTTCCACAGATGGTTCTGTAAAAGGGAAAAAGCTTGGACGAAGACGAATTTCTCTTTCTTCCCCAAATAATTGTTTTGCAAAACGGTTTAATACACCTTTCAAGTCACTCATGCGGACATCTTTGTCAACATATAGGCCTTCAACCTGTGTGAATTGGTGGGAGTGTGTCGCATCATCTGTATCACGACGGTACACCTTACCAGGACAAATCATTTTTACTGGCTGGCTCCCTTGATACTCTCCCATTGTTCTTGCTTGAACTGGAGATGTATGAGTACGCATTAGTAGCTCTTCCGTGATATAGAATGAATCTTGCATATCACGAGCTGGGTGATCTTTTGGTAAGTTCAATGCCTCAAAGTTATAATAATCTGTTTCAACTTCTGGACCTTCTCGAACTTCAAATCCCATTCCAATAAATAAATCTTCAATTTCTTCTACAATACTTGTTAATAGATGTGGGCCACCAACTTGTACTGGTCTACCTGGTAATGTCACATCAATTGTTTCAGCTTCCAACTTTTTCTCTAACTCAATTGCTTCTAGGTGTTCTTTTTTATTGTCTAATTCACTGGCAATCGCTTCTCTTACTTTGTTTGCTAATTCACCAATAACTGGACGTTCTTCTTTCGATAATTTCCCCATACCTCGTAGCACTTCTGTAATAGGACCTTTTTTACCTAAATATGCCACACGAATATCTTGCAAATCTTTAAGTGTAGATGCTTCTTCCACTTTCGCTAATGCTTCTGTTTGTAGCTCTAATAAACGCTCTTTCATCCCTTTTGACCTCCTTATGTAGTTTGATTCAAATTTGAACTAGAATATCGAAATTATGTTAGAACAAAATAAAAAAGCCTCTCCCTCTAAAAGGGACGAGACTTGTTTGTATAATCGCGGTACCACCCTTGTTGACACAGTTCATCCATGTCCACCTTGAGCTTGATAACGGAAAAAATTCCGGGACACAATTACTTACTTAACGCAAGGTCCAAGTGCCGGCTCCAGAGTGAAACTTCAACAACACATCGATCGAAGTGCTTCCAGTCTAAGACACTTCTTCCCTTAAACGTATATGCTTATTGCAAGTACGTCATTGATCGACGAACGTATTGTTTACTGGCTCTTTCGTTGCCTGTCGATATTCACATTATTTACTTATTATAGAAAAACGAAGCAAAAGATGCAAGTCAAAGCCCATTATTTTCTTGCAAATGTCGACAGTTTCTTTAACTAGCTTCGTTTCTGATCATGGTGTTTACTGTATAATGTGCCTTTACTTCAATAATAGCTTAAGATTTATGGTGCTTACTTACATTAACCGAGCGCTTATGCACTTGATAACGTATATTTGGGACTTTTTCTTACATGTTCTCAACTCTTTTTCGCTCGATAACGTATATTTAGGCCCTTTTCACACATGATCCCAGCGATTTTATGTTCAATCATGTATATTTCGATAAATCTCTATACTAATTAGTCAATTTGTTAATGATTTATTGCGCGTCATACAGCAAATTCTCACCAAGACGAACGGAACTAGGAAATAACTAAAGAATCAAGCTAATTTCTGCTACTTGCTAGGTGATACAACAATATTCCTGTTGCTACACTTACATTTAAAGATTCCGCAGCTCCGTATATTGGTATATGTACTTTTTGATCCGCGCTTTGCACTATAGACGAAGCTATGCCCGCACCTTCATTGCCAACAATTAATGCCACTTTATCAGGAACATGAAGGGATGGATAAGGTTTTGCACCTTCCAATGTTGCAGCCCATATCTCGAATCCTTGATCTTGTAATGTCACCATCTTTTCTTCCAATGAAGCTTGGAAAATTGGTAAGTGGAATAACGAACCCTGTGTAGCTCGAACAACTTTATCATTAAACAGGTCAACGGTTCCTTCTCCTAAAACTACCCCATCAAATCCTGCAGCATCAGCTGTTCGAATCATCGTTCCTAAATTACCGGGATCTTGAACTGCATCAACTAACAAAAGTTGATTAAAGTCCGCCCACTCGGGCTGCTTCATTTCCACTACTGCCGCAATTCCTTGTGGTGTTTTCGTGTCAGTAATTGCTTTTAATACATGATCGGAAACGTAGGTTAACTCATAATCCGCTAACCAATCCGGAACGGTTGCCCCTTCTTGAATGATAACCTCTTGCAAGTGCCAGTTGCTATTTATTGCTTCTTGTATAAGGTGATAGCCTTCCACTAAAAAAGTTTTGGTATTATTGCGATCTTTTCGCTTCTTTAATTTATTCCATTGTTTTACTTTATTGTTTTGAACCGAAGTGATCATGATCCACATCCTCTAGATGAATTTCTTCTCTATCATACATAATTGTGTGACAAGCGGTCAAACTAGTAGTAACTATTCTGCGAAAAAATTACCATCTAATGCAGAAATAGACCATAATTAAGCGAATGAGGTGATCGGATGGATTTAAATTTAAGAAAAGCTATTCTATCTAATGTTTCCAACAATAATACAGAAGAATTAGAAGCAACGATTGTGGATGCCATCCAAAGTGGTGAGGAAAAAATGCTTCCAGGACTAGGCGTTTTATTTGAATTAATTTGGCAACAAGCAGATGAGAACGACAAACAAGAAATGCTGTCGGCACTAGAAAAAGGTGTTAATCAAGCTGGCTCATAAGTTTACTTAGAATTAGAAAAGGTTGTTCTATTTTGGAACAACCTTTTTGCTTGCATAACACCATTACTTTATTTTCCCAATTACTAACTAGCTATTGCCTAGTTCCAGTTGATAAGGTAAAATTACATCATCTTATTGTAGAATAGGAATGACGATCATGGAAATTAAGAATCTTCAACATTTGATACAATTGCAAGCAATGGCAACTTTAACGAATAATAATAATGCCACATCCGACGCTTCCCTACTTACACACACTTTTAAACAATACATGCAGCAGCAATTGTCATTACAGCAAGACACGGCTAGTTATCCAACCCAACAACGCCCTACTAATAATCAGCATGCGATAGAAAATTACTTTCCTAATAT
Organism: Aquibacillus sediminis; assembly: GCF_005870085.1. Taxonomy (GTDB): domain Bacteria; phylum Bacillota; class Bacilli; order Bacillales; family Amphibacillaceae; genus Aquibacillus_E; species Aquibacillus_E sediminis. The sequence continues at coordinate 77,740 of NZ_SZNM01000002.1, read as the reverse complement.
TAAAATGAATCCAAGTACCACAACATCAAATACTAGTTTTCAATCCATCATCCAAGATGCAGCGACTACGTTCGGAGTTGATGAAAAACTTATTCGATCCGTGATCCAACACGAATCCAACTACAACCCCAATGCTGTTAGCCATGCTGGTGCACAAGGATTAATGCAATTGATGCCCCAAACAGCTAATGGACTTGGAGTTCATAATGCTTTTGATCCAAAACAGAACATTTTTGGTGGTACGAAATATTTAAAACAAATGCTTGACCGCTACAACGGTGACTCGACATTGGCTCTTGCTGCCTATAATGCTGGTCCAGGAAATGTGGATAAATATAATGGAATCCCACCATTCAAGGAAACGCAAAATTATGTACAAAATGTGTTGAGCAGTTATACCGTTTAACATGTACTTTCTCACTAAATCATCAAGTTGCGTGATTAGCAGAATCCAGAAGAACTATCGAAACGGTTCTTGGTTGCATTATTAATGAAAAAAACGAGGATACCATTCAATGGTATCCTCGTTTTTTTCATTAACCAAAAGTAATTTCTTTTACTTTATCATCATCCAAGTTTTTAATTACTTCAACGATTAATTTCACAGCATTTTCAAAGTCGTCACGATGAAGAATTGCTGCATGTGTATGAATGTAGCGAGTTGCAATAGTAATCGATAGTGCCGGTACACCATTCGCTGTTAAATGAATGGAACCAGTATCAGTACCACCACCAGCTAGGGAAGCGTATTGATATGGGATTTTCTTCTCATCAGCCGTATCAAGAACAAAGTCACGTAACCCTTTGTGAGAAATGGCAGACGCATCATAAAGAATAATTTGTGGTCCTTCTCCAAGTTTACTATCGGCATCTTTATCAGAAATTCCTGGTGTGTCACCAGCAATACCTACGTCCACAGCAAATCCTATATCTGGTTGAATGGTGTTGGTTGACGTTTTTGCACCACGCAACCCTACTTCTTCCTGTACGGTTCCGACCCCATAAACTTGGTTCGGATGGTCTTCATTTTGTAATTGCTTCAATACCTCAATTGCAATCGCACAACCAATACGATTATCCCATGCTTTAGCAAGAAGTAATTTTTCATTTTTCATTTGTGTGAATTCAAAGTATGGTACAACTGAATCACCAGGGCGAACGCCGAATTCCTCTGCTTCTTCTTTACTAGTTGCACCAATATCAATAAACATATCTTTAATCTCAATTGGTTTTTTGCGAGCTTCTGCTGGTAAAATATGAGGTGGTTTCGAACCTATCACACCTGTTACATCGCCTTTTCTCGTTAGAAGGGTAACGCGTTGTGCAAGCATGACTTGGCTCCACCAACCACCAACAGTTTGGAAGTAAACGAAACCTTTATCATCAATTCGAGTTACCATGAAACCCACTTCATCAAGGTGACCCGCCACCATAATTTTTGGTCCATTTTCTTTACCAACTTTCTCAGCAATTAAACTACCAAGATTATCTGTATACACCTTATCTGCATAAGGAGAGATATATTTGCTCATTACATCTCTAGCTTCTCTCTCATTACCAGGAATTGCGCGTGCATCTGTTAATTCCTTCAGCATGGTTAATGTTTCATCTGTTTTTGCCATATGTAATCCTCCTTCAGATACTTCCCTACCAGTTAAATTATAGCTCTTTTTGCAACATTTAACAAAAAATACCTATTTATGGGTACACCTAATATCCTTTATCTTGCCTCTCGTGATTAACCTTATTCTTCTCATAATATGCTTGTTTAACACTCGTCTCATCAAAGCCTAAACTATTTCCTAATGCAAGGTATGCGGTAAACATTTGGTGATAGGTTTCTTTACTTATGGTTTGTTTAAATGCTATGATTTGCTCAAACACATGATTAAATAGAGTCGTCACATCTTCCGTAGATGAAGGGATTGGCCCAGCGTCATAACGAAAATTACTTTCAAGACCTAGTGATAAAATAAAATGTAAACCATCTACATACTCTTCCAATATCACTTGTCGTTCGCTTGCATCCTTGTGACTCCAAAATTTAAAACAACGTGTTTCGTTAGCAAGTTCACCAACTTCAACAAGTAATGCCAGTATTTTTTTATTTACTAAATCACTTGCTTGTAGGTTATGATTTGTTTCAATATATGTATCTAATTTTTCTTGCATCGTAAATAACTGATCCCAATTCATCTTTATTCTCCTTTTTAGATAAAGTGAAACTTCACTAATTAGGGGGGGCTCTCCCCCAATTAGTGTTAGCACCACAAGGGTATGACCCTCAGACCTAGAACCATTCAGGGTCAAAGCGAAAGTTAACTCCCACTTAAACATCTCCGTTTCCTATCATGTTTTGAAGTGGGAATCTTACCAAGATAAAATAAGTTGCATCTATTTGTTATTTTACTTTTTTTGACATGATCATGCAAAATTTTTTTGAAACCTTTTGTTACTACCATTCGTATATAAGAGGACCATTTGATAGGGAGACGATAAACATGATTGTATTATTATTCAGATTACTACTCTTGATTGCCATTATCTTTTTATTTTACAGTGCTTATAAATACTTGATGAATCCGAAAAGGAAGTTAGAGGTAGCAAGAGAAAAGAAAGCTTTTTACTTTCACGACGATCCAGATAATGTGAAGAAGAATTTTTTAATGACCTACAAAGGCTTTTTATTTGAAGGGGAAAAATACTTAGGAACGACTGAAGACGCTTTTGATGTGGTAAATATAAGTGTTCATGCCAAACATCCCGGGCAACTCAAAGGATTGGAAAGAGCTGATTTATATTTTCTAGAAGAGGAGATTTTAATTCGTTATCCTTATGCAAAGGTAGATTGGAAATATCCAATGAATAAGCTTTATATTAAATAAGCAAAACCTGGCATCTTTAAATGCCAGGTTTTGATGCGTTTGCAGTGAAAAAATCTTCCCATTTAATAATAATTTCTTTTCTTCGCAACAAATAAATAAAAGGTAATAATAAGATCAAGAAACTAGCCATCATCACGGGCGATAAGCTTGAGAGCCACTGCCCAATCGATGTATAAACAACCGCTAATGGTATGTTTGAATACAGAGAAGACCTCATGTAGTCCTTGAAACTTTGGGAGATCTCAAGAATACATAAAGATAAAAGATGAAAATGTATAAACGGGACTAACCTTAATAATGCAATTTGTGATGTCGTTAGGCTAGCGTTATCACCAATAATTTTTTGCTTCATTTTCACAAACCTGTTCGCCGTGTTTGGCATCCATTGCACCATTCGATAGAAAAATAGACTGGAAAGCGTAATACCAATAACGGAATATAGAGTACCTGCTACTGTTCCAAATAAGATCCCACCAGATACACAAATAAAAACAACAGGAAGAAAAAATATCGGTCTTAACAAGTGAATTCCGATAAATAGCAGTGGAGCAAATAACCCTCCAGTTTCAATAACGGCCAACACATACGTACCCACATATTCCATAAGGAGAGCCTCCCTTTATCGCTTCTTACTCCATACTTATGACATAAGACGAGCCTATATGACAAAAACATAATTAACTTATCTCATATCACTCTTTCTTACTACATAAGTAATGGTTACCAATAGATTGGATCATCGAGCGAGAAAGTCGCGGTATCTTAATCTACAAATTGAATGCCAGTAAAAAAAGGTGAACGATTAGTATGAATGGTAATCCAAACTTAAATCGTAATTTCTTTGTTTTATGTCTAAATACATTCATCCCTAAAACACTTCCGATTGATCCACCTATAATTGATAGCATCCATATCGTATTTTCTGGTATTCTCCATTCTCCTTTTCTTGCACGTTGTTTATCTATACCCATCACGCTGTACGACAAAACGTTCACAATAATCAAATAACCTATAGCAATTAAACTTAAATCCATCGCATTCCCTACCTACTAATTAAATTAAAAGACTGATTACCTGTGCTGATGCACATATGCTGTATTATACTACATAACACTTGCAACCTCCTCTAAAAAGAGAGTGCTAAAAGTCGCTGCGGAAATACACTACGCTTTCCTGTGGGGGGCTGGTGAGCCTCCTTGAAAATACAAACCAATTTTCTTCGTGCGATGTATTGCTGTCGAAGCTTTCCTTGTCCTGCAGGAACAGCATGTGTCCGAAGCCCCACTGAATTAAGGAACGTAGGCTAAGATCGTCACGTCCTGTGACAACGCCTGCGTGACCAACATCCTGTTGGCCTGAGGCCGTGCCCGCGGAAAGCGGAGTATTCTGCCATAGCGATGGTATATCACTTAATTTATTCAGAAAAGTAGAGAGCAAAATTATGATGGTTATGTCGTATAATACAGCTTATATCCAATAACAACCATTTCAAAATCGGCCTAATTTAAAAAGAGGCTAACCCTTTGCGGGACAGCCTCTTTATTATAAACTATTATTATTTAATTGCCGCTTTTGCTTTTTCAGCTAATTGAGCAAATGCTTTTTCGTCATTTACTGCAAGGTCTGCAAGCATTTTACGGTTTACTTCGATACCAGCTTGCTTTAACCCGTGCATAAGACGGCTATAAGATAAGTCGTTTAGGCGTGCTGCAGCGTTAATACGCGCAATCCATAATTTACGGAATTCACGTTTTTTGTTTCTGCGGTCACGGTATGCATATTGACCTGACTTAATTACTTGTTGCTTAGCTGTTTTGAATAGTGCATGTTTTGAACCATAATAACCTTTAGCTAACTTTAAAATACGTTTACGACGTTTACGTGTAACTGTTCCACCTTTAACACGTGCCATAGTAATTCCCTCCTAGTATATATCAACGATTCGTTCGTGAATGTTTAGTTAGTGTAAATCCTCATCAGTGGAATATTCCTACTGTAAGCTTTACCTTATTTGTTTTGTAGCATTTGTTTAATTCGTTTGTAGTCACCAGCAGAAACAGTAGCACTCTTACGAAGTTTACGCTTCTGTTTTTGTGATTTGTTAGCAAATAAGTGACTAGTATATGCGTGGGAACGCTTCAGCTTCCCAGAACCTGTTTTTTGGAAACGTTTTTGAGAACCTTTATGGGTCTTCATTTTTGGCATGAGTAGTTCCTCCTTGTAAGCTATAACTTTTTTAAACAACCATTAGATTGATTATTTTTCATTGACTGGTGCTAGCATTAAGAACATACTTCGACCTTCCATTTTTGGTTTTTGTTCAACCGTGGATAGATCTTTACATTCTTCAGCCATACGTTCAAGTACTTTTTGACCTAATTCTTTATGGGTAATCGCACGTCCGCGGAAACGAATCGAAACTTTTACTTTATCGCCTTTTGTAAGAAACTTTCTTGCATTACGTAATTTTGTATTGAAGTCGTGTTCTTCAATTCCAGGACTAAGACGGACTTCTTTTACATTAATTATTTTTTGTTTCTTACGCGCTTCTTTTTCTTTCTTCTGTTGTTCAAAGCGATATTTACCGTAGTCCATAATACGACATACCGGCGGTTTTGCATTCGGTGCAACTAATACTAAATCTAGATTTCTTGTTGCAGCAATATCCAGCGCTTCTTGACGTGGTTTAACACCTAATTGGTCCCCATTTGAATCAATGAGACGAACTTCACGAGCACGAATTTTCTCATTGACGTTCATATCTTTGCTAATAATCAGCCACCTCCATAAATTTTTGAGACAATGAGCCCTTAGACAAGTATTGTTGTTAACATAAAAAAAGTGTCGGTACACACACTGCACCCACACGTCATCTGTTATCATCAGAATAACCTGTCAACTGCAATCTTGCGTCAATCAGGTGAGAAGCGGGTGCTTCTACTTGCCTTAGTTCATATTTAATTTCACTTATAAAAGAATAGCATAATGTCCAATCCATGTCAACTGCTCGGCTGTTTTTAACAATGAGACTTTTACATAATAACGAACTTTTATCATAATTACAAGGAATTTCAAAAAAATATTCCAAACAAATTTTGGTAATAAGCGGTCACCCTTGTTCAGGTATTACTATCCTCGTATTCTTTTAATGTTAATCGATTGTAAAGTATTTTACGGAGGAAACAACGAAAGCTCCCACAGAAGCTGAGAGAAATCTGATGCTGCAATGCCTGTGCTGTTGCCTAATCTGAACGTGAAAGAGTTCAAACAAAAGGTTCATCGATTGGGGGCTTTTTCCTTCTAATTACAAAAGATTAAATGGTATATTATGTTAAAAGTTATGTCTTACAAAAGGTTGAATAAAAAAATAATAAGTTTATACGAGGGAGTTAGAGAATGAATTTTGAAAACTATTTAAAAGAAATGCCTGATTTAGAAACTAAAAGGTTAAAACTAAGAAAATTAACTTTTTCAGATTTAAACGATGTTCATTATTTTTGTTCTAATCCAAAAGTGGCTAATCCAATGACATGGGAAGTAAACAAAACAATAGAAGTAACGAATGATTTTCTAAAAGCTGTAATTAGTGGTTATGAAAATGGTGAGTCTGGTGAGTGGGCAATTGAATTAAAAGATACAGGAAAAGTAATAGGCGTTGCAGCGTTTATAGATTGGAATAATGAGCATAGTTGTTTAGAAATAGGTTATTTTCTTTCCGAAGATTTTTGGGGTAAAGGAATTGTTACTGAGGCGCTTAATAAAATTTTGCATTATGGATTTGATGTTCTATCACCAAATAGAATTGAGGGAAGATGTGATACCGACAATTTTGCTTCCCAGAAGATAATGCAAAAAATGGGGATGAAATACGAAGGAACGTTAAGAAAAAATGAATACATAAAAGGAGAATTTCGAGATACACAAATGTATTCCATTTTAAAAACGGAATATACGAATAGTAGTAAAATACGCCTCCATTAAAGGGAGCATTAATACAAAAAGGCTAACAGAGGTGGTAAAGTAAAAAAACGCTCAGAATTATTCTGAGCGTTTTTTCATGCTACTTCATTTAGTAATCTATCCCTTTCTATTTAGGAAAACATCCATCCTTAGTTACGTAATTTACGTTCTTCGATCTCAGATTTGATTTCTGCAGTAAAGTCTTTTAAGGCTTTTGTTTCCGAATCTTTTTCACCATAACGACGAACATTAACTGCTTCTGCCTCAACTTCTTTATCCCCAACAACTAATGCAAATGGGACTTTTTGAACTTGTGCTTCACGGATTTTATAACCAATTTTCTCATCTCGTTCATCAACCTCAACACGAACACCTTGGAAACGTAGTTGTTCTTCCACTTTCTTAGCATAATCCAAGTGAACATCTGCTGATACAGGAATAATTTTAGCTTGTACTGGTGCTAACCATGTTGGGAATGCCCCTTTGTATTCTTCAATTAAGAAGGCAACAAAACGTTCCATCGTGGACACTACCCCGCGATGAATAACAACTGGACGATGTTCTTTTCCATCTTCACCAATGTAAGTAAGATCAAAACGTTCTGGTAAGTGGAAGTCTAATTGAACCGTTGATAGGGTTTCGTCTTTTCCTAGTGCTGTTTTCACTTGCACATCAAGTTTTGGACCATAGAAGGCCGCTTCCCCTTCTGCTTCTACATAGTCTAGCTCCATATCTTCCATTGTTTCTTTTAACATTGCCTGTGCTTTTTCCCACATCTCATCATTATCCACATATTTTTCTTTATCTTCTGGATCACGGTAAGATAAACGGAAGTAATAATCATTAAGCCCAAAGTCTTTATATACATTTTGAACCAATTCTACTACACGCTTGAATTCATCTTTTAATTGATCCGGTCGAGCGAAGATGTGCGCATCATTAAGTGTCATCGCACGTACACGTTGAAGCCCTGCTAGTGCTCCAGACATTTCATGACGGTGCATCGTACCTAACTCAGCTATACGTACTGGAAGATTACGGTAACTATGCAACTCATTTTTAAATACCATCATATGGTGTGGACAGTTCATTGGACGTAATACTAAATCTTCGTTATCCATTTCCATAGTTGGGAACATGTCGTCTTGATAATGGTCCCAGTGTCCACTTGTTTTATATAAATCAACACTTCCTAGTACTGGTGTATACACATGGTTGTAACCAAGACGTTCTTCTAAATCAACAATATAACGTTCAATTGTACGACGAATTGTTGCACCATTAGGAAGCCATAATGGTAACCCTTGTCCAACTTTTTGAGAAACAGTAAAAATGCCTAATTCCTTTCCAAGCTTACGGTGATCTCTTTCTTTTGCTTCTTCACGTAGACGAAGGTATTCATCCAATTGGCCTTTTTTCTCAAATACCGTACCATAAATACGTTGAAGCATTTTATTCTTACTATCACCACGCCAATAAGCACCAGAAATACTTAATAGCTTGAATACTTTTATCTTACTTGTTGATGGAACATGGACACCTCGACAAAGGTCAAAAAACTCCCCTTGTTCATAAATCGTAACTGTTTCATCTTCCGGGATATCTTCAAGCAACTCTAATTTGAGATTGTCACCAATCTCTTCATACATTTGTTTTGCTTCGTTTCTTGTAACTTCTTTACGGACAATTTCTAAGTTTTCATCAATAATTTTTTGCATCTCTTTTTCAATCTTTGGTAGGTCCTCAGGTGTAATCGATTCTTCCATATCAATATCATAGTAAAAACCATTTTCAATTGTTGGTCCTACCCCTAATTTCACGTTTCCATAAATACGCTTGATTGCTTGTGCCATTAAGTGAGCAGTTGAGTGGCGCATGATTTCAATGCCTTCATCATTCTTATTGGTAATAATTTCAATTTCTCCACCCTCTGGTAACTCTCTGCGTAAATCATACAAGTTACCGGCCACTTTCACAGCCAATGCTTGCTTTTTAAGCCCTGGCGAGATCGATGCTGCAATATCTTCACCTGTTGTTCCTTGTGGAAACTCCTTCTTGTTACCATCTGGAAAAATAATTTCTAATTGATTTGACACGATGTTCACTCCTTCATTTATTAGATCGTATTCAGGTGGCTATTCCCTCGTAAAATGTGTTGTCGATGTAAACACAAATTATGAGATAATCCTTTTAAAACGATAACCTTTTTAAACGACAAAAAAACGCCCATCCCCTTGCTTAAATAGCAAAGGGACGAGCGTTGGCTCGTGGTTCCACCCTAATTTCCGCATCAAATGATGACGGCTCATTCATCTGTAACGTAGATGAAACGCTGCATTCTACTAATAACTATTTTCGAATAGCAGGGTTCAGAGGTGGTGATCCTAGGTGAATGCTACAGGAAATTTTCAGCCTCGATTTCCCTCTCTAATGTAGATCCTTACATAAGACCTTGTCCTCATCAATACCGATGTACGCTTATTGATCATTATCATTTATATGAAAGTATTATAGCGGTTGAATCGATAAAAATCAAGCACATCGGTTAACTTTTTAAATAATGCACAAATGGAAAATGATCACTTGTCTCAAACTTCACTCGTTCTTGAAACACGTTAATAATCGTTAATGTCTTTGCCTCAGATGGAAAATCCCCATAAATAATTATTTCCTCTGGCGCCATTGCAAGTAGTGGAGTTAAATTTAATTCTTCTTGATCTAAACCAACTATGTAAAGCGGCTCCTTATTAATCAACATTTTCAACTCCAAACTGGTGAATGGCTTTCCATCTGCATTGTAAAAAGTGAAGTCTTTCCCTTGTAAAACATGGATGGTTGAAAACTTTGACTTTTTTTTATCTACATATTCTCGCAATGATTGTACAAACGATTGATATTCCTCTTCCCGTTTAAACTCATCAATAGCTAGTCCAACAACTTCGATTAACTCTTCACGATACCTATGAAATCGGAAATTAACAATCGAATCAAAATAAATTACTTTATCATTTGCATGCTGTGCAAAAAGTTTTTGCAAAGTAACTCTCGGCTTATTATCCTTTATGATTTGTTCAAATTCCTCTTGATCTTCTGTAACTATTGATTGTGTTAGATCAACAATTCGTTGTATCTCCTCCAAATCTTTGTAATAGTAACAAGTTTGCACAATGTGCTTAACCCATCGTATTTCTCTGTGACAAATAAACACATCTGTCAACGCTTTAGCTATCATTCCCGATAGATGATCCCCCGTAGCTGAATCATCTATTTTAATTTTACTTCGCCCTTCATCATTTTTTTTACAATGAAATTCGGCATTGTGATCATATTGAAACAAGCGTTGACAAAAAGTAATAGCTTCCTTGTTCGATTCAAAATACACGTCTAGCACTACATATCACCCTCACCACGATCAAACTGTTACATTATATGGGTGAGATCGCAAAAACATGTATGATCTAGTAAAAAGAAAGCTAATAGAACGAATTTTTCACGCCAATCTATGTTCGGCGATTCGCTCCAAATAGTGGCACTTCCTTGCTCACTTGCTTAATCCTTTCCATTATTCGTCCAGCTTTTACTTTATCTGTATCACCGCGATTAGACGTTGCTAAATGCTGCTCTAATTGTTCCATGCTATAGTTCGATGTGAAAAATACTGGAAGACGCTCCATCATTCGGTATTGTAGAATGGAGCCTAATATTTCATCTCGAAACCATGCAGAGAGTGACTCAGCACCAATATCATCGATCATCAATACATCTGTATTTTTAAAATGATCAATTTTTCTATTGATCGAGTCATCCTTTAACGAAGATTTCATCTCTCTTACAAATTCCGGCATATATATAAGCATCGATGATATTTTACGTTCGGATAACTCATTTGCAATCGCCCCAAGGAAGTAAGTCTTTCCGACACCAAATGGACCATAAAAATACAACCCTTTTTCGGCTTGCTTGGTTCCATAAGATTGAACAAAAGCAAGAGATTGTTGTACAGCCTTGGTTCTATCTTGATCGTTTGCATCAAGTTGTTCAAAAGATGCTTCTAAAATATCCCTAGGCATATAAAGGCTTTCGATTAAGGATTTCTTCTTTTGTTGCTCATCTGCTTGTATTTTTTTGGCACATTTTTCATAGGTCAATTGAAATTGTTTATTCTCCACATGCAGCCTTGGCGTATATCCTGGTAGGATATTGACACATTGCGCTAAGGAAGGACAATTATCACACGTACTTTGCTGTGATTTGTATTCGTACATCTTCATTAAATTTTTATCAATGTCTTTTGAAGTCAGCTCAGGATGTTGTGATAAAATCCCTTGTATCTCAGGATCTTGCAATAACGCTGTTCTAATTTTATGGAAGTTTTCTTGAAAGTTTCGATTATCTTTCATCCATTTTTTTAATGATTCTTGTATTGATTCCATTTAAAATCATCCTTGGTTAGATTTTTTATCTTTTAGATAATTTTTTAATAAGTCTGCAGCATTTTCTGATTCACCATTTGTTTCTTGTTGTTGGTTTGAATCCTGTTGGTTTACATGCTGCTGCTCAGCCTTTTGATTATTGCGGTCATGAAACCAGTCTGGAATAACCTCTTTTTTTGTTGGCTTTTTATAATAATTATAGTTTTGCTTATTATTCCCCCACTGTTGATACTTTTTGTGTTCAGCTTTAGCCATTGTCATTGCTTGTCTAACAGTTTTGACATTTTTCCTAGCCCAATGGCTTGCAATCTTTTCCATATAAGATTTAGTCAATTTCATATCCGTCTTTAATAAAACGTAATGCACAAGAACATTCATTACCCCCGGTGTCAACCCTTGTTTACTCATTACATCACTGATCACTTTTAAGTCTTGTGTGGAAGCTTGATTTCCACCAGATAAATCTTCCAACAACTGTCTTGGTGAGATTTGCTCAAGTAATTGAATGAATTGCTCCTCTTTTCCAACTGGTTGAGCTTGGTCCGATTCATTTGTTTTTAATTTATCTTTAGTATTAATAACCTTAGTTGATGACTTTGTTTGCTTTGTCTGAAAAAGGTCTAAACAAGCCGATTTAAATTCTTCTTGGTTCAATGAATTTTCATCATTGATTGCCCATAACAAAGCTTTTTCAATCTCATGGTTCGCCAAGTTATATAGGTGGATCATTTGATTCATTAACTTCTTATTTTGCTCTGTTAAAATAGAGGCTGTTGGTAACATTCGTTGTTTCAACATTTGCTCCAGCCAGTCAAAATCAATGTCAGAAGTAGGCGGACCATTTGTTGCTTGAGGTTCTTGTTCACTGTTTATTTCTTGACCAAGATTTATTGTCGTTAATGTTGACGTCATATCAAACACATCGTTAAAGTTCTTCGTTACATCCGTACCTTCCGCAACCTGTTTTAAGTGTGTTTGTTCAAAGCACGAGCGTAATAACCGATATTGTTTATCCCCTAAGTGATGATACAGCAGTTGAGACAACATACCATCCTGCAGAAACTCCATTGGGGTAAAGGGCTCAAGCAGTTGATACGTGTAAATGGTATTTTCTTCTGTATCCCGTTTAAACGTTTTTAACAAGCCAATAGCTTCTAATTTTAAACGCTCTTGATAAATTTCATCTAAAGGAAGCGATATATAATTCATTAATGTATGATGTGTCTGTGGAAAAGAAGTATCGCCACTTAACAAGGATTCACTATGCAACGTTTGATAAAGGGCAAGAGCTTTGGCCCCAATTAACGGTTGGTACAGATGCGTTAACGATTGAAAGTATACTGAGGATAATTCATAGTGACAGATGACGGCATACCCATCAATAGGGAGGATTTTTCCAATATGATGTCGCATTATTTTTATCCTTTCTATATCGTACTGTTAGTCAAATCGTACATTAAGATATTTATCGATCACTAGTAATGCAATTAGGCCTTTCTACCAATCGTTTATTATATCATGAATAAAGAAGTACTGATAAGAAAAAAACTTGCCGACCGGCAAGCCTTAAGGCAAAGACAGAGGCGTAATTACACTTATACTTAGCACCTAAGAATTTTTATTACGACGAAATAAGCCTCTTTGCTAAAATTTATACTTTCCTAATGTGCAAAAAAGAGCCAAAATTGGCTCAGAGTAAACATTTATGATTTATCTGTTCGAATTAAATCTTTTAATTCATCTAAAAATACACTTATATCCTTGAACTGGCGGTAAACAGACGCAAATCGAACATAGGCCACTTCGTCAATGGTCGAAAGTCGATCCATTACCATTTCTCCAATTTCTTTACTCTGCGTTTCTGACGTACCGCGATTCCTTAATTCTTTTTCTATTTCAATTGCTATATTTTCCAATTGTTCTAAAGCGACCGGCCTTTTTTCACAAGCCCTGATCAGTCCACGCATTAATTTTTTTCGACTATATTCTTCTCTTGTTCCTTCTTTTTTTACGACAATTAAAGGAACCTCTTCAATACGTTCAAAAGTCGTAAAACGAAAAGAACAGGATTCACATTCCCTGCGTCGTCTAATTGACTGAGCCTCTTCAATTGGCCGTGAGTCTAAAACTTTTGTATTCTTAAATTGGCAATTTGGGCATTTCATATGCATCATCCAGCCTTGTTTTTAATTATTGGTTTCAATTAAAGTTAAATCTTTTTTCAATTGCTCGTATAACTTCGGAATAAGATTATGACTATAGCCTAAATCAATTGGGAACATCGATTCAGTTGTCACCGAAAAATCAACCGCTGTTCGAAAAGGGCGCACCATAATAACTGTAGCAACAATGAATGCTTTTCTTCCTTTTTTTGTTGTTACACTAATTTCTCCATGTTCTTCAGATGTTGCAACAATTTTGTATGAAGATGAATTTTTAAATAATTGCTCGATTGTTTTAAATCCCTTTTCTTTTGTTGTCTTAAAATAACGAGTTTGCAGATTAGGATCCCAATGATTTTCACTAGATTCAGAATGTGTATTAAAATATTTATTAAATGTATGTTTAATAGACATCGAAGCACCTCTTTAACATTATTGGTTATGAAAACGCATATACATATAGTTATTTTAACATGTTTTTAATTAAAACGATATCACTATATTTTTAGTACATGTCTTCGGTTGCCTAATCATCGTAATTGGTACAAATTCCGACGTAACTTTCTATGAGTTTTCCATTTTCTGATTTGACCCTGAGTACATACAACCTAAATAAAGCCCTTGCATCTATGGTAGCAAGGGCTTGGTTCGTTTTCCATTATAAAGCTTTCGGTTTATCAATTTGAACTTTTCCCATTCCTCGAGGTATTTCAACCTTTTCACATGATTTTGATTCAAGCGATTGTGCAATAAAATCCGCAGCTATATGGGGATCAATGATATCTCCACACGTGTACACATCAATACTAGCATACCCATGTTCAGGAAAACTGTGTATCGTTAAGTGTGACTCCGAAATAATAACGACACCACTTACCCCAAATGGTGCGAATTTATGAAACGTGACCTCTCGAATTTCAGCTCCTGCTTTTAGTGCAGCATTCACAAAAACTTTCTCAATCAAGTCCATATCATTTAACTTTTCAATATTACAATCCCACATCTCCGCTAAAACATGTCTACCCATTGTGTCCATATAACTCCCCCTTCTATGCCTTGTGATCATCTAGGTCAACCTACCACGGGGGAAAGTTTGTCCAATGTTCTAACGCATTAAGGACTAGAAACGTGGGCTTCAGAAGAAATAAAAATCTAGTCTTGCAAAAAATATAATGGCTTTACCCCGTTATGGCCATTCAATTCATTATAAAGAAACAGAAACTTCCTTATCAACCTAAGGAGTCTCTGTTATTAGTATAGGACAGGTATACATGGATTATCCATTATGTTTTTGATTGCCGACAACCATTTACTTAATCTGATCGAGAATCGTTTGTAGTTGCTCTTTTGTTTGCTGTAATGAAGCACTGTTATCAATAACAAAATCAGCTAAAGCAGCTTTTTCCTTCACTGAAAGCTGTGATTGAATACGTTGTAATGCTTCTTTTCTCGACGATTGGTCACGTTCAATTAACCGCTTCAACTGTGTTTCCTCATCCACATAAACAACGATTGTACAATCAACTAAATAAGTCAGCTTACTTTCAAATAATAAAGGTATATCTAAAACAACAATAGGTTCACCTTTATTCAGATAGCTTTCCTTTAACTCCAGCATTCGTCCACGAACAGCTGGATGAACAATTTGGTTTAACTGCTGTCTTTTCTTCTCATCCGCAAAAACAATCGATCCTAATTTTTTTCGATCAAGGCTTTGATCTTCTTGTAGGATATTTTCCCCAAAGGTAGCGACGATCTCTTGATAAGCCTCCTCTCCGATTTGAACAACCTGCCTAGAAATGACATCTGCATCAATAACAGGTATATCTAGATCTTTGAACATAGACGCTACCGTACTTTTACCTGTTGCAATACTTCCAGTTAGTCCTATCGTTACTGTCACAATTACCACACCTTTTAGATGTTGTTCTAAAAGTCCGGTAAAAACGAAAACGGTGGTGTTTCTAGTTTTTCTAAGTTCTCGAGTAGCTAAATAGATCAGCTCTCCATTCCGTATTCTCGCTCCTGTTTATCCTTCTTTTTAAAACACACATTTTATGTCATTTTTAGAATTCCAATTAATATTAAGATGATACCTGGAATAAAAGTCAATCGTTGCAACCAATGCCAATAAGAAAATAAATAACCACTCTTTAAACCGATTGACAGAAATAACCCAGTGGTTAAACCAATGCCAATTGCTGCGTAAAATGGTGAAAAACCGAGCATCGCTGCACCAATCCCAGCACCAAATGAATCTAACGATAAAGCTAAGCCTAATAAAAATGCTTCAATTCCCGTTATTTTCCCCGATTGGTCAATGTCCGCAACCATCGGCTTTTTTAATATTTGAATAACAATACCAAAAGCTTTAATTTCAAGTTTTAAAATAGTCGGATCACTTTCGTTTCTAGAGTTATCTGTTTTAAAAAATTGATAAATCACCCACACACCAATAAAAATTAATACCGAACCACCAATTTGTTCTGCGACTTTTACAGATAAAAAAGAGGATATATACGTACCAATCGCCATTGCTACGAAGAACGTAACGCCGGCAATCAGTGAAATAATTAAAATTGACCGTGTAGGTAAAATCATTTTTCGTAATCCATAGGTAAATGCAACCATAAAACTATCCAAACTAACAGCAAAAGCTAAGAGTATAAATGTGGTGAATTCAGCCATGGTGATAGCTCCTTTAAACTATACTTCTTACTGCTATAGTATATGGATGGAGCTATTCCCATGTGCGATTATCCTAAAAGAGATTATTGTTGGCAATTGGGACAAATATGTGTCCCTCTTCCACTAACCTTCATTTTAGTTATGCGTTCATCACAATTTCTGCATGGCTGTTCTTCTTGTCCATAGACATATAATTGCTGTTGAAACATCCCAATTTGCCCCTGACTATTCACATAGGAACGGATAGTTGTTCCGCCTTGAGCAACGGCTTCTCTTAATGTTTCAATTGCTTTTGATTGAATTGTTGCGACTTCTTGTTTACTTAAACTGCTTCCTTTACGTAGCGGGTGGATCGATGCCTTAAATAAAGTTTCATCTACATAAATATTCCCTAATCCGGTCATAACTGATTGATCCAATAAAATATTTTTTATCGACCGTTCACTTTTATGAACTTTTTTATAAAACTCATCAAATTCAAATGGATCCTCAAATGGATCGGGACCTAACTGATTCAAAGGCTTGCTGTTAAACTCTGTTCCTTTTTCAAATAAGTGCATCGTCCCAAATTTTCGAACATCATTATATCGAAGCTCTTCTCCATTATTAAAATGAAAAATCACATGGGTGTGCTTAAGAACGGGATCCCCTTTTTGGAACACCCCGTATTTTCCTTCCATACGTAAATGGGAAACTAACACATAATCGTTTAATTGAAAAAGTAGAAACTTTCCCTTTCGTTTGATATCAAAAATTGTTTCTCCTTGCAATAACTGCGTAAAATGGTCGACATCATCTGGATGCTTGATCATCTTTGGCCAAAAGACAGAAACAGTTTCAATTGTTTTATTTAACACTAAATGCTTTAATGTCTTCCGTATTGTTTCAACTTCTGGTAGTTCTGGCATGTTTATTACTCCTTACTTAGCATCATACCATGTTTGGCCGTAAGCATAATCAACTTTTAGTGGAACATCTAAGTTGATTGCAGTCTCCATCATCTCTGGTACCATTTGCTTTAATTGCTCTAATTCATCTATCGGAGCTTCTATGATTAACTCATCGTGTACTTGTAGTAACATACGCGCTTGTAAGTTTTCTTGTTTTAATTTTTCATCTAATCGAATCATCGCTAATTTTATAATATCTGCTGCGCTACCTTGAATTGGTGTATTCATCGCGGTACGCTCAGCAAAACTTCTACGATTAAAATTGCGGTTGGTAATGTCTGGCAAATATCTTCTTCGTTTCATCAATGTACTTACATAGCCTTTTTGTTTTGCATCTTGGACTATTTCATCCATATAGTCCTTCACACCTGGATAACTTTCGAGGTAGCGATCAATAAACTTTTTCGCTTCTTTCCTCGTAATAGCAAGGCTTTGTGATAGTCCATAGTCACTTATACCATAAACAATACCAAAGTTTACTGCCTTCGCTTGTCTACGCATATTTGCAGTGATCTCATCTTCTGCTACATGAAAAATATCCATTGCTGTCCTTGTATGAATGTCTTTGTCTTCGTTAAATGCTGCGATTAGTTTTTCATCCTTGGCAATATGGGCAAGCACTCTTAATTCAATTTGAGAATAATCCGCAGCAAAGATGACCCAACCTTCTTCAGATGGGATGAATGCCTCCCTAATCTTTTTTCCTTCCTCTAAACGGATCGGGATATTTTGCAAATTCGGTTCGATCGAACTTAACCGTCCTGTTTGCGTTAAAGCCTGATTAAATCGTGTGTGGATTTTGTCCTCATCGTGGACAACCTTTAATAATCCCTCGATATAGGTGGATTGTAATTTACCTAACTGACGATATAATAATAACTTTGGTATAATTTCATGTTTGTCTTTTAATTGCTCTAACACATCAGCAGAGGTGGAATAACCCGTTTTCGTCTTCTTGATGACGGGAAGTTCTAGTTTCTCAAACAATATCGGCCCTAATTGTTTTGGTGAATTTAAATTAAACGTTTCACCAGCCAATTCATATACATCCGCTTCGATCGTTTTTAAACGCTGTTGGAGTTCTTCCCCCATTTCCATTAGGCGGCTTTTATCAATCTTTACACCTGTATGTTCCATTTCCCCGAGAATTAATGCCAGTGGCAATTCTAATTGTTGTAGTAGTTCAAGCTGTTCATTTTCCTCTAATTTTTGAATAACGTCATCTTTGAGGTTGTAAAGCATCATCGCTTTTCGTGTAATATGTTCTTGTAATTGTTCTTGTTCAGGCAGCTTCATTTTCGCGCCTTTTCCGTACACTTCCTCATCAAACAGCACTTGTTTCTGTCCCATTCGATGACTGATTGCTGGAATGTCATGATGGTTTTCCGATGGATCAATCAAATAAGATGCCAGCAGTAAGTCAAACTCAATCCCTTTTATATGAATACCTTTTCTTAGCAAGGCTACAATTACTTTTTTAGCATCAAATACAGCCTTTTTATAAGCTGGATCTTCTGCCCACTGTTTAAAGGCGTCTGATTTAATCGCTACGTCAACAGGAATAAAATAATGTCTATGTTCATTTACTAATCCAAAGCCTACAATCGTGCCTAGGTGATAATTCTCCTCTAACATCTCCACTTCTAAAGCTTCCTTGCCAATAAACATATCACTTGTTACCTCATCCACTACTTGTACCTCAATAGCGTCTAACGCCTCTTGTTCCTCCTCTTCAACTTCAGCACCATCAATCCGAGTTAATAGAGATTGAAAACCGAGATCTTTAAAAATGGTACTTACTGACGTTGTGTTATAACCAGGATACGAAATATCATCAAGTTTGATTTCTATAGGAGAATTTAGCTGAATCGTCACCAACTGTTTACTCATAAATGCTTCGTCTTTATGAGTAATTAGCTTTTCTTTTAATTTCTTCCCACTGACATCATCAATATTTTCATACATATTTTCTAACGTATCAAATTGTTTTAATAACTTCACTGCCGTTTTTTGCCCAACGCCAGGAACACCTGGAATATTATCGGAGCTATCCCCCATTAATGCCTTCATATCAATGACTTGATCAGGTCTAATTTCCATCTTTTCTTCCATGAAAGAAGGTGTGTATGTATCGACATCTGTGATTCCTTTTCTAGTAAGACTTACCTTAACTTGGTCTGAAACTAGCTGTAATAAATCTTTATCGCCGGATATTACATTAACATCCCAATCTTCCTCTTTTCCTTGGGTCGCTAAAGTTCCAATAATATCATCGGCTTCAAATTGTTCTAGCTGATAATGCTTTATGCCGAATGCATCCAGTAGTTCCCTTAACAACGGGAACTGTTCTGACAATTCTGGAGGTGTTTTTTGTCTTCCACCTTTATATTCTTGATAGGTTTTATGGCGAAATGTTGTTTTTCCAGCGTCAAATGCAACAAGCATATGGGTTGGTTTTTGCTCTTCTAAAATTTTTAAAAGCATCGTTGTAAAACCATAGACAGCATTGGTGTAGACACCTTTATCATTATTTAGTAAAGGTAACGCAAAAAACGCTCGGTATGCGATACTATTTCCATCGATTAACACTAATTTATTCGTCATAATTGCACTCCTTCTATCTTTCACATGAACTTTGTTCATCCACCTTAACAGGCGGGAATTCCCACTATGGACATTTTCTCTTTATTTTACCATGATTATCTGTGAGAACAAAAAAAGCTGACCCATGGATACACTATATGGTGTCAGCTTTTTGTCTATTTATTATTCAACATACCCTGTAAGTAATTCCGCATATGGTGAATTACTTGGTAAAATAATCGTTGTCTCTCCATCAATCGTTGTTTTATATGACTCTAACGTACGATATAGTTGATAAAATTCCTCATCTTGTTGGAATGTTTCATTATACATCGAAGCAGCTTCTCGTTCTCCTTCTGCTCGAATTTCTGCAGCTTGTGCATCCGCTACCGATAACATTTCTTGAACATCACGGTCCGTTTGCGCCTGTATACGATTCTTTTCCGCTTCCCCTTGGGATAGATATTCTTGTGCTTTTGATTCACGTTCTGAAATCATACGATTATAAACAGATTGCTCATTTTCGTCAGGCAAATCTGTTCGTTTAATTTGGACATCAATCACTTCTATTCCATATTCATCCCTAGCAAGTAATTGGTTTACTCTATCGGTGACTCGGTCATTTAAACTTCCTCTTGTTGACCCTTCATCATTAATAATTTCATCATAGTTCATCGTTCCAAGCTCGGAACGAATCACAGAAATTATAAACTCTCCCATACGTGATTCAGCATTCATTTGGGTTCTTGCATTTGAAATCATTAGTGCGGGGTTTGTTATTCTCCAAACCGAAAAGTTGTCAATTATCATTCTTTTTTTGTCTAATGTATTAATCTCTTTTTCTGTAACGTCATATACCAGTTTTTTATTTGGTAGTGTGGTGACAGAATGTAAGATCGGCACCCTAAATTTCAAACCTGGGTCACTTTCATAGCGAATAACTTCACCAAACTGACGGACTACTTTATATTCGCCTTCTTTCACTACAAACATACTACTTAGTGCTAACACAATAATGGCAAGTAAACCTAATATGGACACACCAATTTTGATATATTTTTTCACTTCTTTTGGTGATCTTTGATTCATTTCATATACATTATCATCTGTCATTATTTTGTTCCTCCTCTGCCGAATTATCATTATTGCTATCAGGCGCTGGAACTGGTCTGTTTGACTCATTATTATTTTGTGTTAAAGGTAAATATTTCAATGTGTTCCCATCATCATTCATCACATAAATGTTCGCTTCAGGTAGTACTTGCTCTAACGTTTCCATTATAAGTCGTTGTCTCGTTACTGATGCGTTTTCTTGGTATGCCTCATAAAGGGCGTTAAAACCAGCAACATCTCCGCGAGCTTTTTCAATTCGCTCGATTTTATCCCCTTCAGCTCTAGTAATAATCGCATCTTTTTCCCCTAAAGCTTCTTCAACTTGCTGATTTTCGTATTTACGGGCCTCATTCATTTTTGTATTCATGGTTTCTCTAGCATCTGTAACTTTCATAAATGCTTGACGAACATCCTCATTCGGTAAATCTACCTCTTGCAGTTTCACATCAGATATAGAAATACCAATATCATAATCTTCCATCATAGTAACTAATAGTTCAAAAACAGAATTCTCTATTTCCGCTTTCCCTGATGTTAAGGCATCATCGATCTTAGATGAGCCGATGATACCTCTTAGTGAGGCAGAAGGTTGCATTGTATAATACTTGTTCAGGGTCTTCGGCATTATATAAGTATTTTGACGGTTCTGTAATTTTCCATTGAACAACTAAATCTGCTTGCACAATGTTTTCATCACCGGTAATCATTCGGATTTGGTTAGCAGCTTGTTCATCTTCTCGATCAAAACCAAAATCTAAACTAAATGTCTCTTTTGATAATGTCTCAACTTCTTGCACTGGCCACGGCATTTTAAAGTGTAATCCTGGTTCGGTAATCCCTTCTTCAGCATTACCAAATGTTAGTATGACTGCTTGTTCGGACTCATCTACAGTATACCAACTTGTAAATCCGACAAGGGCAAGTATGGCAATCCCGACCACCGAAGCAATCCCGACGTAAATTTGTTTTAATGTCATGTTTTTGTTTTCTCCTCCTCTTTGTAACATACTCTTAATACGATTGTAACATTAAAATGGTTTCATAGTTTGATATTTTTGTAATTGGTAAATTTAAAGAAAGGGTGGAAAATCTTAGATGATACCTACAGTGAGAATGAGGATAAGGAAAGATTCGACAGCGATTCATCGCACGCAGAAAATGGCTCTTTATTTTTCAAGGAAGCTCGTTGGCCACCTTAGGACGCGCGTAATGTATTTCAAAAGGGATTTTTTAGTACCTCCTATAAAGTTATGGCGCATTATATAGCTACTCTACAGCTGACAGAAAACTTTTAGAAAAGAGCCTTAACTAAAAAGAAAAAGCCATCCATAAAAGAATGACCTATTGTCTTAAGGGTAATTGTATTTCAAATGTGGTTCCTCGGTCTATTTCACTTTCCACTTGAATAGTTCCATCATGTACTTCAACAATATGTTTAACGATTGCTAAGCCTAGTCCAGTACCACCAGTGTTTCGACTTCTCGCTTTATCAATTCGATAAAAGCGCTCAAATATTCTTGTTTGCTCTGTTTTAGGGATTCCAATTCCCGTGTCACTAATGGTTATAATTGCCATTTCCTCATTCGCTTCAATCAATAACTTAACTTTTCCTTCTGATGGTGTGTAATTGATCGCATTATTTAACAAGTTAATGAGGAGTTGTTTTAATAAATCTGGATCACCTTCGATCGAAACGGAAGGATCAATATCTGTCGTAAGTTGGATATGCTTTTGTTCTGCTTGTTGAGACAAAATAGGTAGTAGTTCATCTACTAAATGAATAAATGATACCATCCTATGTTGAATGCGCAGATTCTCTTTTTCAAGTTTAGATAATTCCAATAGATCATGGACTAACGATTGTAATCGATCACTTTCCGTTAAAATGATCGTTAAAAACTGAGAGCGTAATGCTTGATCATGCATTGCCCCATCAAGAAGTGTCTCAGCAAACCCTTTGATTGAAGTAATCGGGGTTTTTAACTCGTGAGAAACATTTGCGACAAAATCCTTTCTTGTTTGTTCAAGGCGTTTTAACTCTGTTATGTCATGAAATACAAGCACAACCCCTTCTAAGTCTTGTTTATCATTAATAATAGGAGCCCCTACCACTTCAATCACTTTTGTTTCCACCTTCATCGTCACTGTAAACGAATCTTTTACAGTTTCTTCATACAAAAAGGCTTGTTGAACAGATTGATGAACTTGCTCTTCCTTTAATACTTCATAATACAAGTAACCAATATAGTGTTGTTGATCTTTTCCAAATATCGATAAAAATTTACGGTTAACAAGATGGACATAACCTTTTTCGTCAACTAGCATTAATCCACTTTCCATATTATCAATTACCGTTTTCAATTGGCTGCTATGAATTTTATCCTGTATCATCATTTCTTGAAGACTTCTTGCTAATTGATTAACAGAATGACTGAGCCTTCCAATTTCGCCATGTTCACTCACATATGTTCTAGCGTGATAGTTTCCCTTTGCTAACTGATCCGCGACTTCTGCTGCAGGTCGGATTGGCTTAATGTATCTTTGGAAAATGGTATAAATTAAAATAAAAAATACAATTAAGCCTCCAAGTAAGGCAAGACCAGCAATTATCGTTTCATTTCCAGTTGTTAAGGGAAGAATGATCGCCCCCATACAAACCATTGCGATAGTTACGATAAAAATATAAACATAAAATAATTTGGAATTAGTTTCACTCATTCATGAGGTTCCTCCAATTTATAACCAAGCCCGCGAACAGTTTTTATATAGCTTGGTTTCTTAGTATTAGGTTCAATTTTTTCTCGCAAATGACTAACATGGACATCAACAATTCTAGTATCTCCTACAAAATCAAAGTTCCAAACCGCACTTAACAAGTGATCTCGCGAAAGAACTTTGCCTTTATGTTTAGCAAAATAATATAGCAGTTCGAATTCTTTTCGAGTAAAAAATAACTGCTTATCATTTATCGTTGCTTCATATTGTTCTGGATAAAGTGTAAGATCAGCTATTGTAACCGAAGATGTGTCTGCCTCAACAACATGTTGATTAGATCTTCTTAATATGGCTTTAATTCTAGCAACGACTTCTTTTGGGCTAAAAGGCTTTGTTATATAATCGTCTGCACCTAGTTCCAACCCTAAAACTTTATCAAATTCATCATCCTTAGCAGTAATCATTAGTATTGGTGTATCTATTTTTCTTTGACGTAGTTGTTTACAGACTTCATACCCTTCAATTCCCGGCAGCATGATATCTAATAGTATTAATTGATACGATTCATTTGTTGCTTTTTCTAAAGCTACTCGTCCATCATATGCGACCTCTGTTTCAAATCCAGCTTGTTCAACATTATACTTTAATAAAGTTGCAATCGATTCTTCATCATCAACAATTAATACTTTGTTACTCATCTATTTCACCCCATTTAGTATTCTCTTCTCATCTTACAATGAATAAAACAAGGATTGAATATAAATGAATCAGAATTTATGTAAATTTTTCTTTACATTTAAGATTACCTTAAAACAATGCCTTTTTTGCAAGCATAATTATTTATTTCGCATTTGCTATATTATGCGACATAACTGCACATGACTTTTGTCCATTCTTAATAGGGTTAGCGCTGAATGGCGCTGCGGAAATACACTACGCTTTCCTGTGGGGGGCTGGTGAGCCTCGTTCGTACCTCACTGCGGGGTCTCACCGATACCAAGTTAAGGACCACAGGCAAAAACCGTCCTTGTCGGACAACGCCTGCATGACCCTCGTCAGGCCTCGGGAGTCTCCGTGTATTGCCTCCGCTTATTCTAGTACTCTGAAGTTTTTAGTGCTTGCTTAATGAAATCATATACTATATCTTTTTTATGTTAGTTAGCATGTTGTAACATAACCTTGCAGTAAATTCATTATTTTTTAATTTATAGAGTATTACATCTTTCACTAATCAGAGAACTTATCCCAGCGAAGGCAGAATACGAAGGCTCCTCGAAAATAAAGACCAATTTTCTTCGTGCGGTGTATTGCTGCCGAAGCCTTCCTTGTCCTATGGGAACAGCGCGAGCCGAAGATCCACTTGGTAAAGTGGTTAAGGAACACAGGCTAAGATCGCCACGTCGTGTGGCAACGCCTGCGTGACCAACATCCTGTTGGCCCGAGGCCGTGCCCATGGAAAGCGGAGTATTCTACCGAAGCGAGGTTATAACACTTGATTCATTCAGAACAAAAGTAAAGATTAGAGTCACTACAACCAACGAAACTTGTGAAGATTATACTCAATCAAATTTACTAATAAACAATAAAAAACCCTTGTCACCTATTAGTGACAAGGGTTTTTTATTATTTTAAGATCTTTATAACATCTTTCACGGATTCAGCAGATTTATCTAACGCTACTTTTTCTTCGGTTGTTAAGTCTAACTCGATAATTTCCTCTAAACCATTTCCACCAATGATGGTAGGAACTCCTAAATAAATATCAGAGTACCCATACTCGCCTTCTAAATAAGCGATACTAGGTAGAACACGTCTTTGATCTTTTAAAATTGCTTCAGCCATTACAGTTAATGAGGCGGCAGGAGCATAGTAGGCACTACCATTACCTAATAATCCTACGATTTCTCCTCCACCTTTTCTCGTTCGTTCTATAATAGCATTTAGCCTTTCTTTTGAGATCAATTTTTCTAGAGGTATTCCGCCTGCATAGGAATAACGGATTAATGGAACCATATCATCACCATGCCCACCTAAAACAAATCCAGTAATATCTTTTACTGATAGATTTAACTCTTGGGCAACGAATGTGCGGAATCTAGCCGTATCTAGTATTCCAGATTGTCCAATTACTCTATGTTTCGGAAAACCAGATTCTTTAAAGACCGCATAAGTCATAGCGTCGACTGGATTCGTTAACACAATAATGGTTGTATCTGGAGAATACTTAACAATATCCTTAGTAATTGCCTTCATAATTTTAGCATTGGTATTTACTAAATCATCACGACTCATTCCTGGTTTACGAGCGATTCCAGCCGTAATAATGACAAGATCAGAACCTTTCGTGTCTTCGTAATTTGACGTACCTATAATGTTAGCATCAAATCCTTGGACGGGACTTGCTTCTAACATATCAAGTGCTTTTCCTATCGTTGGATCTTCCATATTTGGAACATCAACTAAAACGATATCCGCTAATTCTTGTTGCGCAACCATTAGCGCCGTCGTTGCACCAGTAAATCCTGCACCAATTACGGAAACTTTCTTTCTTTTAACAGGCATAAGTTCTGATTTCATCCCCTTAGTCCATGTTCTTAATTAATTCATCACCAAATCCAGAAGTTTTAACCTCTGTAGCACCTTCCATCATACGAGCAAAATCATAAGTTACAACTTTTGAACCTATTGTTTTGTCCATTGATTTTAGGATAAGTTCTCCAGCTTCTCTCCATCCTAGGTGTTCAAGCATAAGCACACCGGATAGAATAACAGAAGATGGGTTTACTTTATCTAACCCTGCATATTTAGGTGCTGTACCATGTGTCGCTTCAAAAATTGCGTGACCTGTTTCATAGTTAATGTTTGCACCTGGTGCAATTCCTATACCACCAACTTGTGCAGCTAGTGCATCTGAAACATAGTCCCCATTTAAATTCATTGTAGCAACTACATCAAATTCACGCGGACGGGTAAGGATTTGTTGAAGGAAAATATCAGCAATCGAATCTTTTACAATGATTTTTCCTGCTTTTTCCGCCTCATCTTGTGCTTTATTTGCAGCATCTTTTCCATCTTTTTCTACAATACGCTCCCATTCAGCCCAAGTAAACACCTTATCGCCATACTCTTTTTCAGCCACTTCATAGCCCCAGTTTTTAAATGAGCCTTCTGTAAATTTCATAATATTCCCTTTATGTACAAGCGTAACGCTTTTACGTCCCTCATTAATCGCATAATCAATCGCGGCTCGTACAAGGCGGGTTGTACCTTCTTCTGATACAGGTTTCACACCAATACCAGATGTCTCTGGGAAACGGATATTAGTTACACCCATCTCATTTTGTAAGAAATCAATTACTTTCTTCACTTCAGGTGAGCCTTGTTGCCATTCAATCCCAGCATAAATATCTTCCGTATTTTCACGGAAAATAACCATATCCGTATCTTCTGGACGTTTAACTGGTGAAGGGACACCATCAAAATAACGAACTGGACGTAGACAAGTAAATAGGTCAAGTTCTTGACGTAGTGCAACGTTTAAAGAACGGATTCCACCACCAATTGGAGTTGTCAATGGCCCCTTAATTGCAATCTTATAATCGCGAATCGTATCTAATGTTTCGGATGGTAACCATTCACCTGTACGATCATACGCTTTTTGACCTGCATAGACCTCTTTCCATTCAATTGCTTTCGTACCTTTGTATGCTTTTTCTACTGCAGCTTCAATTACACGTTTTGCTGCTGCCCAAATATCTGGTCCTGTTCCGTCCCCTTCAATGAATGGAATAACAGGAACATCTGGTACATTAATTTCTCCATTGTTTACAGTAATTTTTTCCCCTTGTGTCATTTAAAATCCTCCTAATTTTTACTTAATAATCTAGTAGTATATAAATTTATTCATAATAAAATCATGAATACCATTATTAGTTTATCATTTTATCGATTTTCAATTGAAATATATTGCTGTTTTTGTGGTCCAACATATTCTGCGCGTGGACGAATTAAACGATTATTATCATATTGTTCTAAAATATGCGCTAACCACCCTGAAAAACGACTAATCGCAAATATAGGTGTGAATAAGTCGTGATCTATACCTAAGCTGTGGTATACGGATGCAGAATAAAAGTCTACATTTGCAGGCAAGCCCTTTTCAGCTTTTATATATTCTTCAATTTCAACAGACATGTTATACCATTTTGGTTGTCCTGTTAATTCTGTCAATTCTTTTGACATCTTTTTTAAATGTTTCGCACGTGGATCACCTGTTCGATAAACACGATGCCCCATTCCCATGATTTTTTCTTTATTGGCCATTTTTTCTCGGATATATGGAATTGCGTTTTCCACCTCACCGATTTCTGTTAGCATTTTCATAACACGTTCATTTGCGCCTCCGTGAAGCGGTCCTTTAAGCGCTCCAATTGCAGCCGTAATTCCAGAATAAACATCTGAAAGAGTAGCAACACATACACGCGATGTAAAGGTAGAGGCATTTAATTCATGGTCAGCATGAAGAATCAACGCTTTGTTAATCGCTTCCTCTTCTACATCTTTAGGCAGTCTACCATTTAGCATGTATAAAAAGTTGGCTGCATAGCTTAAATCACTTTTTGGAGATACAGGTTCCTTATTATCTCGTATACGTGCAAATGCTGCAACAATTGTGGAAATCTTTGCTTGTAGTCGAATTGCTTTGCGGTAATTTGCGTCTTGATCCATTTCATCTGCTTCAGGGTCAAACAACCCTAATAAAGAGACAGCTGTCCTCAATGCTGCCATCGGATGAACGGTCGTGAGATCATATGATTTAAGATGTTCAATAACTTCTTTTGGAAGTTCCATTGCAGACATCAGTTCTTCTTTAAGTTTTGCCAATTCCTCTTTATTTGGAAGTCTCTTGTTCCATAATAGAAAAATAACTTCCTCAAAACTAGAATTCTCAGCAAGGTCATCAATGTTGTAACCGACATACGTTAATTGGTCGTCAATAATGGAACTAATTGATGATTGCGTTGCAATAACCCCTTCTAGACCTTTGGTAATCGCCATCATATCCCTCTCCTTTTCTTCTTACCTTTTCCTATACGCTAATTAAGAAAGTGAAAATTAACATAAAGAAATCGGCATTATTTATTTAGGTCAAAAGTAACTCAATCATTTCTATTTACTTTTGATCATCCCCATTACCAATTATAAATTATTTCGAATTGTTTGTGAAATGAAACCGATTAAATTATTGAAAACGATTTAAAATAGTTGTCATTCGAGATTCATTTCTGACTTTAGATAAACTTCGATAGATTATGCTTTATCCACTAAAAAACTTTATTTACTTATGTAGAATCGGCGGAATCACAATTCAATAAGACATGATTTCTAAAAGGATGGTTGTGGCATCAGGGGGCACTTGATCCCCCTTCGCTCTTCTCTCAACTACATAGTACCACAGATTGTTACATAAAGGTTGTAGCAATGGTGTCGATGTCACTACTAACTATTACTATTCAAAACTTGTTAAATATAGTAGAGAAATTTTTGAGGAAGTTGAAAAGACTGATTTAACCGACAAAAAAATCAACCATTCTCATACACATATAGGCAATCCCCGCCCCAATTAATGGCCCAACCGCAACTCCTTGAAAAAATACAACCGCTAATATGGTCCCTAATACTAATGCAGTTGTTAGATGTGGGTCATCAGCTAGTAAGGTTAATCCATTTTTAGCTATTAATGCGACAAACATGCCTGCGCCTAACGCAATCCAAGCATAATATGATTTCACACTATCCATTAATTGTTTAAAACCGATTTCTCCTGTTGCAATTGGCACAAGCACAGCAATGGTTATGATGGTTACTCCCCATCCTATACCTTTTTCTTGAAAATATGGAAAAACTTTATCATCTAATTTAAATAATTGTAAGCCTATTAACACATAAACAGCAATCATAATTGATTGGTTTTTTCCTATATATCCTAGTAGGAATAAAATAAGTAAAAATATCGTAGATTGATTAAACATACTTGTTCCTCCATACATAAGCGCCTTTCTTTGATGTCTCTTCAATTAATAGTACCACATAAAAGTAGCTAATGAAAAATATATTAGTTATGAGAGGATGAATATGATGACCCAAACGACATTATATCGATTGTTACGTTTAATGATTGTATTAACCGTGATAATTTTCACTTGCTTTACATTGTTTTATATTACGCAATATACCTATCCATTTATGATCGCGCTTATCCTTGCTTTTATGATTAATCCAATAGTTAACTTTATTGAACGTAAGCTTCATTTAAACAGAGCGTTTGCCGTATTAATAGCTATTTGTTTAGTATTAGCACTCATCATAAGTACGATTACAATTCTAATCGTGGAGTTGATTAATGGTACCACGTATTTAGCAGAACATATTCCAGCACATTTCAAATTACTAATCATTTTTTTTCAAGATTTTATTACCCAGCATGTGATCCCAATCTATCAAAATCTAGCAACCCTATTAAACACACTTGAACCATCCCAACAAGATGCCATATTAACGAATATCCAAAATATTGGTGAGGAAATTGCTTCAACCGGGGCCATTGTAATACGTAATACTTTACAAACGATCCATAGCCTATTAGGGAATTTACCTAGTTATGTAACGGTGCTAGTTTTTTCATTATTAGGAACATTTTTTATTAGCAAAGATTGGTACAAGTTTACAAATTTATTCACTAGATTAGCGCCAGCTCCCGTGACGAATTCAAGTAAGGATGTATTAAACGGCCTCAAAAAAGCACTATTCGGATTTGTGAAAGCACAAATAACCCTAATTACGATTACTGCAGTCATTGTGTGGATTGGACTAATAATCTTACGGGTTGATTATGCGATAACGATCGCGATCATTGCTGGATTCATCGACCTACTCCCTTATTTGGGAACTGGTCTTGTATTTATTCCATGGATATTGTATATGTTTTTTTCTGGTAACTTTTACTTAACGATAGGTCTATCCATTTTGTACATTACCATCGTTGTTCAACGTCAGTTAATGGAACCAAAAGTGTTATCTACTAATATTGGTTTAAATCCTTTAGCTACTTTAATTGCATTATTTGCCGGGTTTCAACTTTGGGGTTTAGCTGGACTAATCATTGGACCGGTCCTCGTTGTGGTTATCAACACTTTTTATCAAACAGGTGTGTTTGCACAGTTATGGGGCTATATAAAAGGGGAAGAATAAAGCATTCTTAGCAAAATATTTGCAACTCATTAATGCATATTTGCTGTATTATGCGACATAACTGCACATGACTTTCGCCCATTCTTACTCAAGTTAGTGCTAAAACGGCGCTGCGGAAATACACTCCGCTTTTTTCAGTACTCTGAAGTTTTATAGTGCTTTGCTTAATAAAATCATATGCTATTTCTTTTTATGTTTATTAGCATGTTGTAATATAACCTTGCACCAAATTCTTTATTTTTGGATCTATAAAGTATTACATCTATCACTAATCATAAAACTTATACCAGCGAAGGCAGAATACGTAGACTCCTCGAAAATAAAGTCCAATTTTCTTCGTGCGATGTATCACTGTCGAAGCCTTCCTTGTCCTATGCGAACAGCGCGAGCCGAAGATCCACTTGGATTAAGGAACGTAGGCTAAGTTCGCCACGTCCTGTGGCAACGCCTGCGTGGCCAACATCCTGTTGGCCCGAGGCCGTGCCCATGGAAAGCGTAGTATTCTGCCGCAGCGATGGTATATCACTTATTTCTATCAGAATAGTAGAGAGCACAATTACGAAGGTTATGTCGCATAATACAGCTTATGTGCGATACTGCAATAAAAAAAACTGATATGTATAATATCAGTTTTTGTTTCCATTTAAGGTTACCTTTTATATATCGTAATCGTACCACGATCCATCATTTGTCTAAGGATTGCTTGTAACCAACTTTTAATTGGTCTTCTTGTAGTCGGTAATAGCAAAGCAAAACCAAGTGCATCGGTTATAAACCCTGGTGTTAACAGTACTGCTGCACCAATTAAGATACAAATACCATCGAATATTTCTTCATGTGGCAATTGGCCATAGGCAACAGAATCTTGAGCTCTTCGAATTGTTTCAAGTCCTTGATATTTAGCAAGCCATGCACCTAATACACCGGTTGAAATAATGAGCAACACTACCCACCATGGTCCTATTTTCCCACCAGCCCAGACCAAAACGCCAATTTCTAAGGCAGGAACAATTAATACGAGAAGTAAAATCCAGCGAAACATAATACTAGTACTCCCCCTTTCTACTCTATATAGCCTATCTATATTGTATACAACCGGAAACGAAAAAAGAAGGGGTTGTCTCCCCTTCTTTTTTTCGAATCACATTAATTATAGCACACCTGCATGTCCATTATAGATATCACCTTTGCTTGCATCAATCGTTATATCTGTTCCATCTTTAATCGTATCGACTGCTTTTTCAACCCCTACGATTACTGGGATACCAAGACTTAACCCAACTACAGCTGCGTGAGATGTTAGTCCACCAGCTTCCGTAACAATTCCACTTGCTTTTTCAATGGCAGGCATCATATCTTTGTCCGTACCATAGGTTACAATAATGTCATCTTCTTGTACTTTTGTTTTAGCTTCTTCTGCATTTTTTACAACTACAGCTTTGCCATAGCTACTACCTTTACCAACACCTTGTCCTTTTGCAAGTACATCACCAATGATATGAACTTTCATTAAGTTGGTTGTACCACTTTCTCCAACAGGAACACCTGCAGTAATAATCACACGATCGCCTCGCTTGAAGTATCCTGTTGAAAGACCACGGTCAATGGCTACATCTAACACATCATCAGTAGAATGTGCTAATTGCCCCAGAATCGTTTGCACGCCCCATACTAATGACAGGCGACGACTTACTCGTTCATCATACGTAACTGCAATAATTGGTGCTTTAGGACGATATTTTGAAATCATACGCGCTGTATGACCACTTACAGTTGGTGTTAATAACGCATTCACATCAAGGTTCATTGCTGAATGATTAACAGATTGGCTAATCGCATCTGTAATGGTCATATCACTCGTTTTGGAGCGAATGTCAAGAATTGCTTTATGATCAATACCAGTTTCAGCTTTTGTTGCAATATTGCTCATCGTTTGAACCGCTTCAACAGGATAATCCCCTGCTGCTGTTTCCCCTGAAAGCATAATGGCATCCGTTCCATCGAATATAGCATTTGCTACGTCAGATGCTTCTGCTCTTGTTGGTCTTGGATTTCGTTGCATTGAATCTAACATTTGTGTTGCAGTAATAACTGGCTTACCTGCAATGTTACATTGCTCAATTAAGTCTTTTTGCACTAGTGGTACATCCTCAGGTGGGATTTCTACCCCTAGGTCACCTCGAGCAACCATTAGCCCGTCACTTACTTGTAAGATGGACTCAATATTGTCGACACCCTCTTGGTTTTCAATCTTAGGAATAATATTAATTGATGTCGCATTATTTTCCTCAAGTAATTCTCTAATTTCTAATACGTCAGATGAACGACGTACAAATGATGCAGCTATAAAGTCAACATCTTGCTCAATACCAAACTTAATATCAGCGGCGTCCTTCTCTGTGATACCCGGTAGGTTCACACTTACATTTGGTACGTTAACACCTTTTTTATTTTTCAACAGTCCAGAGTTTAATGCGACCGTTTTTAGTTCATTTTTATCTTTCAAAATCTCTTGAACTTCTAGCTCAATTAAACCATCATCTAATAAAAGTTTTGAACCTTCATGTACATCCTCAATCAACTGCGGATATGTTACAGAGATACGTTCTGCTGTTCCCTCGATATCTTCCATAGAAACATATACCGTGTCGCCTTTATTTAAATATGCTTCCCCATCTTTTAACGTTCCTGTTCTAATCTCTGGACCTTTTGTATCTAAAAGAATCGCAACAGTTTTACCTGTTTGTTGTGCTGCTTGACGTATATTTTTAATACGTTCACCATGTTCATCAAAATCACCATGGGAAAAGTTTAGTCTTGCAACATTCATTCCCGCATCAATTAATTGAACCAATTTGTCTACTGATTCTGATGCTGGTCCTATTGTACATACAATCTTAGTTCGTCTCATTAAAAATTTCCTCCTTATTTCTCTACATCCACTTGTGTAACTTAACTATATTGATAATTCATTAGCAAGCTTATACATATCTAAGTTAAGGGTGTGCTTTTGTGACAATGCTTCGGTTATATCATGATCGACTAGCTCATTTTTTTGAATGCCAACCACTCTCCCTGCCTTCCCAGCAAGCAATAAATCTACTGCACTAGCACCTAAGCGACTTCCTAACACACGATCAAAACCAGTTGGTGATCCACCACGTTGAATATGCCCTAAAATGGTAACTCTTGTATCCATGTTCGTCGCTTCTTCAATCGCCTTTCCATACTCAACACCACTGCCAACACCTTCAGCTAAGAGAATAATACTATGTTTCTTCCCTCGCTCTTGACCTCTTTTTAATTTTTGGACAACATTTTCTAAATCTTCCACTTGTTCTGGAATCAATATACTTTCTGCACCATCCGCTAAACCTGCCCATAGTGCTAGATCACCAGCATCTCGTCCCATTACTTCCACTACATATGTACGTTCATGTGACGTTGCTGTATCACGAATTTTGTCAATTGCTTCAATAACTGTATTTAATGCCGTATCAAAACCGATTGTAAAATCAGTTCCTGGGATATCATTATCGATTGTTCCTGGAACACCTATACACGGATACCCTTTTTCTGTTAATTTCTTTGCTCCTTGAAAAGAACCATCTCCACCAATAACAATAAGTCCTTCAATACCAACTTCATTCAATTGCTCAATCGCAATTTGTTGACCCTCTTCTGTTTTGAATTTTTCCGAACGAGCAGTATATAGCATCGTACCACCACGTTGGATAATATCACCAACAGATCCTAGCTCCATCTTTTTTATATTACCTTCCATTAATCCTTGAAACCCATTATAGATTCCATATACCTCGATTTCATGGAAAAGAGCTTTTCGCACAACAGCACGTATCGCTGCATTCATGCCTGGAGCATCGCCACCACTAGTTAAGATACCAATCTTCTTCATATATGTTTTCACCTCTATTTTAAAGATTACCCCTATTATCTTTCTCCCCATAAATTGACAAATTCAAACAAATTTTACCACCAAATTAGATTATACATCAATGCCTAAAAAAACACATCCTAAAATCTTACAATTTTAGTTCAAACTTTTCTTCTTTACACAATTTACCCTTGTCAAAGCTTTGACAAGGGTAAGTCATATACAAATTACTTGAAATGGACTCTATACTGAAACTCGATCAGTGAGAAAGACTGTCGTCCCCACTGATTGATTACAACACAAGGAGAGATCCGCAGGCCCCTTGAACAGATTCAGACATTTACTCGCAGTTATCCCACATTACCTCATTGGTTTTACCTCGTAAGCTTAAAGTGTGGGTCCTAATGCCGATCACATGCGGATAAATTAGTTACTTAGCTCACCTATTTGTTTATATTTTTCCCATCTATGCTCAAGTAATTCTTCCGTATTTAAGTTTTTTAATTTTGCTAAAGAATCTTGTAAGACAGCATCGATTAATTCTGATTGTTGTTGCACACTTCGATGTGCTCCACCTCTAGGTTCAGCAATCACTTCATCAATCACGCCAAGTTCTTGTAAATCATAGGATGTGATTTTTAATGACTCTGCTGCACGTTGCGCAAGAGCAGCATCCTTCCATAAAATCGTCGCCGCGCCTTCTGGTGAAATGACAGAATAAGTAGAGTTTTCAAGCATGTGAACATGATCACCAATACCTAGGCCTAGTGCTCCACCACTTCCACCTTCACCAATAACAATACAAATGATGGGTACATGTAAACCAGACATTTCCATCAGATTCCGGGCAATTGCTTCACTTTGACCACGCTCTTCGGCTGCTTTACCAGGATACGCACCTTTCGTATCAATAAAAGTCACAATTGGTCGGTTAAATTTATCAGCTTGGTGCATATGGCGCAATGCCTTCCGATACCCTTCAGGATGTGGCATACCAAAGTTTCGATTAAGGTTCTCTTTCGTATCTTTTCCACGCTGATGACCTATAATGGTAACAGGCTCTCCTTTATATTTCCCAATTCCTGTAACAATCGCTTCATCATCACCAAATAAGCGATCCCCATGGAATTCAATAAAATCTGTAAAGAGATAGTCAACATAATCAAGTGTTGTGGGACGATCAGAATGTCTGGCGATTTGCACCCTGTTCCACGGACTCAAATTACCATATATATCCTCTTCAAGCTTCTCTAAACGACTTTCTAATGTCGTAATCTCTTTGGATAAATCGATGTCACTAGCTTTTGTCATCTCTTTTAAATCTTGTATTTTGTCACGTAATTCTAGTACAGGCTTCTCAAATTCTAACACTTGTTTCACGATTTACCCCCCTGTGGCTGATGAAGGTCAAGTAATGTCGTAAATAAATCTTTCATTTCATCTCTCGGTACTACTTTATCCACTTGTCCATGTTTCAACTGAAATTCAGCCGTTTGAAAATCATCTGGTAACTTTTCTCTAATAGTTTGTTCAATAATACGTCGACCTGCAAATCCAATTAATGCTCCTGGTTCAGCAAAATTATAGTCACCTAAGGAGGCAAAACTTGCAGATACACCACCAGTAGTTGGATTTGTCATAACAGAAATCATTAATCCACCTGACCGGCTAAACCTTTGTACTGCAACAGACGTTTTTCCCATTTGCATCAAACTAAGTACACCTTCCTGCATTCTAGCTCCGCCCGATGCTGTGAAAATAATAAATGGAAGGGATTGTTCTCGAGCATTTTCGATAGCTCGTGCTATTTTTTCACCAACAACCGAACCCATGCTCCCCATTCTAAACCGTTTATCCATGACCGCAATCGCTGTTTCATAACCATCAATTTTGCCTTTTCCTGTCACAACAGCTTCATTTAAGCTCGTTTTCTTTCTATCCTTTTCCAACTTTTGTTCATAATCTGGAAATTGAAGCGGGTTTTTGGATAGTAATTCTTGATCCCATTGTTGGAAAGTCCCTTCATCAATCAAACTATCAATACGCTCAAATGCTGTCAGCTGATGATGGTACCCACAATTAGGACATACATTTAAGTTTTTCTTCATTTCTTTTCTGTAATATATTTTTTTGCAACCATGACATTTTTTCATTAACCCTTCAGGAACGTCTTGTTTAGCTTCCTCTCTTGGGATTGATGCATACCTTTTTTTCTTAAAGAAATCTTTCAACAAGAGATAGTCCTCCTTTTACGCAAACCTCTATTCTTAAATCAATTTAGACTAAGGTTATTAAATAAATCTTCTATGTTCTCCAACTGTTGGTTTTTATAGATGATGAGCAACTTATGATAAAATTCATCATTATAGTCATACTCATTAATGGTATGGGAGAACTGTTCCATTACTTCCCAAATCTTTTGTAATAAATAGTTATCTGCTAGACTAAAAATAATCGAAAAGAATGCGTAGTGCTTTTGTTGTTGATTTTGTTCTTGATGCAACACAGTTTGTAATCCCTCTATGTTTTTCTGATCCATACTTTGAATTGCTAATTTAACAGCCTCTTTTTCAAGTATTCGTTTTGATAGCAATATCTCCTGTTTTGATTTCGGCT
Organism: Aquibacillus sediminis; assembly: GCF_005870085.1. Lineage (GTDB taxonomy): Bacteria > Bacillota > Bacilli > Bacillales > Amphibacillaceae > Aquibacillus_E > Aquibacillus_E sediminis. The sequence continues at coordinate 40,489 of NZ_SZNM01000002.1, read as the reverse complement.
CCTGCAAAATAAATGATGCTAACAATTCAACTAAATGATAAGTGCGGTAAGTCCGTAAAAAAGTTCCTTCTCCTCTACGTGTTTCAATTAACCCTAATAATTCAATCGCACGTAAAGCTTCACGAACAGAAGATCTACCTGCATTTAGTTGTTCTGCAAGTTCCCGCTCTGATGGTAAGCGATCACCAGGTGATAGTTTTTTATTATAAATTAAAGTTTGTATTTGTTTTAAGACCTCTTCATAAACCTTCACTTTTGTGGACATTTATGTAACGATCACCCTTCATGCGGAGTTGTTTCTTTAATGAATTAGCAATGTTTAGCTTCCATTATAATCAAAATAAATAAAGATATTCTTAACGCTCGTTAACCAATCAATAATCTTCCTAATTGGTCAGACCACCTAGCTATTACATTATATCAGATGCTCATTCCATGTAAAGTAGCGTAAATAAATCTACCAATTTTCGGCAACATCTCCTATTGTTTGAGATTTTGTTCACATGGACGGTGTGCACTTTCGTAATCGATACATACACCTATCTGTATCTCATAAAGTGAAGCTTCAATCAGTGGGGGTTTTTGCCCTTCCCCCACTGATTGTTAGTTGAACGAATCGGGGTGTTAGCGTCCGTTTACTCCCTTTTAAACATTTTCAGTTTACTTTCATGTTTATGAAGAGGGAGTATTACGGACGGTTGCACCGGGATAAAAAACTGTTCAAAAGAAGCGTTTTGGTGAAACATAAGCTGTATTATACGACATTTCTCCACATGACTTCCGTCCATTCTTAATAAGATTAGTGCTGAACGGCGCTGCGGCAATACACTACGCTTTCCACGGGCGGCTGATGAGCTCCTCGCTCGTCCCTCGCTGCGGGGTCTCACCTATGATGAATTAAGGACCACAGGCTAAAACCGTCCTTGTCGGACAACGCCTGCATGACCCTCGTCGGGCCTCGGGAGTCTCCGTGTATTGCCTCCGCTGTTGGTGAGCTATGAATTTTTATAGAAAGTGGCTTAATTGCTTTAATGCTAATGATGCGCTTAGAGCATAACGTTGTATACAATATTGCCTTTACCGATCTACAATCTTATAAATCAGAAAACTTATACCAGCGAAGGCAGAATACGGAGACTCCTCGAAAATAAAGTACAATTTTCTTCGTGCGAAGTATCGCTGCCGAAGCCTTCCTTGTCCTATGGGAACAGCGCGAGCCGAAGATCCACTTGGTAAAGGAACCTAGGCTAAGATCGTCACGTCCTGTGACAACGCCTGCGTGACCAACATCCTGTTGGCCCGAGGCCGTGCCCATGGAAAGCATAGTATTCTGCCTTAGCGATGGTATAAACACTCGCTGCAATCAGAATTAAATTTTTACAGTTACTGCGCAACAGCAATTACAAATCACGACGATTGTTCGATCATACAAAAACATTTATCAATAGCGTGACTGTTCCTATTTAGGCTGTGTAATAGCGATTTGTTCCTTAGTAAAGTATTGATACAGATCCCTAACACATGCTCCATTTAAATTTAAGTTATAGTCAACACCAAGTTGATAGGTTTTCCTTGTTTGCTGGTGATAGATAAGTACTGGTGACTCTCCTGGATAACGGTTAGCAATACTTCTTAGCTTGTCAAGTGTCTCTTGTTCGTGTTCCTCTTCGACTTTAATAAACAACTTTTTGTTCTCTTGTTTGTTAATTAGAGACTCGTCTGAAAAGGGCTCCATTTCGGCAACTACAAATTGAATTCGATTATTTCTTTCTTCTATTTTTCCTTTTGCCACAATGATCATTTCTTCCTGAAGCCAGCGATTGATATTGCGATAGAGATCTGGAAACAGAACAGCATCAATCTCCTCTGTTTCATCACCTAATGTCAAAAATGCCATTGGATCACCACGTTTTGTCCGAATGGACTTGATTGATTGAATCACAGCACTCAATTTCATATTATTTTTTGCTGTAAACGTCTTTAATTCAGCGATACTTAAATATCCATTTGCGCGTAAGTCTTTTCGATATTGAAGTAACGGATGACTTGAAACATAAACACCCATGAGTTCCTTTTCAAAAGCTAATTTTTTCATTTGTGAAAAAGGTTCCATATCTATATAAGTTGCATCCAATTCAATATCCGATTGAAAGAAAGAAGGTTGGTCTTCAAACTCCTTAAACAATTCCCCTTGTTCCATTGCTTGGTCAAGCGAGGCTAACAAACTGGCACGATTGGCATGTGTTTCATCAAAAGCCCCCGCTAATATCAAAGACTCAATTGCTTGACGATTTACAATATGTAGTGGAATCCGTAAACAAAAGTCGTACAAATGCTTGAATGGACGATCTTTTCGAATAGTAATAATTTCTCTTATTACTTGGTGGCCGATACCTTTAATGGAAGCCAATCCCATTCTAATTTGACCATTCTCAACTGTAAATTTGCCAAAGCTTTTATTGATGGAAGGAGGTAACAACGAAATATGATGTTCCTTCATCTCACGTAAATATAGGCGAATTTTATCATGATTACCAGTGATAGAACTAATTAATTCAGATAAAAAGAATGGGGCGTAATGCGCTTTTAAATAAGCTAACTGGTATGAAATTGCACTGTATGCAACAGCATGACTTCGGTTAAACCCATAGTTGGCAAACCGAACAATCCACTGATACACTTCTTCAGCAACCTTGGTACTATAACCATTTTTAAGACACCCTTGCACAAATAGCTGTTGTTGTTCGATCAGCACGTCTTTTTGTTTCTTACTAACTGCCCTCCTCAATAAATCTGCTTGTCCTAGTGAGAAACCTGCCATTTTGTTTGCTATTTGCATGATCTGTTCTTGGTAAATTAGAACACCAAATGTATAGTTTAAAATTGGTTCTAGATCTTGATGTGGGTATCTAACTTTTTCTTGTTGCTTCTTCCGCTTAATATATGTTGGAATAAACTCCATTGGCCCCGGTCGATAGAGCGCATTAACAGCAACCACATCTTCAAACCGAGTTGGTTTCATAGTGGTTAAGACTTGTTGCATCCCTTGTGATTCCAATTGGAAAATCCCATTCGTTTTTCCTTGTTGTAGCAAAGCATATGTTTTTTGATCATCTAAAGGAATTTCATTTAACTTAACAACCTTTCCTGTATGTTTGCGTATTGAAGTAACAATTTTTTCCATTATTGTTAAATTGCGCAACCCAAGAAAGTCCATTTTCAATAATCCAATTGCTTCTAGCTCTTTCATTGCATATTGGGTAAGCATCATCTCTCCCTGTGATGCAGTTACTGGTACGTGTTCAGTTAACGGTTCTTTACTAATTACAACACCTGCAGCATGAGTAGAAATATGCCTTGGTAACCCTTCTAACTTTGACGCGATCTTAAAAAGAACTTGTAACGTTTTAGATTGTTTCACATAATCAATCAATGCTTTTGATGCTTGAACACTTTCGACGATTGATTTTGAACCTTGAGCAGGTACTTCCTTTAAGATAAAGGTTGCATCTTGCTCTGCAATCTCCATTGTTTTAATTAATTCACGTAATAAAGAACGTGCTGCAAACGTACCGAATGTAACAATCTGCGCAACGTGTTCTGCACCATACTTATCACGCACATAACGAATCACTTCATCCCTACGATGATCTGAAAAATCCACATCAATATCGGGCATTGTCACTCGTTCTGGGTTAAGAAATCGTTCAAATAACAAATCGTATTTGATTGGATCAATATCTGTTATCCCCAACAGGTACGCAACAAGTGATCCAGCAGCAGACCCTCTACCAGGTCCAACCATGATTCCTTCCTTTTTAGCAAAACGGATAAAATCCCACACGATTAAAAAATAATCACTAAACTGCATTGATTGAATAATTTGCAATTCGTATTGTAAACGTCGTTTCACTTTTTCGTTCGCCGAACCATATTTAACTGCAAATTGTTTGGTACATAGCTGTTCTAAATAATTCTCCGCCGATTCCCCTTGCGGAACTGGATACGAAGGTATCATTCGTTGATCAAAACTGAGAACTACGTTGCATTTATCAGCGATCAATTCCGTCTCAGATACTATCTCAGGCCAAAGGTGTTCAAATTCTTGTTGTATTTCTTCATTTGTTCTTAAATGGCGGCTATTGGTTAGTGGTTCGTTTTGATCATAAGACCATGACTGCCCATGTTTCATCGCTAGTAAACATCGATATGCTGCTTCGTCTGTATAGGATAAGTAGCGGACATCACCAACAGCTGTTACAGGTATATCCCACTGTTTATGTAAGTGTTTAATGGATTGGACAACTTGTTTTTGTTGTGATTCTGATACTGGAGAAATACCTAGATATAAATCCTCACTGTTAACACAAGTTTTCCACTCTTTTAAATAAGAACTAACACCTTCTTCATTTTGTTGATGCAATAATCGAGCAATTGGTGATTGAAATACAGGTAATATGACAAATACTTCTTCAAGATAATTGGCTATATCCGTCTTAGTAATACCTTTTTTATCTTGCAATTGGAGATGAGAACTAAGCTTCAGGAGGTTTTGATAGCCTTGTTTATTTTTAGCCAAAATAATACAATTCGCACTTTCTTCCATGTCCTCATCATTCACTGGTACTGTCATGCCAATGATAGGCTTAATTCCCGCTTGTTGACATGCTTGATAAAACGAAACAGCCCCATACATGACACCTTCATCAGTCAATGCTAAAGAAGTAAAGCCACTTTCCTTGGCTTTACTTACTAATTTATTAATTTTAATTGTACTGGTCATTAAGCTATATCCACTTCGCACTTGTAAATGTGTAAAGCCCATTGTTCTCCCCACCTTCTTTCTTTTATTATAGCTGAATCACCCGCTTCTATGAAATCATTAAACATAACTTGTCTATGATCATCATAGTATTAAACAGAAGCATAACGCTATATGATATAGAGACCAAAGGGAGCGGGCATCATGGAAGAACGTTTCATTTCCTCAATGATTCAATGTTATTTTATTGCATTAGGTGTGATTATGGGTGGTTCCATTATTGGTAGTATTGGTGCCTTTGCAACTGGTGAACCTCCCTTAACACTGATGGGAAGAATCGCTAAAAGCTTAAGAATATGGGCAGTAGTCGCTGCTATTGGTGGTACATTTGATGCAATCTCAAATTTTGAGAAAGGTATCTTTGAAGGATCAACCATTGATATTGTTAAACAAGTATTGTTGATTGTAATCGCAATGGGTGGTGTTCAGACCGCACTTCTCCTTATTGAATGGTTTACACAGGAGGATATTGAATAATGCACATTCCTCCCTACTACAAAAAAGAAAGCTGGCAGCGGTTCTTTGCAGGTACTTTTATCGGCGCAATTTTAGCTTTTATTATTTTTGTTTATATGTATGGACATTTTTATGAAAGATGGGTGGAAGAAAACTTAACCTTACGTTCTGAACTAAATACATTACGAAATAACTATGAAATTTTAGAAGAAGATAAAAAAAAATTAGACCAACAATCCCAACAGAAAATTACCATTAATGAAATTGAAGTATCTATTAACAACGAAAAAGATCTAAAGTTGGACAGTTTGATTGTGCACCAACTAGAAGAAATGATTAAAGAACAAATTAAAAGTATTATCGGAGAGGATATTGAAACAATTGCCCAAAACTCCGAATTAGTACTATCCACTATTCAAAATAAAACTTATAAAGTTGACGACTTTACTTATAATGCCTCCGTGAGACAACTATTATTAATATCAGAAAGCTTAAATGTTAAAGTAGAATTAACGTTAGCAAACTAATCGCTAGATATGAATATTTTTTGAATTTTTACAACAGACATGCAAAACACACTCGAATTTGTATATACTATAAATAGGAAAAATTAAAAAACGTAAGGGAGTGGTTTGTAATGTTTGTTTTAAGCCGTCGCCTTATGGTTAAAGAAAAAATAGATAGACTAAACAATGGTTATAATGCCTTTGCAGAATCTGATGATCTCGTTCAACGCCTCAATCGTGAAATAGAGGATCAACAAATGCCTGTTATTTGTGAAGTAACAGACAACGGCTGTTGGTTTTTTCCTGAACAGAATCAGTAATAAAAGAGGACTTCCCCGTAATAAATACCGTGGGTAGTCCCCTTTTTTAATTATCAACGACAGACAGCTTCCAAGTCGTCAATCACCGATTGTTTTTCTTCCCAGCGATAAATTGTTGCACCTGAAGCCATTGGGTGCCCTCCGCCATTATATTTTTCCGCAACCTTATTAATCACTGGTCCATTTGAACGCATGCGAACCCTAATCATATCCTCTTCTTCAACGAAGAATGCCCAAACACGTACACCTTCAATATCTCCTAAAACTCCCACCAACTGACTTGTTTCCAGTGGTGTCATTCCAAATTCACTCAATGTATCTTTTGTAATGGTAATCGTGCTAACACCTGATTCAGAAATCTCTATATTTTGTAAAATATATCCTTTAAACCGAGCAATATGTAATTTCGTATTATACAGTTGATCATACAGTTTCGTACGATCAAACCCATATGACACTAGTTCTGATGCAACTCGAAATGTCCTATCTGTTGTACTTGGAAATAAGAAACGACCAGTATCTCCTACAATACCACTATACATAAGTTCTGCAGCTCTTTGGTTACACTTCAATCCTTGTTCCTGCCCAATAACCAATAATTCATAAATCATTTCACTTGTCGAACTTGAATTGGTATCTACCCATGAACAGTCTCCATAATCATCAACAATCGGATGGTGATCAATTTTTATTAACTCTTTCCCCATCGCATATCTTTGGTCAGCGATTCGCGCTTGATTAGCTGTGTCACAAACAATAACAAGGGCATCTTGATAAGTATCATCTGGTATCTCATCCATCGTTAACAAAAACGCTAATGATGGATCTTCATCCCCAACAATATATACTTGTTTGGTTGGAAAAGAATAACGAATAAGCTCAGCTAATGCTCCTTGTGCCCCATAAGCATCTGGATCTGGTCGAACATGTCGATGAATTATAATCGTTTGATACTCTTTAATTTTATTAATAATATGTAGTTGTTCATTCATTTACATGGCTCCTTTATTTATTCAATTTTCTAGCAATATTTCTTAAAACAAGCTACAATGGTAAAAGTTCAAATGTTGGAAGGAGTAGATAGGATTTATGATCATTTTCCCTATTGTTATTATAGTATCTTTAATGCTTTATATTTATTATAAAGTAACTATTCTAAGAAGTAAGGATCAACTTACGCAAGTTTACACGAACTCTAAAGCCCGTATTTTCTTAGGTATTTTTATCGCGTTCTTTGGTATTAATCAATATATGTATTACCAAACAAATATTGCTCTCTATGTCACACTGATCTTTTTGCTACTCGGTATTATCCAAATATATAGTGGAATCAAACGCGCAAGCCACTACCGCCAGCAATTAAATAATCGCAAATCTATAGCCAGCTCTTAATAGAACCCTTGATTAGTCACAAGGGTTCTTTTTTTGTTGAGGAAAAACATAAAAGTAAAACTTCACATTTATCTGTCAATTAATTGGGCCATTAACATTGTTTTACCAACTAACTCTTTATCTGTAAATACTTCCACATCAACTTTTGCCGTCTTTCTCCCCATTTCAAGGATCCGAGGTTTTATTTCTAAGATGCTTTCTAATTGCACAGGCTTGATAAAATAGACAGAAAGATTTTCAACAACTAAGTCACCTTTTTTTAGTTGACGTAGCAAACGACTTCCCGCTTCCGTTACAATTGAAATAAACACACCGTACGATAATGTACCTAACTGGTTTGTCATTTGTGGGGTTACGAGTGACTGATAAACAGCTTGATTTGTATCTGCTGAAATATCTTTTAATTCACGAGTTACGAGATCATCAATCGTATCTCCAACGTGTGGTTGGCGCTGAATATGTTGTAACGCTTTTAATACATCTTGTCTAGAAATTAAGCCTTCTAATTTATGATTAGAATCAACGACAGGCATAATTTCAATTCCTTCCCAAACCATCATATGTGCCGCATATGCTAATGACGTTTCTTTTATCACTGTCATTGGATTTTTTGTCATCACTTTCGTAATCGAAAGCGCCTTATCACGACCAATCACATCTTTTGACGTTACCATACCTGTAACACGAAGGTTTTCATCTACAACTGGATACCTACTATGTGTTGTCGCTTCATTTAACTCAAACCATTGTTCAATTCGGTCGTGATTGGTTAAATAATTTGTTTCTGAAAAAGGAGTGTATATATCTCCAATTAAGACAATTTCCTTTTTAATTAACTGATCATAAATAGCGCGATTGATCATTGCAGCAACTGTAAACGTATCATAACTAGTAGAAATAATTGGAAGTTTCTTTTGATCTGCCAATGTTTTAACATGATCGTCGGTATCAAATCCACCAGTAATTAAAACAGCGGCACCTTCTTCTAATGCAAGCTCATGTGCCTCAACTCTATTCCCTACAATAAGCAATGAATCTCTTTCTGTATAACGCATCATCGCTTCTAGTTTCATTGCACCAATGACAAATTTATTTAATGTCTTATATAAGCCTTCACGTCCACCCAACACTTGACCATCAACAATACTAATAATTTCTGCAAAAGTTAGGTTCTCAAAGTTTTCTTTTTTCTTTCGTTCAATTCGGATTGTACCAACTCGTTCGATCGTACTTACTAACCCTTGGTTTTCAGCTTCTTTGATTGCTCGATATGCTGTACCTTCACTAACATTCAGTTCTTTTGCGATTTGTCTAACTGATATTTTATTTCCTACTTTAAGTGATTCAATAAATAAGAGAATCTGTTCATGTTTGGTTGCCAACCTGTTTCACCATTCTTTCCATCTGTACTACTTGATTGTACTTACTTGTTATTATACAGATGAAAAGAGATTGTATCAATTTTTTCCAGTTTGATATTGCTTTTTTGATTCTTGTTCCATGACAGGTGGTCGAGTCATTTTTAGCAATGTAGCAAAGTTTGCCCCTACAACCAACAGGAAAAATGCTAGCCAACCTGCCCAAAACATCGATGCTAACTGTGACGGTTCACCATGTATATTGGGCCATGCAATGTATAAACATAAACAGGCTAACAAAATGCGTAATAAAGCATACTGTTTCACTTCTAACCTCACCTCCTGTTGTATTTAAATTAAAAGTCACCTATGGTTGATGAATATGAATACTTGTACAGTTTCATGACTTGAATTATTGTTGCAATTGTTTAGGTACTATCCACCATCTATACACATTTACAACTTGACATAGCAGATTTAGTTTCACAAAAAAGCACTCAGATGCATTTTGCATCTGAGTGCTTTTTTACCTTGTTTCATTATAGTTCCATTCCTTCACCAGGTTTTAGTGCAACACCTTTACCAGGTTTAACCTTGCTTGCAAAAGCATCTCCATCTTGCTCAATTAACGGAAATGTATTGTAATGGATCGGGACTACTTGTTTGGCATTCACCCACTCCGCTGCAATTAAAGCATCCTCAGGTCCCATCGTAAAGTTATCACCTATTGGTAAGAATGCTAGTTCAATGTCATTCAACTCACCTATTAATTTCAAGTCAGAGAATAACGCGGTGTCACCTGCATGATAAATTGTTTTCCCTTCGACTGTTAGTAGAATCCCTGCAGGCATTCCCGTATAGATACTCTTTCCGTTTTCATCGACAAATGCCGAACCATGGAATGCCTGTGTCAGTTTAACCTTTCCAAAATCAAATTGATGTGCCCCGCCAATATGCATAGGATGAGTATTTAATCCTCTTTCCCCTAAATAGTTTGCCAATTCATTAGGTGCTACAACTAATGCATTTGTTCTCTTGGCTATATCTATGGTGTCTCCAACATGATCATTATGACCATGTGTAAGTAAAATGACATCTGGTTGTACTTCATTTGCATCTAAATCACATGTTCCATTTCCAGAAATAAACGGGTCGATAATGATTTGATGTGTTTCCGTTTGAACTTGAACAACTGATTGACCGTGAAACGAAACTTTCATTAGTAGATCTCTCCCTTTCTTCATTTTACTAATTAAGTATAGTATAACCCTTTAACACCTATACCCATAAATCACCTATGTTAAGGATAAAACGTAAAGGTGGCTCCTGTCTAATTATTAGCTAAAAAAAACTTTTTCCTTATCTTCTTTGTTTTAACTCATAGATTGAAATGATGTCTTACTACCAATTACATGTGGGGATAAACTTTTAATAGTACTCCCATTCCTTTTCATAGATTTGAATTAATCGTGGATCGATTAATGTATTTGGTTTGATTTCTTTTATTCGACCATTATCCTTCTCAATGTGTTTATCTTCATCTTTGCCAAACAATGTTAGCCCTTGTAAAACCTCAGTTGTTAAAAATCTAGTTGAAACGGAAAATTCTAAATCGGATAGCTCAACTGGATCACGGCTAGCTAATACAAACCCCCAATTACCAAAACTTGGCACATCAACATGTAGGTTTTCAGTATGAAATCCAGTAGAGGCGATCGTTTCCGAAATTGTCCAATACACTTCGGTTGCAAATACAGGGCTCGTTGCTTGTACCATCATTGCACCACCAGGTACTAAGTGATTTCGAGCTAACGAATAAAATTCCTTTGTATATAATTTATTTAAACTTTCATCATTAGGATCTGGTAAATCTACGATGATGACATCATACCAAGTATCTGCTTCCTCTAAAAAATTAAAAGCATCTTGATTCATAACTTTTACCTTGTCATGTTGCAATGCTCCATTATTCAGTTCTAATAAATGTGAATTATTATTAGCTAACTCGACTACCGCCGGATCTAAATCAACTACTGTTATTTGTTGGATATCATCATATTTCAGTAATTCTTTTACTGCTACACCATCACCACCACCAAGCACCAAAACTTGATTATGTTTCTCCGCTTGAGCCATCGTTGGATGAACCAACACTTCATGATAGCGGTATTCATCGATTGAACTAAATTGTAAACCTCCATTTAAATAAAGGCGCACATCTTGCTTATCTTTGGTCACAACAATTTTTTGATAGTTACTATCTTCCATATGTATAATCGGATCTTGATATAACTTTTGTTCAAATGTCAATGCCATTGCTTGTCCAAACAGTAACCCTAACAGAAGTAATACGGCAATAACTCCCCCAACCACAAAATGGACCGTCACTTTCGCAATTTCCTTTCTAAATAACCACAAAACAATCATTGCCACAGTTAGATTAATTAAACCAACTAAAAAGGCTGTTTTTACCATCCCCAATTGCGGGCGTAATAAAAACGCAAATAGCAATCCCCCGATTAATCCACCAGCATAATCAGAAAATAAGACACGTGCCGTACTTCTATTAAGGGAAACACCAATTTCATTTGCTTTGCGTATTAAAATAGGTAATTCCACGCCTGTTAACGCACCAACAATAAGTGTAATCAAATATAATACCAAGGCATCTGATCCTGCCGGTGAAAAAGCGGTGATCCCAAACATGATAAAGCTTGAAAATCCACCAATTAAAGCAACCATAAATTCGATATAAACAAATGCAATTACTAAATGTTTTAATACCTTTTCACTAAGGCTTGCTCCAATTCCCATCCCTGTTAAAAATAATGAAATCGTTAGCGTATATTGCTTCACGCCATCACCTAAAATATAGGATCCTAGCGCACCAAATAATACTTCAAATATAATACCACAAATAGATACAATTCCTGATGCCCAATAAATAAAATGGCTTTGTTTCACTGCTTTTTCATTCAACACGATCACTCCGTATAATCTATATCTAAAGTTCTACCTTATGAAAATTCTTTTCTAATTTATTATTGATGCTACACATAAGCTGTATTATACGACATAACTCGCCACTTCCTCTAAAAGATGAGTGCTAAAAATTCGCTACGGCAATACACTACGCTTTCCGTGGGGGGCTGGTGAGCCTCCTCGTTCGTGCCTCACTGCGGGGTCTCACCGATGCCACTAGTCCCACAGGAGTCTCCGTGTATTGCCTCCGCTAATTCGCGGCTCTGAATTTTTGTAGAAATTGGCCTAAAAAATTTTATATATTAGAAACTGTTGGATTAAGAATAGTGTATCAAATGAATGTCTTTATATGGTGCAATCACTTATCTCAATCAGAAAACTAGTCCAAGTGGAGGCAGAATACGAAGACTCCTCGAAAATACAAACCAATTTTCTTCGTGCGATGTATCGCTGCTGAAGCGTTCCTTGTCCTTTGGGAACAGCACGAGTCGAAGATCCACTTGGTAAAGGGGTTATCTTTACCAAGTTAGCTGAGGCCGTGCCCATGGAAAGCGTAGTATTCTACCGGAACGGTATATTCGCACTTATTTCAATCAGAATGTAAGAAAGTAAATAGAGCCTAGTTATGTCGTATAATACAGCAAATACGTTGTAGACAATATTCTTGAGTAAAAACTGGTGTTTGTAAAAGGTAAGGCCTGGTCCTTGCAATAGGACCAGACCTAATAAATTTACAATATGTTTATGTAATGGATGCACCGATAACAAATGCTAAACCAATGGAAACAGCCAATGTTATAATACCAACTGCAATATTATTCTCTTTTAACTTCTGCTCAACAGAAAACTTTCTTGTCAAACCTTCAAATAATAAATAGGCAATCACCTGTAAAATAACACCATAACCACCCCATATGACTGTTTCCCATACAGAAATACTATGGTAGATTGCAAAAGATAGAATAATACAAATTCCAATTATTTTTCCTGCAATAGATAGAGCAACTGCTTGATTTCCGTTTTCAATTTCATCCCAATCTTTATACTTAGTTATATATTCGAAAATTACTAACCCTATTAATACAACAATAATTGCAATAAGAAAATAAATAAACGTAGCGATAAATGCTTCCATTTTATTCCTTAACCTCCTTTATTATTTTCCAACACTTGGGCCACCACCACGAAATGTTGATAGTCCACGTTTTAAGCTAGACCCACTATTATTACTTTTTGGCACTGTATAACCACCATAACAGTCGCCACTCTGACAACTATTCCTGCGCTTATTTGCCCAATTATTAACACCAAGCACGTTGTCTAATAATCGAATCGCAAAATAAGTACTTAAAAAGTTAGGCGAATAATTATTGCGGACAAAAGAATTGCTTGCAACTTCTATTAAAGTGACAGTTGCATCTTCCTCACTTTGTTTAAACGTAACGAAGTGATTTGGATAGATTAAAATCTGTTGATTATCTTTTAAATCACTTTTTTCTTCTGGTGTACGTTTATTTGCAACCAAATCTACTAGTTCAGAAACAGAAAAGGCTCTTGTTGCATAAACATCCGCCTTATCATTATTTGAACCCTCTACAGTATCTAATAAGAAAAAGTTATCTGCTATAATTGATTTTATACTTGTTGCGTTCGTTTGTTCAATTTGCTCCATTAGTTCTTGTTTAGACGGTTCATCAGGAATATCATCTACAGATACACTAGGTTGCTCTGTACCACAAGCAGACAATAGAAGTAATATAAGTAAAATAGTAAATGCGAAGAGATACTTTTTCCACATCACGATCCCTCCTTTCCAAACCGTTTATTTTGTAAGTTTAATATACATAAAACGTCGCAGTCGATAGAAATTCCAACTTAACACTTCTCGATTAGGATGGAAGCGGATCCTCATTTTGCTATTTCGTTAAACACCCACATTTTGGGATGGGAAACGATTTCTTATTCCGCTATATGCCGTTTCCTTAACGATTTTCACCACTTTTGAGCCTAATAGCGGAATTACGAACCGGTTCATTCTACGATGCGAAACCTCTATCCGTTATTTAGCATAATACCCCCATTTGAGGTTGGACTGGGCCTTTATTCCATCTTCACCTTAACTACTACGTAGAATTCCTTACGACAAAAAAACACGCGCATAGATATTTGCCTTAGCAAAAGATTCGATATACTGTTTCAAGATGAACGAAACCCTTGCAACTTATGCAGTCACAAGGATTTCACATCATACTTTACCCTCTTGTCTATCCATACGTTGAAAAAGCCAAACAATGATTGAAATTTATTCTTTACCCATTTTCTTTTTTAGTGCAGCTAATTCATCATCGACGTCATCCTTTTCCAAATCAGCAAATTCATCATCTAAGGACTTGCTCTCCGCTGATAAATCTTCACTTGTATCAGCTTCTGCTTCATAACGCAATACTTTTTCTTCCATACGTTCAAAACCACGCTTCGATTCATCATTGCCAATCGATGACATCGTCCGATTCATTTTTGTACGAGTTTTAGCTGACTCTGCTCTAGCCTTTAAGGAGTCTTTCTTCAATTTCATGTCTTGATATTCTTTTTTCATTTCATCCAATTTTGTTCTTAATGTATCTGAATCGCTCTTTGCTCTTTCCCATGATTCTTTTAGTGTGTTTGCTTGCGTTTCTTGATCTTTTTTATCTTGAAGAGCACGGCGAGCTAAATCTTCATTTCCTGCTTCAATCGCTTGTTCTGCTTGTGATTGGCGCTTGTCAACAAGTGCCTGTGCATCATCATATTTACGTTTTAACATTTTTTCATTTGCAATTTGTTTTGCTACTGAACTTTCAACTTCTCTTATGTCAGACTCCATATCTCTCATGAACTGATCAAGCATTTTCACTGGATCCTCCGCTTTATCAAGCATCGAATTTAATTCTGAACTCACGACAGTTTTTACACGCTTAAACATTTTAAACATACATATATCCTCCTTTAATAAGTTCCTGCAATAATTTTTAATTCATATGCTTCGATTGGGTAGCCGACACTCACTTCAAACTCACTTCCCCAACCCTCTACACTTAAAAAGTGCTCTTCATTTTCATCACTATAATCCGCAAACGGGGCAATTCTACCGTTTATATTTTTACTTCTTCCCTCTCCTACTACTCGTGCTTCACCTTCCTCTTCCAATGTATACTTACGGCCATCATATGTTAGGTGATTCGGAAATGGTTGGGATACAGAGAGGTTAATTTTCTTGTATATACCTAATTCTAATTGATCATCCATTTCTGCAGCCAACCAAATCGTATTATTTCCTTCTAACAATTGATAGCCAAACCATTCATAGGAATCCTGTCTGTACGTAATTTTTCCAACGACTTCATAATCCACTAAATCGTAGACAACAATATCTCCCACCTCGATCGATAGTGGGGAGCGTTCTTTTACAGTTGGACGGGATTCCTTTTTAGAAAATAGCTTAGAAAATAACCCCATTTATGGCACCTCTTTTTTAATGCTATAATTTGCATACGTTTTGAAAAATAGAAAGGTTTCACTTTTTCTAATTTTTTTCCAAATCTAATAGTGACTCGATTGGGGCGTAGTCCAATCGATGTGCATTGGCAACTGCTTGATAAGTTACAAATCCATTCAGAGTGTTGATTCCCTTTAATAGCGCGCGATTATCTAGGCATGCTTGTTTATAGCCTTTGTTAGCTAATTGCAATGCATAAGGAACCGTGACATTGGTTAACCCGATCGTTGATGTTCTCGGAACCGCCCCAGGCATATTGGCAACAGCATAGTGAACAACCCCATGTTTTGTATATGTAGGTTGATCATGCGTGGTGATTCGGTCTGTTGTTTCAAAAATCCCGCCTTGATCGATTGCAACATCGACAATAACAGAACCTTCAGGCATTTGCTCTACCATTTCTTTTGTTACCAACTTTGGTGCTTTCGCTCCAGGAATTAATACAGCACCAATTACTAAATCAGTCTCTGCTAACGCTTGGGTAATGTTTAGTGGGTTTGACATTAACGTGTTTATATCTGAACCGAACAGATCATCAAGTTGACGCAAACGATTTGGGTCCAAATCAATAATCGTCACGTCTGCCCCAAGTCCAATTGCTAGTTTTGCAGCATTAGTGCCTACTACACCTCCACCAATAATCGTGACTTTCCCTCTTGTTACACCAGGAATTCCTGATAGCAGAATACCACGACCACCTTTTGTCTTTTCCAAGAACTGTGCCCCTATTTGCGATGCCATTCTTCCCGCAACTTCACTCATTGGAGTTAATAACGGTAATGATCCATTTGTATGCTGTACCGTTTCATAAGCGATACTAACTACTTTTTTCTCAATTAACTTTTTCGTTAGTTCTGGTTCTGCTGCTAAATGTAAATATGTAAATAAGATTAGTCCTTCATAAAAATAGTTATATTCCTCTTTTAGTGGTTCCTTTACCTTCATGACCATATCTTGTTGCCATGCTTGCTCGGCCTTTGGAACAATAGTCGCACCAGCTTGTTCAAATTGCTGATCTGTAAAGCCTGACCCCAATCCAGCATGGGTTTCCACAAAAACCTCATGCCCTGTGTTAGTTAAACTCATCACGCCTGCTGGTGTCATGGCCACTCGATTTTCATTATTTTTAATCTCTCTAGGTACACCAATTCTCACTTAAGATCCTCCTGTATGCAAACTTCTTCTTATCGGTATCTATGAATGACATCAATCCCACCAGTTACATCAAAAACACCACCTGTAATCATATCTGAATGATGGTCACAAAGAAATAAAACCATACGTGCAATATCTTCCCCTGTTCCTGGTCGCCCAACTGGTGTATGGATATCTTTTATTTTTCGACTTTGTTCAATACTACCCTCTTTCATGTCTCCAACAATATTACCTGGACAGACCATATTGGAAGTGATACCATTCTCAGCTTCCTCAAAAGCAATTGTTTTCGTTAATGATGTTAAACCTACCTTAGCGGCTGCAAAAGCAGATCTATAAATCCATCCCGAAGAACTATTCGCACCTTGAAAACCATAATTAACAATTCTGCCAAACTTTTGTTTTCTCATATGTGGAACAACAAGTTTTAATAAATGAAAAACGGCGTCTAGATTTCCCCTGATCATGGCATCCCATTCCTCATGAGAATAATCCATTAATTTTTTCCGTTCGAATACAAATGGTCCAGCATTATTAATTAAATAGTCTATAGGTCCAAATCGATTTAAAGCTTGTTCCACTAGTTCCGTTAGATCTCCTTTGCGAAGTACATCAGCCTGCACAACATGCAAATTAGAATACTTTTCTTGCAACTCCTTCGCACGATTACGATCTTTATGATAGGTTACGGTTACTTGATAGCCATCAGCTAGAAATGCCTCCATCACTTTTAACCCAAGTCCTTTCGTCCCCGCAGTAATTAGCGCATGTCCCAAAGGTAGTCCTCCTTTCAATAACGCTGTTATGTATCATTACAATTCTCTATATGAAGGATAACACAATTTCAACTAGAATTTCTCGATTTTATTATTACATTTATCAACAGTTTTTGCTACATTTTTTGCACTGTAGCAAACATATATAGTAAAATTTGTGCTTTCTAATTTTTAAAAAAAGGGTTAGGATCTTCTTATCCTAACCCTTCAAAACTTACTTTCTTTTTGCTTGACTGTTTTTAACGTCTTGATCGATGACACCACTATGATAACTCTCCATAATTTGTTCATTGATTACCTGTTCCCCTGTTTTAACATCTTGGTTTGAGTAACGATTATGTTCCAACTTAGTCCACCTCCACGATTAGTGTGTGCATTTAAACCTTAAAATTGTCATAAAAATATCTTCCAATATATGTAGAGGCGCTATTTTTTCATGATATAATGGAAGTAACCATAGAAGGGAGAGATTTGCATGGTACTAGCGTATAACAATATTGTTGTTGCCGTTGATGGTTCTGATGCTTCAAAGCGAGCGTTTGATAAAGCAATTGAAATTGCAAAGAGAAATGATGCTCGTTTAATTCTTGCCCATGTGATCGATACAAGGACTTTTGCTTCCGTTGAAGCTTATGATCGTACATTGGCTGATCGTTCAGAAATGAATGCCAATCAATTTATGGATGCGTATAAACAAGAAGCAAACAATGCTGGCCTCACGAATATCGAAATCCATATCGAATTCGGCTCTCCTAAAGTTAAAATTCCTAGAGATATTGCAAAAGAATTTAATGCTGATTTAATTATTTGTGGCGCAACTGGTATTAATGCTGTTGAACGTTTTATTATTGGAAGTGTGTCGGAAAGCATTACTCGGTATGCCTCATGTGATGTACTAGTAGTTCGAAATCATTGATTTAATTATAAAAAGCAAAACTATACTCCCGATTACACACCGTTTCATTTCATATTTTGAAGTGGGAGTCTTACGAACGGTTGTATTGAATAAAAATAAAAAAGATGCTAATCGCAGAGCGATTAGCATCCTTTTTTGTTCGATATACTGAACTGAACCAAATTTTGACTCTAGGAATATTCAACCAGTGGAGGGCTTTGATCCCCACTAAGTGTTAGTATCTTAAGTGAGACCCGCAGTCCCTTGAACCATTCGAGGAGAAAGCGAAAGCTTAACTCCCACTTAAACATCTCCGTCTCATTTGATGTTTTGAGTTGGGAGGCTTATAGACGGTTACACCAGGTTAAATCAGCTATTTATTAACCTCTGTTATAACATGAGATAGTTCTGGTAGAATTAACCTCTCAAGAGCAAGTTTTACTGCACCACTGGACCCCGGAGTAGCAAAAACAGCCCTACCTTTCATCACTCCTGCTATAGCTCTAGAAAGAATAGCTGCTGAACCGATATCTTCATAATAACTTAGGGAACGAAATATTTCCCCAAAACCGACTAACTCTTTGTCTAACATCGGTTTTATTGTTTCAATCGTTATGTCACGTTTCGATATTCCAGTACCACCATTAAGAAGAATTGCTTGAACTTGTGGATCTGAACACCCTGCTAGAATCGCCTCTGTTATTTGTTCTTGATCATCCGCAACTAGTTGATAGGACACAACTTCATGTCCATCTTTTGCTAATTTATCCATCATTAATTGCCCACTCTTATCCGTTTCTTCTGTTCTTGTATCACTGATGGTAATTACTTTGCAGTGCACTTTGTTATTTTCTTTTTTATGTAAGGTAACAGACAATGTTACTCCTCCTTTTGTTTGTCGATCAAGTAACGTTTTTGATAGAACCTTAGCGCATATTGGGAAACTTGACGTGTTAAGTGATAATTAAAATAAGCCCCGACACCAATGCTCAAAACTGGTATGCCTTGAACCAATTTTCTTTTCCACATTAATATCAATAATGCTTTAAAGGTTTGTTTCAATGGTTGATCCATCCAAGATGGATCTGTTACGTTATCATTTCCTTCATATAAATAAACATTGTCAGATTTTATTTCGTGCATCAACTGGGTCCATGCTTGATATTGAAACCGTTTTGGTAATGTAGCAGCATGGAAGACTTTTAAGGACAACATCATTTCATATGGATGATTCATTTCATGGCCAAAAGCTAATCCAATTTGTTGGACAACTCGAAGATTCATAATGACCATTAAAGGAAAATCAAAACCGAGCAGTAACGGACCCCCTGCACCAGTGAATCCGCCCTGTAAGAAAGAATATAATTTCCCTTTTGAAATATGTTGTTGCGCTAAATATGTTAATTCATCTATGGAACAGGCTTTTAAGTCTTGAATTTCTTCTAGCGAAGACTTGAATACTCTACCGTTATTTATGATTGCTGCTCTTGTATCCATTTGCAGGGGGGAGCCTTGTAAATATGCATGGGTATGAAATAAAAAGTCATCTAATTTACTAAAAAATTTAGATTGAATTTCTGGATCGAGGCGTTGAAAAGTTTGGTTGACCCAACCATCATACACCATTTCGAAGTCATTTGGTTGGTAATAAGATATATCTTTTTCCCAAGCATTGATCTCCTTACGAATAAGTTTCTCACTCATATACTCTCCACTCCCTTTCTAAGGCAACAGTCGTCATATCCCATCTTAACATAAAATGAAACACATGAAACTCAAAAAGAGATCCGTGTTTATTCCTTATAAATGAGCTAAATCTTCCTTTTTATGGTTCCTAACACCATATATAAAAACGCTGTCACGTTTTTGCTCATTCAATACCTTCTTACGATTACAATCTGCCGAATTTCATTTACTTAATATTCCGAATTATCCCCTCAAAGTCTTTTAAATAAATTGTTAATCTAATAAATATTTTCTGTGAACGTTTCGTGAACACCACTGAGAAAGCACTGCCAACAACTGTATACTTTTACTATAGACAACTAAACATTCGTCAATGTGTGTTTATTTAAGGGAAGCTTCTATCCAATTATATGAATCACTTCTTTGAAACTACAATTGGACAGGTCTCTGGAGAGAGGGTACAATATATCATCAGAAGGGAAGAGCTCCATTGTGCTAAACTCTCAAGGTAAAGGACAGCAAAGGCATAATGCCTTTGCTGCCCTTTCGTTATTTCATACTTCCTTTTTAAAGTCATCAAAAAGTTATTTATAGGGGGAAATTGGTTATGGATGTATTAGTAGGTATTATCGCTCTTTTCGTGATTCTAGCATTATTCTCTTTATTTACATATAAAGCCCCGTATGGATTTAAAGCTATGACTGCTATGGCAAGTGCTGCGGTAGCTAGTTTCTTAATTGAAGCTTTAATCGGTTCTGTTTTAGGAGATATGTTAGGCATCGCTGTTTTTCAAGAAATTGGTGATTTGGCAGGAAGTTTATCAGGTATCGCAGCAGGCGCGCTGGTTGCTATAGCATTAAAAGTTCAACCAAGTTATGCGATCATGATCGCACTTCCACTAGCAAATATGGGAATTCTACCAGGTTTTATTGCTGGATACCTTGTTTCATTCCTTGTCAAATGGTTTCAAGAAAAAATCCCTAATGGAATTAATTTACTAGCTACTATTTTTATTGCAACACCATTAACATATTTTATTGCAGCTCTGATTACTCCATCAGTTGATGGATTGCTATTGAGTGTAGGTAGTATTTTAGAAAGTGCCCAGGCTCAATCACCTATTGTAATGGGGATTATCTTAGGTGGAGTACTAACTGTTATTTCTACAGCACCGCTTAGCTCAATGGCTCT
Source organism: Aquibacillus sediminis (assembly GCF_005870085.1). GTDB lineage: Bacteria > Bacillota > Bacilli > Bacillales > Amphibacillaceae > Aquibacillus_E > Aquibacillus_E sediminis. Next base: position 19,415 of record NZ_SZNM01000002.1, on the reverse strand, counting down.
AACTGCTATTATGGGGCTTACTGGTCAACCAATGGCGATTGCGGCAATGGCCATCTTTGGTTCCGGATTTTTAAATTACACCTTCTTCCGTAGAATGGGATTAACGACACCGAAAGAAACAATTTCAGTAGGGATTGAGGCTTTAACAAAAGCACATGTTATTTCTGCCAATCCAATCCCAATATACAGTACCAATTTTATTTATGGTGGAATAGCTGGTATTCTAGTAGCTTTATCAGGATTGGTAAACAACTCACCAGGTACAGCGGCGGTTGTTCCAGGAATTGCATCGACATTTGCTTGGAACCCACCTATGCAAGTTATTCTTGTCGGCATAATAGTTGCAGCCACTGGAATCATAATTGGATTTATTAATTCATTTATATTTAAAAATTATCCAATTAAATCTGAAGAGTCGTTAACTCGTGTTGATGAGGAAGAATACACAAAAGGTGAAGCAAGTACTTTTTCCTCTTAGAACTGTAGTTCAGGATCCTGTCTTCTTATCAATGTCAAAATTTCCAGTTAGTGAACTACTTTTCATTGAAAACTATTTACAGTAGGACTCAATGCTTATTTGCACAAAAATAAGGTCAGAAAAGGATAGCAGTAGTATCTATACCCTTCTCTGTCCTTATTATCTGAGAGATTACCTCTATTATTCTTAGAGTATTCCCCTTTGGGAGCGCACTAATGTAAACGATCTCTCCAGAGTTGCGCCCTGATGTGATTCCTCAACCTGAGAGTTTAGTTCCAAGGGTTCTTTTTGAAACTTGCTCCTTCGGCGGCAAAATTCCATGCACTCTCTCACAACATTCATTGGCCTGTATTTATTTTACAGTTTTATAATAACCTCCCTTAAGAAGTTTGTATAATCAATTTGTTAGCACTTACAAAGATGCGTATTTTTTCTTTGCTTTGAACTAATTAAAGCAAATTTTCTTTTCTAGCAAGAACTGATTTATGTATAGGACATTAAAAAAATTGTATGGAGTGAATCGATGTAGACTTATTGACTTATTAGACTAAAACACGCATGGACATGCAAACAAAGTCGTGGCCTAAAACACCCAAAAAAACGCCTAGCTATTAAATAGCTAGGCGTATCTTTTTATCGTAATTATTTGCTCATTTCCATCTGTGTTAATCGAACAGCATCGCGAGCAATCATTACTTCTTCATTGGTTGGGATCACAATAACTTTAACTGGAGAGTGAGGATAATTGATGAATGCCTCACCTCTAGAATTATTTAATGCTGGGTCCCAATAGACACCCATAAATTCTAGACCTTTTAGAACGCGTTCACGTACAATCGCACTATTTTCACCAACACCAGCAGTGAAAACAATTGCATCTACACCATGCATACGCGCTGCATAAGAACCAATATATTTATGAATTCTTTCTGCAAACACTTCTAGAGCAAGTTCAGCACGATGGTCACCTTGTTCAGCTTTTTCCTGAATATCTCTTAAGTCACTGGAGAAACCAGAAAGAGCTAACATTCCACTCTCTTTATTAAGCACTGTCATTACTTCATCAGCAGTTTTTCCCGTTTTTTCCATAATATATGGAATCAATGCAGGATCAATGTTACCTGAACGTGTTCCCATTGTTACACCCGCTAATGGCGTAAAGCCCATAGAAGTATCAATCGACTTCCCGCCTTCAATCGCTGCAATACTTGCACCATTACCAAGGTGACAGGAAAGTATGCGTAATTGGTTTAACGGGATTCCCATTAATTCAGATGCACGTTCTGATACATATTTGTGTGAAGTACCGTGGAATCCGTATTTTCTTATGCCATATTTTTCATAGTATTCATATGGCAAACTATATAGATAAGACTCCTCTGGCATGGATTGGTGGAATGCTGTATCAAACACGGCTACAGCAGGAACATTTGGTAAAATATCACGGAATGCACGGATACCAGTTAAATTGGCTGGATTATGCAATGGTGCTAATTCAGATACTTCCTCGATTTCCTGTATAACTTCATCTGTAATACGTACAGAATCACTAAAACGTTCTCCACCATGAACGACACGGTGACCAATACCATCAATTTCATCTAACGATTTAATAACACCTGATGACGTAAGTTTGTCTAACAATAGTTTTACTGCTACTTCATGATCTGGTATGTCTGTAACTGTTTTATCCTTATCCTCTACTTCAAAGGTGAAAACAGAATCATTTATACCAATTCTTTCAATTAAACCTTTTGCTTTTACTATTTCCTCTGGCATTTCAATTAGTTGAAATTTCAAAGATGAACTACCAGCATTAATTGCTAAAACATTACTCAAAACAATTCAACCCTTTCCAAAATAGGTTAGATATTAGGACACTACTGTTATTTTAACCATCATTCGACAAGGTTTGCAATGGTTAGCAATAAATGGTACCGTTTTCGTCAATAATTTGTTATTTTCATTCAATTTTGAATCCTTCGTTTTTAAACCATTGATTAATTTTTCCTAACATATCATTCATTGCTTGAGCATTTTTAAATGATGGAAGTTGTGCCATTAATGCTTGTTTTGGTGCTTTTGTGTTTTCGCCCTTTTTTTGTAAGATTAGAATACTTTTCGCATTATTTTCAGACTTAAACATGGTCATTGGTAATTGAAGCAAACCAACGATATGTGCATGATTATGAAGAAATGCATTTAACCTTTGAGCTTGATCACTTTCAAATAAGAAGTTTGGTATAACAAACATCAAGTATCCAGCCTTTTTCGTATAATTCAAGCTCTGCTCGATAAACAAGTGATGGGAATACGAATGACCTTCGTCAGCTTTTAATTCGTAGTTGCTTGCTTGTACATCATCAGGATAATAACCAACAGGTAAATCTGATACAACCATATCTACAGGCTCGAGTAAAAATGAGCGAAGGCTATCTTGATGAAAGAATTCTACCTCTGCTTGCTGTAAATTTGCATTCATCAATGCAAGTTGAATAAGCGTTGGATCTACATCACTTCCGTATGCATGTACGGTTTGTTTCAACTGATTTTTTACTGCGGTCAATAAGTTAGCTGTTCCACACGCTGGATCAAATATGCGAATCGTTTCTTGATCACCAACAAATTTCTGTGCCATATACCCAGTAAACAAAGCAACAGTATCAGGCGTAATTAAGTGTTGCTGTTGGGTAGCACTTTTCATTCCCTTAAGAATGGCTAATTGAATGGCTTTTCTTATTTCTTCTTTTTCTAACTTTTCCACATCAATGTCCTGGAGATGATTATCTAATTGTTGTTTTAATAAATCATCCATTTCTTCGGTTTGTTCTTTGGTAAACACATACTCCAAGCATTGTACTAAGCCTTCTAGATAAGGGATATTCAATTTATTTTGAATCATTTCAGTGCTATCATCAATTTTTTGAAATAAGCTTTCAATATTAGTTTGTTCCAAGTTTCTTCCTCCATTCACCTTTGTTACGTATTACTTTTTTCTGCATTATGTAAATATAAAGTAAGTGGATGTCCTACAGACAGTATATGTGGGATAAACACAAAAAGAGACTGTCCTAGTAGGTTTAATAAATCCCTCATCATACTACACTACTTAGGTAATGTTTTCCAGTCAAAACTGGGTTGATAATTTGGGAAACCTTTGTCACTTGAGGACAGTCTCATTTTGATTTATGATTATCTATTGTAATTTTTTAACTGCTTCAATTGCTGAATCATAATCGGGATGATTTGTTCCTTCACTTACATACTCTGTATATGTTACTTTGTCATGTTCATCAATAATGAAAACCGAACGAGCTAGGAGACGTAGTTCTTTCATTAGCACACCATAATTTTCTCCAAAGCTTGCATCGCGGTGATCAGAATATATATCTACATGTTCAATACCGTTTTCAGTACTCCAACGTTTTTGAGCAAAAGGTAAATCCATACTTATTGTTAACACGCTAACATTTTGGATTTTTTCTGCTTCATCATTAAAACGTTTTGTTTGTGCAGCACATACACCTGTATCGACGGATGGTACAACACTTATAATTTTTACCTGCCCTTTAAATTTATCCAAGGTAACCTCATTTAAGTCTTGATCTAATACTTTAAAGTTAGGCGCTTGATCCCCTACTTTCACTTCATCGCCAACTAATGTGATTGGGTTCCCTTTAAATGTTACATCTGCCACTATATCCACTCCATTCCTAAAGATTGTACAGAAAAAACTACCTTACATTTCATATTATGAAGGCAGCATTTCATAATGTCTAATGTACTGTTTACTTATCGGACAGTCTGCCCCTCACCTTGAAGTTTAAAGACCAAGCGAAAAAGGGCAACTTCCTTTCATGCGCCATTGCCATTCGTTTAAGCTATCCATCAGTAGGGAAGGTGGGACTTCCATGGACAGAAGTTTCACTTTATTTTTCCTCTTCATCTTCTGGTTGTTTTTTTTGCTGATCTTGACTCAGTTGTTGTCCGCTGCTTTTAATAATCTCTTGTATTTTTTCAACAGCTTGTGGTGCTAGATCAATCAGCTTTTCATATAAATGTGTTTGATCATTAAGATGGATCATTTGAACATCTTTATTATTTACAATTAGAAATGCAATCGGTGTAATAGAGACACCACCACCACTACCTCCACCAAACGGTAGCGTTTCTGATTGACTATCTTGATTGCTATCCTGACTACTCCCGCTACTGTCCTGTCCACCACCATAAAATTCACTACCACCAGCAGCAAATCCAAATCCTACTTTTGATACAGTTATAATGACACTACCATCTGGTGATTCAACAGGATCCCCGATGATTGTGTTTACATCAACCATATCTTTTAAATTCTCCATTGCCGTCGTCATTAATCCTTCAATTGGATGCTGTTCGCTCACAAAAGAACCTCCTTATAATTCAGCTAGTTACCTCTAACCACTTTAAGTATTTGAATGATTGCGTAAATAGTTTGTCCCACACGCATAGAAAACATACATTGTAACTCTACAAATGCAGCTTGTTGTTGAAAGAGTGGAACAACTTGAATCCGTGGTGGGTTTATTAGATTCATATGATTTTTTACAAAACCAGAAAAGAAACCTTTCACACTCCAAAGGACACCTCCTAGCATCCCCGTAGTGCTTGCATCTCCTGTCCCATACCTTGTAAGCCAGTAAAATTCATGAACATGAACTTTAGCAAGTACCTTATATAAAACAGGTTTTGCATTAAGTAGCTTTCCTAGTCCTTTTTTAAAATTTTTGACCCCATCTATGTAATCCTGTATTCCATTTGGTGTTTGATCCACCGTTTGCTCTAATGGAGAGCTAGTATCATCACCTTCTGTAAGGACAATTGGAATGTCTTTTCGTACAATTTTTATGGCGAAGAGCCGAATCTCCAGTCTTATAAAACTATGGTCTGAATTATATACAAAGAAGATTTTTGTATAGATTCGGGCGAATAAACTTAGTATAAACAAGAACAGAATTACTAAACTAATGGATAACCACAACATTATGCCAACCTCCAATACTCTTAGTATTTTCTTAATAGGCAGTAATTAACCCTAAAGATTGGGAAACAAAACAGATTAGTGATACGATAGAATGGAATTTAATTTTAATAGGAGGTCCCGTAACATATGGATAATCGCCGTAATATTTATTTTTTCTATCCAAATGACGAAGAATTAGAGAACAAATTACAGCCACTATTTAAACTTGCAAATGAGAACGGATTCACCATCGTCGAAGAACCTAAAGATGCTAATATTATTGTAAGTGTTGGCGGGGATGGAGCATTCCTTCAAACCGTACGCAATACCGGTTTTAGACAAGATTGTTTATATACTGGCATTGCCCGTGAAAATGAAGCAGGACTTTATTGTGACTTCAATTTAGATCATTATGATGAAATGGTTCATTCAATTATGAATGAAGAGTTAGAGGTTCGTCGTTTTCCTGTCATTGATGTACTAATAAATGGCGAGTCTAAATTTCAATGTTTAAACGAGGCTAGTATTCGGTCATCTATCATTAAAACAATTGTGATTGATGTTTTCATTGATGATAATCAATTTGAGCGTTTTAGAGGTGACGGATTAATTGTAGCTACTCCAACTGGCAGTACTGGATATAACAAATCAACCCATGGCGCAGTGGTTGATCCATTAACACCTTGCTTTCAAGTTTCTGAATTAGCTTCTTTAAACAATAACTTGTATCGATCATTAGGTTCCTCATTTATTTTAGATAAAGAGAGAACACTTCGATTAGAAGTGGTTCAAGATGGAAACGACTACCCGATTGTTGGGCTTGATAATGAAGCATATTCAATTAGAAATATAAAAGATTTAACGATTACATTAAGTGATAAAGTAGTAAAAACGGTTAAGTTGAAAAATAATTCCTACTGGGATCGCGTAAAAAGAACATTCCTATAAACACCGAAAAACATCCTAAGCAGCTTATTAGTGCTTAGGATGTTTTTTGGTTATGTTCTAATATAAATTATTTTTAGCACAAAAACTATAGACTCCGACTTAATTTGTAAAAGGAGATAGTGGTATGCGTAATCACTTTCTACCTCAAATTGTATTTTTAGTGAGATAGAGGAAGGGAGAATCCATAACTATTGAAATGTGTAGGGTTGTTCATTTTTAGCTATTTTTATCTTATTCCAACATATTAACGGAACACATGTCCGCTCTATGTGCATTGTCTCCCTTTTTTGACTATTTAACGGAATAATTGTCCGCTTCCCTTCACTAAGCGGACAATTAGAAAGAACACTCCAAAGTTACGTCGGAGTTTCTATCGACTTCGAAAGTAAAAGCCAACCTTATGATTTATTTTTGATAGACAATTTGTTCATCAACAACAGTCATTTGTACCTTTGAATTAGAAATCTCATCAGGTGCAATACCAAATAAATCTTGATCAAGCACGGTAAAATCAGCTACATATCCAGGTGCGATTTGTCCTCGGTCATTTTCGTGTCCAATTACATAAGCACTTCCCTTTGTATAAAGACTAATTGCCTCATATACAGATAAACGTTCTTTTTCACCATAGCTTTTCTGATCAATCGATGACTGTCTCAATACTGATGCTTCGATACCAAGTAATGGATTAACCTCTTCAATCGGTGCATCCGAGCCACCAGCACAATTAATCCCATGTTCTAAAAACGTCTTCCACGGATAAGATAATTCCAGTCTTTCTTGGCCAAGCCGATCGATTACCCATGGAAAGTCAGATGCCACAAAAGTCGGTTGTATATCAAGCACAACATCTAATTGCTTTAACAACTGAAGCAAATCTTTATTTACTATTTGAGCATGGATAATTCGATCACGTCTACCGTTTGTTAATGGATAATTTTGTAAAATACTCGCTACCGTCCAAACTGCTTGATCACCGATAGCATGGACAGCAACTGGCATCCCATTCTCCCTTGCCTTTTTCACAAGGTTTTCCAATCCTTCTACACTATGAATGGGTAGACCAGTATTCGTTTTATCATCTTGATATGGCTTTGTTAACCAGGCAGTTCTCCCGCCAAGGGCACCATCAGAAAATATTTTCACAGCACCTAAATCAATATACTCTGTACCATCCCCATAGCTTAGTCCAGATTCTGTCATGTCATCTACTACTTCATGATGGACTAATAGATGCGCCCGGAATCGTCGCGTTTTTCCGTCAATCCCATTTTTAAAAGCGTTTAATGTTTTATGAAATCCACCATAATAGTTTAGATCTTCTGTATGGCCTCCAACTAAGCCATGGCTCAATAGGTCATCGATCGAGGTTTCAACCATCTTTGTTAACTGCTCTTCTGAAATATCTGGAACAGCTTGTTTTATTAAATCTTGTGCATTATCTAGAAAATAACCAGTTGTTTCCCCTTTGTCATCTCTGACAATTTTTCCTCCTTGTGGGTCACACGTATTCTCTGTTATATTTGCCATATTCATTGCTTCTGAATTAGCTAATACAGCATGACGACATACTCTTGTTAAGATCATTGGGTTATTGGGGCAAATGTGGTCGAGTTCAGATTTATGTATAATTCTAGGATCTTCCCATTGGTTCTCATTCCATCCTTCACCAACCAACCATTCCCCATGCTTTAAATGATTTGCGTGTTTTTGTAAGGATTCGATTACTTGTTCTGGTGAAGTCATTTTAGATAAGTCTAGGTGTAACAGTTTTTCACCATGTCCAATTATATGTAAGTGACTATCAACAAAGCCTGGGTACATCACATTTCCTTGTAAGTCATGCTCTATTTCTATACTTTTTTGATAGGCGGCTCTCATATCATTTGCATTGCCACAATCAACAATCAGGCCATTTTCTGTATAAATCGCTTCCACTGAATGATGTTCTTTAACCATTGTATAAATTTTACCACCATGCCATAGTGTACCCATTTCTCGTTCCCTCCTGCATGTCTAGTCATATTACAATACGATATCAAATCCTATCCAAAAAGAAAAGGGTAGTGTCTGAACACTACCCTCATTTATGCCATCAAATATATTATTGTTGACCAGTTTGGCCGCTCATTTGTTGTTGAGCAGTTTGTACAAGGCGCTTCGTAATTTCTCCACCAACAGAACCGTTAGCGCGAGAAGTTGTATCAGCACCAAGATTCACACCAAATTCTTGTGCAATTTCCACTTTCATTTGGTTTAGTGCTTGATCAACGCCAGGTACTAGTAGTTGGTTACTGTTGTTACTGTTGTTGTTTGCCATGTTTTTTCACCTCCTCTTTGTTACATTTCTAGAATGTGTAGGAGGAGGTGCATTCATTCATCATTCAAGCTGGTAGTTGTTGCAACTGGAACCAAATTATAGCAAATCATCTAATTCATCATTGCTACTTTTTTGTGTTACCTCAATCGTCTCAATTCCTTCGATCGTTTCTTCTAATTCAGCCGAAAAATCGACTAGGCTTTCATAGTACGCCACTTTATCTCTTTTTGGCTTTGTTTTAGGTGCGGTTGGTACAAATACGGTACAACAATCTTCAAAAGGGCGAATCGAAATATCATACGTATTTATTTTTTTAGAAATATCGATGATTTCATCTTTATCCATTGTTAATAACGGACGAAGAATTGGATAATTGGTTACTTGATTAATTGCGTTCATACTTTCCATTGTCTGACTCGCTACTTGTCCAAGATTTTCACCAGTAGTTAATGACAAGATATTTTCCTTTTCAGCAACTCGTTCACTAATTCGCATCATCATACGACGCATGACAGTCATCGAGTACCCATTCGGTATTTCACGGTGAATCGTTTGTTGTAGCTTTGTAAATGGCACAACATGAATTTTCACTTTGTTACCAAAAGCTGTTAATTGTTGCGCTAGATCAATCACCTTTTGTTTCGCTCGCTCACTCGTATATGGTGGGGAATGGAAGTGGATTGCTTCCACTTGAACACCACGTTTCATTGTTAGGTATCCGGCGACAGGACTATCAATGCCACCTGATAAAAGTAGTAGTGTTTTGCCTGCAGTTCCAACTGGAAGTCCACCTGCTCCCATTACTTTTTTCGATGTTATAAATGTGGCATCTTGGCGGATTTCTACATGAATTTCGATATCTGGTTGATGAACATCTACTGTATATCCGTCGGTATTTGCCAATAGATGACCACCTAAAACTTGATTAAATTGTTGCGAACCAATTGGAAACTCTTTATTAACACGCTTTACTGTTACTTTAAACGTCTGTGCGTTCTCAGTTTTATTTAACGCATATAATGCAGCCTCTTTAATTATATCTTCTTCATTTGGTACTTTAATTGCTGCACTCATACTTTGAATACCAAAAATATCTGTACATTGCTCCATAATTATAGAAGGGTCTTCCCCATTAAGATGGACATACATCCGATCCCTTGTCTTTTTAATTTTAATTTGCGAAAAAGGCTTTAATTTCCGAGCCACATTTTCATGTAATTTGTTTGTGAATTCTTTTCGATTTTTACCCTTTAAGGCGATTTCGCCATATCGAATAATGATATGATCATACTGCATTTTATCTACCCCATTACTTTACTCAATTGGTCTTTTACTTCTTTAAGTGCCTGGCAAAACACCGCGATATCATGTTCAGTGGTGTCATAAGACAGGCTAATTCGTAGTGCTGATTTACTCAATTCTGGTTTTATTGCGCATGCGTTTAACACAGCACTTTCATCAGGTGTCTTCGATGAACATGCTGATTTGGTAGAAATAAAAATATTTTTCTCTCCTAATGCATGGATGATAACTTCTGGTTTAAATCCTGGAACTGAAATATTTAAAATATGTGGTGCATGTTGTGGCGGAGTGTTGATCACGACACCATCGATTGTAGTAAGTTGTTGACGTAATTTTTCCATCCGTACTTCTAATCTCTTGAGGTCCGCTTGCTGTCTCTCAATTGTTAATCTAAGTGCTTTGACCAATGAAACAACACCCGCAAGGTTCTCTGTCCCTGACCGATAGCCCATTTCTTGGTCTCCACCATGAAGCAATGGAAAGATTTTCGTTCCTCTCTTAATATATAACAACCCTGTTCCTTTTAATCCATGGATTTTATGTCCTGAAATTGTGCAAAGGTCAATTCCACTATCCTTTAGTTGAAGATCGACTTTTCCGAATCCTTGAACATGATCGACATGAAAGAATAGTTTTGGATAGCGCTTCGCTACCTTCCCAATTTCTTCTATAGGTTGAATCGTACCAAGTTCATTGTTGACATGCATGATAGATAGTAAAATGGTTTTGTCCGTTATTGCCTTTTCGACATCACTTACGGAAACAACCCCATTCTTATTCACTGGTAAATACGTAATATCAAATCCTAATGATTCTAATGATCGACACGCCTCTAACACGGACGGGTGTTCAATTTGTGAGGTAATAATATGGTTACCTCTATTTTGATGGGCCAGGGCAATTCCTTTAATTGCTGTATTATTCCCTTCTGTTCCACCTGAGTTGAACACAATCTCATTAGAAGTTATCCCTAGAAGTTGTGCTGCCTGCTTTCTTGCTTTGAGGAATAACTTTTCTGCTTCTATTCCTAGATCATGAATAGAAGATGGGTTCCCGTAAAACTTTTGTGAAACTTGTTCAAAACTAGTTAGTACTTCTGTATAAGGTTTCGTTGTCGCACTATTATCTAAATAAATCATTGGAAACACTCCCAAACATTTGCATTGAAACATAGTACCATATATCTAAGTGAAAATAAAGTAACAGCTTGGCTGAGATAGTCCTTGTACTCGCAGTAACCGCCCCACTACTTGAATAAGTGCTGTACAACCATTTCGGTATAACACTTTGCTTTACATGGCTCCCACAAGAAGTGCGCTGATTTCTATATTTTGTCAGTCAGTACATTTTCTTTTCAAAACCACCCTAAAAGAAAAATCCGAACTATTCAAATTCTAATCCTAGAAATTTGAAGCCTAGTTCGGATTTTTATCAATAAGGTATCAGTCTCAGAATCATTCCATTTTTGCTAATACGCAATGTTCAATTCTGATAACAGTGTATCGATCGATATCGAATCTTGTTTCTTTAGTTCTTTTTGATCATCTTTGTCTTGTTGTGTTTTTTGTGTATATAGTTTTCTCTCAGAAAGGGAATCTTTTTCAATCATACTTCTCTCCGATAACTGGTGGTTGTGCACATAATGAATAGTATTGTTTTGTTGTGCTATGTAAAACCACATCACAGTCAACCAAATTAGAAGATTACATACACCTAATGCTATTATAATCCATTTTTTCACTAAACTATCTCCCTAACTCGGTACTAAATTTAAATCCTCTAGCCGCTTTAACGCTCCTGGTTCAACGCTTTCTAACGCTTGTGCCGCTTCCTCTAATGCTTGTTCATATTCAAAATTTCTAAACAAATTCTCGGCTTCTGCTAACCTTGCTGCAAGTATAGCATCTTGACTTCGATATCTGTTCGCATATTGAATGACTAATTCCACTAACCGAGCATTCTCGAGTACTAGCTCTGTTTGTTCAATCATGTTTTCAACTGCTTCGTCTGCAGTTTTTAAAGATTTTTGTACTTCATTCATATCTAATGGATGTGTTTCCAATTGCTCTACAACTAACCTAATTTTAGCAGATGCTTGTTGCAACATGTCCCATATATAAGAAGGCACACCTGGAATATTGCTTTTTTGCAACCTACGATTAGTATCAAACAACCGTTTTCGAATTTCATGAACTTTTTCCTTCGCATCAATCTCATCTTTCCTTATTGTTTGAAGTCGTTGTTTGAAGTTTTGATGTGCTTCTTGCAATTCTATTAGGGATTGATTGCAAGATTCTAAATTTTCACTAATCGTTATATTCGTCACTTGTTCTTGTTCTAGATCAGTTTCCATCTGTTCTAGTCGCTGATTTAGCTCAATAATTTTCTTTTCTAAATCTGCTTGTGTTTCCACATCACTATTATCTAGATAATACGTCTCCTGAAGTTGTTCCACTTCATCTTTCGTATCGCGAAAATCAATTGCAACATCATGTAATAATTTTCGATAAGCTGGTAATTGTTTTTCATTGTAAGATTTAGCAAATGCTTCTCTCTCCAATAGCTGATACATTTCAGCTATTCTATCCTCAATTGGTTGAATGATTTCATGTACTTCAGTTAATTTTGCTTCTTCTAACAATGTTACACTATGTACTACTTTTTCATGAAATTGTTGTAGTTCTTTTTCAAAACCGAGATGTTCTACACGATACCCATCTTCTTTCATGGTTTTGATCCCTTTTATCAAATCATCAATCTGCATTGGTAGGTCTTGTCTACATTTTTTATAAGTTACAGGGAAATCATTTATTTGTTCTTCTACTAACGCTAATTCATCTTTTAACTTTTCAACTAATCGTTGCGCTTCAAAATAATTACCTTCATCTGTTAATTCAAAATAAGTCCCTAACTGTTTCTCCAATTCATCTAATTCTACCTCAAAGCGTATCTCTGCTTTGCCAAATTGATGACGGTTTTGCAGCAGGTTCTTACGTAGTTCCTTTATTTGCGGTTGTAATTCTTCCATTTGTTGCCTACTATTTTGTTCTGAGTCCAATAGATTATCTAATTCTGTAAACATTTGATCAATAGACTTTTCAATCGATTGTAACGTTTTTTCTACTGTTTGAAGATTTTTTTTAGCGGTCGATATCCGAAAGCGATCAGCGGCCTCTTCAGCGTCTAACAAATACTCCTCAATGTCTGGCAACTCCGTAGTTAAAATATAGTCCCATTGTTCCTTCCAACCTTCGAAGTTTTCCTGTGTTTCACCAGATAAGTTCAAACTTTTAACTTTGGAGAGTTCCGTTGTCACATTTCGATTCATTATGTCCATCTTCCAACTCTCAAGCCGATCCACTTCATCATATATTCTTTTCCTTAGGATTAAACCCATTATGATTAATACGATAACCACGAGAATACTACCAATGACATATGCCATAACAATCCCCCTAATCATTCCCCATCTATTTTAAGTGATCTATTATTTACTAATTCAATGAATATATTTATGATATCATGCCTAAGCCATTTTTTGCTAAAGTTTTTCAAATTTAATCGTATTATGACATATTTTTTATCATTATTTAAATTCGACATTGGTACAGTAGCAATTTTTGAGGAATTTTATTAGTTCACTTACATTAAATGTTATGGCTATCATCTTATCAAGCAATTGGATGACGATTTGTTGAATTCACTTCTTTTTGTGTTACATAATCGATCCACTGATGAATGGATTTCACGTATTTTCTCACAAATAAATCTTCATCCCATGTTACTAGTTTACTTTTCCATTCATTGGATACGGTAAATGGAGTCCCTAGCAATCCTTTTAACTGTAATAACAAAAAATTCCGATCAATTATTTGGTGAGAAGTATCACTTAGGGCACGATCAAATATTTTACTAATGATATGGTCTTCTTTAGCTAAATAAGTAACCATCATTTCTCTTACAAAGACTGAATCCATCGATAACTCTCGTTGAATAAAACAGCTAAATTCGTGGTGTTTGTATTTATATTGTATAATGATTTTCACTAATTCTTTTAAACGATCAATTGGAGGCATGTCTTCTGTTTCACTTATCATGATTTCTAATTGGTCTAAATAGGCTTCATAATAATCGATTACAACACCTTCTAACAGTCCTTGTTTACTAGAAAAATAATAACTAATTAAGGAGCCGTTTACGGAAGCCTTTTTGGCAATATCTCTAACAGAAGTACCATTATATCCTTTTGCATAAAACAAACGACAGGCAGCATCCATCACTTTCTGTTTCGTTTTATTTTTTTTCACGGATTTCACCCCTTCACATACCTTTTACGACATAAAATGTCCTTAGTCCTGCAATTTTCTATCGTCAAATATCGCGTTTTTAGTTGTCGAATCAGCAGTTACATGTCATTATATGTATTTAAAGGAGGAATCATATTGTTTCAAGTAGAAAATTATCAAGGTGAAAAATCAAAAGACTATCAATTAGTAATAAAGCAATTAGAAGCGCTGTTAGAAGATGAAACAGACCAACTAGCAAATTTAGCAAATGCTTCTGCACTATTAAATCAATTTTTAACAGACATTAATTGGATTGGCTTCTATATATGGAAACAAGATCAACTTGTGTTAGGTCCATTTCAAGGTTTACCTGCTTGTGTAAGAATTCAATATGGAAAAGGAGTTTGCGGCACTGCGATTCAAGAAAAGAAAACACAACGAGTGGCAGATGTTCATCAATTCCCTGGCCATATTGCCTGTGATGCAGCAAGTCAATCAGAAATTGTTATCCCAATGTATAAGGAAGATGGTGAACTATTTGGTGTGTTGGATATTGATAGCCCAATCAAAAGTCGTTTTGATGAAGCAGACCAACACTACCTAGAACAATTTGCACAGACATTGCAAAAGTATATATAATTTTAGAAGAGCTCAAAGCACCAGTGCACAATGTTTGTTTAATATAGCATAAAAGCTCCTCCATCAGATTGCGGTCAACCTGATGGAGGAGCTTTTTTACTCCGCTTCCATGACACAGTTTTTTCCAAGACGTTTGGCTTTATATAAAGCTTGATCTGCTCGATTAAATAATTGATTAGAATTCACCTTCTGACAATCATTCCAATACGCTATACCAACTGAAATGGTCACATGCGGATTGGTAGCAGTTGCAACTTGATGTACAAGCTGTCTTGCCAATGCTTTCCCCTGTTCAACTGTTGCTTGCGGTAAATAAATCGCTAGCTCTTCTCCACCCCAACGCGCAGCAAAACCACTTGTTTGCACATGGTTTGTTATAATCGTTGCAACTTGAATAAGTAACTGATCTCCTACATCGTGCCCATACCTATCATTAACATATTTGAAATCATCAATGTCAATAAGTATGAATACACCTTGTTGATCGGTTTGAAAATGATTTTGAAGTCTATGATCTAGATATTCCCTTGAATATAATTTAGTTAAATAATCAGTTATAACTAATTGCTCAAGTTGTTCTCTTAAAAGTGAATTCGCAATTGCCAAGCTAGAATGGTGAACCATAGATTGAATCAACTTAAATGACTCAAATGTAAAATAATTGCTTTGATGATGGAGGACAATAATTGCCCCATTCACTTGATCTACTTGCATAATTGGAAATGCCATCACAGATTGGTAGGGGATGTTAACATCTGTTATGGTTGCTGCATAATCACTAATAAACAAGGAATCTCTTTCTTCATTTAACTTATCAATAGTGAAGTTTATAAAATCTACTGCATGTTTCGATAGAAAATAATCTGTGCTACCATCAAGTACATGATACGGTTCTTGATCAAATAACAAAAATCCAACTTCTTCAGCAGCAAAAGAATCTTTAATTTGTTGCTTCATTAAGCTTACCATCTCAGATAATCTTAAATTTGAATTTAACGCATGTGCTGTTTCATTAATCAGTTGTAAATCTGTTATTAATTGTCTTGATTGTTGGAACAATTTAGCATTTTCTAGTGCTTTTCCCGTTATATCGACTAATGAAGTAATAAACTTCACATCGCGTTCCAACAAACAATTCGGTACCATTGCATTTATTTGTAATACACCATATACTCCCTGTTTTCCCTTTAACGGCACATTTAGTTTCGTTCTGCTTGTCTGTTCTTCTGTTTGGACATTCCCTGTTAAATAGGCTTGCGTACTAGGTTCGTTTCTATAATGTTTACTATAATTTAACGGTTTTATTGGCAATGGCCATTGCTCTTGATAGTCAATGGATAGTAACAATTGATAATCATAATGTGGGAAAATCTCCGTAAGTGTGTGGATTGTTTGCGTTAAAACATCTCGTATGTCTATCGAAGCATAAATTCGCTTACTTAAATGAAATAACAATTCATATTTTTGTGCTTTTTGTTTTGTTTTATCATAGTTTCCAAAATATTGGAAAAGGAAGGATATCTCTTTCATTATGGTATGAAATATTGGTTGGTAATCTGCTCTCCTTATTTGATCTCGGAAAGCTATTAACATATACCCTTGTCTAACTGTTGCTTCTTTCGTTTCCAAGGAGAGTAAGTAGGACGACATATTATTAGCCTGTAAAAAAATATCATTGGAGTTTAATGCCATTATTGTTAATGGATTTGTATCATCTAGTACGAGGACATTCTCTTGTATTAAACTGCGCTTCACTTGGTACGGTGACACGCTAGTAACTAATTCATAATCATCATGGTTATTATATAGATAAAAAGCAACTAGTTCAGCTTGTATAATCGTTTTAATATCATTTGATAAAATATGAAGAAAACTTTCTGTAATTTCTGAGTTGTGATCAGTAAATCGATCGATAAAAACATTCCGTAACTCTGACTGAATTAATCTTTGACGATCCATACATCTATCACCCTATCACTAAAATTAGCATTACTTTTTAAGTATAAAGGATCTAGTCTAAAATTCCTATGTTTTTTTCGATAAAATCATCCCCTTTGTGACGAACTATTCTTTTGCATGTTGACAATGGTGTCTAAAAAAACTATAATGATCTTTGTGTAAAAAAGGTAGCCTATGTGAACCTCCGACTGTGGCATTTTGTTCCTCCACTGTGAGGTGTATCGTGTAACTCTCTGCTGCTGGAGCGATGGTACATGAAAACAAAATGTGCAGCGATTAGGGAACACACTGTCTTTTATTATGCAAATCTTATATATAAAAGGAGAAGATGTACAATGTCTCGCTATACAGGTCCTGTATGGAAAAAGTCTCGTCGTCTTGGAATTTCATTAACTGGTACTGGTAAGGAGTTAGACAAGCGCCCTTACGCACCTGGACAACATGGTCCAAACCAACGTAAAAAGCTTTCAGAATATGGTTTACAACTACAAGAGAAGCAAAAGCTTCGTTTTATGTATGGAATTAACGAACGTCAATTCCGTAACATGTTCGAACAAGCTGGTAAAATGAAAGGTGTTCATGGTGAGAACTTCATGATTCTTCTTGAATCTCGTCTTGATAACCTTGTTTACCGTTTAGGTCTTGCTCGTACTCGTAGACAAGCTCGTCAATTAGTAGGTCACGGACACATCACTGTTGATGGTGGTCGTGTAGATATCGCATCTTACCGTGTAAAACCAGGTCAAGTTATTGGTGTACGTGAAAAATCACAAAACCTAGACATCATCAAAGAAGCTGTTGAAGCAAATAACTTTGTTCCTGAATACCTTACTTTTGATGAAGATAAACTAGAAGGTACTTACAGCCGCTTCCCAGAGCGTTCTGAATTACCAGCAGAAATCAACGAAGCGCTTATCGTTGAATTCTACTCTCGTTAATAAGTTAGTGTTAATATTAAAACACCAAAGCTATGTGGCTTTGGTGTTTTTGTTTTTGGTATATTCTTGTTTTGCGTTCTATTTAGACAGTTATTCTTCTTCCTGATTCTTTTATGGGTCAGTATATTTGTTTATTATACCGTATTTCCTTCTCTCGCTCTTTTTCGGGACAGTAAATTCGTTTATTGTACCGTATTCTCTTCTCTCACTCTTTTTCGGGACAGTAAATTCGTTTATTGTACCGTATTTCCTTCTCTCGCTCTTTTTCGGGACAGTAAATCTGTTTATTGTACCGTATTTCCTTCTCTCACTCTTTTTCGGGACAGTAAATTCGTTTATTGTACCGTATTCTCTTCTCTCACTCTTTTTCGGGACAGTAAATCTGAGTTACGGGTCACTCTCAACTTTTTTCTACATAGTATGTGGCTTTCCCCGTTCCTACGGGGTCATAATAATCTAGTAATACGCGTCTAATAGTTTTTCTTGCGACTATGTTACACCATTGATATAGAACATTTGAAGTTAACTTTTTATTTGGGAACAAAACCTTATATTCTTTCAAACTACACAGTACCCCTTCGTCTACTTTTTCTTGATAACCGCAATTTTCACAAGCTAGGTAACTTTTTGAATAGTTCAACAAAGGATATCCACACTCGTTACACAATATCCCTTTCTTAACTTGATCATAATCAATCGCTGGTAGTCGAGAAAATGGTGACCTTTCTATACGATGAGCCATCAATAATTTAGCTAAATTTCTTTGTTTAGAATCTAGTTTCATTAAAGACTTTTCAAGTTTATTAAAAAAATTTTTAAACTGCGGATAATAAATAATCGGTTGTTCTGGTTTAGCATGATAAAGAAAAAAATGAGGATTAATAAAACATAAGTAGGATTCAATTGGAACGTTGCTGTCATATTGTTGTAGGTACTGACGGAGAAGTGATTCACTTCGTTTCAATTGGATTAACGGGGACTTAATTTCTTTACCAAACATCCTGTACCATCGTTCCCCTTCAATGTAAAAATCACCTTGATAATTTTTGATCTCAAATGTGTAAATTTTATGTTGCGTAATTAATAATGAATCAATTTGAAACAAGGTATTATTTTGCTCTAGAAGTAAATCATTTAAAACAATGCATTGTCCATTTAGCCTTTCTAGCCATTGATCAAATAAACACTCCCCTTGAAATCCTTGTTCAAGATTTGTATAGTATAGCTCATCCTGTTCTGTTAATTCCAATCTTTTGGATAGACAACGATAAAACTCTAGATCATAAGGTACCGTCCTTTTTAATAGATTCATGTTACACCTTCCTTTTTATTGCATCGTTGTGGTTTACTTAATGCACTTCATTAACACAAAAATAATACAATTGTTAAAAAAAGGCAATTAATACATAAAAAAAGGGTTCTACGTCAAATGTTGGGGTAGGAGTACTTGCTCCTACTCCTTAACCTACTTGAATTTCTAGTGATTTAAATTGATGATGTAATAATACACGTGACTTTAGACGATCATAACGTTGGAAACCAA
>NZ_SZNM01000019.1 GCF_005870085.1 Aquibacillus sediminis | reverse complement strand
TTTTAAATGAGTAAGATCCCTCAGAGACGATGAGGTTGATAGGTCCGAGGTGGAAGCGTGGTGACACGTGCAGCTGACGGATACTAATAGATCGAGGACTTATCTATATTTGAGTTTTAAATGTTTGATTGTCTTGAGACTTTCTTATCTAGTTTTGAAGGTGTATAGCTAATTAAATACATCCATGTTTAGTGGCAATAGCGAAGAGGCCACACCTGTTCCCATGCCGAACACAGAAGTTAAGCTCTTCAGCGCCGATGGTAGTTGGGGCTTTGCCCCTGCAAGAGTAGGACGCCGCTAAGCAAATTTGTTCACCCCTTGAGAATTTAGATGTTCTCAAGGGGCTTTTAATTATTTTAAAACAGAATTAAATAGTACGGTCATTATACTGAATGTGGCTGTTCTTTATAGCAGAGGAACGGATGTCCGTGGCGCCCCAAACATAGCTAAATCCATCCATTATTAAAATTAGTACAACTACAATTAAATATGTACAAACAATTTTCCGGTTTCTTTTCATAGAATGAAATATAACTATTTTCAAAGATAAATGTATAATGTCTGTTAGATTAGGAGAAACTAAGCTAACGGAGGTGGAGATAATGAAAGTAGCAGAAAGTAAAAGAACTTGTGGCATATGTGATGAGACAAAAAGCAAAGGAATTTATCTATATAATTTATTTGTTTGTAATGAATGTGAACAAAAAATGGTACACACGGAGCCAAATGAGGAACAATATCAATACTATGTAGACAAACTAAAAAACATGAATCAACCGACCCTATATTCATAGAATTTAAACCCTTATCGTTTTCCACTAGCGATGAGGGTATTTTAATGGCAAAATGTATGTATATTTAGGTTGTTTTAATTGGAGGGAGAAAACAGAGCTTTATGAAGGAACTAAATGCACCACTATATAATACATTAGTAAATACCGCGGGAGAACATCCTATTTCTTTCCATGTACCAGGGCATAAAAATGGAGAAATATTTTGTAGTGAGTCAAGGAAATTTTTTGAAAATATATTACCTATTGATCTAACAGAACTTCCTGGATTGGATGATTTACATGCACCGACAAGTGTGATAGCAGAAGCACAGCAATTAGCTGCTAGTTGGTTCGGAGCTTCGCAGACTTACTTTTTAGTTGGTGGTACTACGGTTGGTAATTTAGCAATGGCTTTAGCTACCTGTGACAATGGGGATAAAGTTATTGTGCAACGTAATTGTCATAAGTCCGTACTAAATGGTTTAGAGTTGAGCCAAGCATCCCCCATTTTTTTAGCACCAGAATATGATGGCGATGTAAATCGATATACTTCTCCTGATCTAGACATTGTCAGACAAGCAATTGATTCACATAAGGATGCAAAAGCCATTGTATTAACCTACCCTGATTATTTTGGCCGCACATATGATATTCAGTCGATTATTAAATATGCACACCAGTTTCATATTCCAGTCTTAGTGGATGAGGCGCATGGTGTACATTTCTCAGTGGATGACTTTTTTCCTCCTTCTTCTCTTGAGTTAGGTGCTGATGTTGTTGTTCAATCTGCACACAAAACAGCACCAGCAATGACAATGGGTTCTTATATGCATGTGAATTCGAAGTTAATAGCACCTAAAACAATTGAACATTACTTACAACTATTGCAATCTAGTAGTCCGTCATACCCGCTTATGGCTAGTTTAGACTTAGCTAGATATTATTTAGAACAATTGGACGGTAATAATATAGCGAACTTAAAAGAAAGCATTAGTCGTTTAAGAGCAATACTTAATAATAGTGATCACTGGGAAGTTCAAACTATAAAGGAACAAGTGGACGACCCATTAAAAATAACACTAGAAACAACAGGTGGTTATACAGGACATGAAATAGCAAACCAATTTGAGACATTTGGAATATATCCTGAACTTGCAACAAATAGTCAGGTGTTATTTATTCATGGACTCGCCAGTTTCCATAAGTGGTCAGAAATAACAGCTGCTATCGAAAAGATAAACCAACAATTAAAAATCAAGCCAAACCATGCTACAATAGATGATAGTAACACTATTTTTAAAGATTCAATCTCTCGTTTAGTTTATACGTTTCCCCAAATGCGAAAAATGAAAACAAAATTGGTTTCATTACAACAATCAGAAGGACAAGTAGTTGCTGAGTCAATTATTCCTTATCCTCCTGGAGTTCCTTTACTTTATAAAGGGGAACGAATAACAATGGATCATATAAACATGATTCAAAGTCTTTTAAATAAACATACAACATTTCAGAATCAACATATTCATGAGGGTGTTTATGTATTTGTATAGTGATAGAGGAGAATGATTGTGACTGGATATTTTATAACTTTTGAGGGTGGTGAAGGTGCAGGAAAAACTTCTGTACTGAAAGCCATAGAAAAACGGCTGAAACAGGATGGGTATGATGTCATTTCAACACGAGAGCCGGGTGGCATAGTTATTGCAGAAAAGATACGACATGTTATTTTAGACCGTTCCCATACGGAAATGGATGCGAGAACGGAGGCGTTATTGTATGCCGCAGCACGCCGACAACATCTAGTGGAGAAGGTGCTTCCTGCTATTGAACAAGGAAAAATTGTATTGTGCGATCGGTTTGTTGATAGTAGTTTGACATACCAAGGACATGCGAGAGGAATAGGTATGGAAGAAGTTTATCGTATTAATCAGTTTGCAATAGATGATTGCATGCCAGATTTAACATTATTCTTTGATATTAAACCAGAACATGGTTTGAAGAGAATAGCAGCTAATAACCAGCGTGAATTAAATCGTTTAGACGAAGAAAATATTGATTTTCATTATAAAGTCTATGAAGCATATCAACTACTAATTGGAAAATTTCCGCAGCGAATACAGAGCATTAATGCTGAACTTGAGCAGATAGAAGTTGAACAACTGGCATATAAAAAAATTGCTTCGTTTCTTAATCTATAGAGAATATTTATTTTAATTAGCATGAGTAACACAATATGAATAGAATAATGTAAAAGATAAGGGAGGACTCTCGGTGAAACTTATTATTGCTGTTGTTCAGGATAAGGATAGTAATCGATTAGTAGATGCCCTAAGTGAGGAAAACTTTAAAACAACTAAATTGTCTACTACTGGTGGCTTTCTTAAGGAAGGAAATACAACTTTAATGATTGGTTGTGATGATGGGGATGTAGATCAAGCACTAGATATCATTAAAGACAATTGTAGCCAACGAGAACAAATGATTGCGCCTATTTCTCCAATGGGGGGAAATGCAGATTCCTATATCCCAAGGCCAATTAATGTAGAAGTAGGCGGGGCAACGGTCTTTATTGTTCCTGTCGATTCCTTTTTACAATTTTAATAGGAAGGGGTGTTTCTATGAAAATCACCCAAGATGTGCGTTCACAACTGGAAACAACACAAAAACAACCTCTTCACACATCCAATCAAAGTGATAAATTTAGTTCTTTAATGGGGTCACATGCAGAGAAATTAAAAGAACAAGAGTTACAAAAATTATTGAAGGATTTAACAGCTCAAGGGGAAAAAATTGCAAGATTTCGTTCTTTTCGAGATCTAGCTAGATATAAACGGATGGTAAAAGGCTTTATTGAGGAGTCTGTACAGTATGGTATGGATTTAAAACATTCTCGTAGTTGGACAATGGAAGGGAATAATCGAAAGTTAACAACTGTAGAAGAAGTTGATAAAAAACTTATGGAATTAACAGAAGTTGTCATGGACCAAGAAAAAAAGTCAATTGGAATTTTAGGGCTAATCGGAGAAATTGAGGGCTTACTAATTAATTTATATAGGTGAGTTATACTTTAAAACACCCACTCGTTTTTTAAATCCTTTTCTCGAAAAGAAAACGAGTGGTTTTTTACAATAGCAAATGCACATGAAAAGTGAGAAGTGGGATAATTCAAGCAGGCTCATCAGGCATCTTATGATGTGAGTAGAGTATTACCGGAGCGACTTGTTTGCGCTTAGCTTGTAAAGGATAGTAGAGGTTACTAAACATGATATAGTAAATAAGTATACAATAATAGTCGCGAGGCCTACAAAAAAGAAATATGTACTGTTCAAAGGATGTAATCAAATGAAAACATGGTCGGATATGTCACAGGTACAACCATTAGTAGCGAAAATGTTAATGAATAGCATAGCAAAGGACCGTATATCACATGCTTATTTATTTCATGGTACGAAGGGGACTGGAAAATACGAATTAAGTTTACTATTGGCAAAAACGATTTTTTGCCAAAATAGAGAGAGTACTGAACCATGCCATAAGTGTGTCGATTGCCATCGAATTGATAGTGGCAATCATCCAGATGTACATCAAATTATTCCGGAAGGACAATCGATCAAGAAAGAGCAAATATTACACCTTCAAAAAGAGTTTAGATATACAGGTATGGAATCAAATCGGAAAGTTTATATCATTAAAGATGCAGATAAAATGACAGGTAACGCCTCCAATCGATTGCTAAAATTTTTGGAAGAGCCAAGTAAATTAACAACAGCAATATTGCTAACGGAAAATAGTCAGTCCATCTTACAAACAATCCGATCAAGGTGTCAAATTATGTCACTTAAACCATTGAATCCAACTAATATAAAAAAAAGATTAGAGCAAGAAGGGTTATCTAGTTCTAACGCTACACTTGTTGCTGCATTGACCAATGAAGTCACTGAGGGATTGGAAATTAGTAAAGATGAGTGGTTTGCTAATGCTAGAAAGTTAGTGGTACAATTAATAGAAGTGCTCCAGGAAAAACCTAATGAAGCTTTATTGTTCATTCATAATCAATGGATGCAACATTTTAAAGATCGTGAACAGTTACAACGAGGCTTGGATTTACTTTTGATTTGGTTTAAAGATATCATATACAAACAAGTAGACCATGAGAATGCGATTATATTTATTAGTGAGATGGAAAGGTTGGACAAGTCCTCTATGTTATGGTCGCGAAAACAAGTTACAAATACATTAGGCGAGATCATGGAGGCTAAGCGAAAATTAGATCAAAATGTAAATCCTGCTTTAGTAATGGAGCAATTAACACTTCATATTCAGAGGTGAAAAAAATGGTAGAAGTGATTGGTGTCCGTTTTAAAAAAGCGGGTAAAATATATTATTTCGATCCTGATCAGGTAACCATCCCAAAGAATGACTACGTGATCGTGGAGACAGTCAGAGGAATAGAATTTGGAAAAGTGGTTATTTCTAATAAGCAGGTCGATGAGGAAGATGTAGTGCTTCCATTAAAAAAAGTCATTCGCGTTGCAAATGACAAAGATAAATTAACCGTTGCTGAGAATCAAGAGAACTCTCAAGAAGCGTATCGAGTATGTCAACAGAAAATTACGGAGCATGATTTAGATATGAATCTTGTGGATGTAGAGTATACATTTGACCGAAATAAGGTTATTTTTTATTTTACTGCAGATGGACGTGTTGACTTCAGGAATTTGGTAAAAGACTTAGCAGCAATCTTCAAGACACGAATTGAGTTAAGACAAATTGGTGTTCGTGATGAAGCTAAGTTATTAGGAGGAATAGGACCCTGTGGTAGAATGCTTTGCTGTTCAACATTTTTAGGAGATTTTGAACCAGTTTCGATTAAAATGGCAAAGGATCAAAACCTATCGTTGAATCCAGCAAAAATCTCTGGGCTTTGTGGTCGATTAATGTGTTGTTTAAAATATGAAAATGATGACTATGAATCGGCGAAAAAAGAATTACCAGACCTAGGAGAACAAATAACCACCCCTTATGGAAGAGGAAAAGTGGTTGGTTTGAATATACTAGAGCGTCTTATTCAAATTGAAATTCCTGAGATTGAGAGAGTTATTGAATATACATTAGATGAGCTGATTGATGAGGGAGTTATTACACCACAAGCCACGGAATAATGGGGTGGAGATAGCGTGAATAAAAAAGAAGTCTTTGAACAAGTATCGTATATGGAAGAACAAATTGGGCAACTTTATCAACAATTAGGTGACCTGAAAAATCATTTAAGTAATGTATTAGAAGAAAACCATCGGCTTTCAGTTGAAAATCATCATCTTCGGAATCGGTTGGAAAGAGCAAATCAAGAGGCCGATAAACAAGAAAATGGTGAAGAAGCGCATGATAAGGATCTCTCTATTGGAGAGGGTTATGATAACTTGGCAAGACTATATGAAGAAGGCTTCCATATTTGTAATGTTCATTTTGGTAGTCCAAGACAAGATGAAGATTGCTTATTCTGTTTGTTATTTTTAAATAAGACAAAATAAACCTTCTAACGATGGCGCCTAGGCTAGTTTATTTGTCATTTTGTATGATACTCATCATAGGTAAGAAATCTTCAGGAAGCAATGGATATATGTAATGGACTGACTAGCGAAGGTAAACATACTTTCATATGTCAGTCCTTATTTTTTATCATGTGATCGGTTGGGAATAGTAATACTAAGTTTTGGGTGTGAAAATACGTTCTGATACCATTTTAAAATAAAGTATTGCACATAAGCTGTATTATGTGACATAACCTTCGTAATTTAGCTCTCTCTCTATTATTCTGATTGAAAAAAGTGATATACCATCGCTGCGGCAGAATACTCCGCTTTCCATGGGCACGGCCTCAGCTAACTTGGTAAAGAAAACCACTTTACCAAGTGGATCTTCGACTCGTGCTGTTCCCATAGGAGTCTACGTATTCTGCCTTCGCTGGTGTGAGTTTTCTGATTAATGATAAGTGCGTATACATAATCATTCAGAGGGAAATGTATTGTAATTATTAATTACATATGAAACAACCACTCTTCAAAGTTCAATGCACTCGAACAGCGGAGGAAATACACGGAGACTCCCGAGGCCCGGCAAGGGTTATGCAGGCGTTGTCCGACAAGGACGGATTTAGCCTGTAATCCCAAAAGTTCATCGGTGAGACCCCGCAGTGAGGTACGAACGAGGAGGCTCACCAGCCCCCACAGGAAAGCGTAGTGTATTGCCGTAGCGACTTTTAAGCACTCATTTTTTTAGAAGAAGTGGCGAGTTATGTCGCATAATACAAATTATGTGCAACAAAAAGTGGCTATCTGTGATGTGAATATTGGAACTAAAATAAAGGAGTACAGCAATGGTTCAACTTAAAGATGATGAACGTTTAGATGATTTATTAGCAGAAGAGAATATGCGTATTATTCAAAGTCCATCAATTGGTGCCTTTTCTATGGATGCTGTTTTGCTTGCAGACTTTGCTTATGTTCCTATCAAAAGAGGTAAAATAATGGATCTTTGCACAGGAAATGCGGTTATTCCCTTATTGTTAAGTAAAAGGTCAAAAGCAGCAATTACAGGCGTGGAAATACAAGATAGGGTTTATGATATGGCAATAAGAAATATTGAGTTAAATGGACTACAAGAACAAATACAATTGATTCATGGTGACTTAAAAGAGATGCCAAGTCGATATGGCAATAATAAATTTGATGTCGTTACGTGTAACCCTCCTTATTTTAAAACGAAGGAAAAAGAGCAGCAAAATAAAAATGATTATTTGACCATTGCTCGGCACGAAATTTTTTGTAGTTTAGAGGATGTGGTGCTTGCCTGTAGTAAACTTGTTCGCTCAGGTGGAAAGGTGTCGATGGTTCATCGACCAGGTCGTTTAGTGGAGATTCTTACCTTATTTAAAAAGTATAAAATAGAACCAAAGCGAATGCGACTCGTTTATCCAAAACAAGGAAGAGAAGCGAATACGCTATTAATTGAGGGGGTAAGGGATGGTAATCCAGATTTGAAGATCCTTCCTCCATTATATGCGTTTGATCATGCTGGACAGTATACAAAGGAATTAGAGGAAATTATCTATGGTAAAGCAAGATAATCATTATGTTTATATTCTACACTGCAAAGATGGAAGCTACTATACAGGCTATACCAACAATTTAGAACATAGGTTACACATGCATGAGATTGGAAAAGGAGCAAAGTATACAAGAGGGAGGGGTCCTTTTCAATTAGTGTATAAGCAACTGTTCACATCTAAGCGTAAGGCAATGCAAATGGAATACAAAATTAAGCAATTAAGTCGAAAGGAAAAACAAGACTTAGTTATTTCTTATAAGGAAAGGCATGATCAAATTGAAGACACAATTTAGTTTTCAAACACAAACGAATAATGGAACGCTTTATATAGTCCCAACTCCAATTGGTAATTTAGACGATATTACATTGCGAGGATTAAAAACCTTAAAAGAAGTGGATATCATTGCAGCAGAGGATACTCGTAATACGAAAAAGTTACTTCATTACTTTGAAATAGATAAACAGCTAATGAGTTATCATGAACACAATAAAGTGGCACGTGAGTCGAAAATGATTGACTTGCTTAAAAGTGGTTCGGATATCGCTTTAGTCAGTGATGCTGGGATGCCCGCTATATCAGATCCAGGATATGAGATAGTTAAGGCTGCTGTTGAAGAAGACATACATGTTGTTGTACTACCAGGAGCAAATGCAGCATTATGTGCATTAGTTGGATCAGGAATTTCTACAAAAGAATTTTATTTTTATGGCTTCCTTCCAAGAAAGAAAAAGGACCGTGACCAGGAAATGGACTACTTAAGAACAATAAGAGCTACACTTCTTTTTTACGAGTCTCCACATCGAATTAATGATACATTAGAATATTTACATAAAAAATTAGGGAATCGTGATATATCTATTGCCCGTGAATTAACCAAACGTTTTGAAGAAGTGGTAAGAGGGTCTTTAGAAGAAGTAATCGATTGGGCAAAACAAGCTACCCTTAAAGGTGAATTTTGTATTGTCGTAGAAGGTAATCACGAACAAGATTCTAGCAGTGAACTGTTGTGGTGGAGTAACCTTTCCATTGAACAACATGTTAACCATTATATTGAAATAGAGAATTACAAGAGTAAAGATGCCATTAAAAAGGTCGCAGAAGAAAGAAAGCTACCAAAGCGCGAGGTATATCAAGACTATCATGTGAAAGAGTAATAGGAGGTATAAAGGCTAAGTACATACAGATAGACGTAAAATGCTGTTTATTTTACTTATTTTTTGCTAAGCTTTTAGAATAAATATAATTATATAATAAAATAAGAGTTAATAATTACAATTATAATGGAAAATTGAGGTTAAAACCGCTAAAATATTAACAGACTTAATAGTAAAAGGCTCCTATTTAGGCTACTTGATACATAATAGAGGAGGTATAAGATAATGCCGAATGAAAACAAGACTTTTTATATAACTACTCCAATTTACTACCCAAGTGGTAATTTACACATTGGACATGCTTATAGTACGGTTGCTGGTGACGTGATGGCAAGGTATAAACGTTTACGTGGCTATGATGTCATGTATTTAACAGGTACAGATGAACATGGCCAAAAGATTCAAAAGAAAGCGGATGAAAGTGGTGTTACACCAATACAGTATGTAGATGAAATTGTTAGTGGAATAAAAGATTTGTGGGAAAAATTGGATATCTCTTATGATGATTTTATTCGTACAACAGAGGACCGTCATAAACAAGTGGTGGAGAAAATTTTTGCTCAATTACTAGAGCAAGGAGATATTTACTTAGACGAATATGAGGGCAGTTATTGTACATCCTGTGAGTCTTTCTTTACAGATCGACAATTGGAGGATGGAAACTGTCCAGATTGTGGTGGACCAGTTGAAAATGTGAAGGAAGAATCTTATTTCTTTAAAATGAGTAACTATGTTGATCGTCTATTACAGTTCTATGAAGACAATCCTCAATTTATTCAGCCAGAGAGTAGAAAGAATGAAATGATTAACAATTTCATTAAGCCTGGTTTAGAAGATTTAGCTGTTTCACGTACATCGTTTGATTGGGGAATTAAAGTTCCAGGTAACCCGAAGCATGTAATCTATGTTTGGATTGATGCACTATCAAACTATATCACAGCATTAGGCTATGGGACAGACCAAGACGAACGCTATCAAAAATATTGGCCGGCAGATGTACACTTAATGAGTAAAGAGATTGTACGTTTCCATACGATTTACTGGCCAATTATGTTAATGGCTTTAGATTTACCATTACCGAAAAAGGTTTTTGCTCATGGTTGGATATTAATGAAAGATGGTAAAATGTCCAAATCAAAAGGGAATGTGGTTAGCCCAGTAGATTTAACAGAACGTTACGGGCTAGATGCACTACGTTATTATTTACTGCGTGAAGTGCCTTTCGGCTCAGATGGTGTATTTACGCCAGAAGGATTTGTCGAAAGAACAAACTATGATTTAGCAAATGACCTTGGTAATTTACTAAATCGTACAGTGGCAATGATTGTTAAATATTTTGATGGTGAAATTCCTGAGTTTAAAGCATCTGAAGATCAGTTTGATGAACAGTTAGAGCAATTAGGTAAAGAAACAATTTCAAAAGTGGAAGAGTCATTAGATGAAATGGGATTCTCTGTTGCACTAACAACGATTTGGCAATATGTAAGTCGTACAAATAAATACATTGACGAAACACAACCATGGGTTCTAGCAAAAGACGAGTCACAAAGAGAGCGTCTAGGTAATGTCATGGCACATCTTGCTGACTCATTAAGAAGAATTGCTGTGCTATTGCGTCCATTCTTAACACAAACTCCAACTAGCATTTTTGAGCAACTTGGAGTGGTGAATGAAGAGGATAAGAATTGGGAAAGTCTAGATAAATTTGGTCTAATTCCAGCAGGAACAAAAGTACAAAAGAAAGACCCGATTTTCCCGCGCCTAGATGTTGAAAAAGAAGTACAAACGATTAAAGATATGATGAAAAAGCCAGAACCAGACAAAAAGGAAACAGAACAACCTGAGAAAGATGAAATTGTTTATGATGACTTTATGAAACTAGACCTGCGTGTAGCAGAAGTAACCCACGCAGAAAAAGTGAAAAAAGCAGATAAACTATTGAAAATTCAAATTGATTTAGGTGCTGAAAAAAGACAAATTATCTCCGGTATTGCTAAATACTATCAACCAGATGAGTTAATAGGAAGAAAAGTTATTTGTGTAACAAACTTAAAACCTGTTAAATTACGTGGTGAACTATCACAAGGTATGATTTTATCTGGGGAAGATGAAGAAGGAAATTTATCATTAGCAACTGTTGAACAATCATTACCAAATGGTTCTGTAGTAAAATAAATACACATATGGACGCTTATCAATTACGATAAGCGTTTCTGTTTTCATACAAGGTTATTTTCAAATGTACCCAAATGCCATGCGAATTTCTTTTTGGCAGACAAACTCAACTTGGTACAGAAAATTCGTTTATTGTACCGAAATGTCGTAATGACTTAAGTTTTGGTACAGAAAATTCGTTTATTGTACCGAAATGCCGTAATGACCTAAGTTTTGGTACAGAAAATTCATTTATTGTACCGAAATGCCGTAATGACCTAAGTTTTGGTACAGAAAATTCGTTTATTGTACCGAAATGTCGTAATGACTTAAGTTTTGGTACAGAAAATTCATTTATTGTACCGAAATGTCGTAATGACCTAAGTTTTGGTACAGAAAATTCATTTATTGTACCGAAATGTCGTAATGACCTAAGTTTTGGTACAGAAAATTCGTTTATTGTACCGAAATGTTGTAATGACTTAAGTTTTGGTACAGTAATACAATATGAGAAGGAGGCACCATACATGCTTTTTGATACACATGTCCATTTAAATGTAGAACAGTTTAGAGAAGATCGTGAAGAGGTAATGCAACGTGCAAAACAAGCGGGTGTGGAATATATGGTGGTTGTCGGCTTTGACCATGAAACCATTCCTAAAGCAATTGAACTAGCTGAAAATAATGACAATATGTATGCTACAGTTGGCTGGCATCCAGTTGATGCAATTGACATGACAGAAAAAGAGCTAAATTGGTTAGAGGAGTTAGTAGAGCATCCCAAGGTAGTTGCATTAGGGGAAATGGGACTTGATTATCACTGGGATAAATCACCAAAAGATGTACAGAAAGAAGTATTTCGTAAACAAATTCGTTTAGCGAAAAAAGTAGAAATGCCGATTATTATTCACAATCGTGAAGCAACAGAAGATATCATAGAGGTCTTACAAGAGGAAAATGCAGCAGAGGTCGGTGGTATCATGCATTGCTATAATGATTCCGCTGACTATGTGCAGGAATGTTTAGATATGAATTTCTTCATTTCACTAGGAGGGCCAGTTACATTTAAAAATGCAACATTACCGAAGGAAGTTGCAAAGGTCGTACCGCTTGATCGGTTATTAATTGAGACGGATTGTCCATTCCTTGCCCCACATCCTAATCGAGGGAAACGAAATGAACCAGCATATGTAAAGCTAGTAGCTGAAAAAATAGCAGAGTTAAGAGAAATATCATTCGAACAGGTTAGTCAAGCTACGACAGAAAATGCCTTGAAATTTTTTAATATCGAAAGGTAAAAGCATTTGTCCAAAAAAAACATGTATATTTGTGGAAAATGGACGAGAAACCTGTCTAACGATTTTCCTTGTAAATAGAATAGATCATGAACATAATGGTAAGGGATCAGCATAAAGCTGATTCCTTTTTCGTTATTTGTACTTAAACTAAGCTATCGTTTAGAGACGCGAATTTTAATGGTATTTTATTGTTACGAAAATGTAATCTTTTTGAAATATTAGGAGGGATGTATGCTATAAAATAAGTCATGTCAACGATTCTTGCGTTTTTGTGTACAACTCTTGAGTTTGACAGGTAATGGAGTTGTATATAAAATTAACGACGGAAAGAGGAGGTAAAAGCATGACGTTTAAGTCTAAGATATTACCAGTATTGAAACATAAACTGGTTATACCTACCCTTAGTGTTATTGTTCTTGCAGTAATTATCAGTATTACAACTTATCAATTAACAAAGGCTGAAGTTTCTGTTGTAGCGGATGAAGAAAAAACAATTGTTCAAACACATGCAGATACGGTCGAAGAAGTACTTACTGAACTAGATATAGAAGTAAATGAACATGATGATTTATCACACGCATTAGATGACTCGATTTCATCAGGAATGGAAATAAACTATAAACAAGCAAATAATGTAACAGTTTCAAGAAATGGTGAAACTAAAGAATATTATACGACCAAAGAGACTGTACAACAATTTTTAGATGAGGTTGATATTCAAGTAACAGAACACGACGACTTATCTGTTGATCAAGATACAGCAATTACAGCGGGATTATCCATTAATTTAGATAAAGCGTATCAAGTGGATATTAACGACGGTGGCGATGTGAAAACGGCTTGGACTACTGGTGGAACTGTTGAAGATGTATTAGAGGAGCAGGAAGTATCTTTAGGAGAGCTAGATCGCATAGAGCCAGAACAGTCTGAACAGGTCACCGAGGAGACATCAATTAATATTACAAGAGTTGAGAAAGTAACAGATATTGTTGAAGATACGAAAAGTTATTCTGTTGTGAAAAAGAATGACAACTCGCTTGCTAAAGGAGAAGAGAAAGTTATATCTTCTGGTCAAGAAGGTTTAGTTGCAAAACACTATGAAGTTACATTAGAAAATGGTGAGGAAGTAAACCGTGAGTTAGTAAATGAAGAAGTAAAACGTGAGAGCGAACAGCGCGTTGTAGCAGTAGGTACCAAAGATGTTGATTACAACGTTTCTCGTGGTGATGATGGAGAAGAAGTGAAAGAATACGTAATGACTGCAACCACATATACGGAAAAATGTAATGGTTGTAGTGGCGTCACCTATACTGGGCGGGACCTTAGAAATGATCGTGATGCAAAAGTCGTTGCTGTTGATCCAAATGTAATTCCATTAGGCTCACGTGTATGGGTAGAAGGATATGGCTATGCTACTGCTGCAGATATTGGTGGTGCAATTAAAGGAAACAAAATTGATCTATTCCAACACTCTAGTAACTATAATGGTGGATATGGCCATAAGAAGGTAAAAGTAAAAGTATTTTCAAATTAATATAAAACCCTTTGCCTAACCAGGTGAAGGGTTTTTTGTTGCCCTCCATTGCGCATTTGCTATATTATACGCAATAACCTTTTTAATTTTGCTTTCTTCTATTCTGATTGAAATAAATGTATTATATCATCGCTACGGCAGAATACTCCGCTTTCCATGGGCACGGCCTCAGCCTCCTCGTGAAGACCGCACTGCGGGGTCTTCGGACGCGTGCTGTTCCCATAGGAGTCTCCGTATTTTGCCTTCGCTGGTATCATTTTTCTGATTAATAGTAAGTGTTTGCCAATTAAAATCAACACTTTGTGGTGTTTCTTCGCCATGAACAGAAAGCTTATAAGTTTTTCTGTAACATTTTAGCTGCGTATATTAAGCAAAAAATAACTTTTCTCATAAATGCGAATTTGCTTTAACCAAGTAATAAATCGTACAAAATTCAATGCACTCTAACAGCGTAGGAAATACACGGAGACTCCTATGGGACTAGTGGCATCGGTGAGACCCCACAGTGAGGGACGAACGAGGAGGCTCACCAGCCCCCCATGGAAAGCGCAGTGTATTTCCGAAGCGACCTATTAGCACTCACTTTATAAAGGACAGTAGAGGTTATTGCGTATAATATAGCTTATATGCAGTAATAACAACTTTAAAAATATCTTATGGTTTTATGTATAAAAAAGAAAGGTTAATGGGTTGCTTTGTTTGCTATACTATTAGATAGTGAATTATTGGTGCATGGTAACTTATTGCTTTGCTAATGATAATGATGGAGGAGTAGAACTTGAAAATAAAAGAAGTAATTGTGGTTGAGGGAAGAGATGATACCTCAAAAATAAAACAAGCAGTTGATGCAGATACCATTGAAACAAATGGATCTGCTATAAATGATGAGATACTTAGACAAATCAGACATGCAAAAGAAAAAAGAGGAGTTATTGTTTTTACAGACCCTGATTATCCTGGACAAAGAATTCGGTCCATTATTGATCAACATATACCAGGTTGTAAGCACGCCTTTTTATCTAAAAATGAAGCAAAGGCTAAACATAACAAAGGTATTGGAATTGAACATGCCTCATTTGAAACCATTCAAAGAGCATTAGCAAGTGTTTACGAGCTAGAGAATGAATTTGATAGTATGATTTCACGGGAAGATTTATTAGCATATGGATTGTTAGGTGGACCGAAGGCAAAGGCTAGAAGAGAGCAATTAGGATTAAGATTAAGAATTGGTTATACAAATGCAAAGCAATTACTAAAGAGATTAAATATGTTTCAGATATCAAGAGAGACATTCATAGAAACAATGAATATGATTATACAGGAGGAAAAATCGTGACGGATCAAAAGGCAATTGCAAGTCCTAAAAAAACAAAAGAGATCTTAAATAAATATGGTTTTTCATTTAAAAAAAGTCTAGGACAGAACTTTTTAATTGATGTAAATATATTAGAAAAAATTATGCATTTTGCTGGTATTGATAAAGAAACAGGTACAATCGAAGTAGGACCGGGGATGGGGGCACTGACAGAGCAATTAGCAATTCATTCCGATAAAGTGGTTGCATTTGAAATTGATCAACGGTTAGTTCCAATTTTACAAGATACATTGTCAGCATACTCCAATATAGAAATAGTAAATAAAGATGTGCTAAAAGCAGATATTCATCAGGTGATTACTTCCCAATTTAAGCCTGACCAAGAAATTATAGTAGTTGCTAATTTGCCTTATTACATAACAACCCCAATTTTAATGAAATTATTAATGGATCGTTTACCTGTATCAAGTTATACGGTAATGATTCAAAAGGAAGTAGCAGAACGAATGGCAGCAGAACCAAATAGTAAAAGTTATGGATCCTTAAGTCTTGCCGTTCAATATTATACAAAGGCTAGTATTGTCATGAATGTTCCAAAAACAGTCTTTATGCCACAACCAAATGTTGATTCGAGCGTCTTGCATTTGGAAATGAGAGAAACACCACCTGTTACGGTGGAAGATGAGCATTTCTTCTTTGATGTTGTACAAGCAAGTTTTGGGCAACGGCGAAAGACACTTCGAAATAATTTATCAAGACATTTTAAAGATAAGTTGAATAAAGAAACAATTGAACAATATTTGAATCAAGCAGGGATTGATGGGACAAGAAGGGGTGAATCCTTATCAATGGAGGAATTTGCTAACTTAGCTAATACTTTTTGTAAGGCTATTTAAAAGTTATTAAAGAGCTAAAAGTAAGCTTATCACAGTAAACTGACACATTTTCCACACAATTTCATAGGCTATAACGGTAAATCAATTTAGATTATGGAACCGGCCAAGTGAGAGGTGGAAATATGGAATTTCATACTGGTGATTTAGTGACACGCTCCTCTTATAATAACGATATTTTGTTTCGAGTTGTTAATATTATAAACAAGGATACCGTAATTCTTCATGGTGAGGATATTCGGTTGGAAGCAGATGCTACATTAGATGATTTAGTTAAGGTAGAAGATCGAGAACTGGAAACTAGAAGAAAGAAGATAAAAGAGAAGGAAGATTATTCTTTTCGTTTATTTCGTCAAGATTATCAGTTGATGAAGGAAAAGCGAGAGTATGAATCAACAGCTGGTTACCATCAACCTGCAAATTACTTTCAAATTCCAGCTCGTGTCCTGCATATGGATGGCGATCGTCTTTATTTAAAGAAGTGTATCGATTTGTACCAACGGATTGGCTTGCAGGTTCATGGTGTCCATGTAAATGAAAAAGAGATGCCAAACGAAATCGGTTCGTTAGTAAAAAAAATTCAACCTGATATTATTGTGATAACTGGACATGATGCTTTTTCAAGAAATAAAGGAAGTAAATCAGATATTCGAGCATATCGTCACTCGAGATATTTTGTCGAAACTGTTCGAGAAGCAAGGAAGGTTGTCCCCAACTTGGACCAATTAGTTATTTTTGCTGGTGCATGTCAATCACATTTTGAATCATTAGTGCGAGCGGGCTCAAATTTTGCTAGTTCTCCTGCTAGAATAAACATTCATGCCCTTGATCCAGTATACATTGCAGCAAAAATAGCATTCACCCCATTTATGGAAAAAGTAGGGGTTTATGATGCGCTTAGAAACACATTGACCGGTGAAAAAGGATTAGGTGGTATTGAAACAAAAGGATTATTAAGAACAGGAATGCCGTATATCGAAGACCAGAATGATTTTTAAGATATATAAAAGGTGCTTATCAAACATCGATAAGCACTTTTTAATTATACCTCTGTGAATTCCCATGTCGACATATCTAGACACATCCGCTCCAGTATTCAACGACTAGTGCAACTTTCCTCACTCGCTCTGTCCAAACCACATGCTTTGAGCCTTTGTTCTTACCACATGTATCACAAAATTTCAATTATATTGCAGAAATAATACATAATTTTAATGGATAGGGAGAAAATACTAGTAAATAGCTTTTTATTTATTGACATCAAATTTGCTATACTGTTATAATATCATGTTTGACTATTATAAGATATTGTGGTATAGTGAACATAGTGAGGTGGAGTGTATTGGCTAAAACATTAGTGGAAATTAAACAAGGTCTTGATGATCAAATTGGTAAACGCTTGAAGCTAAAGGCTAATGGCGGAAGAAGAAAAACCGTTGAACGTTTTGGGACACTTGCTGAAACGTATCCCTCTGTTTTTATTGTTGAGTTAGATCAGCAAGAAAATGCGTTTGAACGTGTTTCCTATAGCTATGCTGACATTCTAACAGAAACGGTTGAATTAAATTTTATCGATGATATAAGTAAAGTAATGTAATACTTAGGGAGCAGTGAACAACAATGGTTTGCTGCTTTTGCTTTTTCGTCCTATAGTATTTCCTTTTTAGCTAAACTTTAACACTTATTATTTACGATGTATGACAAATAATAAGTGTGTCGTAAAAGCTAATAAGGAAAGGGGTTGTTCTTTCTGGGTAGACGAAGAGGAATGATGTCGAACCATATGAAAGAAGAAATTGCGAAGGAGTTAGGTTTTTACGACACAGTGCAGAAAGATGGCTGGGGCGGAATACGATCGCGTGATGCTGGTAATATGGTGAAAAAGGCTGTTGAAATGGCTCAACAGCAGTTAAACAGGGAAAAATCCTAACATAGTTAGGTTTTTTCCCTGTTTTTTGTTTTTTGTCAATCATATGGTAATATTTAAACTAGTCATTAGAAAACGGTAGATTTCATCGGTTCAATTTAATGGAGATAATGTTAAAAGTAGGTGACACGGCATGTACGTATTGGAAAAAGCTCCAGCAAAAATTAATTTAAGTTTAGATGTGCTATACAAGAGACCTGATGATTATCATGAAGTATCTATGGTTATGACAACCATTGATTTAGCAGATCGAATAGAGCTACGTCATTTAAATTCTGATCAAATTATTATAGATTCAGAAAGTCGCTTTGTTCCAAATGATGAACGGAATTTAGCCTATCGAGCAGCAAAACTTGTTAAGGATACATATGGCCTATCAAATGGGGTGAAAATTTTTATTGAAAAGCAAATACCTGTTGCTGCTGGTCTTGCGGGCGGAAGTAGTGATGCGGCAGCGACTTTAAGAGGCTTAAATCGCCTATGGTCTTTAGGGCTATCTATTGAAGAGTTAGCTGCTTTAGGGGCTAAAATTGGATCAGATGTTTCTTTTTGTGTGTATAATACTACTGCCCTTGCTCAAGGAAGAGGTGAACGTATAACTGAATTACCACCACCACCTTCTTGTTGGGTGGTATTAGCTAAGCCATCCATTGGCGTTTCAACACAAACGATCTATCAAAACCTTCAACTTGATCATGCAGAGCATCCAAATACAAAGGCAATGATCGAGGCAATTAAAGAAAATAAATATAATCGCATGTGTCATAACGTTGGTAACATTTTGGAGTCGGTAACTATTTCTAAGTATCCACTCGTTAAGCAGATAAAAGAACAAATGGAACAATCAGGTGCAGATGCTGTTCTTATGAGTGGTAGTGGCCCTACTGTTTTTTCTCTTGTTCAAAAGGAAACGAGAGCGAATCGAATTTACAATAGTTTACGCGGTTTTTGTGATCAAGTATACATGGTTAGAATGTTAGGCTACCATTCCCCACTTGATTAAACACGTATAAAATGTTATGTTTAGTTAAATATTATTCGGATTTTGAGGTGCGGACATGAAAAGAAGTGATCGACTAGTAGCGATAACGAACTATTTAGTGGATAATCCAATGGAATTAACATCATTACCATTTTTCTCCAGTACTTATAATGCAGCAAAGTCTTCGATTAGCGAGGATTTGACGATTATAAATAAAATGCTTCAACAAGAAGGGATTGGCTATTTAGAATCAACTTCAGGAGCCTCTGGAGGAGTGAAATATGTTCCATCCTATTCAAAAGAGAATAGTGAACGGTTTATTCAACGACTTCGTACACAACTAGAGGATCCTAACCGTCTTTTACCAGGTGGTTATTTATTCATGAGTGATTTACTCGGAGAACCGAGTACTGTTCGTGCTATTGGACGGTTATTTGCTACAGCATTTTCAGATATGGAGATTGAAGTCGTTGTTACTGTTGCTACAAAGGGGATACCAATAGCATATGCAGTAGCTTCTTTTTTGAATGTTCCTGTTGTTATTGTAAGAAGAGACCCGAAAGTGACGGAAGGTTCGTCTGTTAGCATCAATTATGTTTCTGGGTCTTCGAGAAAAATACAAACCATGGTACTACCGAAGAGAAGTTTGCAAGAAGGTGCAAAAGTTTGTATTGTAGATGACTTTATGAAGGCTGGAGGAACGATTAACGGGATAAGGGATCTCTTAAGTGAATTTAATGCTGAAGTAAAAGCAATTGGTGTGTTAGCAGAAGCGGAAGATGAGGAAGAGGAAAGAGTTGTTGAACAATATACGTCATTAGTGAAAATATCAAATGTAGACGTAAAAAATAAACACATTGAGGTTAGTAAAGGTAACTTGTTCGAATAAGATCTTTACTAACCTATTTATAAAGTTTTTTAAGTTATGCTGTTATTGCAAGTCTTGCACATTAGCTATTATGCGACATAACTAGGCTCTATCTAATTTCTTACATTCTGATTGAAATAAGTGCTTTATCATCTTTATGGCAGAATACTGCGCTTCCCATGGGCACGGCCTCGGGCCAACAGGATATTGGACACGCAGGCGTTGCTCGCGTGTCCGTGGCGACCTTATCCTGTGTTCCTTTATTCACTGTGGGATCTTCAGCTCGTGCTGTTCCCATAGGACAAAGAGGGATTTCCACAGCGACCTATTAGCACTCATTCTTTAGAGGAAGTTGCAAGTGATGTCGTATAATACAGCTTTTGTGCATTAACAAAAATGTTAAAAAAATAGTCTATGTAAAGATTACTAAAAAATAACCTGTTATCCATATACCTATTCGACAGAATATTAAATTTAAGGGAATTTGTTACTAAAAAAAGCACAACTTTTGTCGAAAAATAGCGTATTGCTATTTTTTTGTTGATAGTGTATGCGTTTCCATGATAGAGTGGGAATAGACGTAATAGGTTATGAAGTGTAAGAGTTTTCATTACTAATTTCTAGCTGTTTAGCAGTAAGGCTACTAGTTTTAATCCTTTTTTCTTAAAAATTTATTTTTTTTGAAAAAAAGAAGGATTTCAATAAAATTTGTTGAATTAGATAATAAGTTCTATATGGGAAAAGGTGGTGACACATAATGGAGGTAACAGACGTTAGATTACGCCGCGTTAATACCGAAGGAAGAATGCGTGCAATTGCTTCTATTACGTTAGATCAGGAGTTTGTCGTTCACGATATTCGTGTGATTGACGGTAACAATGGTTTATTTGTAGCAATGCCTTCGAAAAGAACCCCTGATGGGGAATTTAGGGACATAGCACACCCTATTAACTCTAATACACGTGCCAAAATACAAGAGGCAGTATTAGGCGAGTATCACCGTGCTGGAGAAGTAGAGTATGAAGAGGCAGGAGCTTCTTAAAAAAGTAATACACCAGGAGTCTAATCTAATAGATTAGACTCCTTTTTTGCTATTAACGTGTTAAAATGAAGCTACAAAATAAATTGAGGTGCGAATTAAATTTTGTTGAAATACCATGGTGTTTAAGATATATTCGTAAATGGAAAAGTAAACATGATACATATTAAAAGTGTGTGTTCAAAAAGGAAGATAAAAGGCTGAGAAATTCGGAGTGCTGTAGCTCTAGAAGGCTCGAGCATATGCTTGCGAATCCGTACGGAC
This sequence comes from Aquibacillus sediminis, assembly GCF_005870085.1. Taxonomy (GTDB): domain Bacteria; phylum Bacillota; class Bacilli; order Bacillales; family Amphibacillaceae; genus Aquibacillus_E; species Aquibacillus_E sediminis. Next base: position 49,351 of record NZ_SZNM01000019.1, on the reverse strand, counting down.
GGGAAAGCAAACTAACGATAACACCAATTATGTATTTTTACCGGACTTTTTGAACATACACTAAAAAGAAAAAATAGACATCTGAATGGAGGCTTCTTCATGACCAATAGGTATGCGGTAGTACTTGCTGCAGGGCAAGGTACGAGAATGAAATCTAAGCTATATAAGGTTTTACACCCAGTAATGGGAAAGCCGATGGTACAACATGTGGTGGATCAATTAAATAGCCTAGCGTTAGAAAAAGTTATAACGGTTGTCGGTTATGGAGCGGATAAAGTACAGGATGTATTAGGAGAGGAATCTCATTTTGTACTTCAAAAAGAACAATTAGGAACAGGGCATGCGGTTTTACAAGCTGAAGAATTATTGAAAGATCAAGAGGGTACTACCATTGTTGTTTGTGGAGATACTCCATTATTAACAGCAGAAACGTTAGAAGCATTACTTGATCATCATGATAATGAAAAGGCGAAGGCTACTGTACTGACTGCGAAGGCACCAGATCCAACTGGCTATGGTAGAGTAGTGCGTAATAATATTAATACGGTAGAGAGAATTGTAGAACATAAGGATGCAAATGAGCAAGAGTTAACGATTGATGAGATCAATACTGGTACGTATTGTTTTGATAATAAAGCCTTGTTTGAAGCACTGCAACAAGTGTCTAATAACAACGCTCAAGGTGAATACTATCTGCCAGATGTCATCGAAATTTTGAAACAAGACAATGAAAAAATTGGTGCTTTCCAAATAATGAATATGGATGAAACAATTGGTGTGAATGATCGTGTAGCACTTGCACAAGCAGAAAAGTTAATGAAAAAGAGAATAAATGAGCAACATATGAGAAATGGAGTAACGATCATTGACCCAGACCATACATACATTGCTCCGAATGTACAGATCGCTTCAGATGTTGTCATCGAGCCGGGTTGTGTCTTAAAAGGTGAAACAAGTATTGGAAGTGACGCTGTAATTGGTCCTTATACTGAAATTAGCGACTGTGTTATTGGATCTGAAACAGTTATCCGCCAAAGCGTGGCCAAAAATAGCGACATCGGTGATCGCGTACAAATTGGACCATTCGCTCATATTCGTCCTGAGGCTAAGATTGCAGATGAAGTGAAAATAGGTAACTTTGTTGAAATTAAAAAATCAACACTTGATCAAAATAGTAAAGTATCTCATTTAAGTTATATTGGTGACGCTGAAGTAGGAAAACGAGTTAACATTGGTTGTGGGACAATAACGGTTAACTATGATGGTGAAAATAAATACTTAACAAAAATTGAAGATGATGCCTTTGTTGGGTGTAATTCCAATTTAATTGCGCCTGTCACCATTGGAAAAGGTGCTTACGTAGCAGCCGGATCAACTATTAATAAAGAAGTTCCTGAAGAAGCTCTATCTATTGCGCGTGCTAGACAAACAAATAAAGAAGATTATGTCAAAAAAATCAAAAATGGAAATAAAGAATAATTGGAGGGTCACCACATGTCGACTGGTTATAACGATTCATCCCTAAAGGTATTTACTTTAAATTCTAATCAACGTTTAGCGGAAGAGATTGCAGCACATATTGGAACGGAACTAGGAAAAAGTTCGGTTACGACGTTTAGTGATGGAGAAATTCAGATTAATATTGAAGAGAGTGTACGGGGCTGTGATGTTTACGTTGTTCAATCCACTTCCGAACCAGTGAACCAACACATTATGGAATTACTAATTATGATTGATGCTCTTAAACGAGCATCTGCGGCAACCATTAATGTTGTTATTCCGTATTATGGTTATGCTAGACAAGATCGTAAAGCACGTTCACGTGAACCAATTACATCAAAGTTAGTTGCGGATTTATTTCAAACTGCAGGTGCCTCTCGTGTGATTACACTTGATTTACATGCGCCACAAATTCAAGGTTTCTTTGATATCCCTGTTGACCAATTAGTTGGCGTCCCTATTTTAGGTGATTATTGGCAGCAACAAGGGTTAGAAGACATTGTTGTCGTTTCTCCTGACCATGGTGGAGTGACTAGAGCAAGACAGTTAGCAGATCGTTTGAAAGCACCAATTGCAATTATAGACAAACGTAGACCACGTCCGAATGTTGCAGAAGTAATGAATATTGTTGGAAATATTGAAGGGAAAACAGCTATTTTAATTGATGATATTATCGATACAGCTGGGACTATTACATTAGGTGCTAATGCTTTAATCGAAAGTGGTGCCAAAGAGGTGTATGCATGTTGTACACACCCTGTTTTATCTGGACCTGCCATTGATCGAATTCATAACTCAAAAATTAAAGAATTAGTTGTTACCAATACGATTTTTCTTAAAGAAGAAAAACAAATCGAAAAAGTAACTCAACTGTCGGTTGCACCGCTTATTAGCGAGGCGATTATTAGAGTGCATGAGTTAGAGTCTGTAAGTGTACTGTTTGACTAAAAATGTTTAGAAGCGCCAAGTATTGGAAATGATAGAACAATAAAATTGTTTTTTTAATTTTCATGGAGGGTGATGAACTTGGCCGTAAAACTGAAAGCAAATCAACGACAGGACTTAACGAAATCCTATACAAAACAAGTGAGACAAGCTGGTCAAATTCCCGCAGTTGTTTATGGGAAGGATAATGAATCAAAGACTGTATCAGTTGACAGTATGGAATTACTTAAAACATTGAGGGATGAAGGCCGTAACTCAATAATTTCTCTAAATGTAGAAGGTGATTCAGCCGTTGATGTCATGCTACATGACTATCAAACTGATCCAATTAAGGATGAGTTAATACATGCTGATTTCTTTGTGGTAAATATGTCTCAAGAAATGGATGTTGAGGTTCCAATCCGTTTAGAGGGTGAAGCTCAAGGGTCTAAAGATGGTGGTGTATTACAACAACCATTGTATAATTTAGCAGTACGTGCAAAACCTGCTGACATACCAGAAGAGATATCGATTAATATCTCTGAATTAGGAATTGGGGATACCCTCACTGTTTCTGATTTAAAAGAAGGTCGTCATTATGAAATAATGGAAGAAGAAGATACAACAATTGTTACGATTTCTGCACCTGATGCTGCACCATCTGAAGATGAGGCAGAAGAAGCTGGGGACGCAGAACAGACAGAAGAGAATGCAGAAGAGGCGGAGTCAGACGATGCATAATAATAGGACGTAACCATATCGGTTGCGTCTTTTTGCATTTGAATCTTTTCAAAAATTTTGTTGCACTTTAGTGCGTATTAGCTGTATTATTTTGTTTAACTTAGTTACGTTTACACTGATTGAAAAGAGTGCTATGATATCGCTGCGACAGAATACTCCGCTTTCCGCGGGCACGGCCTCAGCCTCCTAGTGAAGACCACACTGCGGGGTCTTCGGACTCGAGCTGTTCCTGCAGGACAAGGAACGCTACGGCAGCGGTGCATCGAACGAAGAAAATTGAACTTTATTTTCGAGGAGTCTCCGTATTCTGCCTTCGCTGGTATAAGTTTTCTGATTAGTAATAGATGAGATTATAAATTCAAAAATAACGAACTGCAAGATTGTGTTAAAACATTCCAATTAACATAAAAAAGCATATTATATGATTTGTTTTAAGCAATGCACTATAAAACTTCAAATTACTGGAATAAGCGGAGGAACTACACGGAGCTCCCGAGGCCTGACAAGGGTCATGCAGGCGTTGTCCGACAAGGGCGGTTTTAGCCTGTGGTCCTTAATTTATCATCGGTGAGACCCCACAGTGAGGTGCGAACGAGGGCAAGGAAGGCTACGGCAGCGTTACATCGCACGCAGAAAAATGTTCTTTATTTTCAAGGAGGCTCACCAGCCCCCACAGGAAAGCGTACTGTATTTCCGTAGCGGTTTATTAGCACTCACAATATATAGGGAGATTGAGTTATTGCACATATTACAGTTTTTGTGCAGCAACAATCTTTAATTAAGTGAGCTTTGGTTGGAACTCGTTTATTTCACATAATTTCGTGACATAATGAAAAATTCGTATCATTCAGTTACATGTCCTCTGCTTTATTTTTTAAATTAAATTGAGTACAATAAGTGAAGGTATTTAAACATATTATAGTAAAAGGAAGTCGTGAACATAATGAAGTGTATTGTTGGACTTGGAAATCCTGGAAGAAGGTTTGAACAAACAAGACACAACGTAGGTTTTATGGTTATTGATGAGCTTTTGAAGAGGAATAATTGGAAGCTTTCTAATAAAAAGTTTTCGGGAAAATATGCTTTAGAAACGTATAATCATGAGAAAGTGATTTTATTAAAACCGCAAACGTACATGAATTTATCTGGCGAATCACTTGGACCATTAAAGGACTTTTACCAAATGGATGACAGTGATATCGTTGTTATTTATGATGACTTAGATTTACCACCGGGAAAAATACGCCTTCGTCAAAAAGGTGGCCATGGTGGACATAATGGTATAAAGTCAATGATCCATCATTTAGGTACAAAGGAGTTTAATCGCCTTCGAATTGGGATTGGCCGTCCACAAACACCAATTCCAGTTCCGGATTACGTGTTAGGTAAGTTTGCAAAAGAAGAACAGCAATTGGTTTCAGAAAGTATTGAAAAAGCTGCAGATGCGTGTGAGTCATGGTTAGACAAACCTTTTCAAGAGGTAATGAACGATTACAATCAATAGTTGGGTAGTATAAAATATATCTTTTCGGACAAACTAGAGATGAAATTATGTTTGCCCGAGGAGGTATTACATGTCAGTTGTATACACATGTAAACATTGTGGTAATATTGTAGGAGAATTAAATCAACAAATGGTTGATACCAAATTATTAGGGTGGGATCAACTAACAAGTGAAGACAGAAAACAGATGATCCACTATCAAGATAATGGTGATGTAAAAATAAAAATTATTTGTGAAGACTGTCAAGATTCTTTGGAAAGAAATCCGCACTACCATGAATTAGATAATTTTATTCAATAGGTACAAAATAGCTTTGGTTCAAACCAAGGCATTTTTGTATTATTGCTAACGTTTTCTTCTTTTAAAAGGGTTTTGGCAAGTTTTAGGGGGAGACATAAATGAAAGGGATCAAGGAATATTTAAAATCACAAGATGATATCCACTCCGTTATTAGTGGGGTCTCCTCTGGTATAGAGGAACAATTGGTTGCAGGGTTATCAGGCTCTGCTAGAGGGTTACTTACGTCCATTATTAATGAATCTACGAACAAACCAATCCTTTTAGTAACCCATCAATTGATGCAAGCGCAACAGCTGTATGAAGATTTGGTGGAAATTTCAGATAGTTCTACTGTTCATTTGTACCCTGTTAACGAATTAATAGCATCAGAAATTGCATTTGCAAGTCCAGAATTAAGAAGTCAACGAATTGATGCACTTACAAATTGGATGAATAACCAATCCGGTATATTGATTGCACCTGTAGCGGCTTTAAAACGAGTGTTACCTCCCAGTCACTATTGGGGACGTTATCAACTTCCTTTTCAAGTAGGGCAAGAAATCGTTATTGATGATTACCTTCAACTTCTAGTGGAGATGGGTTATGAACGGGTTGAAATGGTATCAACACCAGGTGAATTTAGTATTCGTGGTGGTATTATGGATATTTACCCTTTAACAGAGTCGAATCCTATTCGAGTGGAACTCTTTGATGTAGAAGTAGATTCTATTCGTTATTTTGATTCAGAAACCCAACGGTCGTTAGAAAAGATTGAGCAAGTTACGGTTGTTCCTGCACAGGAGCTACTATTAACTCCAGAAGATATGATGGCAGGTTCTCAGAGAATAGAGAAAGAGCTTGCGGCTTCATTAAAAAAACTAAAAAAGTCAGAAGATAAAGAAGAGTTACTAGAAGTTATTGGACATGATGTAGAACGATTAAAACATCAAGAACGTTTTGCAGAAATGTATCGATATGGTTTTTATTTTTATGATGAACCTGCTAGTTTATTAGATTATTTACCGAAAGATAGCTTAATTATTCTTGATGAAATGAGTAGAATCCAAGAAACAGCTACTCGATTAGATGAAGAGGAAGCAGAATGGTATCAAAGTGTGCTTGTGGCAAATCAAATACTTAGAGATATGTCGATTTCCTATGATTGGCATGATGTATGGGCCAAAATGAAGCAACCAAGGCTATATTTATCTGTATTTTTACGTCATATTCCAAATACGAATCCGCAAAATATTGTCAATTTGTCCTGTCGTCCTATGCAACAGTTTCATGGGCAAATGAATTTATTGCAAAATGAACTAGCGAGATGGGAAAAGAGTGACTTCTCTGTGTTACTTCTTGCTCCCAACCAAAAAAGGGCAGAAAAAGTTCAATCTGTTTTGGAAGATTATGACATGGAAGCTTCTATATCTAAAGATCCTAATATAGAACTACCAGTAACAAAACCGACCATTATTATTGACAATATTAGTAGCGGTTTTGAATTTCCGATGCATAAGTTGGCCATTGTTACCGAAGGTGAATTATTTAAAAAGAAAACTGCCCGACCAAAAAGAAAACAAAAAATTTCCAATGCAGAAAGAATTAAAAGTTATCAAGAATTAAAAGTAGGAGATTATGTTGTCCATGCCAATCATGGGATTGGCCGTTTCTTAGGTATTGAAACGCTTGAAGTTAGTGGGATACATAAAGATTTTATGCTGCTTAAATATTCTGGTGATGACAAGTTATTTGTACCAATTGACCAAATTGATTTAGTACAAAAGTATGTGGGCTCAGAGGGAAAAGAGCCGAAACTTTATAAACTTGGTGGTAGTGAGTGGAAGAAAGTAAAACGGAAAGTTCAGTCAACGGTTGAAGACATAGCTGATGATTTAATAGAACTTTATGCAGAACGGGAAGCAACAAAAGGTTATGCATTTTCTGAGGACACGGTTATGCAACGTGAATTTGAGGATGCTTTTCCGTATCAAGAAACAGAGGATCAGTTAAGGTGTATAGAGGAAATCAAAAAGGATATGGAACGAATTCGTCCAATGGATCGGCTGTTATGTGGGGATGTCGGTTATGGAAAAACAGAAGTTGCCATTCGGGCTGCCTTTAAAGCAATTGCAGATGGAAAGCAAGTGGCGATTTTAGTCCCGACGACCATTTTAGCACAACAACACTATGAAACGATTATGGAGCGCTTTCAGGATTATCCTGTAAATATTGCTTTACTAAGCCGTTTTCGTACACGTAAACAACAAAAGGAAACGATGGAAGGTCTGAAAAAAGGTCTAGTAGATGTAGTAATTGGTACACATCGTTTGTTATCAAAGGATATAGAGTATAAAGATCTTGGTTTACTTATTGTCGATGAAGAACAACGTTTTGGTGTGAAACATAAAGAAAAAATCAAACAACTGAAAACAAATGTGGATGTACTTACATTGACAGCAACACCAATTCCACGAACATTGCATATGTCGATGTTAGGAGTACGAGACTTATCGGTCATTGAAACACCGCCAGAAAATAGATTTCCTATTCAAACCTATGTGTTAGAATATAATCCAGTTTTTCTAAGAGAATCGATTGAAAGAGAAATGGCTCGTGGTGGACAAGTGTTTTTCTTATATAACCGAGTGAATAATATTGAACAAATGGCGCAAGAGATTGATGCCCTTGTAGATGATGCACGGGTAGCATACGCACATGGACAAATGAATGAAGCGGAACTTGAAAATGTAATGTTTTCCTTTTTAGAAGGTGAGTTTGATGTTTTGGTCAGCACAACGATCATTGAAACAGGAGTAGATATTCCAAACGTCAACACATTAATTGTCTATGACGCGGACCGAATGGGATTAAGTCAGTTGTATCAACTACGAGGAAGAGTTGGTCGTTCGAACCGTGTTGCCTATGCGTATTTCACTTACCAAAAAGATAAAGTATTAACAGAAGTAGCGGAAAAGAGACTACAAGCTATTAAAGATTTTACAGAATTAGGTTCTGGATTTAAAATTGCCATGCGTGACTTATCGATCCGTGGGGCTGGTAATTTATTAGGGGCGCAACAGCATGGATTTATTGACTCTGTTGGGTTTGATATGTACTCGCAAATGTTGACAGATGCGATTGAAGCACGTAAGGAAGGGAAAACTGTCGAAGAAGCAAAACCATTTGAAGTCGAGTTGGATTTAGATCTTGATGCCTATATTCCAGACACATATATTGAAGATGGAAAACAGAAAATTGATATGTATAAACGTTTCCAGGCAATAGCATCTCAAGAAGATATTTATGAATTACGTGAGGAGTTAATCGATCGTTTTGGTGACTATCCTGAAGAAGTAGCAAACCTTATTCATGTAGCAAGCATAAAAGTGCGTGCGAAACAAGAAAGAATCGAATCGATTAGTGAGAAAAAGCGAAAAACAGAGCTCCTTATGGAAGGTAATGCAAGTCAAAGCATCGACGGAGCCAAACTGTTTGAGTATGCCAACCAATACGGAAGAATGATTCAATTAGGGACGGAAAATTCAAAGTTAAAAGTAGTATTCCAATGGGATAAGCAAGCCTATTTGCGTAGATACGAAATTATAGAAGATTTTATTGATGCATTAAAAGATATGAAAAGGGATTAATATGCTTTAAGCTAAACGCTCTTTTCACAAGCCTTATTATTCTTTAATGCGCATTCGCTGTATTATGCGACATAACCTTCTTAATTTTAAGTTGTACTAATCTGATTGAAATAAGTGTTATATCACCGCTACGGCAAAATACTACGCTTTCCATGGGCACGGCCTCAGCCTCCTCGTGAAGACCGCACTGCGGGGTCTTCGGACTCGTGCTGTTCCCATAGGACAAGGAACACTTCGACAGCAATACATCGCACGAAGAAAGTTGCACTTTATTTTCGAGGAGTCTCCGTATTTTGCCTTCGCTGTTGTGAGTTTTCTGATTTATGATAGTGTAGATACGTATAAATATTAATTTAAAAATGCTAACTGAATTCAATGCACACAAATTAGCGGAGGAAATACACGGAGCCTCCTGTGGGACTAATGGCATCGGTGAGACCCCGCAGTGAGGTACGAACGAGGACAAGGAAAACTACGGCAGCGTTACATCGCACGCAGAAAATTGGTTTTTATTTTCAAGGAGGCTCACCAGCCCCCCACCGGAAAGCGTAGTGTATTTCCGCAGCGATCTCTTTTAGTACTCATCCTTTAAAGGAAGTTGGAAATTATGTCGCATAATATAGCTTTTATGCAATAACATTAATTTGATGTAATATATTAAATTTTACAAGGCAAATTGAAAAGGTTTATGTGTTCAAAGTACCGTGCTTATGCGTGACTAGCGATGGATATTAAATAAAAATAATTGATAAAATGTATAGTTCTGGCAGTGTGATTTATACTAATAGCCACAACTGGTTATTTCTGCTTTTACTAAATAAAGGTGGAAATCCATCAACCAGAAAGATCATCAAAGAAAGTGAGGCTACGTAGTAATGAAAGCAACAGGAATTGTACGTCGAATTGATGATTTAGGTAGAGTAGTAATCCCAAAAGAAATAAGAAGAACGTTACGCATTCGCGAAGGAGACCCATTAGAAATATTTGTTGACCGAGAAGGCGAAGTTATTTTAAAGAAATATTCACCAATAAGTGAGCTAGGTGATTTTGCAAAAGAATATGCTGATGCACTATTTGATTCATTAGGTTCCCCCGTACTTATTTGTGATCGTGATGAATTTATTGCGGTATCAGGAGAATCTAAAAAAGATTACTTAGGCAAAAATATTGGTAAACAAATGGAAAAAGCGATGGACAATCGTTCTGCAATTGCTGAAATGGAAGAGATAACAGTAGAACTAGTTGAAGGTAATGAGGAGTCTATTGCATCTTATGTACTTAGTCCAATTATTGCAAATGGAGATCCTATTGGTTGTGTCATGATTCTGTCTAAAGAAGATAAGAGTATCGGAAATGTAGAGCAGAAGGCTGTAGAAACAGCAGCAAGTTTTTTAGCAAGACAAATGGAATAAAATAGTAAATATTAATGGGCTGACGTGGGGACCTTAATCTCACCTGTCAGCTCTTTTTTCTTTCCTTGAAAACAATGGTTAATAGATATATGATGAAAGTAAATGTCTTATCTTAAAGTGTATAGTTTATGTGCAATTAGCATTTGTTTATACCAAAGGGGTTAGGTCTAGCTAATTTGAAAAGGGCAGTTGGAGGAACTTATGGAACAAGAAGTTATAATAAAGAAGGCTTTGAATAATAATGTCATTATTGCAGAACATGAGATTTATGGTGAAGTAATTCTTATTGGGAAAGGTATTGGTTTTAATCGAACCAAAGGGGACCTTGTTTCTTTTAATAAAGCAGACAAAACATTTTTATTAAAAGATGAAAAAGAGAAAGAACAATATGTAAATTTGTTATCACAGATTGATAAAGATTTTGTTGAATTCATGAATGAAATAATGCTATATATTGAAGAAAGTATGGGACAAAGTTTAAATGAGCATATTCATGTTGCCTTAACAGACCATTTAACTTTTGCGGTTAAACGAGCGAACCAACAGTTGCAATTTGCAAACCCTTTCTTATATGAAATTGAAACATTGTATCCAAAGGAATTTCAAATAGCCAGGGAAGTAGTTGCGAAAGTGGAAAAAAAGTTTGCTGTTCAATTTCCAGCAGGCGAAATAAGTTTTGTTGCACTACATATTCATAGTGCAGTAACCAATAAGTCTGTAACGGATATAAATCAACATCATAAGCTAATCAAGACGTTGATAAATGTGGTGGAAGAAAACCTCCATACCCAATTAGACCACGACCGTGTGAACTATAATAGGTTCATCCAACACTTACATCGAGCAATAGAACGAGCGCATTATGGTGAAAAGCTTGGAGATGAACAAACCTTAAAAGAAATGTTGAAAATGACTTATCCTGTGTGCTATAATCTCTCTTGGAAGTTGATTAAAGTCATGCAAAAAGAATTGAATAGACCTGTCGATGAATCGGAAGCGTTATATTTAACCATTCATCTGCAACGGTTAACCAATAAACTTTAGTACGTGTAACTGATTCGATCAGGCATGAGTAAGAAAAGATTTTTAGGTTACCATAAGGGATACGTATATACCTTTGGAACCAGTAAAATCTTTTCTACTCATGTCTTTTTTTGTTGGATTTAAAACAACTTCCATTCAAATAGTTAAGGAGGGAAATATATGTTTAAACAATTATTTGGTTTATTACAACGTATTGGTCGCGCATTAATGCTACCAGTATCTGTATTGCCAGCTGCCGGGTTATTACTTGGGTTAGGGCATGAAAACGTTTTAGATATTGCGGTAATGTCTCAAGCTGGTGGAATTATTTTTGATAACTTACCATTACTATTTGCAATTGGTGTTGCAATCGGTTTATCAGATGGTGATGGTGTAGCAGGTTTAGCGGCCGTCATAGGTTTCTTAACTATGAATGTGACGCTAGGTATTATGGCAGAAACTATAGGTGCAGACACTGTCGAAATGTTAGGTATAACCACCTTACAAATGGGTGTGTTTGGCGGTATTATTATGGGTATTGTCGCATCCATACTGTATAAGCGATTCTTTAACATTGAGTTGCCGAGATTTTTAGGTTTCTTCGCAGGAAAGCGTTTTGTTCCGATTATAACAGCAGCAACTGGTGTTGTATTAGGTATGATCTTTGTTTTCGTTTGGCCACCAATTCAAAATGTAATTGATTGGTTCTCTGTACTTGCAACGGAAACTGGTTCAACAGTTGCAGCATTTATCTTTGGTGTTGGTCAGCGTGCGTTAATCCCATTTGGTCTACACCATATTTTCTACCAGCCATTCTGGTATGAGTTTGGTACGTTTGTAAATGATGCAGGTGAAACTGTTCGTGGTGATATGACTCGTTACTTTGCGGGAGATCCAACAGCTGGAACATTTATGGCGGGTTTATTCCCATTTATGCTGTTTGGTCTACCAGCAGCAGCATTAGCAATTTATCATGAGGCAAAACCAGAAAATAAAGCAAAAGTTGCTGGTATTATGGGTTCTGCAGCGTTAACATCTTTCTTGACTGGTATTACTGAACCAATTGAGTTTGCGTTCTTGTTTGTAGCACCAGTGTTATTTGCTATTCATGCTCTGTTTGCGGGACTATCATTCGTTGCAATGGATTTACTAAATGTAAAAGCAGGTTTCACATTTTCTGGTGGGTTTATTGACTACATTCTATACTGGAACTTATCAACCAATGCATGGTTAGTTATTCCAGTCGGTATTGCATTTGCATTCCTTTATTACTTTGGTTTCCGTTTTGCTATTCGCAAATGGAACTTAGCTACACCTGGTCGTGAAGATGAAGAGGATGATACAGATGGTGAAGGAAGTGGAGAAGTTGGAGACCTACCTTACGAAGTGTTAGAAAGCTTAGGTGGACAAGAAAACATTACACACTTAGATGCTTGTATCACAAGATTACGTGTTTCGGTAAATGATAAAGGTGAAGTCGATAAAGGACGTCTGAAAAAATTAGGTGCATCAGGTGTAATGGAAGTCGGCAACAATATTCAAGCAATTTTTGGGCCTCAATCAGATTCGATTAAGGGGCAAATTCAAGACATTATTAGTGGAAAAACACCTCGTCCTAAAAAAGAAACAACAAACGATGATAAAGTTGCAGAAACGCCTGCAGTTGAAGGTGAGTTGGATTTCGTAAGTCCGATAACAGGTAAAATTATGCCTATTACCGAAGTGCCTGATCAAGTATTCTCACAAAAAATGATGGGTGATGGTTTTGCTATTGAACCGGCGGAAGGTAAAATTGCGTCACCTGTTAACGGTAAAATAATTAATATCTTCCCTACTAAACATGCGATAGGGATTCAAGCTGAAAATGGAACAGAAATTTTGATTCACATTGGTATTGATACGGTTAACCTTAAAGGGGAAGGCTTTACAGCTAAAGTAGAAGATGGAGCAGAAGTGAAACAAGGTCAAGTATTAATGGAAATTGATCTTGATTACATCTCAGAAAATGCGCCATCAACTGTGACACCTGTTATCTTTACGAACTTACAGGAAAACCAGTCGATTGAGGTTAAAGCTGAAGGCCAAGTGAAACAAAATGATACCAACATTATTGAAATTAAGTAATTGATCAATACACCATAAAAAAACGATTCACTGTCAGAATTACTCTGAAGTGAATCGCTTTTTTTATAAGCTTTTCTTTATTGCCAATCCACTTGATAAAAACTCCGACGTAGAAATACACTACGCGCATCCTAAGGTGGCTGATGAGCCTCCTTGAAAATAAAAACCAATTTTCTGCGTGCGATGTAATGCTGCCGAAGCCTTCCTTGTCCTCGCTCGTCCCTGAATTATACTTTTTCCTGATTTAAATTGAATGCAATACGATCGCTTCGGTAGAATACTCCGCTTTCCATGGGCACAGACTCGGGCCAACAGGATGTTGGTCACGCAGGAGTGCTAGCTACAACGTTCATCTTCCGAATCAAAGGGACGAGTATGTTATAATAACAACAATGTCATATAGGAACGAAAGGGTACATCATGGAGAAAGGTCAGTCAACAAAGCAACTGTTCAAAGGGGCATTATTGCTTACTTTAGCAGGATTAATCAGTAAAGTGTTTAGTGCGGGGTACCGAATCCCATTACAAAATATAACTGGAGATGTAGGGTTTTACATTTATCAACAAATTTACCCCATTTTAGGTATTGCTACTATGCTAGGGCTATACGGGTTTCCAGTTGCGATATCTAGAGAGGTTGCAAAACAAAAAGAACAGGATGGCCATTTAACAACCAATATGTTCAATATGTTAATTTTGCTAATCATCTTTAACGGTTTACTTTTTATAGGTATGTATCTCAGTGCTTCTAGCATTGCCGTTTGGATGGGGGATCTTAATTTAGTAGGTCCAATAAAAGTAGCGGCATTTATCTTTTTGCTAATCCCATTTCTTTCTTTTTTTCGTGGTATGTTTCAAGGTTTAAATAATATGAAACCGACAGCACTTTCCCAAGTTGCAGAACAACTAATACGAGTTGGCATCATTATATTTATTGCTATTTTTTTAGTGAAACAAGGTTATAATATATATTGGGTAGGGACTGGAGCTGCGCTCGGTTCTATATTGGGAGCATTCTTTTCAACACTTGTTCTTTTTTACATATGGAAAAGAAAGAAGACAATACATGTACAGAGGTTTGATTTCAATGTATTTTCTTTTATGAAGGCAATTATTATATATGGTTTAATTATTAGTATTAATCATATGATCCTTTTATTATTTCAATTTGTAGATGCATTTACACTAGTTCCAAATCTCATAACATTTGGAGAAAGTATAGAGGAAGCGAAGGTGTGGAAAGGTATTTTTGACCGTGCGCAACCACTAATTCAATTAGGTGCGGTACTTGGCTCTTCATTTGCATTAGCACTTGTCCCATCGGTAACAGAAAAAAGGATGAAACAGTTTCCAAACCTTTTTCATTCGCATTTACAAAGTGCTATTAAGTTTAGTTTCCTTTTGTCGGTAGGTGCAACAGTAGGACTAATTACTATTTTTCCTTATGCCAATACCTTATTATTCCTAGATAATAAGGGTAGTGGTAGTCTAGAGTTATTAACTATCACAATCTTTTTTGCATCATTGGTGATTACGACAGCATCTATTTTGCAAGGTTTGGGCTATGTAAAAGCAACAGCCGGATCGATTATAGTTGGAGTCCTTGTAAAGTGGATACTCAATATAAGTTTGATTCCAACACTACATATTAATGGAAGTGCTATAGCCACAGTCTTAAGTAGCTCGATTATTTTATTATTGAATCTAATTATTTTGAAGAAGGTTTTGCCAAGTACGAAACTTTTTGTTATTCCTTGGAGAACTTTTTTACTATCTATCAGTGGAATGGTTATTTTTTTATTTATCATGAATGGGTTAGTTACTAAAGTGGTAGTATTAACAACACGCTTGGATTATTTAGTTTATGTTTTATGTGTGTCAATAGTAGGGGCACTTATTTATCTTTTTCTACTTGTTAAATATAATGGGTTTACAAAAGAGGAATTGCGCGCCTTACCTTTTGGAGAACAGTTATCCCGTCTTAACAGACAGTAACCCTCACTGGTGGGAGTTTCACTATAATAATGTTACATATAGGGGAGGAAAAATAATGTCAAATACGATAGAAGTCATAGGGCTTGGAGCAGGAGATATAGATCAGTTGCCGTTAGGGTTATATCGCAAATTGAAAGCATATCAAGGCAATATTCATGTTCGTACCCTAGACCATCCAGTCGTATCTTCTTTACAAGAAGAAGGGGTGTCCTTTTTTTCATATGATTCCGTCTATGAATCATTTGACGATTTCCCATCTGTCTATGAAGAAATTGTTCGACAGTTAAAGGAGCAAGCAGCACAAGAATACATCATTTATGTTGTGCCGGGACATCCGATGCTCGCTGAAAAAACAGTCCAACTATTACTGGAACAACAGGACATCGAAGTAAACATCCTAGGGGGGCAAAGTTATTTAGATGACTTGTTTACTGTATTAGGGATTGATCCAATTGAAGGCTTTCAGTTTGTAGATGGTACATCGTTTAAGAGAAATGAATTACAATACCGACAACATATTGTTTTTTGTCAAGTGTATGATGGATGGATTGCATCAGAAGTGAAGCTAACCTTATTAGAGGATCTCCCGCCGGAATATCCGATTACCATTGTAGAGGCTGCCGGAAGTAAACAAGAATCAATTAAGACGATTCCCTTAGTTGAGCTGGATCAAACGGCTAAATTAAGTAACTTAACAAGTATCTATGTTCCACCAGTTGCCGATGATCAACTAAATCATCAGTTTTCACGTTTACGAGAAGTGATTGCCATATTACGAAGCCCAAATGGATGTCCATGGGATCGAAAGCAAACCCATGAATCATTAAGGAAATATTTATTAGAAGAGGCTTACGAGTTTATTGAAGCAGTGAACAAACAAGATGATGATGGGATGATCGAAGAAATCGGGGATGTACTACTACAAGTCATGTTACATAGTCAAATTGGAGAAGATGAGGGATTTTTCACCATTGATGATGTAATTAAAACACTGACGGATAAAATGATTCGCCGCCATCCACATGTTTTTGGTAATGTAGAAGTTGACACATCAAATGACGTCATCACAAATTGGGAACAGATTAAACAACAAGAAAAAGGGGAACAAACACAATCCCTACTTGATAAGGTCCCATCGGAATTACCTGAATTATTAAGAGCTGAGGAGTTACAGAAAAAAGCTGCAAAAGTTGGGTTTGATTGGAATGATTCGACACCAATTTGGAATAAGATTAAAGAAGAGATGGACGAGGTACAAGAAGCATTAGAAGTGGGCGAACAAGATGAAGTGGAAAAGGAATTTGGAGACGTACTATTTGCTATTGTTAATTTAGCTAGGTACTATAAGGTGAATCCAGAAATTTCCTTGCAGAGAACAAATGGAAAGTTTAAAGCAAGGTTTCAATATATTGAAGAACAATTAAGCAAACAAAACCTATCATTTGATCAACTAACGTTAGATGAGTTAGATGTGTATTGGAATCAAGCAAAAGAAAAGAACATTGATTCATAAAGGAGCGGGATTGGAATATGAGGTTAGATAAATTTTTAAAAGTTTCAAGGTTGATTAAAAGAAGAACTTTGGCGAAGGAAGTAGCTGATCAAGGACGAATAACGGTTAATGGTAATCAAGCCAAATCATCAACGAAGATAGCTGTTGGCGATAAACTTTCGATTCAATTTGGTCAAAAATTGTTAACCATTCAAGTTGATTCTGTAAAAGAAACTGTAAAAAAAGGTGAAGCAGCATCTCTATACACAATCCTTAAGGAAGAAGCGGTTAATTAACTAGAAATTGGTGTTCGGAAAACGAACATTTATGTTCTAATTTACTCCCTATCGACATAGATTGTAACGATAAGGGAGGGTTGTCCAATGAATCACTATGAAAAAAATCAAACTTCTTCATTAAGACCACAGGCAGATCACCATGTTACCATGCATAATAGAAGAAATTTAGAGATTAGTGGTGTGAAAGAAGTAGATAGCTTTGATAATGAGGAATTTCTTCTACAAACGGTAATGGGTTATTTAATCGTGCGTGGTGAGAATTTGCAAATGAAAAACTTAGATGTAGAGCAAGGGAATGTGTCAATTAAAGGTAAAATTTATGAGCTTTCTTACTTAGACGAGCAACATGGGGAGAAGGCTAAAGGACTCTTTAGCAAGCTTTTTAAATGACACTAACAGTTCAATTCGTCACCATTATTTCAATGGTTGCTGGAGGTATTTATTTAGGCGGAGCAATTGAAACGTTCAAACGGTTTGAGTTTTTTTGGAAAAGAAAAACGATACTTTCTTATGTGATAGAAATTAGTTTTTGGTTGTTACAAGCGCTAATATTATTTTATATTTTATACTTGGTCAATCAAGGAGAACTCCGTTTTTACATCCTACTGGCGCTAATTTGTGGATATGCTACGTATAAGAGCTTGTTTGAAAACACCTATAAACGGTTATTGGAACGTGTCATTAACATTAGTATATCAATCTATTTATTTATCTATCGATTATTACAATTAGTAGTAGTGAAACCAATTAAATTACTAATTAAGTTTACGATAGGTTTATTGGTAACCGTTTGGGGTATGTTACTTTCAGCCTCATGGTTGTTGGTTAAAGTTGTATGGTATCCAATAAAATTGATTTTTGCTCTTATTTGGCGCTTGCTGCCGCAAATTGCGAAAAAATATATTTACCAATTAGCAGGATTTTATAGTAAAATAAAGAATAAAGTAGTTAGTTGGTGGAAATATTTGATAAACAGAAGGAGGTAGCCAGTCGGTGATGAAGAAAGATAAAAATGTAGCAAGAATAAAATCAAATTATATGCAGCAATATGATGTCTATATGGAAAGGCAACTTAATAAGAAAAAACGCCTTTATCGCCGTCTAGCGCTATTTTTCATCATCGTTTTAGTAACCATTGGAAGCTTAACGACATACCATGTAAAACAAAGAGCCCTTCATGCTGAAAAGCTAGAGCAATATGAACATCTTGAAGAGGAATTGGCTTCCCTTAAACAAGAGGAAAAAGATTTAAAGCAGGAAGTTGAATTATTAAATGATGAAGAATACATACTACAAATTGCAAAAACAAATTATTTCTTTTCAGAAGAAGGAGAAGTTATATTTAAACTACCAGAAGAAGAACAATCATATTGACACGCTTTTTAAAGCTTATATATAATATATAAGTAGTACATCTTTTTTAAATTTTTAAGGAGGAGCATTTTTTTTATGTCAATCGAAGTAGGCAGCAAGTTGCAGGGTAAGGTAACAGGGATTACTAATTTTGGAGCTTTCGTTGAATTGCCAGGAGGTTCAACAGGTTTAGTTCATATTAGTGAAGTTGCCGATAACTATGTTAAGGACATTAATGAACATTTAACTGTAGGAGATGAAATTACAGTAAAAGTTATTAATGTTGAGAAAGATGGAAAAATTGGATTGTCTATTAAGAAAGCAAAAGATAATCCTAATGCAGGACGTCGTAAATCAAACCAGTCAAAAAGTAATAATCGAGAACGCACAGAATCATTTGAAGCAAAGATGAATCGTTTTCTTAAAGATTCAGAAGATCGTCTAGCATCATTGAAAAAGCACACAGAATCTAAACGTGGAGGTCGAGGTGCTAAAAAGGGCTAAACTTGCTGTCTAATGGAGAAGTCGTCTACAGTATACCTGTTATCATATAAAAGTAGCTGATATTGTTTAACACAATATCAGCTTTTTATTTGAACTAAAGTTTTATTGGGATTTAATGAACATAAGCTGTATTATATGCATTAACTAGAATTTACTTTCTTGCATTCTGGTTGTAATAAGAGCGAATATACCGTTCCTGCAGAATACTACGCTTTCCATGGGCACGGCTTCAGTTAACTTGGTAAATAAAACCGCTTTACCAATTGGATCTTCAGCTCGTGCTGTTCCCATAGGACAAGGAAGGCTACGGCAGCGATACATCGCACGAAGAAAATTGGTCTTTATTTTTGAGGAGTCTCCGTATTCTGCCTCCACTAAATTAGGTTTTCTGATTAGTGATGATGCAATACTCTATAAATTCAAAATAACAAATTTCCTGTAAGCTTGTATTGCAGCATGGCAATTATTATTAAAGGTATTTTATATAATTTTTATTAAGCAATGCACTATAAAATTTCGGAGTACAGGAAACAGCGAAGGAAATACACGGAGACTCCTACGGGAGGAAAGGCCTAGGTGAGACACCGCAGCGAGGGACGAGCGAGGAGGCTCATCAGCCGCCCGTGGAAAGCGGAGTGTATTTCCGTAGCGTCCTATTAGCACTCATCCTTTAGAGGAAGTTGGAAGTTATGTCACATAATACAGCTTATGTGCACTAATAAAAACCTCTACATTCTAAGATAAGTGTTAACTACGTTATATAACAAACTTTTCCAACTTAAATGTATGATCAATATTTCACAAAATCTACACAGACTACCTATATTTATTAGTATGAATTTATGATAAAATTGTATGTGAAATAAATCACAACATAGGAGGAATACAAAATGAAATTCAAATTAGCGATAGCATTAGGAGTTTCTATATCCTTACTAGCAGCCTGTGGTGCGGAAGAAGAACCGGCAGCTCCAGATGCAAGTGCAGAAGAAACAACAGATGTAGTAACAACAGCATCAATCGTCGATGAAGCAGATGCATTTGTAGAAGCAGTAAGTGAAGATGGTACATGGATTGTTGCAACGCTAAATGATCTAACAATTGACGAAGATGTAGTTATAGCAGGTGAGTTTCATGATAAGGGAGATGAAGCAAATGATGTTTATAGAAAAATTGCTCCATATACCCAAGATGATGACCACAACATCACAGATTCATTCACAATTACTGTACCAAAGCTAACGATTCAAAGTGAAAACTTAAACTTCCAAGGTGGAACACTTGAAGGTGATGTAGTTGTTGAGGCAAATGGCTTTAATCTGGATGCATCATCAACAATAGACGGAAACATATACTTTGTTAATGAAGAAGTAGAAGAATCTGCTACGATTGATGGTGAAGTAACAGGAACTGTAGAAGTACAATAATATATGATTGATCTAATAATTAGATAAAGAAAAGGCTCACCAAAGGTGATATGTTTCCCCTTTGATGAGCCTTTATTTAAATAAACTAACAATATTTGAATTGAAAAAAACAAACGTAATACGCCCTTTTAAAAGGGATAGCATTACGTTTAGTGTTCTGTTCCTATTCTGCAGGCTCAAAATCTTCAAGGGAGTCAACTTCCATATATGCTGGTACAGCTAATCCAATTTTAGTTCCTTCATAGCTTGGTCCTAAATCAATAAACTCCCCTTCCTATTCTTCATATAACGCACCATGCGTTGAAGGCAGCCATGGTGAAAGAGATGCATCTGCATCGCCGGTTGAAATGGATTCAAATAAAACAGCAGGATCAATAGAAGTAAGTGTAACGTTAAATCCTTGTTGTTCTAATACTAATTTAGCTATATTTGCTGTAAATAACTCAGAATCCCAAGGAGTAGAAACTAATTCTATTGATGAACCATCTGCAGGATCGACTCCTTCTGTCCATGTTGTAATGGTGTCTTGATTTTCATCAACCCATTGCTGTGCTAACTCACTCATCTCTAATTCTTCTTCATGAGCTATTAAAAGGGCTGATTCTATATCAGATACTTCCCAATGGAATCGGTCAAGAATGGTATAAGCATTTGGTAGTTCCTCTTCTAAGCCCTTTCTAACAACTGTTGCAGCATGTTGTTCCTCTCCAAAGATATCTTCAGGATCCTCTAGATACTTCAGATCCCATTTGGCAAACTTATAATGAGGAGACCAAGCTGTAACCGTAATAGGCTCTTGATTACTTATTGCTTTATCTAAAGCTGATAACATTGCTCCTGTCGAGGAAGTTTCTTGTTGCCAACCACTAAGGCTTTCGTACTCAGCTATTGCTTGGTTGTTCAGCTCCGTTTGTCCGGCGCCGGGTTCAAGGCCGGTAATTGTATAATCCATTTCTTCACCGACGCTTTGCGGTTCCTCTTCTTGTCCACAACCAGCTATTACAAAGGATAATGATAATCCCATAATGACCCCTAATTGTTTCCAATTAAACATATGTGTTACACTCCTTTAGTTGTGATTGCTACTTTTTATAAGATCGTAGCAAACTCCTAAGTTGTCTTTAATGTTTTATACTATTAGGCATCAGTAAAAACATTTAGAAAGTCTTAAAAACAATCTATTTAACATGTTATAGTTTATTTATCTATTATACAGAGGCGGATAGGCTGTTTATTATCTATATAGTACGTATATTTTATGATTAATTATTATATAAAGTAGGTAATGTAAAAATCTACATCTACCTACGTTTTTCGCCATTTTATGCAAACTTCAATAAATATGAATCAGAATTTTGGGGAAGTTAAAAATGAGAGTTAAATGCAAACAAAAAAGGCTTAGTAATAAAACTAAACCTTAGAGAATTAAAAGATAGGAAGTAGTAAAATTTAATAATTTCGTTGTAGTAGATTTGTTGTTATGTCAAAGAGTTTATGTTTATAGTCACCATCTGGTAACTTATTTAGTTCTTTCAATGCTTTGTTTGTATAACGTTCTGCTAATTTGCGTGCTTTTTCTACACCTTTATAATGATTTATTAATTCCATCAGTTGTTCCAAGTCATGATCCGTAAGGGCTTCTTTTTTCTTTAAAATTTTATGAAAAGCACTTTTGTTTGCTTGCATGGCAAAGATCAAAGGCAAATTGTAAAGGCCTTGTCGGATATCGGCCATTATTGGTTTACCTAATGTTTCACTGTTTCCTTGATAATCTAGTATATCATCGATAATTTGAAAGGCCATTCCAATATGATGACCCATATTCCATGCATTCATTATTTGCCTTCGAGATGCTTTGCTTTCTAGAGCACCAGAGTAACAACTAACAGCAAATAATTGTGCCGTTTTTCCAGATATACGGGTTAAGTAGTCTTTAACTGATACGGCTTCTCTGTAGCGTGAATTTAACTGATCTAGTTCTCCACTCAATATCTTTTCCATGCTCCTAGCATTAAACTCTAAATGTGCTAGTGAAGCTGCGTGTCGTGAAAGGATCGTAAAAACGATACAAAATAGGTAGTCACCAGAATAGATCGCATATTTATTATCATGTTTTTGATGGATAGTAGAAATGCAATGGCGAGTATTCGCTTCATCAATCACATCATCATGTACTAATGTAGCCATATGCAATGTTTCTAATGCAGCAGCAACCGCAATGGCTTTTTCCTTATCTTGTTCAGGTCCAATCTGGGCACATAATAAGGAGTAGGTGGGTCGAAGTAATTTTCCGCCAAAGTGAATTAAATGTTTAATGGTAGATTCAACCGTTTTATCACGGACACGAACATGCGAATCTATTAAATGGAGTACTTTAGATAAATCATTTTTAATCGTAGGATAGTCATTCCACATATGGTGTACACGCATTGTAAAAACCTCTTTCTATCTATAAATTAATCTAATTCATGTAAAAATTTATAATAATGTAACTTTTCAACATGTGTTAGTAAGTAGTTAGCAGCAATACCTATTGCTATTCCTGACAAGATCCCAACGAATGATAGTACAGGTAAATAAAGTAGAACTGTCCAAGTTTGTGCGATCCAACTAGCCACAGCAAGTTGCCCAACATTATGCAGTATTGCTCCGGTTGTACTGACGCCGATGAGACTAACACGCGAGGGGCCTAACCTTTTAACAGACCACATTCCTATGAAACTTAAGATCGCTCCTGATGCGCTGTACATAAATGTTGAAATCGTACCACCTAACAATGCTGCGAGAACTAGGCGAATAGCAACTACTTTACAAGCATCCTTGGTTGAAAGGGTGTAGAGCGCCATACAAGTAATAATGTTAGCTAATCCCAACTTTGCACCTGGTGCAACAGCAAAAGGAAATGGAATTGCTCGCTCCAGTAAACTGATGATTACCGCTTGAGCTGCTAATAAGGCAATATAAACAAGACGTTGATTTTTTGTCATAAACGCTACTCCCAATCTCTATAAACTAATACAAAAACGTAAGTGCCCGGGTAGAGACGTATGGAGGGAAGTCTTTTTACAACTTTAGTACTTCGTGGACATGGCTAATCCTGCAAACCCTTTATCCATAGCCGGGACAATAGCTGATTAAGAACTAATAATTAGATCGTCCGTATCGTCATTTTCTGTTTGTATTTCAATGATGACTTTATGTGGTAAACAAACAATGGTTTCTCCTGGTTTTGAGATGTAACCTGTTCGGACACAAACTTGGTCAGAACAAGTTGCAGATTTCATTCGTATTCGGTCATCATGTACTTCAACTGTATTAATATGTGAACCTGACTCTTGTATATCAAACACATCTGTACCTTCGTTTCCAGTAAGCGTGACCCGTTCCACTTCTTCGTTGTCAATGGAAATAACAGCAACACGACTAGAATCTGCACTAACATTTTGAGCCTGTTGCATACTAAAGATGACATAAGGTAATAAAGAGAGTAGGACAAGTAAGATAATAAGAATAATATCCCAACGTTTTACCATGTTGTAATACTTTTTCATGTCTACTCTCCTTTTTCTGTGAAAATTTAGGATGCTTTTCTATTTTGCTTTTTATCTGATGCTAATCCATTGCCATCTTTATAAATGGCTTGTTCTTTTCCGTACCACCAATTTCCAACTGTTTGTTGAAGATATGGTACTACCCAGTAATCTAAACCAAATGTTCTTCCAGATCCATTCATTAAAGCAATGGATGCAGGTAGAGCCCATACTTTATTCCATCCTAGCATTGCGGATAATGTAAACATTACTAAGAATCCAGCACTTGCAGCACTTGCTAACCAAGTAAATAAACCCGCTAGTATTGCTAAACCAATTCCAAGTTCGACAAAAACCATAAATTTTTGCATGAACACGGCCATTTCAGGTGTAGGAAGAACGATTTGCATAAACCATTCGAAAATTCCAGGCATTTCACTTAATATAGGTGTTGCCCATTCTGTTTCGCCACCACCAGCTGCTGCTTCACTCGCACCACTTGTTGCCTCTTGTAACCATTCAAATGGCATTCTAACGGTTGATCCGACTAACCAAGAATCTTCACCTAATCCAGTAAATAATTGAGGGATATTAGACCAACTAGATGTTATTTCACTCCACTTGGTGTGACCGTATATTTTCGCTCCAGCTTCTGCTAACCAGAATCCGGCTACAAATAGACGTAAAGGTAAACTCCATAAAACATTGCCATAGCGCGTAGGGAAATCTCGGAAAATATTACGTTTATCCTTCGTTTGGAAAAATTCATGCATAATATAATGGAACATATAATAGCCACTACGTATACCAAAGAAGTAATAAAGGTTAACCATATGTTTCATAAAGTTAGCAAACCAGCCACTTAAACGAATTCCACTTAAGTTTGCAACTCCGTATCTTGCGCCAATGGAAACCATCACACCGTGATATTTCCCGTTGTATGCTTCTTTTTCTCCACCACTAATATCAGCAATAATGCTTTTGGCTGCTGTCATACCTGTTTGTTCGGCAGCTTCTACAATTTGTGGGGTGGGTTTTCCTTCCTCTTCTTCATAATAAGCAAGGTCACCAATCACATAAACATCTTCATAGTCTTCAGATTCCATATATTCATTTACTTTTAAGCGACCAGCACGGGCTGTAGACATACCGTAGTCTTTTGTATCTGAATTGGCCTTCACACCTGCAGTCCAAATTAATGTATGTGTCGGTACTTCTTCACCAGATTTTAAAACAATTGATTCTGGCTTAACTTCGACAATAGGTGAATTTTTTAAGATTTTCACACCTTTTTTAACAAGATAAGATTCTGCTTTATCCGCATCTTTCCGGTCTAGCATATTTAAAATAGTTGGTGCAGCTTCTACTACATATAAAGAAATTTCTTCTACGTTAAGTTTATGCTCTTTGGCAAGGCGTTCTTTCCATTCAATTAGTTCCCCGACCATTTCAATTCCAGTAAAACCTGACCCACATACTGTGAAGGTAAGCATGGCTCGACGAGTTGCTTCGTCATGTTCTAATGCTGCAAGTTGAACTGTTTTTTCGATATGTTCGCGTAATTGAACAGCATCTTCCCATGACCATAAAGTAAACGCATGTTCTCCTACACCTGGTGTTCCAAAATCATTCGGTTCACCACCCATACCAAGGATCAGGTAATCATAATCAAATGCGCCATGTTCGGTTTCTACCTTTTTTTTGTTGTGATCTACATGTGTAACATTATCTGTTACTAAATTAACCTTGGTACGATTAAATAAACGACGTAGATCGAATTGAATTGCATCAGGTTCAACGCGATGTGCCGCAACCTCATGTAGTTCCGTCATCATGGTATGGTACGAATGACGATCAATTAAAGTAATATTGACAGATGGATCTTTTTTATATTTTTTTGCAAGTTTTTTTGCAGCATGGACACCAGCATAACCGGCACCAATAATAACAATGTTCTTGTCTGCCATATTCATTCACTCCCTTTTGTGTACTTTCAAGAATTCATGTGAAATCTTGAACAATGTATTTTTTATTTTAATGCTTCTCTTTGGCTCTGTCTACAGTTTTCATAAATTAGAAATAAATTAATTTGTTAAGTGTTCACGAAATAGTAACAAAACATAGTAAACCTAAAAGTTTATTGTTATATAAGGCATTTAAAAGGTTTTATTCAGTAAATAAGGAGTAAAATATTATAGACATAATGCTGCCGTAATGCTAGAATGAAAGTGAATAATGTGAATGGTTTCACATTTATTTTATTTGGAATTATAGTGAATTTATTCACAAAATTCAAAGCGATTCATACCTATTTAACAAGACTTGTTTGAGGACTATAGAGTTACTCTAAGTCCTTTTGTTTTATAGACATTATAAACATATAGAGATTGATAGTATGAAAATGAAGATTAGGTCGAAGGGATTTGATTATGATGAGAAAGAACAGTTTTTTTTTAGTATTGACGATCGTCCTTTGTGCGTTCTTATTTATTTCTGGTTGTGCAAATCAAAAACAAAAGCATGAAAGTGAAGTTAACAAGTCACCTGCCAAACAAACAGATTTTCTATTAGGAACAGTTGTGACTGTTAAAGTATATGACAAAGGTAAGGATGAAGTATTAGATAAAGTATTTAATCGTATTAAAGCGTTAGATGAAAAAATAGCAGATACGGACGGTTCTGAAATTAATCAGATAAATGATAAGGCGGGCATTGAACCAGTTAAAGTGTCAGGAGATATTTATAGACTCGTTGAGGCGGGAAAATCATATAGTGCGAATGCCAATGGCTCATTTGATATTTCAGTTGGCCCTTTAACAAGTCTTTGGCGTATTGGGTTCGATGATGCTAGGAAACCAGGAGAGTCTGAAATAGAAGAAGTGCTTCCACTAATAGATTATAAACAGGTTAAATTAAATAATGAAGAACAAACGATCTACTTACAACAAAATGGAATGAAATTAGATTTAGGTGCAATTGCTAAAGGGTTTATTGCAGATGAAGTTATAAAAGTATTAAAGGAAGAGGATGTAACGACTGCTATTATTGATTTAGGTGGAAATATCTATGTCCTGGGTAATAATCCAACAACAGAAAGTCCGTGGACAGTTGGTATTCAAAATCCCTTTCTAGACCGAGGAGAAATTGTAGGTAAATTGAAAGAATCAAATAAATCTATTGTTACCTCGGGAATATATGAGCGATATTTAGAGGTGGACGGTGTCAAATACCATCATATATTGAATCCTAAAGATGGTTACCCTTATTTTAATGAAATAGCAGGGGTTTCGATCATTTCAGATCAGTCTATTGATGGAGACGCATTATCAACGATCCTTTTTTCAAAAGGGATTGAAGGTGGTTTGGAATATATTAATAACATTGAAGATGCTGAAGCGATCTTTATTAGTATGGATCAGCATGTTTATCTAACAGATGGACTTAACCAAGCGTTTGAGTTAACAAATAATGAGTTTAAGCTAAAACAGTTTTAGGAGGGAGGGCTAATATATGTCGTTTCGTACATTTCTGAAATTAGTTGAGATACAAACCAAGATAGCAAGTATATTTCCTTTCTTAGTTGGAAGTTTGTTTGTGTATTATCGATATGAAACATTTAACCCATTAAATACGATGATCTTTTTTATGGCTATGCTATTATTTGACCTAACCACAACAACGATTAACAATTATATGGATTACCGCAAGGCTTCAAGCCAAACCTATCGAGAGCAGCGAAATATTATTGGACAAAAGGCTATACCAGAAAAGGTTGTTATTCTAACCATTTTTACAATGCTAGCCATAGCAACAGGTTTAGGGCTTTGGTTAGTGTTTCGCACAGACTTATTAGTATTATTAATAGGAATGATTTGTTTTGCTATTGGGATCTTTTATACATTTGGTCCGATTCCATTATCTAGAATGCCGTTAGGAGAAGTATTTTCCGGGGTGACGATGGGTTTTGGTATTATCTTTTTAATTATTTATGTTAATGGTTTCGATCAAGGGATTGCGTCTATTACAATAGCTGGTTGGGAAGTTCAATTACAAGCTAATGTGCGGTTATTAGCGGAGATTTTATTAATTTCCTTACCATGTGTTTTTACGATCGCTAATTTAATGTTAGCTAACAATATTTGTGATTTGGAAGAGGATATTAACAATCACCGTTACACGTTGCCTTATTATATAGGTAAACGCTATGCAATTATGTTATTTAACGTACTTTATGCAACTACTTTTGTATCAATTTTAACAGCTGTGCTATTTAATATATTACCTATCATAATGCTCTTGTCATTAGTCGTCACATATCCAGTTTTTAAACATGTACATCAATTTAATCAGAAGCAAATCAAAGAAATAACCTTTCCTTTAGCCGTGAAAAACTTAGTGATTGTTAATAGTGCTTCAGTTGTGATGTTAGCAGTTTCTATATTAAGTAGTATTAGTCACTAAAAGCATTATTTAGACAATGGTCTTATTAACATCAAGTGAAAAAGGGGGTATTTAATATGAAGGAACCAATTGTACAAATGGATAACATAGTATTTCGTTATGATCGGCGTATTCAACAGGAAACAATATCCAATGTTTCGCTTGCGGTTGAGGAAGGGGAAGGGCTTGCAATTGTAGGCGATAATGGTTCGGGAAAGTCAACCTTAGCACAAATGTTGGTAGGACTGTTAACCCCACAACAGGGTTCCATTCGTATTTTAGGTAAGGTATTGAATGATAATACGAAGTGGGAATTAAGACGTCAGATAGGGTTAGTATTTCAAAACCCTGATAACCAATTTGTGGGAACAACGGTTCAAGATGATATTGCATTTGGACTCGAAAATTTAAATATGCCCTTGCAAGAGATGAGGAAAAGGGTGGAACAAGCATTAGAGATGGTAGATATGCTTGAATACCGATTCCACGATCCTTCAAGATTATCTGGTGGACAAAAGCAACGGGTAGCAATTGCGGGGATCCTTGCTTTAAATCCTTCTATATTAGTATTAGATGAGGCACTCGTTATGTTAGATCCTAAGAGTCGTAGATTACTTTTATCCACCTTACATGACTTGAAACGAAACAATGGTCTTACGATTATCTCGATTACGCATGATATGGATGAGGCAGCAGCTGCCGATCGTATGGTAGTGTTGAAAAAAGGTAGGGTGGAAATGGAAGGATATCCATCAGATGTTTTTGTGAAAAAACAAGAGCTAGAAGCGCCTTTCGCTGAACGGATAAGAAGGATTTTAGCACAACATGGGTGTGGGGTGCCTAATAAATATATGACGGAACAAGAAATGGTGCAATGGTTATGGAAATAAAGTTAGATAAAGTGACAGCTGATTATCAATTGGGTCCGATGCGGACACCTAGAGTTTTAGATGCGGTTGATATAAATCTAAAGCCAGGTACATTTACTGCAGTGGTAGGTCATACTGGTGCAGGGAAATCGAGTTTATTAAAAGTGTTAAATGGACTATTACTACCAAACAATGGACAAGTGATGGTTGGTGATACAGTAATTAAACAAGATGATAATAAAAAAGCATTGAAAGCAATCCGAAAGCGCGTAGGGATGGTTTTTCAATTTCCAGAAGCACAATTGTTTGCGGAAACAGTTGAAAAAGACATCTGCTTTGGACCGTTGAATTTTGGTGTTTCGCTATCTAAGGCAAAAGAGATTGCAAGGGTCGCCATTAAACAGGTAGGATTGGATGAATCACTATTAAGTAAATCGCCATTTTCTTTGTCAGGTGGGCAAAAACGCAGGGTTGCAATTGCAGGTGTATTAGCAATGGAACCGGATATATTAGTGTTAGATGAGCCAGGGGCTGGTTTAGATCCAACAGGAAAAAAAGAAATATTATCGTTAATCTCTTCTTGGAACCGCACAAAACAATTAACAACTGTTTTAGTGACGCATGATATGGACGATGTTGCGCGTTTTGCAGATGATGTTGCAGTGATGGAAAAGGGCCAGGTTGTCTCTCATGATACGGTTAGAAACACATTTTCAAATCAAGACCAATTAGATAAGTGGCATATTGACCTCCCAAGTGCTCGACGTTTTCAATTGAAATTGGAACAGACAACTGGCTTAATACTAGCTGCTACTTGTCTTACAGAAGAGGAATTAGCAGATGCCTTAATTAAGGTGGGACTTGTATGAATAAATTAATATTAGGAAGGTATTTACCTGGAGATTCTTGGCTACATGATCTTGATCCACGAGCTAAACTTGTAGCAGGTGTGTATTTTATTTTGATACTTTTTATAGCTAACAACTGGCAAACATATGCATTGCTATGGTTATTTACATTGTTAGTGATGAAACTATCAAATATACCTTACCGTGTCTATATTCGAGGTGTTCGCCCGCTAATATGGCTAATATTGTTTACGGTGTTTTTACAAATATTATTTACTGCTGGTGGTACAATTTATATTGATTGGGGAATTATTACTATCTCTGAATTCGGACTTATTAATGGCGTATATATTTTCTTCCGTTTTGTTATGATTGTCTTTATATCAACGGTCGTCACGCTAACAACTAAACCAATCGATTTAACAGATGGAATAAATGCATTATTACGACCATTAAAGAAGTTTAAAGTTCCGGTGGATGAATGGTCCTTAATGTTATCGATCTCGTTACGCTTTATTCCCAATTTATTGGATGAAACACAAAAGGTAATGGATGCGCAGCGTGCACGTGGTTCCGAATTTGGGGAAGGTTCATTGGTGAAACAAATGAAGACATTGGTGCCAATCTTTCTACCTTTATTTGTAAGTTCACTGAATCGAGCTGAAGAATTAGCGAATGGAATGGAAGTAAGAGGGTATCAGGCTAGTGGTACGCGTTCTACTTTTCGACAATTAAAATGGAAATTTCAGGATACAATATGTTTGATGGCCATGATTGGATTGACAATTGCATTAGTTATATTACGAACAAGTGGTGTAGCTTTTCATTAACCAATAAAAAAAACGGATGCTCTCTTGAAGAGGGCATCCGTTTTTTTTGGTATAGAAGATAGCGGCGGAGGGGATCGGCCCCCGACCTCACGGGTATGAACCGTACGCTCTCGCCAGCTGAGCTACATCGCCATATAGTGAAGCATGTCATTTAGGCACAAATAATTTTAAACAATTACCCTATTTAGCTGTCAATCTACTTTTTGGCAGTTCTGAAAAAGTATTATTGCGTCGTAGCTATATTATACGACATAACTTTATTATTACTTTTGACCATTCTTAATCACGTGAGTGCTGGACTGCGCTGCGGAAATACACCTACGCTTTCCGTGGGTGGCTGATGAGCCTCCTCGTTCGTCCCTCACTGCGGGGTCTCATCTAGGCCATTCCTCCCACAGGAGTCTCCGGTGTATTTCCTTCGCTAATTGGGGACTCTGAATTTTTGTAGAAAATGGCTTAATAAAAATTAAACAATAGACATGTTCTTCTTATGGTTAATTAACACTTTTATAATAATTGTTGAACTAACAATAAATTTTTTAATGAATGTCCTTATAGGGCACAATCTTTTATCCCAATCAGAATAGTAGAAAGTAAACTTCAGGGTTATGTCGTATAGTATTACTACTACGTGATAAAAAAAGTTTTTTGCAGTTTTCGCCAAAATATATGAAACGAGTGGTGAGGGGGATAAGGTCTAAAAAGTATGATAGCGAGGCTTGTCCATTAAATATTAATAGAAGAAATTATTTTTCACCCTGTCGAAAGGTTTTTGTAATAATTAGTTTAAAATGTTGAATTAGGTGAACAGGCCGTGAATACCGTCGAACATTTTTGAACGACTCTCTTCTTGTTTTGACAAAAAAATTTCACATCATGTGCTTTAATAATCAACAAGAAGGAGTGGTGTAGGATGATGGAGTCAGCTACAAGTAATGAATCTAAGTCAATGGTAGTTGATAATAGAAGTATGGACTCGTGGAAGCGGAAGTTGGGGGAGAAGACGAAACTATTCTTCTTAGAGAAGGGATGGCTACTACTGATCGTCGGCTTTTTATTAGGACGAGCAATTGTACTTTCCACGCTATCGCCTTTTGCCCTTTCTTTTCTCGCTTCAGTATGGTTTCTAAGGAAGGATAAATCGTTTAGAGTGATGCTCGCTACTTTAGCTGGTGCGTTAACCTATCAATTACAACACGGATTATACATAGTAGCAGCTATGCTGCTTTTTGTCGTTGTTGCTTCCTTATGTAAACGTATGAACCATCAACAACAAATAATACCAATTATTGTGTTTTTTACGAGTGCCTTGACAAGAGTTGCTCATTATTATTGGTTTGAACAACTTACATCCTATGAATGGATGCTAGCAGCTGTTGAAGGTGTATTAAGTGCTGTGTTAGTACTCATCTTTATGCAAAGTATTCCATTATTATCACCAAAAAGGTATAAACCTACGCTAAAAAATGAAGAAATTGTTTGTATGATCATTTTATTGGCGTCTGTTTTGACTGGAACAATTGGATGGCAGATCCAAGGAGCTTCGATTGAACAAATATTGTCGCGGTATTTAGTGCTTTGGTTATCTTATGTTGGTGGGGCGGCAATTGGTTCGACCGTAGGTGTTGTAGCAGGGTTGATTTTAAGCCTTGCTAGTGTTGCTAGCCTTTATCAAATGAGTTTGCTAGCATTTTCAGGTTTGCTTGGTGGACTTTTAAAGGATGGTAAGAAAATAGGCGTCAGTCTTGGACTGTTTGTCGGGACATTACTAATTGGTGTTTACGGACGTGGAATAGCAGAATTATTGCCATCAATGGTTGAATCAGCTATGGCAGTCATTCTATTTCTGTGTACACCGGAAAGTTGGATTAAAAAAGTCTCTAGATATATTCCGGGGACAACAGAGCACTCAAAGGAACAGGAACAGTATTTGCAAAAGGTTCGTGATGTAACAGCCAGTCGTGTAGAACAGTTTTCTAATGTGTTTCAAGCGCTATCGAAGAGTTTTACGTTAGAACAGCAGACACAGTTGGAAGAAGAAAAGGATCGTCAAACAGATTACTTTTTAAGTAATGTAACGGAAAAAACATGTCAAAGTTGCTTTAAAAAGGAATGGTGCTGGGCCCAACAGTTTGATAAGACGTATGATATGATGGCTGATTTAAAAGGAGATTTAGAAGAAGGGAACCATCCGAATAAGGTATTGCAATCAAACTTCGAAAACCATTGTGTTAAATCGAAAAAAGTTATTGATACGATGAAACAAGAGTTATCTTTTTTTGAAGCAAATCAGAAGTTAAAAAAGCAAGTAAGTGAGAGTAGACAGTTTGTTGCGGATCAATTACATGGTGTATCAGAAGTTATGGGTGATTTTGCAAAGGAAATCTTAAAAGAAAGAGAGAATCATGAACAACAAGAGGTTGAAATTGTCGCGGCTTTAAAACATATGGGAATGGAATTGGAAAAATTAGATATCTATAGTCTGGAAAAAGGAAACATAGATATTGAAATGAATCTATCTTTCTATAATTATCATGGAGAAGGTCCAAAACTTATTGCGCCAATGTTATCAGACATCTTAAAAGAAACAGTGGTTGTGAAGGAAGAGGAAGTATCTCCAATCCCAAATGGATATTGTTATTTATCGTTTGGCTCAGCGAAAAAATTTGTTGTCGAGATGGGAGTTTCTCATGCTGCTAAAGGAGGAGGTCTCGTTTCTGGTGATAGTTATTCGACAATGGAATTAGGTGCTGGTAAATATGCAATGGCGATAAGTGATGGAATGGGGAATGGTCAACGAGCCCATGAGGAAAGCATGGAAACATTACGGTTACTACAACAAATTTTACAGTCAGGCATCCAAGAACAAGTTGCAATCAAATCGATTAATTCTATTTTATCACTACGAACGAGCGATGAAATTTTTTCTACATTGGATTTGGCAATGATTGATTTGCACAATGCCGCAGTACGGTTTCTGAAAATTGGTTCAACTCCAAGTTTTATTAAAAGGGGAAATCGCATTCATAAAATTGAAGCTAGTAATTTACCAATTGGAATCATACAAGAATTTGATGTGGAAGTGGTAAGTGATCAATTAAAAGCCGGCGATTTATTAATCATGATGAGTGATGGAATTTTTGAAGGTCCAAAAGATGTTGAGAATGTGGATATGTGGTTGAAGAGAAAGATTAATGAGATGGAAACAGATGACCCACAGGATATGGCAGACTTGATCTTAGAAGAAGTGGTGCGAACAAGAGCAGGAAAAATTGAGGATGATATGACGGTGTTAGTTGCCAGAGTAGATAAAAATAATCCGAAGTGGGCAGCTATTCCGATCACGCATAAAGAAGCGAAGTGATATTGGGCTGATTATTGCTCATCAGTCACCCACGGAAAGCGGAGTGTATTCCCGTAGCGGCTGACTAGCACTCATCTTTTAAAGGACGGTGGGGAAATCATTTAAAGTTACGTCGGATTCTATGTTTAATGTGTAAAAAAGTTGTTTTTAGAAAAAAGCCAACCGAAAGCGTCATATAGGTATAATTTTCCTCATTATCGTCGATGATGATACCAGTAAGTATTCACTCATCATTAGGGAGTGAATCGGGAAATGGAGGAGGAGTTATACCGATGAAAAAAGGAACGTTAAAACAAATTCTATTAATTACAGACGGTTGCTCAAACAAAGGGGAAGATCCTTCAGCGGTGGCCGCCTTAGCAGCTCAACAAGGAATAACAGTGAATGTGATAGGCGTACTAGAAGATGAACAAACGGAAGATCCAACGGGGTTACAAGAGGTCGAAGAGATTGCAATGTCAGGTGGAGGCGTTAGTCAAATTGTTTATAAACAAGCACTATCACAAACCGTACAGACAGTTACTAAACAAGCAATGACGCAAACTTTACAAGGTGTGGTTAATCAGGAATTAAAACAAATATTAGGACCTAAGCAAGACTTAGAAGAGTTACCGCCAGAACAACGTGGAGAAGTAATGGAAGTAGTAGAGGATCTAGGAGAAACTAGTGACCTAGAGGTATTAGTATTAGTTGATACAAGTGCTAGTATGCATAATAAGTTGCCAACCGTTCAAGAATCATTAATTGATTTATCGGTAAGTATGAATGCTCGAATTGGACGAAACCGATTTTCTATTTTTTCCTTTCCGGGTAAAAGAAAGGATATTGATAAAATATTTGATTGGTCACCTAAACTAGATTCAATTTCATCAGTTTTTCCTAAATTAACGAGTGGTGGGATTACACCTACTGGTCCTGCACTAAAAGCAGCGATGTACCAATTCGGAAAGAAAAGCTTAAAAAGGAGCTTCTTAAGAAAAGATGAGACAAGCATCGAAGAAACAGGGGATTAACCTCCGACCGGGTAACGTCATAAGCGGAAAATGGCATCACAGAAAGTATGTAATCAAGAAACAATTAGGATCTGGTGCGATTGGATCTGTTTACCTATGCGAACATAACGGAAAATATGCCGCGCTTAAAATAAGCGATAAAAGCTCATCCATCACAATGGAAGTAAATGTGCTGAAAACATTTCAGAAGGTCCAGGGAAATCGCCTTGGGCCTTCTTTGTTAGATGTTGATGATTGGGTGGATTTTCAAGGGAATCGTTGGTCATTTTATGTGATGGAATATTTAAAGGGGAGTTCACTAGCTGATTTCCTTCAACGTCACGGGGACGAATGGCTAGGTATATTAATGTTGCAAATACTCGATGATTTGGAAAGCCTTCATCAAACTGGTTGGGTGTTTGGAGATTTGAAAAGTGATAATTTAATCGTTACACACCCACCTGCAAGATTGCGTTGGATTGATGTTGGTGGGACGACACAAATAGGAAGATCCATAAAAGAGTATACGGAGTTTTTTGATCGAGGATACTGGCAAATGGGTTCGAGAAAAGCGGAGCCTTCTTATGACCTATTCGCATTAGCAATGGTGATGATTCAATACTATTATCCCAATCGGTTTGAACGTGGAAATTCGCCAGAACGTACGCTGATGAATAAAGTTAAGCAAATACCACAGCTTCAAAAATATCAACCCACATTAAGAAAGGCCCTAACAGGTCAATATTCATCGAGCGAACAAATGAAAAATGAACTTGCTACTATTCTAATGGGACCAACTACAAAACAAACACAGTACCGAAGACCAACCAAAACTACTACAGCCAAACCTAAGACACAGTACCAAGCAAGAAATGATGATGGACAAGGGCATCCTATATTAGAAAGCGTAGGTATATGTATCGTAGTCCTGTTTTTCTACTTTTGTTATCTATTCTTGCTATAACAACATTAAGTAGAGCCTCACTGTAGGGTTTTCAAACTCGAATGAGACCCTGCAGTTAGGGGTGAAAGAGGATAAGGAAGACCTCGGCATCAATCTATTACATATGTATTCTAACGTTCGAAAAGTTTTAGGTGTTTATTCTCGCTAATTTCTTTTGTTTAGGGAAAAGAAAATGGTAGGATAGAAAGGTAGTATAAACTATATTTTAAGGTAGCGAAGTATGTTAAAGTAGGGTTGTTCATGAATGGAAAAGTAAATGATTTTATTAGAAAACATCAATTGTTTCATAAGAATGCCACGGTATTAGTAGGAGTTTCTGGTGGACCTGATTCCATGGCGTTGCTCCATTTTCTGAATGGTATTAAAACAGAATGGGGGTTTCGCTTAATCGTAATAACAATTGATCATGGATTAAGAGGGAAGCAATCACGTGCAGATGTTGACTACGTTAAATCTATCTGTAATCAGTGGGATTTAGAGTTTGTTGAAACCTTTCTAGATGTTCCATCGTATAAAAAAGTGGAAGGTAAAAGTACACAACTTGCTGCAAGAGAATTAAGGTACCAATATTTTGAAGAACAGATGAAAGTAAACGACGGTGATTACTTGGCATTAGCACATCATGGGGATGATCAAGTAGAGACAATGGTCATGAGGTTAATCAGAAGTTCCAATCCTTCCGCATTAAAAGGGATTCCTATTCAAAGAGATATTGCAAATGGGAAATTAGTGCGACCATTACTTTGTATTACGAAACAAGAGATTGAAGTATATTGTAGCGAACATGGCATCGTTCCAAGAAGGGATCCATCCAATGAGGAGGATACATATACACGAAATTATATAAGACATCAGGTTGTTCCACTTTTAATGGAGCAGAATCCACAAGTTTATGCTAGTATGCAAAGGTTAAGTGAGAGAATGACACAAGACGAAGCATACATAAATACAAAGGTGGAAGAATTTGTAGAACAAGTGATTACGTTTAAACATGATAAGAAGGAAATTACTTTTGAAATTGAATTATTTACTTCATATCCATTTGCTTTACAAAGACGGGCCTATCATCTAATATTAAACTATCTATATGATGCTATTCTAAGTGGATTGAATTACGCCCACGAAGACCATTTTTTCAGTTTGATACATAGTGAAAGAGCGAATGTAATGATGGATTTACCACATAATTTAAAAATGTCTAAATCATACCGTACTATTTGTTTTCACTTTCAGAAAACGAAACCTAAATCTTTTTTAAAACATTTGAATGTCCCTGGCAGTGTTGTGTTACCTGATGGTTCAAGCATCCATGCTAGGTTTACGACAGAAATTAATGGGAATACAAACGATGTCATGTATTTTCCTGTTCATGATGATTTAATTCATATTCCTTTAACTGTTCGAACAAGACAGCCAGGAGATAAAATGAAGGTCAGGGGACTAAATGGAAGCAAAAAGGTAAAAGATATTTTTATTGATGAAAAAATTCCTCTACAAAAAAGACAGGAATGGCCACTTGTGGTAGACCAACAGGGGACAATCTTATGGTTAGTAGGTCTTAAAAAAGGAACGGCAGAACATAGCCATAACAGTACAAGATGTTATCTTGAATTACAATATAATAAAGCCAACTAGGAGGAACAAAAGATGCACAATGATATAGAAAAAGTACTAATCTCAACGGAAGAGATTCAGGAAAAATGTCAAGAAATTGGTAAGCAATTGACACAAGAGTATGAAGGGAAATTTCCATTGGCTGTTGGTGTTTTAAAAGGTGCGATGCCATTCATGTCAGATCTTCTCCGTTATATTGAAACATATCTAGAAATGGATTTTATGGATGTTTCAAGTTATGGTGAAGAATTTCGTTCATCTGGAGAGGTGAAAATTGTAAAAGATTTAAACACGAAAGTTGAAGGAAGAGACATACTCATTATTGAGGATATTATTGATAGTGGATTAACACTAAGTTACCTTGTAGATCTGTTTAAATATCGAAAGGCAAATTCCGTAAAAATTGTAACGTTACTCGATAAGCCTGAAGGTAGAACAGTAGATATTAAAGCTGACGTATCTGGCTTCATCGTGCCAAACGAATTTGTCGTTGGTTACGGGTTAGATTATAAAGAGGCATATCGAAATCTTCCATATGTTGGAGTGCTAAAACCAGAGGTGTATGGAGGGAATTCGTAATTTGAATAAATAATCAGTAGCATTAAATCATATAATGAAAACATATGTATATGAATAGTTGTAATTAGTTGTAAACCCTTGATTTGATATGGTACCATTTACTATAGTTTTCTCGCTTGGGAGGAGGTAGGCAATGAATCGTGTATTTAGAAATGTGATTTTTTATTTTCTAATATTCCTAGTAATTATAGGAGTTGTCAGTGTATTCACTGATCAAAATAATCAAACAGAACAATATAATGTAACACAATTTTACCAAGCTCTTAATAATGGTGAAATTGAAGAGATGACCATGCAACCTTCACACGGTATTATGCTTATTACTGGTGAATTAGCAAATGAAAGTACATTTTCAGCAAAAATCCCCAACAATCCGGATATTGTTAAAGATGTGACAGAAACTGGAACAGAACAAGGGAATCTACAATTTGATGAAGAGGAACAGCCTAGTGGATGGGTGACATTCCTTACCACAATGATTCCGTTTGTTATTATATTTATCTTATTCTTCTTCTTGCTTAACCAAGCACAGGGTGGCGGAAGCAAAGTAATGAACTTTGGTAAGAGTAAAGCGAAGATGTATAGTGAAGAGAAGAAGAAGGTAAGATTTAAAGATGTTGCCGGTGCAGATGAGGAGAAACAAGAACTTGTAGAAGTTGTTGATTTCTTAAAAGATCCTCGTAAATTCGCAACAATCGGTGCAAAAATTCCAAAAGGTGTTTTACTAGTGGGTCCTCCAGGTACAGGTAAAACATTACTTGCTCAAGCAGTAGCGGGAGAAGCAGGCGTTCCGTTCTTCTCGATCAGTGGTTCTGATTTCGTTGAAATGTTCGTAGGTGTAGGGGCATCTCGTGTTCGTGACCTATTTGAAAACGCCAAAAAGAATGCACCTTGTATTATTTTCATTGATGAAATTGATGCTGTAGGTAGACAACGTGGTGCTGGTGTTGGTGGTGGACATGATGAACGTGAACAAACACTAAACCAGTTACTAGTTGAGATGGATGGTTTTGGTGAGAATGAAGGGATTATCATTATCGCTGCGACAAACCGTCCAGATATTTTAGACCCTGCATTGCTTCGTCCAGGTCGTTTTGACCGTCAAATTACAGTCGATCGTCCAGACTTAAAAGGTCGTGAAGATGTACTTAAAGTTCACGCTCGAAACAAACCGTTAGCAGAAGATGTTGAATTGAAAACCATCGCAATGCGTACACCAGGATTCTCGGGTGCAGACTTGGAGAACCTGTTAAATGAGGCTGCATTAGTGGCAGCAAGACATGATAAACAAAAGGTTGAAATGGAAGATATCGATGAAGCGATTGATCGTGTCATCGCTGGTCCTGCTAAGAAGAGTAGGGTTATATCTGACAAAGAACGAAATATTGTTGCATATCATGAAAGTGGACATACTATTATTGGTATGGTACTTGATGAAGCGGATATGGTACATAAAGTTACTATTGTTCCGCGGGGGCAGGCAGGTGGTTATGCTGTCATGTTACCGAAGGAAGATCGTTACTTTATGACAAAACCAGAATTGTTTGATAAGATTACCGGTTTATTAGGTGGACGTGTGGCTGAAGAAATTATATTCGGAGAAGTAAGTACTGGAGCAAGTAATGACTTCCAGCGTTCCACAAACATTGCTCGTAAAATGGTTACAGAATATGGTATGAGTGATAAAATTGGTCCACTACAATTCGGCGGTGGTGGTGGTCAAGTGTTCTTAGGTAGAGATATGCAAAACGAACCTAATTACAGTGACTCCATTGCTTATGAAATTGACCAAGAAATCCAGAACTTTGTGAACTATTGTTATGAACGTGCTAAAACAATCTTAACGGAAAATAAAGATAAGTTAGAATTGATTGCACAAAAATTGCTTGAAGTAGAAACGCTTGACGCGTCGCAAATAAAGTCATTGTTTGAAGAAGGAAAAATGCCTGATCCAGTTGTTTCCGAACAAGATGGTGAAGGAAATAGACAAGAAACAGTATCTTCATCAGAAGATAGTGACGATGTTAAAGTAAATATTAACAAGAAAAATGAAGATGAAACGGAAGATGACACGAAAGAATAAGTCTTCCTATGCTAAACAACCTTCCTGTCGCACAGGAAGGTTGTTTTATGTTTAGTCTTTTTTAGCATGGTTGCTCTTTTGAGTGTCGTAGTAGATAGTAATTCCGACGTAATTGATTTTTGTAAATTACTTTTTCCTGATTTAAATTGAGTGCTAAAAGATCGCTTCGGTAGAATACTCCGCTTATGGGCACGGCCTCGGTCCAACACGATGTTGGTCACGCAGGCGTTGCCACAGGACGTGGCGATGTTAGCCTACGTTCCTTAATCCAAGTGGATCTTCAGCTCGCGCTGTTCCATAGGACAAGGAACGCTACGGCAACGATACATCGCACGAAGAATTTGGCTTTTTATTTTCTTCGTATTCTACCTACGCTATAGTGATGTTCTGACGTCAGATAAGATACTTAAGCAATAGCTGAGTCTGAGTGTATTTCCGCAGCGGTAATTTAGCGCTCATTTTATTAAGAAAGGAAGAAAGCTTAATAAACTTACGTTGGGGTCTATATTTATTGTGACAATCAAAACAGTCAATGCTTAAATGAATAAGGTTGTTTTACTTGATAACAATCGTGTATGTTGTATAAAATAACCTAGATATTGTCGATAGCTTAAATATGATATGATGAACGTGGAATACTAAAAAGAACGGTGGATCGCGATGATTTTTGTATTAGATGTTGGAAATACCAATACAGTGTTAGGTGTTTTTGAGCAAGGTGAATTAACCTACCAATGGAGAATTCACACGGATAGGCATAAAACAGAAGATGAATTTGCGATGGTAATAAAATCGTTATTTGAACACGAGGGACTTACCTTTTCGGATATGGAGGGTATTATCATTTCTTCGGTTGTACCTCCAATTATGTATGCTCTAGAGAGAATGTCTCACAAATACTTCAGAAAAAAACCACTGATTATAGGAGATGTTCATGTAAATTCATTTTTAAAAATGAATTATCCGAGCCCTAGTGAAATAGGTGCTGACCGAATTGTTAATGCAGTTGGGGCAATTAAAGAGTACGGTTCTCCAGTTATTATCATTGATTTTGGTACAGCGACAACATTTTGTTATATCAATGAAAAGGATGAATATGAGGGTGGCGTGATTGCACCAGGTATAAATATTTCTCTTGAAGCATTGTATTCAAATGCAGCAAAATTACCAAAGATAGAAATAAAAAACCCTGGTGATGTTCTAGGTAAGTCAACTGTAACAGCAATGCAATCAGGAGTGTATTTTGGATATATTGGACAAGTAGATGAAATCGTTAGACGGTTAAGTTCACAATCACAGAAGGAACCAAAAGTGGTAGCAACAGGAGGTTTGGCATCATTAATTGCCAAAGATTCAAAAACGATTGATCAAGTGGATCACGCCCTAACATTAAAAGGGCTACATCTTATTTATCACAAAAATATCAATGAACATAAATAAAGGAGAAGGGTACACCATGGAAGATTATTTAATAAAAGCAACAGCCTTTAAAGGAACGGTAAGAGCTTATGCCGTGCAATCAACAAACACTGTTGAAGAAGCAAGAAGACGTCAAGATACATGGGCAACGGCCTCTGCAGCTCTTGGAAGAACAATTACAATTACAGCGATGATGGGAGCAATGTTAAAAGGGAAAGATAATTTAACGGTGAAGTTAGAAGGAAATGGACCAATTGGAGCTGTTGTCGCTGATGGGAATGCGAAAGGGGAAGTAAGAGGATATATTTCCAATCCGCATGTAGATTTTGATCTGAATGAAAAAGGCAAATTGGATGTGGCGAGAGCTGTTGGGACTCAAGGGAACTTAAGTGTTGTAAAAGACTTAGGATTGAAGGATCATTTTACAGGACAGGTTCCAATTGTATCGGGTGAAGTAAGTGAAGATTTCACGTATTATTTTGCAACGTCTGAACAAGTCCCTTCTGCAGTTGGTGCGGGTGTATTAGTTAACCCTGACCATACGATTCTTGCTTCTGGTGGGTTTATACTCCAAGTGATGCCAGGTGCACAAGACGATACAATTGATCAAATTGAAAAAAGAATTGGTTCCATTCCTCCAATCTCTAGGTTAATTAAGGAAGGAAACTCCCCTGAGGAAATTTTAACTAAATTATTAGGAGAAGATGTTAAAATTCATGATAAAATGCCTGTGCAGTTCTCATGCCGTTGTTCTAAAGAAAGAATCGAACAGGCTATTAAAGGACTAGGAAATGAGGAAATAGACAAAATGATTGAGGAAGATCATGGAGCAGAGGCGACTTGTCACTTTTGTAACGAGATATATTCGTTTAATGAAGATGAGTTACAAGAATTAAAATCCGAATAGGGAGAGAGAATGCATGACGCGGAAGTACTTATGGGGAGTTATTATCCTTCTGCTTCTCACTAACTTGATTACTATTGCGATATGGATGAATGAAAGAACAGGAACTCACCAACAAGGTACGTTGCCAAAAAATGTTGATAAAAATGAATCGGTTGCTACGATTGATGATCAAACGATATCCTATGAAAAGTGGATGAGCAGCTTAGAAAGCGATCGTGGCAAAGAAGTGTTAAAAGATTTAATTAACCAAGAGGTTGTCTTTCAATTAGCAGATCAAGAAGGAATTGAAATTCAAGATAAACTGATTGAGAGAGAACTTTCCTTTTTATTTACCATGCAGGACAGGTTGGATCAGCAAGAAATAACCAAACATGAACAACAGTGGAGAGAAGAAATTAGGTACCGTTTATTGTTAGAAGAATTGCTCACAAAAGATATTTCAGTTTCTGAAGATGAGATCGTTGATTATCACACCAAATTTAGTGAACAATATGAGTTTGATGAGTCAATTCAACTGTCACATATTGTTGTTAGTAACATGGATACTGCTGAAAGAGTAATAAGTGAACTGGAATCAGGTGCTAGCTTTGCATCTTTAGCAAGAGAATATTCGGTTGATGAAGACACTAGAAATAGTGGTGGGTATTTAGGCTTTTTTGCCAGTGGAAGTAACTATTTATCGACCGAGTATTATAATCAGTCACAAGAAATGGAAGAGCATACGTATAGTAAACCAATTGAAGTTGGTAATAATGTAGCGATTATTTATTTGCACCGTTATTTGCCTGCTATTACCTTTTCGTATGAAGAAATCAAACCCCAAATCAGAAGAGAAATTGCACTTGAAGAGATGGGAGAAGTCATTTCAGCTGAACAATTATGGGACCAGTTTGATATTGATTGGGTGTATGAATAAAATTAAAAGCTAAGTATCCGTGGGATGCTTAGCTTTTTTGATTGTCCTTGAAAAGGCGGATTGTGTCATAAATTAAAAATTTGTCGATTTTTTTATATAAAATCTTCTAAAAATTCCGAGTAAATCGGTTGATTTTTTTAGGATTATAGCGTACTCTATTATTAAATCCAACAAAAATACTAGGAATTAGGGGTGGATAAAATGAAAGTAGCACAATCTATTGCAGAATTAATCGGTAATACACCAATTGTTAAACTAAACCGTACAGCCGAAGCAGACAGTGCAGAAATTTATGTAAAGTTAGAGTTTTTTAATCCAGGGAGCTCTGTGAAAGATCGTATTGCGCTTGCCATGATCGAAGCTGCTGAAAAAGAAGGAAATCTAAAAGAAGGCGATACCA
Organism: Aquibacillus sediminis; assembly: GCF_005870085.1. Classification (GTDB taxonomy): domain Bacteria; phylum Bacillota; class Bacilli; order Bacillales; family Amphibacillaceae; genus Aquibacillus_E; species Aquibacillus_E sediminis. The sequence goes on along the minus strand of NZ_SZNM01000019.1, from coordinate 5,371 downwards.
TTATCGAACCAACAAGTGGAAACACAGGTATTGGTCTTTCGCTTGTAGCCGCAGTTAAAGGGTACAAAGCTGTGTTGGTAATGCCGGACACAATGAGTATGGAACGTCGTAATTTACTTCGTGCATATGGAGCAGAACTTGTACTTACGCCGGGGGCAGAAGGTATGAAAGGTGCGATTAAAAAAGCGGAAGAGCTTCAGCAAGAACATGGATACTTTATGCCGCAACAATTTAATAATGAAGCAAACCCTGAAGTTCATGCACGTACGACAGGTAATGAGATTGTGGAACAAATGGGCGATCAATTAGATGCCTTTGTATCTGGTATTGGAACAGGTGGAACGATCACTGGTGCAGGTAAAGTTCTAAAAGAAAACTATAAAGATATTAAATTATATGCTGTTGAACCAGAGGATTCACCAGTTCTATCGGGTGGAAAAACAGGACCACATAAAATTCAAGGTATTGGAGCAGGTTTTGTTCCTGAGGTATTGGATACAGATCTTTATGACGAGGTTATTCAAATTAGTAATGAACAAGCATTTGCTGCATCTCGAGAAGCAGCTCGTAAGGACGGATTGCTAGGTGGTATTTCTTCAGGTGCTGCTATTGAAGCAGCCAAGCAAGTTGCTAAAAAATTAGGAAAAGGTAAGAAAGTATTAGCAATAATTCCTGACAATGGAGAAAGATACCTTTCTACACCGCTCTATCAGTTCGACGATTAATAGACTTAGCTAGGCTCCTACATATTGTGGGGGTCTTTTTTTATGGTAATTCGATGACACAGAATAATCTGCGTTTACAAATTGGTAAAGCTACAATTACTCACCTCTTACCTTTGAATCTTCGATGATGACCACTGCTCCTAAACAATAATAACAAACCACCTCATGTGTAAAAGTAATTCATATGTCGCTACGCTACATTATGTTGTTATTGCATATGAAATGAACTACAAGTGAAAAAGGTGTAAAATAAAGACTGACTTTAAGATAAGGCGGGATTTTGATGACATTCCAATTAGCGACAAAAGAAGGTAGTTTGAACTTAAATGAAAAAACTTATGTAATGGGAATCCTAAATGTAACACCAGATTCATTTTCTGACGGCGGCAAATATAATCAGTTAGATATTGCTGTGGAAAAGGCAATAGAATTAGAAAAAGCAGGGGCAGACATGATTGATATTGGGGGAGAATCTACTCGTCCAGGGTTTGAACCTGTATCAGAAGAGGAAGAAATAGAACGTGTGGTTCCAATTATTAAAGCAATCAAACAAGCAGTAGGTGTACCTCTTTCTATTGACACGTATAAAGCGGAAACGGCTAAACAAGCACTTGAAGCAGGTGTGTCGATTATTAATGACGTATGGGGTGCGAAGTATGACCCTAAAATGGCTAATGTGGCAGCAAACTATCAAGTTCCAATTATATTGACGCACAATCGAAATAATCGAGTATATACATCACTGATTGATGATGTGATTGCAGATTTGGAAGAAAGTATCGATATCGTACAAAAAGCAGGCGTGAAAAAGGAAAATATAATTTTAGACCCTGGAATAGGTTTTGCTAAAACGGCTGATGATAATTTAATGGTAATGCGACAAATGGAGAAAATAGCGGATATGGGATATCCGATTTTACTTGGTACCTCGCGTAAATCAATGATCGGAAAAGTATTGGATGTGCCTGCCGATCAGAGGGATGAGGGAACAGGAGCTACCGTTTGTTATGGTATTACAAAAGGGGCAAATATTGTAAGAGTACATAATGTTGATTTAACAGTTAAAATGACGAAGATGATGGATGCAATGATCGGCAAAGGCGGGAAGTAAATGGATAAAATATATTTAAATAAGATGGAGTTTTATGGATTTCACGGCCTTTTTCCAGAAGAAAATAAGCTGGGGCAACGATTTTACGTTGATTTAGTCCTAGAAACAGACTTAAAACAGGCAAGTATATCTGATAAGATGTCGGATTCGATTGATTATGGACAGATTTTTCAAGTTACAAAGGAAATTGTAGAGGGGCGCCCGAGGAATTTGGTTGAAGCTGTTGCAGGCGATATTGCTGAAAAACTACTTGAAACATTTAAACAAATAAACGGCTGTTGGATTAAAGTATATAAACCAGATCCGCCGATAGCAGGGCACTATCAATCAGTTGCCGTGGAGATTTATAGGGAGCGGGAGGATCATCATGAATGAAGTCTATATTGCGCTTGGATCCAATATTAGCCCTAGATATTCGTATTTAGAAAAGGCGATTGATTTGCTAACGGAATCGAAGCAAGTTCATGTTGAAGCAAAGTCCTTCATATATGAAACAGAACCAGTTGGTTTTACCGACCAAAAAAATTTTCTGAATATGGTAGTGAAGATTGCAACAAATCTAAAACCATTGGAACTACTTGATTGGTGTCAGTCTATCGAACGAAAACTTGACAGAAAAAGGGTAATAAGATGGGGTCCCCGTACAATAGACCTTGACATATTGTTGTACAATCAAGAAAATATTAAAGAAGAGCGATTAATTGTTCCGCACCCACGAATGCACGAGCGTGCTTTTGTATTAATACCTTTACAAGATATAAACCGATCGACCATCGTCCCTACTGTAAACAAAAGCGTTTCAACTATACTTAATCAGACTTCAGTAAAAGAAAAAAAGGGAGTAATCAAATGGACACCAACGATTGGGGAAGAAGAATAAGAGCGTTCAGAAAATTAAAAGGTTATACTCAAGTACAATTTGCTAAAGGTGTAGGGATTTCAGTCTCTGTTTTAGGTGAAATAGAGAGAGGGAACAGAAAGCCAACAGAAAATCAACTAGAATATATGGTTGATGTGTTAAATATATCGATTGGCGAACTATATCCAAGTTCGAAAAAATAATATGACCGGTCGAGAGCATTATGAAATCTATCGAATTATTATTGTATAGCCTAGTATTTTGAAACAAGAGAATGAGTGAATGATCCATCTCCAACGGATAAAGTGAACTTCATGCAGATAGTTTGATCCGTTGAAAAGGAGAAAAGTAGCTATAATGGGAATGAGAAAGTACGAATAAAATTAACTACATGGAAGCAAGAGAAGCATTTGAAGATGTTTTGTTCTCATACATTTAGCAACTAGAAGCTCAAATAAAAGTTTCGTAAAGGGTTGGACGTTGACACGTTGACACTCATTTTCTATACTAAAATATAAGTGAATGGCTGCCAGTGGCTTCTGGCAGTCTTTTAAATATTGTTTTCCAAATGAGACCTTTTATTGTACGACAAGTACATATAATAGAGTGATTAGTTATTCGTATTACCTCCAGTTGCTAACTGGTGCAAATTCATAATTGGAGTGAAAACTATGACGGAAGAACTAAATGATCATATGCAAGTCCGACGAGAAAAGCTTGAAGGGTATAAACAGAAAGGTGTTGACCCATTTGGTGATAAGTTTGAACGTACGCATATGGCAGAAGAGTTAAAACAAGCGTATGATGAATTTACGAAAGAAGAACTTGAAGAAAAACAGATTGAAACCACTATTGCAGGTCGAATTATGACAAAGCGTGGTAAGGGTAAAGCAGGATTTGCTCATGTTCAAGATTTAAGTGGTCAAATTCAATTATATGTACGAAAAGATACAGTTGGTGAAGATGCCTATGATCTATTTAACACAGTCGATCTAGGAGATATTGTCGGTGTGACAGGTGTGGTTTTTAAAACCAAAGTTGGCGAATTGTCTGTTAAGGCAAAAGAATTTACGATGTTAACCAAATCATTACGGCCACTTCCTGAAAAATTTCATGGTCTAAAAGACGTTGAGCAAAGGTATCGTCAGCGTTACCTTGATTTAATTACAAATCCAGACAGTAAAGATACTTTCATTACACGTAGTAAGATCATTCAGTCCATGCGACGCTACTTAGACAGCAAAGGGTTCCTTGAGGTGGAAACACCTATGATGCACGGAATAGCTGGCGGTGCATCAGCAAGACCATTTATAACACATCATAATGCCTTAGATATTGAGTTGTATATGAGAATTGCAATTGAGTTGCATCTTAAACGATTAATTGTAGGTGGAATGGAAAAAGTTTATGAGATAGGTCGAGTTTTTAGAAATGAAGGTGTGTCTACTCGTCACAATCCTGAGTTTACCATGATTGAGTTATATGAAGCATATGCTGATTTCCACGATATTATGTCATTAGTAGAAAACATGGTTGCTCATATTGCTAAAGATGTAATTGGAAGTACTACGGTTGTTTATGGGGAAGAGCAAGTAAATCTAGAGCCGCAGTGGACAAGACTACATATGGTTGACGCGGTAAAGGAATATACAGGTGTTGATTTTTGGAAGCATATGACTGATGATGAAGCGAAGGCTCTAGCGAAAGAACATAATATCGAGATTCAAGATACGATGACTTTCGGCCATATTGTTAATGAATTCTTTGAGCAAAGAGTAGAAGAGAAATTAATACAGCCGACGTTTGTTTATGGGCATCCAGTAGAGATATCGCCACTTGCTAAGAAAAATCCAGAAGATGCTCGTTTTACAGATCGCTTTGAATTATTCATTGTTGGTCGTGAGCATGCGAATGCGTTCTCTGAGTTAAATGATCCAATTGATCAAAGAGAACGTTTTGAAGCTCAAGTAAAAGAAAAAGAACAAGGTAACGACGAGGCGCATGAAATGGATGAAGATTTCTTAGAAGCGTTAGAATACGGTATGCCGCCGACTGGTGGTTTAGGTATAGGGATTGATCGATTGGTTATGTTATTAACAAATTCACCATCGATTCGTGATGTTTTATTATTCCCACAAATGAAAAATAAGTAATGGTAGAAAGATAACGGGATCTTGTTGTTGTAGACAAGACCCCGTTATCAAAATAAACAACAAATCGACGAAGAATATTGTTACTAGTTTTAATAATGGCATATTATACGTTTAAAAATCGTTCATATGTGAAACTATAAATAAAAAAGACTAAAATAGTTGTTGCAATTAATAATAAAACATGATAAATTATAAAACGTTGTTAAGGGAATCACTGATGAACGAAATAGTTGATTAAAAAACATTTCAAAAAAGTTGTTGACCCATAAACAACAACGTGGTATATTAATTGAGTCGCTTTGATGACGAGGCGATAACGCATTAAAAAAAGTTGTTGACACAACAACGATAACTTGATATACTATAAAAGTTGTTGCGAAACAACGCTTTAACTATTTTGATCTTTGAAAACTGAACAAAACAACCAGTATGAAACAGATCAGGTAAAACGTTTCATTTATTTGAAACAGACTACCCTGAATCAATTTTTAAAAGCTAGTTTTTGAAACGAGCAAGCAAGCTC
>NZ_SZNM01000018.1 GCF_005870085.1 Aquibacillus sediminis | reverse complement strand
CCTTTACCAAGTTAGCTGAGGCCGTGCCCATGGAAAGCGTAGTATTCTGCCGTAGCGATGGTATAACACTTATTTTAATCAGAATAGAAGAAAGCAGAATTACAATAGTTATTGCACAGTATATAGCTTTTACGCAACTAACAACATCGTTCCGTGAGAGCGTGCCATTTATGATAGCTAGATCATTTGTTCAATGGTACAATAACAATATTGAACCATCTATCTATCATTGGAGGAAGCTGTTGTGCCAACTATTAAAGAAATAGCAGAAATGGCTAATGTATCGAGATCAACCGTTTCTCGTGCATTAAACAACTCTGGTTATGTGAGCGAAGATGCACGTAAACGAATTGAAAAAGTGATTAAACAAACCGGCTATGTACCAAGTGAGCATGCCAAAGCGTTAAGAACGAAAAAGACAAAAGTCATTGGTGTGATTTTACCAACAATTCAAACAGAAACATCAAGTAAAGTAGTAGCGGGGATTGATCAAGTATTAGCGAATCAAGGCTACCAGATTCTTTTGGCCAATACCCATTTGGATAGGGAAAAAGAAATGGAATATGTTGACTTACTAAAGGTTCGCCAAGTGGATGGAATTATTTTAATTGCTACAAATACCGAAGACTCATTGGCAAAAAAACTTGAAGAACTAACCATCCCAGTTGTTGTGATTGGACAGGAGTTCGAGCAAATTCCAAGCATTGTGTATGATAATTATCAAGCTGGGCGAGATGTGGTTTCCTACCTTATATCGAAAGGGCATAGACAAATCGGGTTTGTAGGGGTGGATGAAAAAGATCAAGCAGTAGGATATTTACGTAAACAAGCCTATTTAGATGAAATGGAAACACAACAGTTATCAGTTGAGGATACTTGGATACAACGAGGTGTGTTTGATATTGATTCTGGCTATGATGCTGCCAAACGTATGATCCAACATTCAAATCAACGACCAACGGCTATATTTGCTGTTACGGATCGATTGGCAATTGGTGTGATGAGCTATCTAAAAGAAGTGGGGTTACAAGTGCCAAAGGATGTGGCGATCATTAGTATCGGAGCATCTGAAATTTCACAATATACCGTACCAGCTTTAACAACGGTGGATTATCACAATGAACAAGCAGGAATTAAAGCAGCAGAGCAAATCCTCGCGTACCTTGATGCTAAAAAAATTTCTAAAAAAATAACATTAGACTATAGACTAATAATTCGTAATAGTGTATGATGATTTCGTAATCGATTTCATTTAAAATGATCATTAAATAATGGTTTTTGCTGAAAGTGCTCCAATATGCTTTCAACTATGTTTTGATCATTATGGAATCGATCTCACATTCAAGAACACATGGTTAAAGGTTTTTTCTTTTAAATTAAATGGAATCGATTCCATCTTAAAGTCAATGAAACAAACTTCTAAGTAATGTGGTTGATCCCGGTGCACCGACCGTAAGAATCCCACTTCAAAAATGATATGAAACAGAGAGGTTAAAAGCGGGAGTAAACTTTTGCTTTCATCCTTGTGGTTCAAGAGCCTGCTGGTTTCTCTTTGTGATACTAGCCCTGTGGGAAAAGAGCGAAATATACTAAGTGAAGTTTCAGTTTGTAAATTGTGGAATCGATACCATGTTTAAATTAAGGTTAGAAGGAGTGAGTCACATGTCCGATAATAAAAAAATCGCACAAGATATTATTGATGCAGTCGGTGGAAAAGACAATATTGATTCTGTTGCACACTGTGCAACAAGACTGCGCATCATGGTACATGAAGAAGAGGTTATTGATCAAGAGAAAGTGGAAAATACAGATAAAGTGAAAGGGGCTTTCTTTAACTCTGGACAATATCAAATCATTTTAGGTACTGGTACTGTTAATCAGATTTATGAAGAAGTAAATAAACTTGGGATCACTGGTGCCACAAAAGGAGAACAAAAGGAAAAGGCCGCACAGCAAGGAAATGGATTCCAGCGTGCGATCAGAACCTTCGGGGATGTATTTGTTCCAATTATTCCAGTTTTAGTTGCAACTGGTCTATTCATGGGTCTTCGTGGTCTTGTCACCCAACCAGAAATTTTAGCATGGTTTGGTATGACACCAGCAGATATTTCGGATAATTTCCTTCTTTTTACTGAAATTTTAACTGATACTGCTTTCGTCTTCTTGCCAGCACTTGTAGCATGGTCAACGTTTAGAGTGTTTGGTGGTTCACCAATTATTGGCCTTGTTCTTGGTTTAATGTTAGTTAGTCCATCGTTACCGAATGCATGGGATGTTGCAGTTGAAATGGAACCGATTTATTTCTTTGGATTTATCCCAGTCGTCGGGTATCAAGGTGCGGTATTGCCGGCGTTTATTGCAGGGATTCTAGGTGCGAAATTAGAACGTTGGATTCGGAAGCGAGTACCAGAAGCGCTGGATTTAATTTTGACACCATTTTTAACTTTACTAGTCATGATCTTTGCAGCGATGTTTATCGTAGGTCCGATTTTTCACACAGTTGAAGAATGGATCTTACAAGCTACATTGTTCGTGCTAAATCTACCATTTGGATTAGCAGGATTCGTACTTGGTGGTTTAAACCAAATTATCGTAGTAACAGGGGTTCATCACATTTTTAACTTATTAGAAATCCAATTGTTAGAACGTTTAGGAAACAACCCATATAACGGTATTATTACAGCATCAATTGCCGCACAAGGTGGTGCTGCCCTTGCAGTAGGTATGAAGACTAAATCGAAAAAAATGAAAGCATTGGCATTACCATCTTCTCTATCTGCATTTCTAGGTATTACTGAGCCAGCAATATTTGGTGTGAATTTACGCTTTGTGACACCATTTATTATGGGTCTAATTGGTGGAGCTATTGGTGGTTTCCTAGCATCCATTATGGGGGTTGCAGGTACTGGTATGTCGATTACTGTTATTCCTGGTATGCTGTTATATTTAAATGGTCAAATCATACAGTATCTATTGGTTAATATAGTAGCGATCGCTTCAGCATTTGCCTTAACTTGGATGTTTGGCTACTCTGATAAAAAATTAAAAGAAAACGAAACAGCATAATGAAAAGACAGGCAGGAAGTGCCTGTCTTTCTATCCATACATTGCAATGTGTTAGGAAAGGGTGACAACATGACATCTGATAAAAAGAACCAACTTATGGAAGATGCCTATCATCAAATCAAAGGCTACAAACAAACAGTAGATGCGGGTCCTCATCGATTACATTATCATTTAATGCCACCTGTTGGATTGTTAAATGACCCGAACGGTTTAATCTACTTTCAAAATAACTACCATGTTTTCTTCCAGTGGAATCCATTTGAAACCGCGCATGGTGCAAAGTTTTGGGGGCATTATATGTCAGCGGATATGGTGAATTGGGAATTTGCCCCGATTGCACTTGCACCTGACAAATGGTATGACAAAAATGGGTGTTACTCAGGTAGTGCCATTGTTCATCATGACCGATTGTATTTGTTTTACACTGGGAATGTGAAAGATGAACAGGACAATCGAGAATCTTACCAATGTTTAGCCGTTTCTGATGATGGGATAACGTTTGAAAAAAAAGGACCAATTATCAATGTACCTGAAGGCTATACTGCTCATTTTCGTGATCCAAAAGTGTTTCAACATGGAAACGATTGGTATATGGTACTTGGAGCTCAAACAAAGACCAAACAAGGACAAGTGGTCTTGTATCGATCAGAAGATCTAGAAACATGGACCTTTCTTGGACCGATTGCTGGTAGTAAGCTTAATGGATTAGGAGATTTTGGTTATATGTGGGAATGTCCCGATTTGTTTCAACTAGATGGAAAAGATATTCTAGTTGCTTCCCCTCAAGGATTAGAACCACAAGGAATGAACTTTCAAAATATTTACCAAGCAGGTTATTTTGCTGGTGAAATTGATCTTCAAACCCAAAAGTTTACTCATGATTCATTTGTTGAACTCGATCGTGGTTTTGACTTTTATGCACCACAAACATTTACTGCAGGTGAACGACGTATTTTGATAGGTTGGATGGGGAATGCCGAAGAAGAGGGACCTCCACAACCGACAGTAAATCATAATTGGATTCATACATTAACGATTCCACGTGAGTTGCGTTGGAAACGAAATGCACTATATCAAACACCGATAAAAGAGTTAGAAGCGTTACGTGAAAATGAAGTATCCCATCAGCAATTGAAATTAACAAACCAATCGATCGAACTTCCGAATGTAAATGGCAATGTATTTGAAATAGAAGTAGCTATTTCTGAATGGAATGCGAATAGATTTACGATTAGAATAGGAAAAAGTGTTTTAACTTATGACGATACTAATTCAGTCCTAACGTATGAGCGTATGGGGCGTGATGGTCAGTTAGAAAGTAGAGCTTGTGAATTGGAACAATTGAATCACATTCGTATATTTAAAGACACTTCTTCAATTGAAATATTTGCTAATCATGGTCAGGAAGTATTTTCATCGAGACAATTTGATGATTGGCAGGACAAGCGAATTGTCTTTCAAACGGACGGAATACACATCATGGATGTTACCAAGTGGGACTTAAAACCGTTTATGGTTGCAGACAAAAGTGTTTAGCGGTATCAAGATGGATTAGGTAGTTTTTAGCGCAGTAATAGTGAAAAAATAATGATCTCGACAGCAACATTAACTAAGAAAAAGCTCAGATGAATATCTGAGCTTTTTTGTGTCACTATAGTTCCTTCGCGGACATTTAGTGTGTTATTCAATTGATTTTTACAATTTATAGAGGAGAATAACATCTGGTGCGCTATTTGATTAAAATAGTATGGAAAAAGCTCCTCTTTTGAAACATAACGGAACAATTCAGTTCAAACTACTCGACCTTTCCTTCACGAATGGAACCGTTTCTGCTGATGCTGTTTGTGATTGATTGTAGATGTTGTCATCATGTTCGGCGTCCAATCCAAATTGTCTTTCATAAGTCTTGTGAAAATGGTATTTGTTCAAGCCTCGCATTTTTCGTTTTGCCTTGTTAGCGTAATTAATAGCCCATTCGAGGTTGTTTAATTTCTGTTCGCGCTCTGCTAATAAAGCAAATTTCATCCAAGGTTTGTTTATTTGCTCGATCATCGTATCAGCTTCTTCGATATTTCCTTCTTTTAATAAAATCAACCCCCGAAAATAAAGCCGATAACACTCTGGTTTCAATTTTTCAACATGATTTCTAGCCTCTGTTACATTGTTAAAATAAAGTGCAGTTGTTACTTGATAATAGGCCCGGCAAATTGATCGCTTTTCTTTGTCTAGCAAATCTGCTGTTGTCGCTTTTACATCGGAGTCCATTTGATTTGCAATCGCATAAATAAGGTGAAAATGCGGTTTATTTTTGTTCGTGGTAAGAAAGTTTTCGATTTTTTCGATTCGGGTTTCTACATGGGTAATCCAAAATCGTATGTATAATAGTGTTATGAGCAAGGACAATATGCCAGCTCCAACCGTATACATCGAAAATAATGCAAAGGTCTTTAATGTGATGAAATAGACAACTGCAAGGCTACTTACAAGTAGATAAGCCATCTCCATCCCCCCTTCCTAGCCAAGTGTATGTTAATTGAAAACACAATATACCTTAAAAATAACTGGGTAATGCCAAATCTTTCTGACTAACTCGTTACAAAAATTTACATAGTATAACAACTTTTTCCATACTAGTTGTATAGGTATTACTATTCAAATCGCTAGGGAATGAAATACAATGCATGTTGGAATAACAATACTAATTATCATCGCAGTGTGGCGTAAAGGTGATTGGAGAAACTGGGAAAAATATCATACGGTTATGTTGTATTTTGCCTTAGGGAATTTAACATATAACTTTTTGACTGCAAGCTATTTTTTATGGCGAATGGATGCCGATTTTATCTCGAATCACACACTGACAGAAATGCTCTATACCTTTATTGTTTTTCCGGGTACGGCACTACTTTTCATAGGCAATTTTCCAACAGGTAATTAGCTGTGTTTAAACATTATTTAAAGTGGGTCATGATTTATGGTGGCGTTGAATGGATTATGACAATGACAGGGCATATCGAGTATCAATACGGATGGAGCCTAGCTTGGTCCATTTTTTTTGATAGTTTTATGTTTCCGATGTTGTATCTTTTCTACCGGAAGCCATTAGTGGCCTATTTACTATCTATTCTTATCGCACTACTCATTCTATGGTATTTTGATGTATCGGTTCATATACCGGTGGAAAAAAGATAATATCAGCAAATTAGAACAAATAGCTATACATTAACCGTGTGATTCAAATCGACAGTGAATAGTGTAAAGAAGACAAAAAACTCTCGGGAAACGCTCTGTCCGAGAGTTTTTTACAAAATTATGGTTCAGTTATTTCCGTATAATTGGCAATAGAACATGGGAAGGATATTCCGTTTGGTGGTAGATGGTTTGGTTTGCTTTCACCATCTCTACGGTATCCAATGTTGACTTACCTGTATTTGGGTTCACATCATAACGAGGAAAGTCACTAGATGCAATTTCAATACGGATGGAATGTCCTGGTAAAAACACATTACTTGTTGGACATAAGTCGATTTCATACCGAATTATTTCTCCGTTTAAAAGTTCCTGCTCTTCTTTTCCGTGACGGAACTTGGCACGGGTTATACCGTCAGCTAAATTATATGCAGTCCCATCAGGAAAGACATCAATTAATTTTGCCGTAAAGTCCGTATCAGGTGCATCAGTGGACGCCCATAAAACGACTTTTGCTGAGCCGGTAACTTCAACCGGTTCCGTAAGGGCTGCGGATGAATAGACAACAACATCGTCTCGTTGTTCAATTCGTCTTTGATCACGTGGTCCAGCATTACGTCCATTATAAAATAACGTTCCGCCACCATTTGTTGGGACTGGACTTTCTGGATCATGAACAAACTGGTCTTGTGGCTCATCTGATGGTGCTGTCGTTGTTAAGCTTCCGGATTCTAAATCAGTAGCTGCTTGCCCATCACTATGAAAGTAATAGTTTGTATAGTTAGTATGTGGTAATGGCCATTCTTTTTCTGAACGCCATTCATTAATCCCCATAACAAAAATTTTAACAGGATCTTCCTTAGAGATAAGTAGTTCATTTACATCTTTCAACCAATGGTTAAACCATTTAATATGAAGGGAGGTAAGATCCTCTTTACCATCAATTGAATCCGCTGAACTAAAAACGCCAAAGGAACGTTCACCCAAATCAGAGCCAACCATGCCATGGCCCCATGGACCAATTATTAATTTTTGATTTGGATTGTGTTTTTTCATCTGCTCAAAGTTTGCTACTGTTTGGCTCAAGAAATTGTCATACCAACCTGCAAGATGGTAGGCTGGCACATTTTTGACATCCGCATAAGAGGTTGCGCCACTGTTTTCCATTGCTTGTTGATTGAATTCTTGGTGAATATATTTATGATAAATCTCCTGAAGCTCTGGGTGTTTCATTACGGCTGGTAACGCTTTAATAGGTGTATACGTATGCCATTTTTCAATCTGATTAAGGTCGTTTGTTAACACCTTAATGGCCTCTTGGTAATCCTCTGTACTTTGTTTTCTTTTTAAATAATCAGGTGCAAGGGAATCGAGCATCCATGTTTCGGCAGATGCCAATGAGAGCACCCCATTCTCTCCGAAAGCTTCCTTAAAAATATTGCCTGTCATAGCCGGAAAGATGGCTTTAAGTGCAGGAGGATGTTCTGTTAATGCATATAATTGTGTATAGGCGTAGTAGGAGAGACCGAACATTCCTACTTTTCCATTGGCATAAGGTAAACTAGCAGCCCACTCAATCGTGTCAAAACTATCGTTTGCTTCTTGAGCGAAAGGTTTAAATTCCCCTTCAGATGCAAACCGCCCTCGAACATCTTGGATGATGACAACGTAGCCTTCCATGGCTGTGCGAATTGGGTCTATCCAACGGTGTGAAAAGTTAGGAAGGTTTTTATTATATGGTAATCGACTAAGTAAAACTGGGAATTCCCCATCCGCTTGCGGACGATATATGTTTGCATATAAAGTTACCCCGTCTCTTACGGTGCAGGGAACTTCTCGATCAACGATCACTTGGTTAATGTCTGTCATGTAAACCACCCTTTCTAAGCAGGAGATAAATTGATCAAACGTTTGATTAATTTGTTGCATCATATAAATAAGGCCTGTGCTGACAAGCGTCAACACAGACTTATTTGATTCTTTATTCACCTAGCATTTCGCTAACTTTATCTTGGTTATTATCTACCCATTCTTGTGCAGCTTCTCTTGCTGGTACGTCTTCTTCTTCAATTTTCACAATCATTTCTTCTACATCATCAAGTGCAATACTCCAATTGCTTAGGAATTCATACGCATCTGGTGCTGTTTCTTGTAGTTCATTATTTGTAATGACCTTAACAGATGCGGATTCGAATATACCTTGAGGATCGTCTAAAATTTTAATATCAAATTTATTAAACATCGTATGTGGGCGCCAGCCATAGAATACTACTGGATCCTCACTTTCCATCTTACGCATCGCTTGTGCGATCATACCGCCTTCTGATGAGTTTACTTGCTCCATGTCAAGTTCATAGCTTTCAATTAATCCTTCAATTTCTTGTGTAACACTTGCGCCTTCTTCAATTCCGTATAATTCGTTGTTGAAGTCGCCTTCGTTACCTAAGAGGTCTTCAATAGAATTGGTATCTTCCATATATGTTGGAACAACTAAACCAGAATCTGCATCTGTATAACTAACTGCTGTTTCTTCAATCGAGTCACTATATTTTTCGATATATACATCATGAACAGGGAACCAGCCATCCATAAACACATCAATATCTCCACGAGAAAGACCAATGTACGTGCTACCTGCATCTGCTTGTGTTTGTTCTACGTTATAACCCATGTCTTCTAAAATGATTTGGGCAATTTCTGTTGGTGGAACCGTACTTGTCCATGGGGTTACACCTAATGTGATGGTTTGAGTTTCTTCTGCGCCTGCTTGACTGTCACTTTCTTCACTTTGTTGAGAACACCCAACGATGAATAAGACTAATAATGTACTAAGCATTGCGAATATGCTTTTTTTCATTCTAAACTCTCCTTTAGTTTGATTAATAGTTTTATAATTTAAGGTGATCGACTATTCATTAACGTCTTGTTCTTCAATGAACAGTCAGGCACCTTAATTGGTTATAATTTATTCCCTACACCTTGTGTGATGCGGTCTAAGATAATAGCGATTACCACAATGGCTAAACCACCTGTTAAACCAAGTCCAACGTTTACGGTTGAAATTCCTGATAGAACGATAGAACCAAGTCCTGGAGCACCAATCATCGACGCAACAACGGCCATCGATAGGGCTAACATAATTGTTTGGTTTACCCCAGCCATAATCGTCGGTACGGCAAGCGGTAGTTGAACTTTAAATAGTAACTGTTTAGAAGTTGTACCGAATGCTTGGGATGCCTCAACAACTTCTTCAGGTACTTGTAAAATCCCTAATCGAGTCATACGTACGGCTGGTGGGGCAGCGAACACAAAGGTTGCAATAACTGCTGGGACACCACCAAGACCAAATAGTAAGATCGAAGGAATTAAATAAACGAAAATCGGTAGTGTTTGCATAAAATCCAAAATTGGACGAACAATTTTATCGACTGTTTTACTTTTCGCACTTAAAATTCCAACTGGTACACCGAATAGAACGGAGATCAGTGTCGAGACAATTACAATCGCAACAGTTTGCATCGTTTCTGCCCATAAATCAACAGAACCGATGTAGAGACACCCGATTAACGTGAATAAAGCAATTCCTTTACCGGCTAGTTTCCAAGCTAATAAGATAAGAACGATAACGAGTAGTTCTGGTGGAATCGCGATAATTAGATTCGTTACGCCATCAATAAAGGAACGAAGGGCAACACTGATGCTATCAAAGAAGCCACTCATGACTGGTAATAACCAACCATTTACAAAGTCATTTGTCCATTCTTCTAATGGGAAATAGAAATAGTTCATGCTGATATCACCTCATCCTTTTCTTTCCCAAGTACTAATCCTGACAGTATGGAAACGCGAGAGACGATACCTAGCAGTTTCCCGTCCTCCAGAATGACGATCGGGTATTTTACATCGGCTGCAATCCCAATTAAGTCATTCAATGGTGTGTCAGGAGGAGTCGAATAAATATCCTCTGTGATCAATACTTCTTCCATTGAAGTATTGTTTTGATAAGCTTTGATCGCGTCATCAATCGTTAATAAGCCTTTGAAATTCTTTTCTTTATCGGTAACAAAAATACTAGATACACCAGCTTCTTCCATTTTTCTAACCGCAACACGTGGGCCATCTTTGTAAGATAGTAATACTTCAGGTCGTTTCATGACATGGGAAGCTTCTAATACTTTGGAGCGGTCCACATCCTTGACGAAATTAGAAACATAGTCATTAGCTGGATTTTCCAATATTTCTTCTGAGGTTCCGATTTGAACAATTCTTCCATCTTTCATGATTGCGATACGGTCCCCAAGTTTTAACGCTTCATCCAAGTCATGGGTAATGAATAGGACGGTTTTACCTAATTTAGCTTGGATCTTTAGTAGTTCATCTTGCATTTCACTACGGATAATCGGGTCTAGTGCACTGAATGCCTCATCCATTAATAGAATGTCTGTATCATTGGCAAGGGCACGAGCAATCCCAACACGCTGCTGCATTCCGCCACTTAATTGACTTGGATAACTATCCTCATAGCCTTTAAGACCAACATCTTCAATGGTTTCCAGTGCTTTCTTTTCGCGCTCTGCTTTATCTACACCTTGGATCTCTAATCCATAAGCAACATTGTGTAAAATTGTTTTGTGTGGTAATAATCCAAATTTTTGGAAGACCATGCCTAATTGTTTCCGTCGTGTGTCAATTAAGGCATTTTTATCCATCTTGGTAATGTCTTCTCCATCGATTAATACTTCGCCATCTGTCGGCTCAATTAATCGGTTTACTAATCGAATTAATGTTGATTTACCACTTCCAGATAGGCCCATAATCACGAAGATTTCTCCAGGTTCAACGGCAAAGGATGCTTGGTTAACCCCAACTGTCATGCCTGTTTGATCAAGGATTTCATCTTTTTGTTCGCCATTTTTAAGACGTTTCAGACCTTGTTGTGGATGAGAGCCAAAGATTTTCGTTAAGTTATTTACTTCAATCTTATTCATCAACATTCTCCTATTCTTTGTAAAAATACTTTGTTAGTTTTTTCGTTTAATTCCAATCGTTCTGCCTGCTTGTTTAGGTGCTTCAAGTTGTTTATGCTTAGTCCACATTTCTTCTATAATAGAGGCAACAGTAGTAGGGAAGGGGGCAGGCTTTCCTTCGTTTGTGTCCATTCCCATAAGCAT
Organism: Aquibacillus sediminis; assembly: GCF_005870085.1. Taxonomy (GTDB): domain Bacteria; phylum Bacillota; class Bacilli; order Bacillales; family Amphibacillaceae; genus Aquibacillus_E; species Aquibacillus_E sediminis. The sequence continues at coordinate 69,582 of NZ_SZNM01000018.1, read as the reverse complement.
TTGCTCACTTGTCGCAATCACGTCATCATTGTCATTCTGCATAGTAAAAATGACGTGAAGACGTTTCGCATCTATATCTAATAGTTGAACAGTCACATAAAGGGCTTCGTCTTGATGTGCTTCTTGTAGGTAACATAAATGTGTTTCAAGTGTAAAAATTGTATAATGCTTCTCGTTACGAGCATCTGCATCGAGTCCGATTGCGTCGATAAAAGCATCAACGGCTAAACTAAATACCTTTGCATAGGCAGCATCATTCATATGGCCGTTATAATCAACCCAATCTTGATGCACGTAGTTTTTATATTGAAAGGTTTGTTCTGTCATAGTAAGAAAACCCCCATGCTCCGTTTAGATTTTTGATTGTGGCCAATAATCTTCTACTAAATCTAGTAATTTTACTAAAAATTCATTACGTTTGTTTTCTAATTCCGAAATTGGAACGTCACCTGCATGGCTTTCACATCCATCAATGACTTTCTCTTTTAAATCATCGGTTAGTTCTGGTGCTTCTAGTTTTGTCCATGGCTTTTTCAGTGCTGGGCCAAATTGTTCTAACATATGACGCATTCCTTGTTCGCCACCAGCTAAGTGGAAGGTTAAGAATGGCCCCATTTGTGCCCAACGAAGCCCTGCACCATAAATAATAGCTGCATCGACTTCTTCTGTTGTCACAATGCCATCATTGACAAGGTGTAATGCTTCACGCCATAGTGCTTCCATTAATCGGTCTGCAACATGACCTTCAATTTCTTTGTTAATGATTAACGGTTTCATTTGAATAGATTGATAGAATTGTTTAGCTCTTTCCATTAGTGCAGCATCGGTTGCTTCCCCGCCAACAAGTTCTACAAGTGGTAGAATGTATACAGGGTTGAATGGGTGTGCAACAATGACACGTCCTGGGTGTGTAAGTCCTTGTTGTAAGGTTGTTGCCATAATGCCAGAAGTACTTGAACCTATGATCGCATCTGGTTTTGCATATTGATCAATTTCCGTTAGAACCTTTTGCTTAATATCTTCTCGCTCTGGAACATTTTCTTGGATGAAGTCAGCAGATTGAACTGCCTCTTTAATAGTAGAAACAAATGTTAAACGATCCTGTGAGGCATCTTCTGCCATACCTAAATCTTTTAGTGAAGGCCAAACTTGCGCGATCACGTTACGTGTTTTTTGTTCTGCGCCTTCTGCAGGGTCAAAAGCAATAACATCTAGTCCTTGTGCTAAGAAGCGACCAATCCATCCATTTCCAATTACCCCTGTTCCGATGACGGCTACTGTTGTTGTGTTCTTCATGCGTTCTCTCCTCCGTGTGGATTGCGTAATCCGAATTGTTGTCTAGCTTCTTGTGGTGTCATGATTTCAATGTCATTGCTGTTTAGCATCGTAACGGCTTTATCAACAAGTTGATCATTACGAGCAAGAACACCTTTTGATAGATATAAATTATCTTCTAAACCAACACGTACATTTCCACCAAGTTGAGCGGCTTGTGCAACAATTGGGAGTTGCATCCGACCAATACCAAATGCGGACCAGTGTGCATTGTCTGGAAGACGATTTTTCATATAAAGCATTGTTTCTGGGTCTGCGTCCATTCCCCAAGGGATTCCCATGCAAAATTGGAGCATTGGATCACCATCAATTAAGCCTTCATGAACTAGTTGTTTAGCAAAGCGAAGGTGGCCTGTGTCGAAACATTCTAGCTCAGGTTTCACCCCACTCTGTTGAATCAATTGTGCTTGTTCTCTTAACCAATCAGTTGGACTCATGTAAATCATATTGCCGAAGTTTACGGTCCCACAGTCAAGCGTACACATTTCTGGAAGTAATTCGCCAACTGGTTGATGACGCTCTGCAGGCGTTTGGATATCCGTACCATTACCGCCAGCAGCCGGTGTATCTAAGCTAGGGATGAAGTCACCTCCACCTCCAGAAGTAATGTTTATAATGACATCTGTTTCCGATTCGCGAATACGATCAACAATTTCACGGTAATGTTCGACATCATGGCTAATGCCACCTGTTTTAGGATCACGAGCGTGAACGTGTGCCACCGTTGCACCAGCTTTGGCTGATTCAATTGCTGCTTCGGCAATTTCTTTTGGAGTGACAGGCACGTGAGAACTTTTTGTTGTTGTATCCCCAGCTCCTGTGACAGCAGCAGTTAGTAATACTTTGTTTTTCATTAGTTAGCCTCGCTTTCTTATATGAATGAATTAAGAATTTTTGTTTTATTTGTTTACCATCCGGACGGTTTTTTTAATCACTGTTACAAACTATACCATCTGGACGGTTATGTTTCAAGTGAAGGTAGTATAAGAAAGGGGTTTCATTTGGGGCGTTTGCAAAAAAATAATCCCACTGATTGTAGTCAAGACAAGGTTTTTACAATTTTTTGACAAAAAATGCAAAAAAATTAGTCACTACTCAAATAAGACGGTATTTTTAGAGATTAATACAAACTATTGCGGGTCAATTGTTTATAGGTATGATAATACTGGGGCAACGGAGATACACTTCGTTGTGTGGAAAAAGCTATAGCATCTTTGATAAAGTTGTTAGAAAATCATCAAAAACCTTATAAAAGAGCCCAAAAAAAGGGGGGAAATCGACATCGATTTGTCCCCCCTTAACGTTTCTAAGTTATTCGTCTGGTTCATTTGCCCAATCTTTAAGCTTCTGATAGACCGCTTGTTTCTTATCTTCTTCAATGTGGTAAATATCAAATAATTCGTTTAACCAAATCCCGTCAGTAGCCAATCGAATGATCGTTGCTTTGATCGGATCAATGCCGTCATGCTCAATTTCGTGTTGCCAATCGGAATAGAGTTCACGAATTGGATCTAATGAATTGGAGCTAACGGCTTTTGCAGCAAGTAAACCATAGTGCATATCTTTGTTTTGATAGGCTTGGTTAAATGTAACATCCACATATGCCCGCACCCATTTACCTTGATCGATTGGATCAGATGCAGCATTATTTGCTATTTTTTCTCGATAGTTATTGGCAAGGTGTTCTACCATCCCTTGTACGAGCGCTTCTTTAGAAGGGTAGTGGTAAAGCAGACCACCTTTACTAATCCCTGCTTCCTTAGCAGTAGCATCAAGTGTTAAATTAAAAATTCCTTTGTCACTAACGACTTTTGATGCAGCATGAAGGATTTCTTCTTTTCTAGAATTTCTGCCCATGCGAGATCTCCTCTTTTTTACTTTTATGTTGTTTACTATACTATCTGGACGGTATACTTTCAATCTTTTTTAAAATTTTTATTTGAAATTACCGTGACAAAACAAGTGAAATTTCCTACAAATAGCTAGTGGACAAGGATTTAGAACTAACGGAACAGAGTGCGAATGACTTAATCCACTCCAGTAGACGAATTGTATACGAGAGCACCTTTGTGTAGAATAGCCTTATAAGTATCCAAAACGTTTTGGATCCCCAAAAGATCCATAAGGAGAGAGAATGTAAATGGCTACAATAAAGGATATAGCTAAGGTAGCGGGAGTATCAATAACAACGTTTCAAGAGTGTTGAATGGGTATTCGGTATTCGGATGTTAGTGAGAAAACTCGAGCAAATCCTGTGCATTTATAGATTTTTCATACATATTCAGTGCTTTTTCTCTAGATTCTGCGTATTTAGAGCTTTTTCATACATCATCCAGCGCTTTTTCTCTAGATCCTGCGTATTTAGAGCTTTTTCATACATAATCCAGCGTTTTTTCTCTAGATCCTGCGTATTTACGGCTTTTTCATACATCATCCAGCGCTTTTTCTCTAGATCCTGCGTATTTAGAGCTTTTTCATACATAATCCAGCGCTTTTTTTCTAGATCCTGCGTATTTAGAGCTTTTTCATACATAATCCAGCGCTTTTTTTCTAGATCCTGCGTATTTAGGGCTTTTTCATACATCATCCAGCGCTTTTTCTCTAGATCTTGCGTATTTAGAGCTTTTTCATACATCATCCAGCGCTTTTTTTCTAGATCCTGCGTATTTAGGGCTTTTTCATACATCAACCAGCGCCTTTTCTCTAGATCCTGCGTATTTAGAGCTTTTTCATACATCATCCAGCGCTTTTTTTCTAGATCCTGCGTATTTAGGGCTGTTTCATACATCATCCAGCGCTTTTTTTCTAGATCCTGCGCATTTGTGGCTTTTGACTTCAAAAAAAGAGGGAGTAACCATTCACTTATACCTGATTGGTTCAGACTATCACTCGAGAGAGCAAAACTTTAAATAATCGTTTTTGCTAAATGAATGTGATGATTATCATTGTCCGAATGAACATGATATACTAGACTTACTTTGAAGAACTGTATGCAGTTTTGTTTGTATACGCAAATTCTATCTAGAAAGAGGTTTTCTAGTATGAATATGGAAACTGAGTTAAACCAGGCATTAAAGAAATTACGTGATATTGAACTCGCCTTAAATGAATCTTCAATTGTAGTTATTACAGATCATGAAGGGACGATTCAATTTGTTAATGACAAGTTTTGTGAAATATCGAAGTATAGTCGACAAGAGTTAATTGGAAAAAATCAAAGGATATTGAACTCTGGCTATCATAGTAAAGCTTTTTTTAGTGATTTATGGGAAACCGTTACCAATGGCAATGTGTGGCAAGGAGAAATTAGGAATAAGGCCAAAGATGGAAGTTACTATTGGGTGGATACAACAATCGTTCCATTTTTGAATGATCAAGCAGAACCATACCAATATATTGCAATAAGACATGATATCACACAACGAAAGCAATATGAACAGCATATCGAAATGATTGCCTATTTCGATCCCCTGACCTCTTTGCCAAATCGAAATTATTTAAACCAATGGTTAAGTAACATTGTAAATAACCGAAATGATATTGTTTCTTTGTTGTTTTTAGACTTAGACCGCTTCAAATCGATTAATGATAATTTTGGCCATGATACTGGTGATGCTATGCTAAAAGAAGTTGCCAATCGTTTAAAGTATTGCCTTCGTAAAAACGATATCATATTACGCCAAGGTGGGGATGAGTTTATTGTCATACTACATGGTAGACACACGAAAGAAGACACCATTTCCGTTGCTGAAAAAATTCTTAACCAATTGGCGATGCCATATCATGTTAATTATCATACGATCACGACATCTTCAAGCATTGGCATTAGTATGGGAAGGATGCATCCAGAAGATCTTGATTGTACAAGCTTTATCGAAAAATTAATTAAACAAGCTGATACCGCGATGTATCATGCCAAGAAACAAGGCGGTAATACGTATTGTTTTAATACACCTGATCAAAATCAAGAGATTGAACGGTATTACCAAATTGAAAAAGAAATAAAACGGGCTCTTGACCATAATGAATTCTCGGTTGTTTACCAACCACTTGTCCGACTGGATAGTTCGGAAATTGTTGGGGTAGAAGCCTTGCTCCGCTGGCATAATCCTAGATTAGGAAAAGTTTCTCCGATAGAATTCATTCCAGTATTAGAAGAGTTGGGGTATATTTTACCTGTTGGACAATGGGTGCTACGAACGGTTTGTAACCAAATGAAACGGTGGAAGCAATGCGACATAAACATCGACCGAGTTAGTGTGAATGTGTCACCGATCCAATTTCGAAGCCAACAGTTTGTACGTGAGCTTAAACAAATTCTTGATGAAACGGACCTAGATCCTGCATATCTTGAGTTAGAGATTACAGAAGGTACGATCCTTAATATAATTGAATCATCGAAAACCTTGCATGAATTAAAAGAACTAGGGGTGAGTGTTTCGATTGATGATTTTGGAACAGGTTATTCTTCGTTAAGCTATTTAAAGAAACTTCCAATTGACACCCTGAAAATTGATAAGGCGTTTATCAATGATTTAGATGTGGATGGTAAAATTATTGTCAATACGATTATTAATATGGGGCAAAATTTAAACTTTACGATTATTGCAGAAGGTATTGAGAAAAAGGAGCAGTTCCAGTATTTACAAGAACAACATTGTCATCAAGGCCAAGGCTATTACTGGAGTAAACCAGTGCCAGGTGAAGAGATAACCGCGCTGCTTGATGGTACAAAGGAATCAAAAACGGCTTATTAGTTTTTGAAAGATTGAACTTCTGAAAGCCAGTAAAAAAAAGCATGCAAATGCATGCTTTTTTTTGGTTTCATTAAGATCCCATACCTTTTACTTGATCTTCAAGTGAATTGGCTAATTTTCTTACATTGGTTGACACTGTGACAGGTGATGCGTCATATTCTTTGGCAATCTGACCTTGTGTAATCGTCGTTTCATTTAAAAATGTTTTTTGTGATAGATAATCTAAAGCGGCAGCATAGGCCTCGATTCTTTTGAATGATGGTTGTTCTTTCTTGCAATACTGATTCCAAAGTTCAATACCTTTTAGGATAATATCATCTTCCATATCTTTATTAACCATATGTTTTGCAAATCGTTGTGCTACCATCTCATGAATTGGGTTGTCCCATTTGTCAGGTTCTACCCCAAGTGTAAGTGCTTCTCCTAAAAATGCTGGAAAATATTCTACAATTCCGCCTTTGTCATCAGGGTATTGCTCCATTAACTGAAGTAAGGCATCTTTATCATGGCGATATAATTTAATCATCGCAACTGGGAAGTTATGATAATTCATATATGGTACAAGGGCACCAATAATTATACTCCCCTTGATAAATTCGTCTCCTTCTTGAAATGGGATGTAATACAATTCATCCGTCGATATATCTTGGATGGTAACGACTTGTTTAGAATCTTTGTTAACAGATACTACCTCATAAACTGCCGGAACAGTATCGGTCCATTTAGCTAATATGTTTTTAGTTTGTAAGCTAAGGCTGGATTGATTCCACTTATAAAATACATCAAAGATCGTTTGCTTTTTATCAATAAATGGTACATTGAAAATTATCCAAATCGTAAGTCCAGTATTATATATATTGGCGGTTTCATCTTCCTCTTGTAAAAAAGGGTTTGCATACATTTTAAATAGTTGTTTTATTTGTTTATCGTATTTTTTAAAAGCAAAAGAAATTAATTCTTGTTGTAAACGATTTAACTCGTTATTTATAAATTTGGGGTTAATTTCTGTTACATTGGAAGCTCCACAGCATTTCTTATACTTTTTTCCACTCCCACATGGACAAGGTTCATTTCTTTGAATCTTACTCATAGTTCTGTCACCCCACGGTTAGATTAGTTGCAAATTAATTATGAAGGAAAATAAAATTTTGTTCAAGTGGAAGGTTATGGTGGTAGCGACAATATTGTGCTAATTACCTGTTACCTTACCAACCATATTGCATGTGATTAACGCTTATTTGTTTATTCCGTAAATAAAGTTTCGACAAGCTTTACTTATTATATCAAAATTAAAATATATTCACATTAATAATAAAAAAATATTTATAAAGGAAGAATTAGGCCGAAATAGTTATACTCGTTCATTCATTTACCTGTCTTAGTTTAAAAAAGGGACGAGGTTTCCTAATTAGGAAACCTCGTTTTTCCATATCATCCGAAAAGTTCTGAATCAATTTACTGTCAATTTACTGTACTGGATATGCTTTCCATTTTGATAGGTCAAGTGTTTCTTTTGTTACCATAGATTTTGGAAAAATAAAGGTCCAAGGCTTACTTGTATTTGCCTTCACTTCAAATTGATTTAATTTAAAGTTACCTTGGGCAATAACGTCACCAGAAGCATCTTCAACTTTCAATGGGATCTGTTCGAGATTGATGTTTTTCTCTGAGCCATTGCGAATAAGCAAGGTGACAGCTAAGTCTTGATTGTCATGCTGCTTAATGCTAATCCCCATAAAATTCACTTCTCCAGGTTTTAATGGAGTAGCATTAGAGACAATATTTTCTAAATGTTCAATTGTTTCATCAGCTAACGATTCTTTCCACGTTTGTGCTAAGTCTAATTGATGTTTTCGGTTACTAGGTTTTAATTCAAATGCAAGTGACCAATCTTCTCGTGGAATTTCTGTTTTCGAATAGAAATCCTTTGGTTCAAAAATAAAGAACCAAGGTCTACTTGTTTTGGATGGAATGGTACCAACTTTACTTAGGTCAAATACTTTACGAGCTAGTTTTTCTTGATTCGGACCTAATAATAAAATTGGTGTTTCCTTTAGTTGGATATTTTTACTAAGTGTTTGACGGATAAATGCAGTAAATATATACCGTTCACCTTTTACTTCCATATTAATCCCAGATAATGACAATTGGTTTGGCTTAAGTGGGCTTAATTCGGTATTATGAAAGGCATATACATATTTTTCTTCCTCTGGTACATTCCAATCAGGGTGAAAAGATAGGTCTGTATCTATTTCTTCATGATTTTCATCTAATTCATTTGTGCCCCCAAGTAGGTCGGCGGCATCAATGGAATTCTCAGCGCCAGTTTTCTTCTTTTTCTTGAAAAATGGTAACATTTATATCCTCCTGTGTGCATGATGTTATTTGTTGGCAATTAAGGTTTGAATGGATTTACTTAACTGGTAACTACACTCGACTTCAAGTTCATGGTACATGGTTTCGAACAAGGTTAAGCCTTCCTTTTGATACAATTGAATCGGATCTTCTTGTTGGTATTGTCTAAGGCCGATACCTTCTTTTAGTCGGTTCAATTCTTCTAAATGTTTGATCCAATGACGGTCAATCGTCGCAACCGTTACATGCCGGAGTACTTTTTCTAGTTTTTCATTACCTTCATACGATGAAACAACTTCTTCGTGTTCTTTAAGGAATGGGGCAATCAGTTGTTTCACGTCATCAGGTGATTCAAATTCACCATCCAATGTAACGTCTGGTAATAGAATTTCATTTAATGTTTTTAATAGTTTAGTAGTTGGCCACTCGTCTTTAATTAGATCATCAGGGCAATACTTTTCAACTAAAACAGATGGAACGTGCTGTACTTGCTGATGGACTAGCGATACTATATTATCCGCTTCTAGCACACGGTCTCGCAATGTATAAATCACTTTTCGTTGATCATTCACTACATCATCCAGTTTTAGATTGTATTCTCGAATTTGGTAATGACTACCTTCCCCAATTTTTTGAACGGTCTCAACAAATTTCGGCATATCTTTATTCGTAATTTGGCCATCTGCAGTCGTGTTCCATTTCGTTTGCCTTTTCTCTATTTCATCCCTAGCATAACGGGTGAATAGCTCGTCTTCCATCGAAATAATGAATTGTGAAGAACCAGGATCCCCTTGACGGCCCGCACGTCCTTTTAATTGGTTATCGATTCTACGACTTTCGTGTTTCTCTGTTCCTAGTACGTGTAACCCACCTAACTCAGCGACACCCTCGCCAAGCATGATATCCGTACCACGTCCAGCCATATTTGTTGCAATGGTAATTTGTCCTTTTTGACCAGCTAAGGAAATGAGATGTGCTTCTTGGTCAACACTTTTCGCATTTAATAGTTGATAGGTCAGGTTGTAATGATCAAGGTATTCTGCTACCGTTTCAGACTGAAGAATGGAGGTGGTACCAATTAAAATGGGTTGTCCATTTTGATGACGTTTCAACACCTCTTGTATCATGCGATTATATTTTTGTTCTTTCGTCACAAAATATAAATCATCTTGGTCGTCGCGAATAATCGATTTATTCGTTGGGATAGGAGTAACTCCCATGTCATAAACGCTTTTCAGTTCTGCTTCATCTGTTTTTGCTGTCCCTGTCATTCCAGAAAGAATTGGGTACATACGGAAGTAGTTTTGAATTGTAATCGATGCTTGCGCTTTGTTTTCTTCAGTAATTTTTAATCCTTCTTTTGCTTCTAATGCTTGGTGCAGTCCATCGCTAAGGCTCCGACCTTCCATAATTCTCCCTGTATTCATATCAACCAGTTTGATGGCACCGTCTTCCACGATATAATCAACATCGCGCTCAAACATTGTGCGTGCACGTAGCGCTTGTGTCATATAATGATTCAGAGAACGATGCTCTAAATCAAATAAGTTATCAATTGCAAAGATCTTTTCCACTTTTGTCATACCATCTTCAGTTAAATTGACTAACTTAAGTTCGTCATCATAGATGAAATCTTTGTTTTCTTTTAACTTTTTGGTCACTTTGGCGCAAACATTGTGTAAGTTTTCACTTGGCATTGTTTTACCGGCAATGATCAATGGCGTCTTGGCTTCATCAATTAACACGCTGTCCACTTCATCAATAATGGCATAATGATAAGGGCGCTGTACTTTATCTGCTATTGAGTAAGTCATGTTATCTCGTAGAAAATCAAAACCAAACTCAGTCCCAATACCATATGTAATATCAGCCTGGTAAGCTTGCTTTTTCTGGCTTGGATTTAGGTTTGGAACATTAAGACCAACAGTTAATCCAAGGTATTCGTGGATTTTTCCAATTAATGATTGGTCTCGTCGTGCTAAATATTCATTAACGGTAATAACATGTACACCGTTACCCTCTAATCCCCGTAAATAGCTTGGTAATGATGCCACTAATGTCTTTCCTTCACCGGTAGGCATTTCTGAAATATTTCCTTCTAGAAGTACTAAACCACCAAGCAATTGGACATCATAGTGGCGTAGTCCAAGTACACGTTTTGATGCTTCACGAACAACTGCGAATGCATCGACTTTAATGTCATCTACTGTTTTGCCATCGGCTAATAGGCCTTTAAACTCTTCTGTTTTAGCTTGTAGTTGTTCATCGGTCAAATGTGCATATTCGTTTTCTTTTTTGTTTATCGCATCTATTATTCTATGGTATCTTTTTAAAGGTCGTTGTTCCTTAATTTGTGCAATTTTATTAAACACCTTCATAGTTGTACGCTCCTTACTACATATATAACTTGCCTCTTAAAGTATATCACGAATACGTAGTGAATTCATTGGTATCAAAATATTACCATTATTATACATTGTGTTAAAAAAAGATAGAAAGAAAAGAGGCTATCCCTTATGTCTCCCCAAATATAGTAATCGGAGGAAACGAATTATATTGGGACAGCCTCTATGAGTGTTAATTAGCTTGAGTTGCTGTTTCAGAATGGTTGCTGTTTGTTGACGTATCGTTTTGATTTAGTTGTAAGTGATCTTTTAATAGCTGCTGTTTATCCACAAGGTCTTGCTCGTTTAGTTGCCAATAATAAGCATCTGTCCATAAATCTGAACCTTCGAGACTAAAAGAGTCGATGTCAAAATCGCTTGAAGTGGCATAGGATAGCAAGCTTTTCATTTGATCAAATTTCATATTTGTTGACATGTTATCGCCAACTGCTTCGATTGCACTGTTATATTTAAGCAATGAATTTGCTGATAACACTTTATCCATGATTGCTTTTAAAATTTGTTGCTGGCGTTTTCCGCGTTCAATATCATTGTCATATTTTCTTGTACGGGCAAGTGCAAGTGCTTCTTCACCATTTAAAGTCTGTTCTCCAGGTAATAAGTGAATGGCACCTTTAACATCATTGGAGTCTTGTTCATACAGTTCATATGGAACATCCACCGTTATACCGCCTAAGGCATCTATGACATCGACAAATGCATTAAAGTTAAGGCGAACAAAGTAATCAACTGGGACATCTAATAACTCCTCAACGGTTTCCATTGTTGCATTTGATCCCCCATAAGAATGCGCATGGGTGATTTTTGTTTTATACCCAACCTCTGGAACATATACATAAGAATCTCTTGGTATGCTGACCATTTTCACACTATGGTCCTCTTTATTTAAAGTAGCTAAAATAAGCGCATCCGATAAAGCGTGTTCGGAATTATTACGTTTCTCGCTGTCATCAACCCCTATAAACAATATCGACACATTATCTTCAGAAGGATCGACATTATCAGGGCGACGATCGGATTTATTTCCCTCGCGACCATCCTCTTCATATGATTCGTTAACCGCTTGTTGAGCTTTGTTCACTAAAGAAGCTCCATAAACGGTTGCCGCTGCTATTAAAAGAAGGAATGGGATTAATATAAATAAAAGTTTTTTACGCTTCCGTTTTCTTAACTTTCGTTTTTCCAATCTAGAGTTATGGGTTACTTTCGACATAGATTTATCTCCTTCAAACCTTTCGGCGAAAATGTTTAGAATTTTACACTAAAACATATTTTACTACGAAATGCCAAGAAGGTAAAATATATTTTGTGAAAAAGTGTAGAAGATTGTCTATATTATTGACGATCTAAATTTATAAAAAGTTACAGTAATCTATATATGAATAGTGTTTCACTCAAAAAACTATGCACTCTGGTTGGTAAAAATTACATTTAGTTCTTTGTTATTAGGGATGCTGGTGGTTGTGCTATCTAAGGGTAGTTTAGATGTATTGAGTCTATAAAGGTTATAACAACATATGGTTACATTAGTTGTATCATATGATATAATACTGCTTATATGTGGTCGAATATTCAATGAATTGGCGGTGAATATATGGAAGCAAAGACGGATGCGGAAAAGCTGAAATTGATTTTGACAAATATACATTTAAAAGGGAATAATGGTGCATCTTTACAGGATGTCATGCAAGAATTGCAGAAAGAATTACCAAAAATTGTTCATCACATAGACCTTGCAAAGTAATGCAAGGATGAAATGTTTAAATAGTTTTAATTTATAGTCAAAATGCTTGAGTAGACTGATCTTATCGACATGATCCTATCTAATTCAAGCATTTTTTTAATCCTTATACAGATCCTTATACAGGTTATAAAACGTGTAGGCTTAAAACCATCCTCTTCGTTTAAACCAAAGGAACATGAGAATGGAAACTAGCGCCATCACGCCAATGGTAATGAAATAACCATATCTCGTCTCTAATTCAGGCATGTTAACAAAATTCATACCATAAATTCCTGCAATAAAGGTCAGTGGTGCAAATATCGAGGTAATAATGGTGAGTACTTTCATTACTTGGTTAGTTTGATGAGTGTTGATCGACAAGTAATTATCCCTAATATCATTGGTTATTTCTCTGTTAGATGCAACCATTTCTGATAGCTTTAACAAGTGGTCGTAAATATCAACAAAATATTCCTTCCTCTCACGAATGCCTTTCAGATGATGGGAATTTAACATTCGATAAAGTAAATCACGCACAGGGTTAATCGTATGTCTTAATTGTAATAGTTGGTGTCGCAAATCAAACAATCGATCAAGCAACACGTCCATTGATTCTTCATTGGTATTATCCTCTACATAACTAATTTCATCTTCTAAACGGTAAACAATAGGAAAGTAATTATCCACTATCTTATCAATTATTTCATAAAAAACACGGTATTCATCCCATTTACTAGGATTGTTTAGGTTGAGTAGGCGATTCCATACTTGGGAGATTTCTTTTGATTTCCGTTGGTGAAAGGTGACGATAAAATGAGCACCAACAAATATATTATGTTCTTCTTTTGTTAGGTCAGCTTCATTAATGGCATGGGTAACGAAAAAGGTGAAATCATCATAATAATCTAATTTTGGCCGTTGTCTACTATACATACAGTCTTCGATTGCTAATGGATGGAAATGTAACTTTTCATCCATTAGCTGAATTTCTTGATTGGATGGCTGATTAAAATCGATCCAGTACCAGTCGACATGAAGGCCTTTCAGATCATCAATATGGTTAACGGTTAAAACTTGATTATTGGTAATTGCAAGTATTTCTATCATAAATTGAACACCTTACCTATCCATGAAGCAGGGGACGGTTCTCCTGCTTCTGTTTGTATCTTTAAACGTGAATATCATATGACCATTCCCATTTTTAGACGTATGTAAACGGTGGTGGAATAAAATATGGTGGTGCTTAAATGGTGGAAAGACCCGACCTCGTTCATGTGGAGGCCAGGTCCATTAAAGAAGGTCGTGCTTTAAATTTTTGGCTCGAATGTTTTGCAGTCTGTTTCTTCCTGGTTAGCTGCTCTTTTTCCATGGTGACTAACAACATAAATAGCGTCTGCCATACATTTATTGCCACTTGCCCAGTACTTACAGTTGCTTACTTCGCATAATACATCTTGAGCCATTCTGGCACACCTCCTGTAGCTATAGTTGTTCCGATTTACAAGCACAATCATGCATACTGTGTATAAGTAATGATTGGAAAAAGGATGGTTGTTTTTTAAAAGGTTGTTGTTTTGTCGCAGTAACTATAGAATCCGACGTAAGATTTACATGAGGTAACCTTCTTCCTCATCTGAATTGGATGTAATGATTGGTTCAGCAGAATTAAGAGTCCGAACTGTCGAGAGAGTCCTTGTCACGACAGTTAGAGGAAAAATTTGTGGTTGTAACTGTCCAGAGAGCCCTTGTCACGAAAAATTAAGCAAAAATAAGACCGTTCACAGCTGCGGCGCTTGTATTAGAGGGAACCTTCTGTAACAAAATAGCCTTTCAATAAATATTGATTTATCAATGGTGATACGATACCATTCAGAGTATAGTAGTCATTTTGTTTTAGTCCGTTAGAAATACGATTTATGTATAAAGAAGAGGGGAAAGAAGGGTTAGATATGGATACAACATTAAAAGTAATCTTATTCCAACTGAAACAGCAACAATATGGAGTGAACATTCAACAAGTACTTTCAATTGAAAAAACACAAGCAATAACAGAAGTTCCCCAAACGTTTGACTTTATTAAAGGTATTATAAATTTACGTGGTGAAATCACACCTGTTTTGGACTTGAAAGAGCGACTAGATCTTGGGAAAACGGAGTACACAGATAAAACGCGGATACTTGTCGTCCAGGTTCATTCCTATCAAATAGGCTTAATCGTTGACTCTGCTACCGATGTAATTGACATCAACCAGGATGAAATGGATTCAGCTCCAGACATGATCGCTGGCGTGTCTCAAGATTACATACAAGGAGTAGCAAAATTAAAAGATCAATTATTATTATTACTTGATTTAGAACATGTGCTTGATTTTGAACAGTTAAATGAAGTGAAAGCGGCTGTGGAACGGTAAACCCACAAGAAGAACAGATTGCCTATGTTGGTAATCTGTTTTTGTATACCTTTGACCTACGTTGACAAAGGCGCAGATAGTTGAATTTTTCTAAAGCAAAATTTACACTAAATTATGAGATCAATCGTCATTAATAGGAGGGGTAAGGAAATGGGTATAACAAATGCAAAGCAAATTAGAAAGGCAGATTATCCAGTTGATCCAGTTTTCATTGAGCGCTGGTCTCCGCGTTCCTTTTTAGAAAAAGAAATCCCAGAAGAAACTTTCATGGGCGTGTTGGAAGCAGCAAGATGGGCGCCATCATCGTTAAACAAACAACCATGGCGCTTTATTGTAGCTAGGAACAAGCAAGACCGGGAAAGATTTCTTTCATTTATTAATGAAGGTAATCAGGTTTGGTGTGAGAAAGCACCTGCCTTCGTTTTAGTTGTATCGGATCAGGACAATGGGGCTTCACACAGCTTTGATGCAGGGGCTGCTTGGGGAAATCTTTCTATTCAAGCTGCTAAAAGCGGCCTCATCACACATGCAATGGGTGGTTTTGATAAAGAAAAAGCTAGAACGGTAGTAAACATCCCTGACAATTATGAACTGCACGCTGTGATTGCTATTGGTTATCAAGGTGAAAAACAAGCATTACCAGAACAAATACAAGAAAGAGAACAACCTAGTGACCGTCGCCCACTTCAAGAATCTATTTTTGAGGGGAAAATGGAATAATAGGAATTCAGACTATTGTTGATGGGGAATGAGGGAATTACGGAATGAAAGAAGTTATTCTATTATTAGCAGACATAGTGAATGAGTTACACGATGCCTTAATTGCATTGTTTGATCTAGTTGGTTTTGAGTTGTCCGATAAAGATCTCCACTTTTGGATTATGGGGGCTATTGGAATCGTTACTTTCTTTGTTGTTCATTTTTTCTTCAAATTATTAGAGAAAGTCAAATGGAATATAACGATTTTCTCCTTTATTTATACCTTTACCGTGATGATTGTACTTGTTTTTGCAATTGAAATTCAACAAGCTATTACTAATCGTGGCAATATGGAATTTGCGGATGCGGTGATAGGTTTATGGGGATTTATTGTATTCTTTTTTGTTTATGCTGTGATCGGACTTCTAATTTACTTTATTCGACGACAGAAACAAAAGCGGGATCATAATAAAAATCAAGATCCTAGGACCACGTCGCGAATGGATCGATACAAGTAAGTATTCATGGAGTTGACTGTGCAAGAATGAGAATAAGATTTTTCCTCATCACCATCAACTAAACATAAAGAAAGAATCATTAAGAAACGTATTACTATTTTACGACTTAAATACACAAAACCCCTATCGGAACAAAGGCTGTTCCAATAGGGGTTTTTGATTATTCAAGATTACGAGCTGGGCCAAAGAATTCAAAATGAATATCTTCTTCACTAACGTTCCAGTCTTTTAATGCGCGATTGATTGCTTTCATAAATGGTTCAGGCCCACAGAAGTAGAATGCAGCGTCGTTGGTTGGAAGAACGGATTGTAACCATTCTAGATCAACATACCCTTGTTTGTCATACGTGTCATCTTCAGTCGGTTTTTCATAAACGACATAGTTATGAACTTGACTATGAGCGTCTGCAATATCTTGGACGTTTTGTTTTAAGCCATGAACTGCACTTGATTGGGCTGCATGGATGAAATAAACAGGGCGATTTGGTTGTTCTTCCACAACGGTTTCCAACATACTTACTAATGGCGTTAATCCAACACCACCACTGAGTAGGACAAGTGGTTTTTCTTCTTTTTCTAATACAAAGTCACCAGCAGGAGCACTTACAGGAATAATATCTCCCACATCAACATTGTCGTGTAAGTAGGTGGACACGTCCCCATTAGGGTAATCCCCGATACCATCTTCTCGTTTTACACTAATTCGAAAATATTCTTGGTTTGGCTTGCATGATAAACTGTATTGACGCAAGAAGTTATACGGCGCACTTTCATCTTCAATTTTGACGGTGATATATTGACCAGGTTGATAAGTTGGCAACTTCCCGTCATCGACTGGTTTTAAGTAAAAGGATGTAATGACATCGCTTTCTACTTCCTTTTTCACTACTTTGAAATCACGGTAGCCTACCCAGCCACCAGGTTTTTGTTCGGTTTCTTTGTACATGTCATCTTCAACTTGGATAAAGACATCAGCGATCACCCCGTAGGCTTTTCCCCAAGCTTCAATAATATCATCGGTAGCTGCATCCCCAAGTACATCTTTAATAGCTGTTAGTAAATTTTCTCCAACAATTGGATAGTGTTCAGGCTTAATATTTAAACTGCGATGTTTGTGGGCAATTTGTTTCACGGTCGGTAAAATAGCTTCTAAATTGTCAATGTGTTGGGCAGCGGCATAAACAGTATTGGCAAGTGCTTTTGGTTGTTGACCTTTTCGTTGGTTCGTTTGGTTAAAAATGTTTTTTAAGTCTGGGTTGTTTTTGAATAATAAATGGTAAAAACGTTTCGTAATATCTTCTCCATGTTGTTCAAGTGCTGGTACAGTAGCTTTTACTGTGTCAATTGTCTGTTGGTCTAGTAAAGGTTCGGTCGTTTGAGTAGACATTCAAACATCTCCTTTTAATTTAATATACTAAAATGTTTAAAAAGTGTATTTTCTATACATGTTTAATGTTACTCAACAACAGGTAACTATTTCAATAGGATTTTGAAGAAGTTTATGACAATTCTGTTAACTCGAACCGTAATTTTAGATATAATAGAAGCTAGTATATACAATTTAGTTATAGATTATTGAAGGAAGTTGGACTAAAATGGGTGGTAGGAGGGGTTTTGTTGCGTTTAAAAAAATATACGGATTATGCCTTACGTGTGTTAATCATTGCAGCATCGAAATCTGCAGGTGAACTAACAAGCATTAAAGAAATTGCAGAAACATTCGAGATCTCAACCGAACATGTACGCAAAATAGTCCATCAATTGAACAAATTAGAATATATTCATACTATTCGCGGACGAAATGGTGGGATTCAACTTGCACAATCACCGGAACAAATTTGTGTCGGACAAGTCGTTCGTGAAATGGAGAATGATTTTGTATTAATGGAGTGCTTTGATGCAGAAGGGAATCAGTGTGTATTATTGCCTAAATGTAAATTAAAGCATGCATTAAATAAAGCATTACAAGCATTTTTACATGTGTTAGATGACTATACATTAGCAGATTTAATTGTGAACAAACAGGATTTAAGAGCACTATTGGCATTGGAATAGATTAGTTAAGAGTATATACAAAACTTTAATAGAGTTCTAATATGAACAAGCCGATCGATTATTGAGTCGGCTTGTTTGTTTTTTGAGAAAGTGCTTTAAACCAACCGAGTAATCGTTGGTAGCGGTTTCAATAATTTCAGTTTTTGAAACTAAATTTCAGTTTTTGAGAAACTATGGAATTTTAATTTCATAGACATTACAATCTATGTATAAGTACTTATTATTCATCTCAATTGGGGTGTACATGCATGGATGGAGTAATCTATAAAGTTAGAGAATCACTTAATTATGTAAAGCCATCGGCGCGATCGGTAGCGGAGTATATCATACAAAATCCGGATGAGGTCGTGTCAATGACTGTCCAAGAACTTGCAGAAAAAACGTATACTAGCGCGGCTGCTGTAATGAGATATTGTCAATCGTTAGGGTTTAAGGGATTCAAAGATTTTAAATTGAAGCTATCGGGGGATCTTACTGTTATTAATCTTCATGAGGTTGATAAGGACACGTTAGAACCTGGAGATTCCATTGATAACATTATGACTGTGATAACGAATAATAACATTCAATCCCTACACGATACGTTACATCTTCTCAATCAAGATCAGCTAAAAAAGGCCTATAACTATTTAGTTGATGCGAAAAAAATTGATTTTTATGGTGTTGGGTCAAGTTATTTAATTGCATATGATGCCATTCAAAAGTTTACAAGAATTAATAAAATCTGTTCGGCTTTCAGTGACTTTCATATGCAAAAAGTATCTGCAATTAACCTTAGTGATCAAGATGTAGCTGTGGCGATTTCTTATTCGGGTGAAACTCCCCATATTATTGATTGTGTGAAAATTGCACAGTCACGAGGGGCTAAAGTGATTGCGATTACAAAATACGCAGACACAAGCTTAAGTAAAATGGCGGATGCGGTTTTATTCGTGGCTGCAAAAGAAGATGAATTTAGAAGCGCAGCAATGACATCAAGAATTGCACAGCTTAATGTAATTGATATGTTGTACACAGCTTGCGCACATGAGGAGTATGAAAGTACTCTCTCCCATTTAAATCGCACGCATCAAGTGATTCAACAGAGTAAAAAGGGAGGCAATTAATCGTGCTTGATAAATTGACAACAGAAAAAAGAAATGAAAAAACAATGAAGTTAGATGATATGTCTACGTATGACGTGTTGAAGGTAATGAATGAAGAAGATCAAACAGTTCCATTAGCGGTCAGCAAAGAAATTGGTTCTATAAATAAAGCGGTTTCACTTGTGGTTGACTCATTCCAAACAGGTGGGAGACTTATCTATATTGGGGCTGGGACAAGCGGTCGACTAGGTATATTAGATGCGGTTGAATGCCCCCCAACATTTGGCACGGATTTTGAAATAGTCCAAGGCCTGATTGCGGGAGGACAAGGCGCTTTGATTAAAGCTGTAGAAGGAGCTGAAGATGATCCAGACCTTGCAACAGAAGAATTGAAAGCGATTCATTTAAAGGAGAATGATACGGTTATTGGACTGGCAGCAAGTGGTCGAACGCCTTATGTGATTGGAGGATTAAAATATGCTCGAACACTTGGGGCGAATACAGTGGCGGTAAGTTGTAACGATAATGCACCAATTAGTGAATATGCCGATGTGCCAATAGAGGTTATTGTTGGACCTGAAGTGATAACAGGATCAACAAGACTAAAATCAGGAACGGCACAAAAATTAGTCGTTAATATGATTTCATCCTCGGCCATGATCGGAATTGGTAAAGTGTATGGCAATTTAATGGTTGATGTTCAATTGACAAATAAAAAATTAATAGAACGTGCTAAAAAAATTATAAGCCTTGCTACAGGAGTAGATTATGAGACAGCAGCGACTTATTTGGAACGATCAAATAATAAACCGAAAGTAGCTATTGTCATGATTCAAAAACAATGTTCATTGGAAGAAGCGGAACAGTGTCTGGAAGAAGCAAATGGATTTGTTCGCCATGCTATTGATATAGAAGATAAAGTTCTTTATTAAACGGAAGTAGGTGTAATGATGAATAATAAACAATTAGCAGAAGCGATACTAGAACAACTACAAGGGAAGAAAAATATTGTTAGTTTTACAAACTGTATTACCCGTTTACGAGTGACAGTACGGGATCGCTCTAACATCGATATTAATGCAATTAAACAATTAGATGGCGTATTAGGGGTAGTTGACGATGAAGCCATCCAAGTTGTGTTAGGACCAGGGAAAGTTACGAAGGTTACAAATGAATTTGCTGAGATCACTGGAATTGAGAGTAGTGAACTTGAGGAGGATGAATTCGATTTAGCAGATGACACGAAAGCATCGTTTAAAGCTAAACAAACATCCCCAGTGCATCGTATGTTAAAGCATATTGGTAATATTTTTGTTCCTTTAATCCCGGGCTTCGTTGCTTCTGGTTTAATACTTGGGATTGCGAATATTATTCTAAACTTAGCGAATCCAGAAGCAGGTGTGCTTGACCCAGCTATTTTAGATACTAGCTGGTATCAGTTATTAAGTGCGATTGGTGGGCTGTTATTTGGTTCATTAGGTATATTTGTAGGTATCAACACGGCCAAGGAATTTAAGGGAACCCAGGTGCTCGGTGGTATTGCCGGTCTTATAATTTATGCTCCCGTATTAAGTGATATTGGTGCTTTGCAATTATTCGGATTAGATTTACAAATTAGTACGGGGCTTGGTGGTTTACTAGGTGTTATTATTGCTGCTTATTTATTTGCTGAAATTGAAAAATCTGTTCGTAAAAGAATGCCAGATGCACTGGATCTATTAGTCACACCATTAATAACAATTTTAGTCGGTTCTGTCATTACACTTGTTGTTATTCAGCCAATTGCAGGCTGGGTAATGGGTGGTCTTACTTGGTTCTTAGTAGATGTGATGCTTGAAGTTGGCGGCGTGCTCGGTGGATATGTACTAGCTGCAACATTCCTACCATTAGTAACGTTGGGACTACACCAAGGTTTAATTCCAGTTCACCTTGATCTAATTGAAAACATTGGTTCCACAACCTTATTACCTGTTCTAGCAATGGCGGGTGCTGGTCAAGTTGGTGCTGCAATTGCGATCTATTTAAAAACAAAGGATCAGCGTATGCGTAAAACAGTAAGTAATGCGTTACCAATTGGGATCTTAGGTATTGGGGAACCACTAATCTATGGTGTTGTCTTACCTTTAGGACGCCCGTTTATCACTGCTTGTCTAGGTGCAGGATTTGGTGGAGCATTCTTGTCTATGCAAAGTATTGGTGCCATTACTGTTGGTCCATCAGGATTAGCGCTGATTCCATTAATTGCTGATAGTAACTATCTTATTTATATTGTGGGATTAATCATTTCTTATATTGGTGGTTTCGGTATGACTTACTTGTTTGGATTTAAACAAGAGATGGTCGAAAAGCTTTATGGTGATCAACCAGTAACACAAAAGAAATCAGCATAATGTATAAATCTGCAACGAATAGACTAGCGGAGTTTTGTCACGAAAACATCCGTATACACTAAAGATTATCTTCCTTCATCCCTTTCTTCGGATGAAGGTTCTTTTTTTTACTTTATGTTAGTCTGTTAAAACACTCCGCCAACGTTTAGAAGTACTATCCATAAAGGGACGATTACATGCATATAATTAATGAAGTTAAAAAGTTATAGATAGAAATGTATTGCTTACTTTCTAATGAAAAGTTAGAGTATGCATTTTCATAGATTAAGTCAATGTAAAATGGAATTAGGGGAGATTCAAATGACATATGTAATTGGTGTTGATGGTGGAGGTACAAAAACACATGCTGTACTAGCGGATCAAGAAGGATATGTTTTAAAAGAAGTTGTCGTTGGTCCTACAAATCCTAATAGTCTAACTGATGAGCAATTAGAGAAAACATTCGAACAACTATTTACTCAGTTTCGAGAGCAAGTGCCTACTGAATTTCTTCAAGTAATTCGTATTTTTGCCGGTATTTCAGGAGCGGCTAGTGTAGAGACAAAAGCAAAGGTGTATCGAGTAATTGCTGGATTAGTCCCCTCCAATATAGAAGTTCAAGTGGAACCAGATACGATTAATGCGCTTTATTCTGGTACGTATGGTGCTCCTGGTATGGTACAAATCTGTGGAACAGGATCGGTTACCTATGGGGTGAATGCAAATGGTGTGCATGATCGAGTTGGAGGATGGGGGTATTTGCTTGGAGATGAAGGAAGTGGTTATGATATTGGCAAACAAGGGCTGATTGCAGCACTGAAATACTATGATCAACGTGGACCGAAAACGACCCTTTTACACCTACTGTATGATCATTTTCAAGTTGAAACTGGTAGACAATTAGTGGATAAAGTTTATCTAGCAACTACTCCCAAACATGAAATTGCTAGGTTAAGTAAGCTAGTTTTTCAAGCTAGTTTGGATGGAGATGCCGTCGCAACAAATATTATTCATTGTATTGTAAGGGAGATATGCTTAAGTATCGCAACATTGCATAAAAAACTATTTGACCCAAACGAAAAGGTGAAAGTAATCTTATGTGGAGGCGTTTTTAATGAAAAGACAAATCAACTATTACTTCCGCTAATGAGACAAGAAATGATCAATGATCATGTCGATGTAAACTTGGTGATTCCAAACCTTCCACCAGTTGGCGGTTCCGTAATCGGTGCCTATCAAAAAGATCAGATAGAAAAAAGCATTGTCGAAAAACTCATACAGCAATTGAATCATTAAGTAGCAATAGGTGAAGTGTATGCGATCGGTTGAAGGTGGAGGAAATCGGTTCCTAATTCCGCTAAATGACCAAACAGCCGTAATAATAGGCACAAGTGGTCTCTTGTTCCCCTAATGCACCAAATTTAAGCAAAATGGCTACAGTTTAGGTTGATAACGGAATAAGGAACCGGTTAACCGCCAAAAAGGGCTTAAAAAGGGAGGATAAAGGAATGACAGACCGGTCGAAAGTGAAATGGCATACATTGAGTCATACGCTTACTCTCTAATAACTTTGAATGCTATTTGCTTAAGGGGTATTCCTAGAAATGTTAACGGATTCATCCTATAATTGAATACAAAGAGACAGGGGGGAATGAACATGGATCTTGATTTAAAAGGAAAATCTGTCATTGTAGCGGCAGGAAGTAAAGGAATTGGGAGAGCAACAGCGTTGGAGTTTGCCAAAGAAGGTGCACACGTCTTGATTGGCAGTAGAGAGGAACAAGCATTAAAAGAAGCGGTCAGCTTTATTAAAGAGGAAAGTGGAAATCAACAAGTTGATTATCGTGTATGTGATATAACCGACCCTAATTCGGTAACCGCGTTTGTGAAAAAAGC
Source organism: Aquibacillus sediminis (assembly GCF_005870085.1). GTDB lineage: Bacteria > Bacillota > Bacilli > Bacillales > Amphibacillaceae > Aquibacillus_E > Aquibacillus_E sediminis. The sequence goes on along the minus strand of NZ_SZNM01000018.1, from coordinate 45,974 downwards.
GCTTGATTGGAACGGAAAAGTTGATGTGTTGATCAATAATGCCGGTGGCCCGCCTGCAGGGAAATTTGAACAGTTTGATGATCAAGATTGGCAAGCTGCCTTTGAGTTGAATTTACTTAGCTATATCCGATTGGCTCGCGAAGTGTTACCTTCGATGCAAGCGCAACAACAAGGACGTATTATCAATATCGCTTCGTCATCAATTAAGCAGTCATTGGATAATTTAATTCTATCCAATACTTTCCGAGCAGGGATGGTTGGCTTATCGAAAACGTTAGCTCGAGAATATGCGAATGACAATATTATGGTTAATACTATTGGTCCAGGACGCATTGATACGGAACGGTTGGCATCATTAGACGAGAATACAGCACAAGGTACAGGCCAAACCTATGACCAAGTCCGCCAAGCATCAGAAAACACAATCCCAATCGGGCGTTATGGTTCACCAGAAGAATTTGCTCGTATTGTGGTATTTTTAAGTTCTGGTGCCAATACATATATGACAGGCCAAAATCTAGTAATTGACGGTGGACTTGTAAAAGCACTGTAAAATGAATATGGGAGTATTTTCTATCGTGAAGTGATGTCTCTTCCTTTTCTATTTTTTTTATTCTAACTCCTAAGTTTATTCCGGTGCAACGTCCGTAAAGACTTCCGCTTCAAAACATGAAATGACATGGAGATGTTTAAGCGGGAGTAAACTTTTGCTTTCGCTCGATTGGTTTAGGCTAACGTTCAGTGGAGGGAGACGCAAAAACCCCACAGAGTGAAGAAGCAATTTATTCTATCAATTTTTGTGAATAAGTGAACTTGGTAAGTAATCCTTTTGGTAATGGGTATACTAAAATAGAACAAGACTGTTAGAAAGGACGGATTTACATGCAGGTAACTAAACCAAAAGTTGTCGTTCTTGGTGCAGGATATGCTGGAATGATGACAACGAAAAGACTAACAGAGAAATTGCAACCTGAAGAAGCAGAAATAACTCTAGTTAATAAACATAACTATCATTATCAAACAACATGGTTACATGAAGTGGCAGCAGGTACGATTAATCAAAACCGATCAAGAATTATGATAAGTGATGTAATTGATAAAAATCGAGTGAATCTTATTCATGATACAGTAGTAAAGATTAATAAAAATGACCAACGTATTGTTTTAGAAAATGATGAAATTGATTATGATTATTTAGTCATCGGTCTTGGATTTGAAAAAGCCACATTTGGTATTCCAGGTATGGATGAACATGCATTTTCAATTGTAAGTGTGGATAGTAGTCGAATGATTCGAGAACATATCGAATACCAATTTGCCCGTTACAAAGTGGAAGAAGCAGAAAATGATCATTTATTAACGATCATCGTTGGTGGAGGTGGGTTTACTGGAATTGAGTTTATTGGTGAACTCGCAGAAAAGGTGCCACAGCTTTGCAAAAAATATGATATTGATCGGCGCAAAGTTCGTGTCATTAATATTGAAGCAGCACCAACTATTTTACCAGGCTTTGACCAAGACTTAGTTGATTATGCTAGAAAGTCACTTGAATTCAGAGACATTGAATTTAAAACAGGTACGATGATTAAAGAATGTAAGGCAGATGCTGTGATTGTTGGAAAAGAAGAGGAAGAAGAGGAAGAAATAAAGGCAGGAACAATTGTATGGACTGGTGGTGTGCAAGCGAACTCCATTATCGGTGATTCTGGTTTTGAGTTAACAAAAGGGAAAGTGAATGTAGACCCGGATTTACGTGCGCCAGGATACCCTAACATTTTTATTCTCGGAGATTGCGCATGGGTTATGAATCCAGAAACAGGAAAGCCATATCCACCAACCGCACAAATCGCCATTCAAGAAGCAGATACTTGCGCTAACAACATCGAGGCACTTCTCTATGGTGGACAGATGGAACAGTTTATCTTTGATGACAAAGGTACCGTTGCATCCTTAGGTGGCAGAGAAGGAATGGGTGTTGTATTTGGTGATAAGAAACTATATGGCATGACCGCGAAAGCGATGAAAAATGTCATTGACGATCGCTACTTATTCTTACTAGGTGGAGCTGGCCTTGTACTTAAAAAAGGGAAATTCAGACCGTTTTAATACATGAACATAAAGATTTTGGAGGGTGAATGATGAAAAATACATTATTAGTTATATTGATGACACTGATCACAACGATTGGATATGTCGCATTTTCACGAACAATGGAAGATACAAGAGATTTCAGGTAACAAAAAACCTGCCTTCATTATAATGGTGGAAGGCAGGTTTTTTGTCTATGAATTGTAGCATAATCACAATCCTTGTTGTTTTTTACTGCGCAGTTGCTATTACAAAACAGTTTACGAGATCAGGCGCTTTTTCTTACATAATCAAGCGCTTCTTTCTCATGTTAACGTATATTTACTGCTTTTTCTTATGTAATTAATCGCTTTTTTGTCTGTATCACGTAATGGTTCATTATACCACATGACTTGTTGCACAGTATGAAGCTAAATCCAGGAGCATTACGTAATGTGTTAGGAATCTGGTCAGAGGAAATTGATACCTTACATATCTGAACAAATGAACTTGTCATGAAACAAGATCGCGGAAACTTAAGTGGAAGCTATTCTTGTAATTTGCTTTTCGATCTTATTCACTCAGAAGATGCAGAATTGATTTCGAAGGATCGTTCTGACTTTTATAAGGGAATGCCAGTGCTAACGGCTAACACATTTGGAAAGGGAAAAGCATGGTATGTGTCCTCAAGCGCAGATGGTGAATTTTTGACTGATTTCCTAAGTACCGTTTGTGACGATGCTGGGGTTCATGAGAAGGATAATTAATCAAACGTTTAATTAATAACGTTTAAGTGGTGGCGTGTACTGGTTTTGACAGATGCACGCTCTCATGAATGAACAATTACAGGCTATCTATCTTTGGCCTCTCATTTAAAATAGATCCTTGCAATCTTTAAGTGGAATAGAAAATGGCACGGTGACATGAAAGGTATTCCAATATATAATAAAATTCATGTCTAGATACGTTAAACTTACAAATGGATGATAATTTTGTCAGCATTCGATATATTTCCTGGGAAATTCGATTTTATTTGTAGGCAATGAATGGAAATAATCGAATGGTTGGATAATTAATTGTTATAAGGGGGGAGAAACAGAGAGAACTATCCGCTTTTGTCAAAATGTCTGTGCTCTATCGTTTGGAGCGTAAGGGGAGTGTATTTTTTAGTCGAATGATTAACTAGAATTGAGTACACTGCGCGTAATATAGCTAAAAAAGATTCGCTTATTCGTGTGAACAAGCGAACCATTTCTTCAAGTATTATTTTCCGCAACATTTCTTATACTTCTTCCCACTTTCACATGGGCATGGATCATTTCTGCCAACCTTTTTTTGCTGTTTGGTAGTGGTAGGTTCCTTAATAGTAGGTTGGAGGTTCTTCATTTTTTGGTCTTGCCAATATCGGTCTTTATCGATTAATTGTTGTTTCCATTCTTGTAATTTAGGGTGATCTATTTTATTTATCACACAGTTGGCGTAGAGAGGCTCTTCCAATTCAAGGAGCGTTGAATCGTAACCATCTTCCATTAACTTTTCTACCAATGGAATAGCTTCCGTTGACAATTGTTTACATAATGCATTCGCGAGTAGTGTTTTAATTGAAACATTATCGGTTTCATTAAAGTGTTTTAAAAGACATTGCTCTGCCCGATCGTGCTTAATATTTTCCACAATATCAATCGCAAAATAGGCGGTATCTTCGTGCTGGATGTATCGATCAACTTCATCTATTACAGCTTCTGTTCCGATTTTAATTAGAGCTTGAGCTACTGCTTCCTGTAGAATATCTTCATCTTCTCGAACGAGCAAGCTAGCTAAAGTTGGAACAAGTGAGGCAACTTTTAGTTCACCAGCAAGGTAAACATGGAAAATACTATTATAAGAGAAAAAATCTGCTTGTAAATCTTCCTTAATTCCTGCTTCAATATCCTGATAGTTTTCAGCATCATATTCGCCGCGTTTTATTAACTCATGCAAGATACGCTTTCCGTAATTGAATTGGGAATTAAACCAATCTTTTTCCAATGCATCAATGACTTCACCGAGTTCTGTGAATAATTGTTCTGAATCCATTGAAAGCAGAGCAATAAATTGTTCTACTACCTCATCATTGGTAAATTTCTGCAATCGCTCTTTATATTTAGCGATGAGTTCCGTGGAGGCATGAGAAATAATCGATGCATACCATATTTCATTTCCATCTTCTCTTTCAATTCGTTCGATAAGCTCCTGTAAAACGTTCTCGGTAATGGGCAAATTTTTCGTATATGGAATGATGGGATTAACCATCGGATCGATTGGTATGCGATCAAGTGCTTGAAACGCAAGTGAAAAAGTGTGCTCGTTTCCCAGTCGTCCAGTATGTATCGTTTTTAATGCAAAGTCGCGTACATATTTATCGTCACTTAAAATATGAGGTTCGATTTGTTGTGAAAATGTCATTCTAGTATCCTTCCTTTTGTTGATAGAAAAGAACAAAACGGGTCGAGACTGTTTTGTTCTTAAAAATTATTGAATTGGTAATACATAAAACAGTATACAGAAATAGTGCAATACAGAGCCTGCTAATACAAACAAGTGCCATAGGGCATGATGGAACTTAAATCCACGCCACATGTAAAAAATCGCTCCAATTGTATAAGCAAGTCCACCGATCACTAACAGCCGAATCCCGTTAGGAGCTAAAGTGGATGTTAATGCGTCCCAGGCAAATATGATTAACCAGCCCATTACGACATAGAGAATGGTGGAGGTGAATAAGAATTTTTTTACAAAAAAAGCTTTGAATATTGTACCAGCAACTGCTAATCCCCAAACAATTCCAAATAAAGTCCAACCAAGTGTCCCTTTCACAACGATAAAGAGAAAAGGGGTATAGGTGCCTGCAATGAAAAAATAAATCGAGGAGTGGTCAAGAATCTCAAATACATCCTTCGCTTTCCCTTTAGGCAAACCATGTACCAATGTTGAGGAGGAATATAACATAACCATCGTTGATCCGAATAAAGTGAAACTAACGACATGCCATGCTGTACCATGTAAGGAAGAAAAAACAATTAAAATAACTAGTCCTGCAATACTTAACGCCATGCCAATTCCATGAGTAACGGAATTAGCAATTTCTTCACCTTTAGAAAATTCGTGCGTGTTCGCCATACATGCGCTTCCTTTCTGATTGCAATTGCATAAAAAGAAGTAATCACTTCTAAATAGGAAGAGTGATTACTTCTGCATTATAAGAAATCATGCGAATCGATCATGTTTCTTTAATTATAGACTTGTTATTCCTAAATAGTCAATTTTTAGGAGGGGCAGTTTCATAGGATATTGCTAGTTTTTTGCGTATTTGATTTGTAGAAATTCCGACGTAACTTCATAGCGCTTTAGATCGTCCATTCGTCATTAACAATGGCGACTAATTTCCACTCTTCTTGTTCGTTTTGTTCAAATACCAAATGGACAGCAGACCAATCCATGCTTCCATACTCTTCTGACCCATTATCATAGAATTCAATAACTGTTGATTCAGGGAAAATCTCCTTAATGTTGTTTGTTACATTTCCATGTTGGTTTGCTTGATCGGTATAAATATCTTCTGTGTCAATAAGCGGTTCGACTTGAACAAATTCATCAAAATAGTCACCAGGTGTCAACTCAATTGGGTTTCCTCTGCCATCATATGTGCCCCATTCATAGATTTGTTCGTCTTCCATTAGCGATGCGACCTCCTCTTTAGTAAATACCAATGCATCATCCTCGACGTATACATAAGGGGAAAACAGCAATCCCTGTTGTTCATGCACATAATCAGCAAGGTCACTAGTGTTTCTGTCATCTAACAGGTTAATAATATCTGTGGCCAACTCTTTTACAGAAGGTTGCTCTGCTTCTTCGTTTTGTTGTTGATCATCAAGGTGTGTCGATTCGATTGAATGGACGACCCACCGATCTTCTGCCCATTTTAATTGATACGTCATCATTACATGGCCGAGCATTTCATTATTTCGCTCTTGATTCAGGTTATAAAGCTGTTCGTTTACTTGCTCAAGTTCGAATTCTTGGTCATTCGCAAGCCACGTAGGACCATCTTTAGCAATAAGGTAAACCTCTCCATTTTCTTCTTTAATATATGAATCAGTCATCCAATCGGCCAAATCTTCTGACATCACTTGGCGGAAGTGTTCTCTTACTTCATCAATCGAGTCATACATAGTAATTAATCCATTTTCTCCTGATGTTTCATATAAAACGTTTAAAGACTGTTTATATTGGTCCATGATGTCTTTGGCTGTTTCTTTATCAAGATTAATGATTTCATCTTGTTCCTCATCTTGAGTTGTGATTTGATTAGTCTGGTCTTCGTTTCCATTTGGTGTTGTATTATTGTCTAGAAACATGCTATATCCTAACAGTACAAATAACCCTAAAGCAGCAACACTTGCAATTGCAGTTGTAAATTTTCTCATTTTCATCCATCTCCTTTCTTTTTCTTGATCATGTGCCAATGCATTCATAATATTTTGATGCATGATTTCCTTCGTTTCCTTACTCATACGATGTGTTGGAAAATCTTGCAGTTCATTCTCTATGTCATTGTTTGATTGATGTTTTTTCACAAATCATCACCCTCCAGTCCTGATTGTTGTCTGAGAGATTTCAATGCTCGATGGTAAGTAGTTCGTACCTTTGCTTGTTTCCAATTTAGGATGTCGGCAGTTTCTTCAATTGAAAACTGCTTGACTCCACGCAAAATCACCACATCCCGATAGTTCTTTTTCAATTGCATGATCGCGTTATAAAGTTGTTGTTTGTCCTCATTCATCAGAACAGTATGCTCAGGGGTGGTACCCTGACTTTGAAAACTGCCATTTTGTTCATCAAATGCTGTGGTTTGTTTCCAAATCTTATTTTTCTTTTTTCTTGCTTCATCAATGGCAACGTTACGGGCAATGCTTATGAGCCATGTTTTGGGACTGGATTTATTTTTGTAGGAAGCTAATCCCTTACTAGCTTTAATAAATGTTTCTTGTACAAGGTCTTCTACATCAGTTGTCCCCGTGTAATAAACTAAAAAGTTATAGATATCATTGCTATATTGATGAAACCATTCGGAAATAATCTTCCTATTAGTAGCCATGTTTTTATCCTCCGTTTTTGATTTCACTTATTAGACGTAAGCAATTCTTATTTGTGACACTTTGTATCAAAAAAAGACTTCCTAAAAGCAAGCCTTTCGAATCATATCGTAATTTATCCCGCATTAACAGGCAGTTCAAGATTTAAGGGGAACGGCAAAAAAACCCCACTGAGTGAAGTTTCACTTTATTATGTACCACAAACTTGTAAAAAATTAACTCGTGTTACAATAAGTGTAAGTTAATATAAAGATGTTGTTACTTGCATATAAGCTTTATTATACGCAGTAACAATTTTGTAGATTTGCTTTCTTTTGTTCTAGATGATTCGAGTGTTATAACCTCGCTTCGGTAGAATACTCCGCTTTCCATGGGCACGGCCTCGGGCCAACAGGATGTTGGTCACGTAGGCGTTGTCACAGGACGTGACGATCTTAGCCTACGTTCCTTTACCAAGTGGATCTTCGGCTCGTGCTGTTCCCATAGGACAAGGAAGGCTGCGGAAGCGATACATCGCACGAAGAAAATTGGGCTTTATTTTCGAGGAGTCTCCGTATTCTACCTACGCTGATATAAGTTTTCTGATTAGCGATAGATGTAATACTCTATAAAAGAAAAAATACGGAATTTACTGCAAGGTTATGTTACAACATACTAACTAACATAAAAAAGATATAGTATATGACTTCATTAAGCAAAGCACTATAAAACTTCAGAGTACTGGAATAAGCGGAGGAAATACACGGAGACTCCCGAGGCCCGGCAAGGGTTATGCAGGCGTTGTCCGACAAGGACGGTTTTAGCCTGTAATCCTTAAGAACCATCGGTGAGACCCCGCAGCGAGGGACGAGCGAGGACAAGGAAGGCTACGGCAGCGTTACATCGCACGCAGAAAATTGTTCTTTATTTTCAAGGAGGCTCACCAGCCCCCCACAGGAAAGCGTAGTGTATTTCCGCAGCGCCGTTCAGCACTAATCTTATTAGAATGGAAAGAAGTCATTTGGAGTTATGTCGTATAATATAGCAACTACGCATTAAAAAACAGTGTTATGTAACAACAATAGTAAAGGTTGGAACTACAAAGGATCTAACAAATCTACCATTCATTGTGTACATTATCACAATAGGACGTTTCAAAGAGGATCCATCTAATAGCTAAGTATAATTTTTCTAAATACACACAGTACTAAACAGGAAAGGAGCGTGTACGATGGACTTTTACAGAAAGCAAGCTGAAGAAGCGTTGCAACAATTAGAATCGAGTAAAGATGGACTACAAGTTGATGAAGCTAAACAACGAATTGAGAAACACGGATATAATGAAATAAAAGATAAAGAAAAAGCGACCATCTTAGAGCTATTTTTAGCAACATTTAAAGATTCAATGGTAATTGTCCTTTTAATTGCAGCTGGAGTGCAATTGGTGTTAGGTGAGATTGTTGAATCAGTTATCATTTTTTTAGTTGTAATTTTAAATGCCGTTCTTAGCGTTGTTCAGACAAAGAGAGCTGAAGGTTCGCTTGATGCTTTACGTGATATGTCGGCACCAGAGGCGAAAGTCCTTCGGGGTGGTACGAAACAAACGATTCCAGCACGTGAACTAGTCCCAGGTGATATCGTCTACCTTGAGGCAGGGGATTTTGTACCGGCTGATGGACGCTTGCTAGAAAGTGGTTCCCTTAAAGTCAATGAAGGGATGTTGACAGGGGAGTCAGAAGCAGTAGAAAAGAACATCGATACCATTGGGGAAGAAGTAGTGGTTGGTGACCGTGATAACATGGTACATAGTAGTGCCCTTGTTGTATATGGACGAGGCACGTTTGTTGTGACGGGAACAGGTGAAAATACCGAGGTTGGTAAAATCGCTGACATGTTAAACAAAGCGGAAGAAAAACTAACACCACTACAACGCAAACTAGATGTGTTTAGTAAAAAATTAGGGATATGGATTTTGATCTTATGTATTGCTATTTTTGCTGTAGAAGTAGGAAGAATTTGGCTAGGTGGAAATGAGGATGTCGATACCATGACCGCAGTTCTTAATGCTTTAATGTTTGCTGTTGCAGTAGCTGTGGCAGCAATACCTGAAGCATTATCCTCGATCGTCACGATTGTGATGTCAGTTGGTACCAATAAGATGGCGAAACAACATGCCATCATCCGTAAACTTCCCGCTGTGGAGACACTAGGATCTACCAGTGTGATCTGTACCGATAAAACAGGGACATTAACGCAAAATAAAATGACAGTTACCCAATATTTCACTGCAGATAGCGCGGAAGAAACATTGCCTGAAAATCCAGATAACTGGAATAAAGCAGAGGAATTGCTAGTGAAAATTGCAGTTCTTTGTAATGATTCCTATATTAACAATGAAGGAAAAGAAGTAGGGGATCCAACCGAAGTAGCACTGATTAATTTTGCTAACGATAATAACAAAGATTACGACGAGATTCGTGATACGTTCGAACGTGAAGCAGAACTTCCGTTTGATTCAGATCGAAAATTGATGTCAACCGTGAATACGATTGATGGGGATAAATTGTTATTAACTAAAGGTGGGCCTGATGTAGTATTCAATAGGGCAACATCTATTTTAGTTGATGGCACAGAACAACCTTTAACAGATGAGTGGAAAAGTCGTTTAAAGAAGGCAAATGAAGATTATTCCAACCAAGCATTACGTGTGTTAGCTTATGGGTATAAAACATTGCCACAAAATAAAACCGAAGTAGACCATGACGATGAGCAAGATCTTGTATTAGTAGGTCTCACAGCAATGATGGATCCACCACGTGAAGCAGTTTACGAATCGATTAAACAGTCAAGAGAAGCAGGTATTCGCACGGTGATGATCACCGGTGACCATAAGACAACTGCCCAAGCAATTGGAAAAGACATTGGCTTAATGGAAGAAGGCGATATTGCCTTAACAGGGAAAGAATTAGACGATATGTCTGAACAAGAATTAAAAGAAAAGCTAGAGCATATCTCTGTTTATGCTCGGGTATCACCTGAAAACAAAATCCGAATTGTTAAGGCTTGGCAAGATAAAAATCGTATAACAGCGATGACTGGTGATGGGGTAAATGATGCACCGGCACTAAAACAAGCAGATATTGGGATCGCAATGGGAAGCGGAACCGATGTGGCTAAAGATGCTTCTGCCATGATTTTGACCAATGATAACTTTGTTTCGATTGTGGATGCTGTTGGGGTTGGTCGTACCGTATTTGATAACATTAAAAAGGCAATTAGTTACTTGTTTGCAGGTAATTTAGGGGCGATTATCGGTATTTTATTCGCTGTTATTATCGGATGGTCTAGTCCATTCACAGCATTACAACTTCTTTTCATCAACCTAGTCAATGACTCGTTACCCGCGATTGCTCTAGGTATGGAAAAGTCAGAACCAGATGTGATGAAACGAAAACCACGGGATGTTGATGAAGGAATTTTCTCTGGTAGAACCCTTCAGGCAGTAATCACACGTGGGTTATTGATTGGTATTGCCGTCATTATTTCACAATTTATTGGACTGCAACATTCAGCAGAAATGGGAGTGGCGATGGCATTTACCACATTAATCTTGTCACGGACTTTACAAACATTTGCAGCACGCTCCAATACCCAATCTGCATTTGCTGCAGGATTCTTCAGTAACAAATATGTGATTGGCGCAGTACTCATTTGCTTTGGGCTATACAGCATTACCATTCTTCCATTTGCTCGTGATGTGTTTGCGATTCCAACTACATTTGGGTTTGACCAATGGGTGATTGCAACAGGACTTGCGCTGGGTGCAGTGATTTTAATGGAAGTGGCAAAGGCAATTCGAAATCGGTTTTAAATGAAGGGGAAGTGCGCATTTGCTTAAAAAGTGAATGCGCACTTTATTTATTAAGGAATTTTCTAGGGGATAAAGTCTGTCCCGGCAGATTCGGCCGAAAAAAGAGAGTGAATCAACCGAGATGGACTTAAAAACAGAAGGGGAAGATGTGTGAAGCAAAATTAACTCGTTTGCTCAAGATCGTGTGAAAGGAGGTGCTGATTAATTTTTAAATCCAACTTCTGTATGCGACTTAGTGCAGTAGCTTCATCAATTCGACGATAATGATGATTGCCACCAGGTTCTTCATCAGCATGGTCGGCTTGAGCAACAACATTCTGTAACGGTGTTAATTGTAAATCCCCCTCAGGTAAATAAGAGTCGGTATGAAGCAGAACGGCTAGCGCAATTTCCTTGGCTGGCTGTAAGTCCTCACCACAACGAACTAGTAACTTATGGGCACGAGCGGATCCTTTGATGGCGTGGATGTCATTTTGTTTGTATTGTTGATAATCCCATTTGCCATTTTGGTACCATTCATAATGCCCAATATCGTGGAGTAAACCAGCCTTTGCTGCTAAGTCAGGATTAACATTCGTTTTTATTGCTATATGAAAGGCTTTCTCTGCAACGCGAATCGCATGTGCCATGCCAGACCGGCCAACATACTTTTGAACAATTGGATGTACAAAGAGATTTTCTAAAGTTACCTTTCGATTCATCAAAACCCCTCCTACATATAATTTTTAAGTTAGGAAATTTGGTATATTGTTTAATAAAATACCACGTTTTAGATCGTAATTCAATGGACTAGTAAGAAAATCTTCGTTTATATTCAGAAAAATACAAAAATTGACACTAGAATACACTACTAATAGGTGAAAGGTTGTATATTGGGTTATTGGACAAAATTGATGAAATGATGGAGTAGGTTCATTTGAAAAGGACATAGAGTGCGTTATTTTTCCAATTTAGGCTGTATGTCGTGGGCGAGCGGACATCTAGTTCCTTAAATGATCAAGTTTAGAGTAAATCAACCTGATTGTATGCAAATAAAGGAATAGATGTCCGTCCAAAGGCTAAAAAGACTTTTTTTGGGGTAAATAAAGGATCAAATGTCCGCTCCACTCTGTCCATTGGCAGCATTTGGTGAACAATTATCACAAATAATCGCTCACTAGTAAAAATACGCAATCCGCCAAAGGGATTGCGTTTTCATATAACATTATTTCTTTGAAATCGTCAATAGTCCAGCTTGTTCAGCTTCAACATTTTCGTTCGACTTTCGTTCATCAATTTTAAAGTTATCTCCATTTAATAAGATGATAGGAGTAACTGTTTCAACTTCAAGTTCTTTCATTTTATCAATGTCGAAGTTAGCTAATGGACTACCTTTACTTATTTTTTGTCCCTTAGACACCATGATTTCAAAACCTTCCCCTTTTAAGTTAACGGTTTCTAATCCCATGTGAATTAATAATTCAATCCCTTGATCGGAACGAAGAGAGATAGCATGTTTCGTTTCGAATACATCGTAAACTTCTCCATCAATTGGAGATACAACTTTACTATCTGTAGGTTTTATAGCTATGCCGTCACCCATCATTTTTTCAGAAAATACTTGGTCAGGGACATTTTCTAATTCAATTGCTTCCCCTGTTAAAGGAGCTACTAATTCTACAGGAGAATTATCCTCTTTTTTCTTAAATAAACCTTTTAACATTTTATTTCCTCCTTATACTCAATAAGAGAGTGTCTTCACTTATTTTACACACTCATTTAGCTTTTAACCAAAGTTTAATTATACAGTTTTGTTCGTAATGTTGTCATCTAATTGACTTTCAGTAGTAAGTTCTTTGACTAATTGAAAATCAGCATTTAATGTAAAACATGTCTATTGTTTAGGTCAATCCACACCTAGACGCTATAGATAAGAAACGAAAAAAGGCACGGATGAAACGGAGGGATTTGTTGAATATTGTTATTGCACCAGATTCATTTAAAGGAAGTTTAACCTCACTGGAAGCTGCCAATATAATCCGCAAAGCAGTTAACGATACAGAAGCTAATGATCGATGTGTGATGAAACCAATGGCGGATGGAGGAGAAGGGACGATTGACGCCTTTTTAACTTCAGTTGGAGGAAGACGCATCCAGCTAACTTGTAAAGGGCCATTAGGTGCAGACATTGAAACAAACTATGCCATATTAAATGATCAAACAGCGGTGATTGAAGTTGCTAGTGTTGCTGGACTTGTGCAAGTACCAAGTGAACAACGAGATCCAGATCGGACTACGACATATGGGATAGGGCAAGTCATGATGGATGCCTTAGATAAGGGGTGTCGCTCCTTTATTATAGGCTTGGGTGGTAGCGCAACCAATGATGTTGGCTTTGGCATGTTTCAAGCTTTAGGAATGAAGGCATGGTCACGAACTGGAGCCAAATTAGGTTATAAAGGCCATGATTTATTGGACATTGATCAGTTAGATTTAACAGGTTTAGATCCGCGTTTGCAGCAGGTAAGTATACAAGTAGCATGTGATGTGGATAATCCACTTACAGGGCAAACAGGTGCTAGTGCAGTGTACGGTCCGCAAAAAGGAGCAAGCGCAGAACAAGTAACACGATATGATCATGCACATGCATATTTTGCAAAATTAGTGGATGAAGAGAAGCGGGATTTGCCTGGTGCTGGTGCGGCTGGTGGGTTAGGTTTTGCGTTGTTAACCTTAGGGGCTACGTTAAAACCAGGTGCAAACGTAATAGCCGAAATTGGCAAAGTAGAACAAGCGATCCGACAAGCAGATCTCATCATTACTGGAGAAGGCCAAAGTGATGAACAAACACTGTACGGAAAGGCGCCCGCTCATATTGCTGATTTAGCTAAAAAGCATAATAAGAAAGTTCTGTTAATTTCTGGCAGCCTTGGAAATGGGGCAGAGGCTTTACATGATAAATTCACAGGTTGTTTCTCCATTATGAACAGACCAATGACATTAGAAGCGTGTATAGAACATGCCGGGGAACTATTATACGAACAAACCAAGCATGTGATGTATCTGGTTCGATCGTTAGAAGATTGTTAAATGGGCGATAAAAAAAACACCCATAACCAAACTCGGTTTTGGGTGTTTAAAGAGTTAATTATTATATAAAATTCCAGATCCTGGTCCAAGGTCAACACCAAATAACATCCAAACAATTAGCATTAACGTCCAAGATATCATAAAGAAGATAGAGTATGGGAACATAACAGAAATTAATGTACCAATTCCCATATTTTTATCATACTTTTGCGCAAATGCAATAATGATGGCAAAATACGTCATTAATGGCGAAATAATATTGGTTGTTGAATCGGCAATCCGATAAGCCATTTGCGTCATTTCAGGTGAATACCCAAGTTGCATCATGATTGGTACGAATACAGGTGCCATCATTGCCCATTTTGCCGAAGCACTACCAATGAATAAGTTGATGATTCCGGCTATAACAATGAATAAAATGATGAGTGGAATTCCTGAAAGATTAATACTTTGTAAAAATTCAGCACCATAAACTCCAATGACAAGTCCCATGTTTGATTCCGCGAAGTAGGCAACAAATTGTCCAGCCGTGAATGCTAAGACAATAAACATGCCCATCGATGCCATTGTATCACTTAACTGATTTGCTACATCTTTATCATTTTTAATATTCTTGGTTACAATTCCGTATACCACACCAGGAATAAAGAATAAGAACATAATCACAGGTACTAACGAACTCATAAATGGTGATTGAATAATTTCGCCATTATCACCACGTAATGGAGCACCTTCTGGCACAATTAACAATGCAGTTAGAACTAATCCAACTAAAAGGGATAGAGCTGCAAACAATAGCCCTTTTTTCTCGATCCCATCAAGCCCTTTAAGGTCTTCTTTATATTCGCCTTTATACTCTCCTAATCGAGGCTCGATAACCTTTTCTGTTACCCATGCACCGACAAGAGTAAGTAAGAAAACAGATACAATAATAAAGTAATAGTTCATTGCAATGTTCATTGTTTCTGCATAAGCTGGATCCCAAATAGCGGCAGCATCAATTGTCATTTCTCCTAACATCGCGTCTGTTGCAGATAATAGAAGGTTGGCACTAAATCCTGCAGAAACCCCAGCAAAGGCAGCAGCAAGTCCGGCAAGCGGATGTCTACCTAATGCCGCAAAGATTACCGCTCCAAGTGGTGGTAACACGACATAACCAGCGTCAGATGCTACACTTGACATAACACCAGCAAATACTAAGCCTGCTGTAATTAAACTCTTCGGAATGGATAATACAAATCCGCGTAAACAGGCACTGATCAGCCCTGTTCGTTCAGCAACACCAATCCCTAGCATGGTCGCTAATACAACGCCCAGTGGTGCGAAGTTAATAAAGTTATCCACCATGCTCGTGAAAATATATTTTATTCCTTCTGCGCTCATTAAGTTTGTGACTTCAACGAACGTTCCTTCCTCTCCAGGGTGTTCCACACGAACCCCTGTGGCGGAAACGATCGCTGAAATCACAACAACAGCAATTGCCAATAAGGCGAACAATGTAATTGGATGGGGAAGTTTGTTCCCAATATATTCAACGCGGTCTAATGAACGCTGAAAAAATCCGGGTCGTTTATTTTTCATTGGTCTAGCTCCTTTCGTCCTTTGGGGAAATCGAATAAAAAATGTTCTGACAATTCGAATTGTAAGACAAGTGTTTTTAGAACAAGATACATTATAAAGGGCATCAGCGATAATTTAAACACCTGTACAATAAGTAGGAATAGTGAAATTATTGTAAAGATTATGACTGTTCGCACATATGTTTTTTGAATTTGTTATTTTTTAAAAATAGAAAAGCGCTAGACATTAATCGTGGTAGTCTTTTAATAGGTTCCTAAGTTTTGGTTTTGCAAGACGTGCCCAGTTTTTAACGGCATCAATTGTGACGTCTTCCTGGATAGCAATCTCATAAATGGATAAATCTTTTAGTATGAATAATGAAAACCAGTACCACTGTTTTTTGGTTAATTGCTGACGAATAGATTGTAAGAGATAAGGATCCATCCCCATTTCAGCATACGTACAATAATCCTCATTATTTACAAGTAGGTTCGTAACATAGTCATGTTGTTGTTGGATTTGATGGTTATTTTTACGAATCAGACTAATCATAGCTTTCTCGATTAAAAAGTAAGCATAACTTGAAAATGCCCCTCGAGCTGGATCATACTTCTCAACAGCCTTCCACAGCGCAATCAGTCCTTCTTGATAAAATGCATGATCAGTATCACGAATCCCTAGTTTGTGAATGATCCGATAGATCATTTTTTCATAATCTTTGACAATCGTTTCAAAATTATTCATGTTCCGTTCAACCATAATTTGCCTCTTTCATTAAAGGCACCTTTAAATGGAATTCCGCGGTAACTGAAGCATAATCATTTTTAGACAGTTACTCGAATAGAGAAAATGTAAGTTTCTTCGGTTATATCTTTAATTTTCTCGAGATAATGGAAGTTTCTAAGCAGTAGAGGAAGGTTTGAAGCTAATAGTTAGGAAAATCATATAAGGTTTGATTAAGTCGTTGTTTCAAAAGTGAAGAAGGGGGCAGCTCGAATATACGGAGAGAAGCGTTTGAAGTGGTAAATATTCTATCTCTTTCATACTATTAATAATAGATTTAAAAATGAACGAACTAGTGAAATTCGGGTTATTTTTGTTCGCAACTTCTTAAAAAGAAGCAATCCATGATATAATGGACAATGTTGATTTCATTTTGACAAAATTTGAGATTTTTACTCGAAATGAGGCGATTAATATGAAGTCGAATAATAAACGAGTACAATCAGATATTGACATTGCAAATCTTGCAAACATGAAACCAATAGAAGACATTGTGAACATGACAGATTTGCAAGCAGAGGAATGGGAGCCACACGGTAAGTACAAAGCGAAAATTTCGCTTGAAGTACTGGAACGGTTGCAAGATCAACCAAACGGAAAAGTTATTTTAGTTACATCGATTAACCCTACTCCGGCTGGTGAAGGGAAGTCAACAGTAACGGTTGGGTTAGGACAAGCTTTACATAAAATAGGAGAGCAAGCGATTGTTGCTTTACGTGAGCCATCATTAGGCCCAACGATGGGGCTAAAAGGTGGTGCAAGTGGTGGAGGACACGCTCAAGTTATGCCAATGGAGGAAATCAACCTTCATTTCACAGGCGATATTCATGCGATAACGACTGCTAATAATGCGTTGTCCTCTTTTATTGATAATCATATTTACCAAGGAAACACGTGTGAAATTGACACAAGGCGTGTGGTATGGAAGCGTGTCGTAGACTTAAATGATCGAGCATTAAGGCAGGTAATGGTCGGACTTGGTGGTGTGAAACAAGGTGTCCCACGAGAAGATGGATTTATGATCACAGTTGCCTCTGAAATCATGGCAATTCTTTGTCTTGCAGAGGATTTAACGGATTTACGCCAGCGTCTAGGGCGAATTGTGGTTGGTTATCAAGCGAATGGCACACCTGTAACAGTAGCAGACATTGGGGTGGAAGGTGCATTGACGTTGTTGTTGAAAGATGCACTAAAACCAAATTTAGTACAAACATTAGAAAATACACCAGCAATTATCCATGGGGGGCCATTTGCGAATATTGCACATGGATGTAATAGTTTAGTTGCCACAAAAGTAGCCAGTAAATTAGCAGATTATGTGGTTACAGAAGCTGGATTTGGTGCAGATCTTGGAGCTGAGAAATTTTTGAATATCAAAGCACGCATGGGGGGGATTGATCCACAAGCAGTAGTGGTAGTCGCGACAGTACGTGCTTTGAAAATGCATGGTGGGGTCTCCAAAGACGAATTAAAAGCAGAAAATGTGGAAGCACTGAAAGCGGGAATCAGTAATTTGAAGAAACATCTCGAAACGATTCAAGCTTTTGGCCTGCCATTTATTGTTGCGATTAACAAGTTTGTAACAGATAGTGATGCGGAAATAGCTTTTATTGAATCTTGGTGCCGGGAACATCATGTGGAAGTTGCTTTGACAGAAGTTTGGGAACATGGCGGTGAAGGTGGGACTGATTTAGCAAATAAATTAGTACAGTTGCTTAAAGAGGAGCAACCCCGATTCCAACCGTTATATGATTTGGAGCAGCCGATAGAAGACAAAATCACTACCATTGCCCAAAAAGTATATGGTGCTAGATCTGTTCAGTTTACGAAGCAAGCAAAAGTAGAAATCGCAGAAATTACGAATAACGGATGGAGTGATTTACCGATTTGCATGGCAAAAACACAATACTCTCTATCTGATGATCCGACACTCGTTGGTCGACCAAATGACTTTGATATTACAGTTCGAGAAGTACGCCCATCAGTGGGTGCTGGATTCCTCGTTGCCTTAACTGGAACTGTATTAACGATGCCAGGCCTACCAAAACAACCAGCAGCACTACAAATGGACGTAGACAAACAAGGACGAGCAACCGGATTATTTTAGTGGGACATGGGGACAGGTTTGTTGTCCCACAATCCCAACATTGTAATCGTATCTAGTGATAAATGAAGAATAGATAAAAAGAGTCATCCTTTTCTTTTTCATTAAACTAACCTTTTAGTAAAGGAGCATTCTTTATGTACAAGATGGAATCATATGAAGAACAATCATTTACCATGTATCAACTAAGTAATGCGGATGAATCAACATGGATTACCGTATGTCCAGAACGAGGTGGAATTATTACGGAATTTGGAGTAGAGGGGAAGCAGCAACTCTATTTGAATAAAGAAACCTTGTTTGATCGTAAGCAAAATGTTCGTGGTGGTATCCCTATTCTTTTCCCAATTTCAGGTCAATTAAAACACGGACAATATGAATGGGAAGGAAAAACGTATGAGATGCCCAACCATGGTTTGGCACGTATTACGCCATGGGAAGTTGTTGAAAGTACATGTGATGAAGAACAAGCATCGATCACAATCCGATTTGCAAGTAGCATAGGTACAAAGAGTGTTTTCCCGTTTGACTTCGAGGTATTATTTACATATACCGTCAAAGGTAATCGTCTATTGATTGATCAATCCTATTATAATGCTTCAGAAAAAGCGATGCCGATTTACCCTGGATTCCATCCTTATTTTTATACAGAGTCTAAAAAAGTTACTTTACAAACTGATGCAACTAAATATATCGACTATAATGATGGAGAAGTTCGTGACTTTACTGGTGAGATCGATATGGAGAATATGATTGAGGCTGTTGCTTTACTTGATGCTGAGGACAAACAACTAACAGCCCAGATGGACCCATCTAAGGAGATAAAAATAAAAACAGAACAAGAGTTTAACTATACGGTATTATGGACGGAACAAGGGAAGGATTTCGTTTGTATCGAACCTTGGACAGCTTTGACAGGTGAGTTAAATAGGAAACAGGAATTATTAATGATTGAACCAAAACAAACATTGGATACTGGCGTGATTTTCCAAGTTGTCTATAAATAAGATTGCTCTAGTTAATTGTATTATACTGCGATCGTTTGAATGAAAAATGAGCGGAACACTCGAATGAGTGAACCCGCTCATTTTCATTTTGATAAGGTTGATTTAAAAATGAATTTATTATTGTGTATTAGCTATATCTAGATTCTGCGCATTTACAGCTTTTTCTAACATCATCCAGCGCTTTTTCTCAAGATCTTGCGCATTTACGGCTTTTTCTAACATCATCCAGCGCTTTCTCTCAAGATCCAGCGTATTTACGGCTTTTTCTAACATCATCCAGCGCTTTCTCTCAAGATCCAGCGTATTTACGGCTTTTTCTAACATCATCCAGCGCTTTTTCTCTAGATCTTGCGCATTTACAGCTTTTTCACGCATCATCCAGCGCTTTCTCTCAAGATCCTGCGTATTTACAGCTCTTTCTAACATCATCCAGCGCTTTTTCTCAAGATCTTGCGTATTTACGGCTTTTTCTAACATCATCCAGCGCTTTCACTCAAGATCCTGCGTATTTACAGCTTTTTCATACATCATCCAGCGCTTTTTCTCTAGATCTTGCGCATTTACAGCTTTTTCTAACATCATCCAGCGCTTTTTCTCAAGATCCTGCGTATTTACAGCTTTTTCTAACATCATCCAGCGCTTTTTCTCAAGATCCTGCGCATTTACAGCTTTTTCTAACATCATCCAGCGCTTTTTCTCAAGATCCTGCGTATTTAGAGCTTTTTCTAACATCATCCAGCGCTTTTTCTCAAGATCCTGCGCATTTACAGCTTTTTCTAACATCATCCAGCGCTTTTTCTCAAGATCCTGCGTATTTACAGCTTTTTCACGCATCATCCAGCGCTTTTTCTCAAGATCCTGCGTATTTACAGCTTTTTCTAACATCATCCAGCGCTTTTTCTCAAGATCCTGCGCATTTACAGCTTTTTCTAACATCATCCAGCGCTTTTTCTCTAGATCTTGCCCAATTACAGCTTTTTCACGCATCATCCAGCGCTTTCACTCAAGATCCTGCGCATTTACGGCTTTTTCTAACATCATCCAGCGCTTTCACTCAAGATCCTGCGTATTTACAGCTTTTTCATACATCATCCAGCGCTTTTTCTCTAGATCTTGCGCATTTACAGATTTTTCATACATCATCCAGCGCTTTTCCCCTTAATTCCGTGTATTTTGGAAAATCACTGTACTTCAGTAGTTAAATTAGTTAATGATTGGTTGCACATCATATAGCAATATGCACTAAAAGAAATAACACGTACAAAAGCTAGATAATGCTGACATAATAGGGCGCTTTTCTTATTTCTAACAAGAAAATATGGAAATAATCGTTTTACTTATCCTGCTTCTTGCTTTAAGATTAATGGTTGAATTGTACACTTGGAGGTTCAGGATGTCACAACAAGAAAATAATAACTGGTTGAAACGTATATCTCAAAAGGTAACGTCAGATTTTGTTAAAGGATTGTTGCTAACACTTGTATTAGCTATTTTAGCTGGGAGTATGGCTAAACTGCCAATTTTGTCGATTATGGGTGTGATGATTCTTTCTATCTTTTTAGGGATTGGTTGGAAACAGCTCTTAGGGATTCCTGTTTCTTCTACGAGCGGAATAAACTTTAGTTCAAAAATACTATTACGCATAGGTATTATTTTGATGGGAGTTCGACTTAACCTGCATCAAATTATTGAAATGGGTTCAACTGTCATTTTAATAGATATTATCGTTGTTACATTTACATTAATTGTCATGATTGTTCTCGGCAAACTCTTTCATTTGGATGAAAAATTTTCTGCTTTGTTAGCGGTAGGAACAGCGGTGTGTGGTGCTGCCGCAATTGTCGCCGTTGCTCCATTAATCAAAGCGAAGAAAGAACATGTTGCGATTGCCGTTGCTTTTATTGCAATCCTTGGTACGATCGGAACGATTTTTTATACTATTTTATATGCTGGACTTGATTTTGATTCTGAGGTCTATGGCCTACTCGTTGGCTCTACTCTCCATGAGTTAGCGCATGTGGTGGCGGCTGCATTACCAGGAGGACCGGTAAGTAGTGATATCGCTATTTTAGTGAAAATGGGCCGGGTTGCATTGCTTATACCTGTTGCGATTATTTTAGGAACTATATTTAGTAGGAAAAACCAATCGAATGAAACAGGGAAAAAGTTTAGTGATTTCCCTGTACCGTGGTTTATTTTTGGCTTCTTAGCTATGAGTATAATCAACTCAACCGGTATACTACCCACCATGTTGATTGACTTTTTAATAGATACAAGTATTTTATTTCTATCGATGGCAATGGCTGGCTTAGGATTAAGCATTCATTTTCGGGATTTTAAAAAAGTAGGGGTTAAAGCAGTTGTTGTTGGTGTGGTCGGCTCGATCTTACTAGCGATGGTTGGCTACATGTTGGCAATACTATAGGATGGTAAAAAAGAATAGAAATTGATAAAATAAGGGTAGAATTCAAATAAGTTAACTATGGATTATACTTTACAGGAGTATAATGATACTAAATACATTCATGTGGAGGTTACTATGAAGGTTGTAAATAATATTACAGACTTGATCGGTGATACGCCGGTTGTGAAGCTAAATCGACTTGTACCAGAAGATGCCGCCGATGTTTATGTCAAACTAGAAATGTTTAACCCATCGAAAAGTGTAAAAGACCGTGCTGCTTTTAATATGATTAAAGTAGCGGAAGAAGAAGGGATCCTTAAACCAGGTGGCACTATTATTGAACCTACAAGTGGAAACACAGGGATTGGGATTGCAATGACGGCAGCAGCTCGTGGGTATAAAGCGATCATTGTTATGCCAGATAATATGACACAAGAACGAATTAATATTTTAAAAGCATTTGGAGCAGAAGTAACACTGACCCCTAGTGATAAAAAAATGCCAGGAGCAATTGAAAAAGCATTAGAATTACAAAAAGAAACTCCGGGTAGTTTTATCCCACAACAGTTTGAAAATAGTGCCAACCCTGATATTCACCGCACCACAACAGCCCGTGAGATCTATGAGCAAATGGACGGGGAACTAGACGCATTTGTTGCAACAGCAGGTACTGGTGGAACAGTGACAGGCACTGGCGAAATGTTAAAAGAATGGCTTCCTGAGTTATTTATAGCGGTTGTCGAACCACAAGGGTCACCAGTGTTATCTGGTGGAAAACCAGGGAAGCATAAATTGGTTGGCACAAGCCCTGGTTTTGTACCTGATATTTTAAATACAGATATCTATGATGAAATTATTCAAATTGCGGATGATGATGCCGTGAATTCCTTTAAAGACTTAGCGGCTAAGGAAGGGATTTTTGTAGGGTTATCCGGTGGTGCAGCAGTTTATGCGGCGATCGATGTTGCCAAGCGATTAGGAAAAGGCAAAAAGGTACTTTGCGTTGCTCCTGATACTGGTGAGCGTTACTTGAGCATGAACTTGTTTGACTAAGTTTTGTCCTGCGTGCGAATAAATTTATAACAATGAAAAAGTGTCAGAGTTTCAAACTCTGACACTTTTTTAATAAGTTTAGTCTAAGAATTGCGTATCAATTAAATCGGAGAAGTCTGGTTGTTCTTTTAAGAAATCTAGGTCGTAAGAAGAGTCACCAAATTCTTGGATAACATCTGCATCAACCTCAATTGTAAAGTCAATGTTTTCCCATGCACCATCGATAACTTCTTTGCTTAATTCTTGGCCTGTTACTTCCTTAATATCATTGATCGCAATCGTTTTTGCTTCTTCAGGGTTTTCATTAATGAAAGTTGTTGCATCTTTGTGTGCATTAACGATTTGTTGTACCATTTCTGGATTTTCGTCAACTAATTCACCAGATGATACTAATACAGATGCAGGTAATGTTTCTCCAAAAGAAATCTCGCTTGTTGGGATAATCACTTCTGCATTCGCTTCTTGCTGAAGTACGGCAGCCCATGGTTCTGGAGCAACGGCTACGTCAATTTTTCCATCTGCGAACATTGCTTCATACGTTGCAGGCTTTCCTGTTTGGTGCGTCATGTCGCCACCAATTCGTTCGGAAGTGATGCCTTGTTCTTTCATATACGTTTCAAATTGAACGTCGTGTGTGCAACCAATTCGTGGCGTAATAAACGTTTTACCGTCGATATCCTCAACTGTTTCGATTCCACTACCTTCTCGAGCAAGGATAACAGTTCCACCAGTAGAACCAGCACCAATAATTTTCACATCTGTACCAGTTGTATAGTTGTTCATTGCAGGTCCAGGTCCAACTAAACCACCTTCAATTTCCCCAGTTTTTAGTGCAGTCATGAAATCTGAACCATCAGCGAATGTTTGGTACTCGATTTCTACATCCTCACCAAACTGGTCTTGATAATAACCTTCAGATTTTGCCACCATTGCTGGGACGTGATTAATGTTAGGGAAATAACCAAGCGTAATTGTTTTGGTTTCATCAGCTGCAGAGGATGAACTTCCGCAACCAGCTAGAAAACCTGCTATAGCAATAATCATACTAATAAATAATAACCTTTTTTTCATTGGGATGACCTCCTGTATATTTTTTTACCTCATTAGAGGAGTTAACATGTTATTTTTTAAACTTATAGCCCCCAACGATTAGCTACTGATTTTTCAATTCGTTGGAAGATAAGTTGATCGACAATGGAACCAATAATACCAATAATAATAATGACACCAATCACTAAGCTCATGTTACCAAAGTCAGAAGCGTAACTTAGTGTGTAACCAAGTCCTGGTCCAGTACTTAGCAATTCCCCGGCCATCAATGCCCGCCATGCAAATGCCCAAGCTAGACGTGATCCCGTAACAACATAGGGAATAGATGCAGGGAAAATAACGCGAATGAACAAATCAATTCCTTTAGAACCCATCGTCTGAGCTGCCCGGATATAAAGTGGGGAAACGTTTTTAATTCCTGTACGAATGTTAAGGGCCATAACGAACGTTCCACCAAGTATAACGACAAAAATAACAGCTTTATCATTTAAACCAAACCACATAATTGCTAGTGGTAACCAAACAATACTTGGAACACTTTGTAACGCTAGTAGCATGGACCCAATCGTATCGTCTGCTGTTTTGGATTTCGCAATCAATATGCCAATACTAGTACCAATTATTAAAGCTAATGTTAACCCGATTGCTAGACGTCTGAAACTTGCAATTAAATCCCAAATTAATGTTTTGTCTGCAAATCCATGGTAAAGTGCCGTAAATACACTTGTTGGTGATGGAAGGATTAATTCTGTCCATAACCCTAATCGTGAACCCAATTCCCATAATCCAACTAAAATGACAATAAATATGATTCGTTTAATGGCTGGTTTCATGATTTAATTCCTCACTTACAACTTTATCGATTTCCTTTTTCAAGTAACTCATCACATGTTCTTCCAATTCCAACATGTCTTCTTTGTGTTCTCTTCTTGGTCGCGGAATATCAACTTTAATATCTGTTAAAATGGTTCCAGGTCTCGTTCCCATCACAATAATGCGATCTGATAATTTAATAGATTCAGAGATACTATGGGTAACGAAAAGGACCGTTTTCTTGGTTTTGATCCAAATTTCTTCTAATTGTCCATGTAATCTTGTTCTTGTTTGTTCGTCTAAGGCACCAAATGGTTCATCCATTAATAAGATTTCTGGATCCATTGCCAACGCGCGAGCAATCGATACACGCTGTTGCATACCACCTGATAATTCATGTGGATAGTGCTCCAAGTAATTGCTTAATTGAACCATTTGTAAATACTTTTTAGCTTGTGCGGTTGCTTCCTGTTTTGACATTTCCTTTTTCAATGGGAACATGACATTTTCAATGACATTGATCCATGGAAATAAGGCAGCCTCTTGAAACACCATGCCGCGGTCTTTCCCGGGTTTCGTAATCTTTTTATCTTCTACTAAGATTTCTCCATTTGTTGCACTCGTTAACCCTGCTACAATTGAAAGTAATGTTGACTTTCCACATCCGGATGGACCGAGGATGGAAACAAATTCACCTTTTTCAATATCTAATTCAATATCTTTTAGTACGGTTGTAGGTTGATCATTTTTATCTAAAAATTGTTTGTTTAATTGATTAATTGAAATAAACATCGTTTTCACACCTATCCAAATAATTCTTATAAAGTTAGTCGGAATTTAATTATTACAATAAAGTATAATGTAATAATTGTCAATATCATGACAGAAAAATAGATGACTATCCTAATTTTAAGGTGTTTTGTCTGTCATCGTTGATGGAAACTCCAACGTGATTTAGCTGGGGATTGAGGAAAAACTCTAGAAAGTAGCATTTGAACAAGTGTTGTCGCTTTAGATATAGATGATAACGAAAAAAACATGCACATTCGGCTGGAATTCAGCCGCTAATATAGCCGTTAATGCGGGAAACGTGCACGTTAAGAGCGGAATATGCTCCAGATATAGACGTTAATGTGAAAAACATGCACATTAAGAGCGGATTTTGCTCCAAATATAGACGATAATGCGAGAAACGTGTACATTAAGAGTGGAATTTGCTCTAGATATAGACGATAACGAAATAAATAGATAACCCCACTGAGTGAACTTTCACTTATTTAACAAAAGATTGTACAAATCCTATTGCATTTTTGGGGAATCTATATTAAGATTTAAAAAAGTTATAAATTATCAGAAAAAGTGAATAGTGTTTCTTATCAAGAGAGACGGAGGGATTTGGCCCATTGATGTCTCAGCAACCAACCTATGAAGTATGTAGGTACGGTGCTAATTCCAAATAGGTGTTATTCGAAACCTAGAAGATAAGAGGATTGTTTTTGATTATCAGGACCTTCTTCTTATGAGAAGGTCCTTTATTTTTCTAGTGTTATAGTTGGAATATTCTCATTTATATGACAAAAAGAAGGTGGACAGGGATGTGGGGGATGGACGTAACACGCTAACTGATTTCAACGTTCTATCAAAGGATAAAGAGAACAGCCACTTCCAAGGAGAAGTTCTGAGTGACTTACAACATGTAGCCAGTATTTTACTGATGGACGTTTGACTTACAACGCAGGAGGATGATTAACATGACAGAGAGAAATATTGAAACCAAATTAGCACAGATTGGAAACCATAGTGATCCAGCTACTGGTGCTGTTAATCCACCAGTATATTTTTCTACGGCCTATCAACATAAAGGGTTAGGTCAATCAACGGGGTATGATTATACACGTACAAAAAATCCAACCCGAGCAGTATTAGAAGAGGGGATTGCGGATTTAGAAGATGGCGATCAAGCATTTGCCTGTAGTTCGGGCATGGCAGCCATTCAATTAGTCCTTTCCTTATTCCGTTCTGGCGATAACTTAATTGCTCCAGAAGATATATATGGTGGAACTTATCGCTTATTCGAACATTACGCAGGTGTCTATGATGTACAAACAAACTATTCCACTTTTTCAAGTGTGCAGGAAACAGAGCAACTAATTGATAAGCAAACAAAAGCAATTTTTATTGAAACACCGACGAATCCGCAAATGCAGGAAATCAGTATTGAAGACTATGCAGCACTTGCTAAAAAACATCAATTACTACTAATTGTAGATAACACATTTTTAACGCCATATTTCCAGCAACCGATTAAGCAAGGTGCAGATATTGTGATTCATAGTGCTACGAAATACATAGGTGGTCATAATGATGTGTTGGCAGGGCTAGTTGTTTCCAAGGGAGAGGAAATTTCTGAAAGGTTAGGAAGTTTCCATAACGCTTCTGGTGCTGTGTTATCTCCATTTGATTCATGGTTGCTCATTCGCGGGTTAAAAACATTGTCATTAAGAATGAGACAACATGACAACAATGCCAAACACATTGTGGAATATCTAAAACATGAACCTAAGGTAACAGATGTCTTGTATTCAGGAACAGGTGGGATGTTATCATTCCGCATCAAACATAGTGACTGGGTTGATCCGTTCCTGCAAAACTTACAAGTAATTACCTTTGCAGAAAGTTTAGGTGGTGCAGAAAGTTTTATTACCTATCCAGCAACACAAACACATGCAGATATTCCAGTAGAAGAACGGATGAGACGTGGTGTTGACGATCATTTATTACGCTTTTCCGTTGGGATTGAAAATGTGGACGACTTAATTGCAGACCTGAAACAAGCATTTGCAAGGTTAGAAGGGGAGGAGACGAATTCATGAGTCTAAACAAAGATGATCAATTAGAAACAAAATTTATTCACGGTGCAACGAGTGGACCTTACGAGCAAAAAACAGGTGCGGTAAACGTACCAATCTATTTATCTTCTACCTATCATCAAGATAAATTTGATGCATTTGGTCCATTTGACTATAGTCGTTCTGGTAATCCGACTCGTGAAGCATTGGAACAGACAATTGCTCAGCTAGAAGGTGGTACACGCGGTTTTGCCTTTGCTTCGGGGATGTCCGCGATCACGTCCGCTTTTATGCTGTTATCAGCTGGTGATCACGTAGTTGTAACAGAAGATGTCTATGGTGGTACCTATCGTTTTGTAACGAACATTTTAAACAAGTTTCATATTGAGTACACGTTTGTTGATATGACGGACCTTGCTGCGATTAAGGATGCAGTCCAACCAAACACAAAAGTCATCTATATCGAGACACCCTCGAATCCTTGTTTGAACATTACGGATATTCAAGGTGTTGTGGAAATCGCGAAAGCAAATGATGCCTTAACATTCTTGGATAATACATTTATGACACCACTTTATCAGCAGCCACTAGGACTTGGAGTAGATATTGTCTTACATAGTGCAACGAAATTCCTATCAGGGCATAGTGATGTGATTGCTGGTTTAGCGGTGACCAAAGATGAAGCATTAGGTGATCAATTAAAATTTATTCAAAATACGTTTGGTTCGATTTTGGGAGCACAGGATTCCTATGTTCTGATTCAAGGCATGAAAACATTAGGGGCACGCTTAAAACAATCGACAGAATCTGCTGAAAAAATAGCGAATTTTCTGAATGGACATCCACTAATTGAAGAAGTTTTTTACCCAGGGTTAACCACACATCAAGGATATGAAACACATGTCAACCAAACATCTGGTCATGGAGCTGTCCTTTCTTTCCGTTTGCCAACAAAAGGTGCGGCGAAAGCGTTGGTGGAACAAACTCGACTACCTGTTTTTGCGGTAAGTCTTGGTGCGGTTGAGTCTATTCTATCGTATCCTGCGACCATGTCCCATGCAGCGATGCCGCCAGAAGAAAGGGAAAAACGAGGTATTTCCGATGGTTTGTTACGACTCTCTGTTGGTCTTGAACATGTGGATGACCTCATTGCTGATTTGGAGCAAGCATTGCAAGTTGCTAGTAAACAAGTAGCATCTGTAGGTTCTTCTAGATAACTAGATTACAATAAAATTTATAAAAAAAGGGGATATAAAAAAATGGCAGTAACAGCAACAAAAGCACCATTCAGAGCAGATCACGTTGGGAGTTTATTGCGTCCAGAATCAATTCATCAAGCACGAAAAGATTTTCAAGAAGGAACAATTTCTGCAGAGCAATTGCGTGAAGTAGAAACAAAAGAAATTAAACGAATTGTTGATAAGCAAATTGAGGTAGGCTTAGAAGCTGTAACAGACGGGGAGTTCAGACGTAGGTTTTGGCATACAGATTTCTTAGAACACTTAAACGGTGTTGAGGGTTATGTTCCTGATACTGGTTTTAAATTTAATAATGTCGAAACGGAAAAGTATGATGTTCGTATTACTGGAAAAGTTTCCTTTAACCAAGATCATCCTTTTATCGAAGACTTCAAAGAATTTAATGAAATTGTTGGTGGTCGAGCGGTCGCAAAACAAACGATCCCAAGTCCGAACCAATTATTTAATCGAGGAATTCGTGATGAAACCATCTATCCAGATATTGAAGAGTATGCGCAAGATGTGATTCAAACGTATCGTGATGCCATCAAGGCATTTTATGATGCTGGTGTCCGTTACTTACAATTTGATGATGTTTACATTGCCGGACTATCTTCACCAGATATTCCATTTAATGATGGCGTCTTATCAAGAGAATATTTAATTGATTTAGCATTGCGTGTGATTAATGGTGTGTTAGAAGATAAACCAGAAGATTTAACGGTAACGACACACTTATGCCGTGGTAACTACCAATCCGATTGGGCATTTGAAGGAAGTTATGCATTGATTGCACCAACCTTATTCGCAAAAGAAAAAGTAAACGGCTTTTTCCTTGAATATGATGACGAACGTTCTGGTGACTTCAAACCTTTAGAGCATATCCCAAATGATGGACCGAGAGTCGTATTGGGTGTGTTCACATCAAAAACCGGTGAATTAGAAGATAAAGAAGCAATTAAAGCACGAGTGCAAGACGCAGCAAACTATGTTCCATTGGAGAACCTTTGCATTAGCCCACAATGTGGCTTTGCGTCTACTCATCATGGAAATATATTAACTGAAGAAGAACAATGGGAAAAGCTACGATACATTGTAGATACATCGAAAGAAATTTGGAAATAAGCAAATTAAATAGCAAATTTTCTTATCTAAAGAGATGGGGGACTGGCCACATGCCCCCCTCTGGATCATCTGTGCTTATTCCAGTAGTGTCAGGGTCAAGATAAGAGGAGTGTGAATTAGAAAGCAACCCTCTTCCGATAATAGAAGAGGGTTGTTTTTTCACTTTTCATGATGTGTAACCAAAAAGATAAGTGGGGATGTAGAAAAATAGTCATTGTTGTAATTTCTCACTTTATATACTAGTTTCATTGCTATGTTAAGCAATTGTTTTTTTCGGACTAGGGGTTATTGTCGCAGTGATTTGTTTAATATTTAAGATCATGACAATGGATGTGATCAATGCGATGACTAATAAACCTGCAAAAATGTAAAAGGTAGCATTATAACTTTGCGTTGCATCTTGAATTGCAGCAACGATCATCGGTCCAAATACTCCTGCAGCAGACCAAGCAGTTAACAGGTATCCATGAATCGCACCCAGTTGTTTTGTCCCAAATAGGTCACCAATAAATGCAGGTAGTGATGAAAAACCGCCACCGTACATCGATAAAATAACAAAGATAAAGACCTGGAATAAAATTGCATTGTTAACGTTCGGAAGTAATAGGAATAATACTAATTGAACAGAGAAGAAAAGTACGAATATATTCTTTCTCCCAATATAATCAGAAATTGAAGACCAAGCAATACGACCTAATCCATTAAAGAAGCCCATTACAGCCACCATTGTCGCTGCAGCTGCTACACTCATACCAACTTTTTGCTGTGCCATTGGAGATGCAACAGAGATTAACATGATTCCACATGAGATATTAATAAACATCATAATCCATAACAACCAAAATCTTTTTGTGTTAGCCGCTTCTGGTGCTGTCAATTGCGCTAAGTCAGTCTTAGCTTTTGATTGATTCGTAGTTGTTCTTGAAGTTGTTTCCATTGATTTTGGAACCCATCCTTCAGGTGGTTTTACAATATAAGAAGCTCCCGAAAGCATTAACACCAAAAAGCAAACACCTAAAACATAAAAGGTTGTTGATATACCTACAGACTGTATTAAAGACGCTGCAACGGGACTAGTTATAATTGAACCCGCACCAAATCCCATTACAGCCATTCCAGTTGCAAGGCCTCTTCGATCAGGGAACCATTTTACTAAAGTGGAGACAGGTGAGATGTATCCTAGCCCTAGTCCAATACCACCAAGTACGCCATAAGATAAGTAATACATGATTAACGATTCTAGCTGAATAGCTAAACCGGCCCCCATCGTACCAACAGAGAACAATATAGCGGCAATCGTGGCAGACTTACGCGGTCCCCACTTTTCAACAAACTTTCCAAAAGTTGCGGCAGATAGTCCTAGGAACAATATGGCGATCGTAAAGGACATCGTTACTTCCTTGCTGTTCCAACCTAATAAATCTGAGAGAGGGTTTTTAAAAACACTGTAAGCGTAAACGGACCCAATCGATAAATGGATGGCTATGGCGGATAACGCTATAAGCCAACGATTTTTTTTCATTCAATCACCTCAAAAGTAGTTTGTATAAAAAATATATCATACATATAAGTTGTATTGGTTGACACTTCTGTGAATGTTTTAACAAAGTGGATGAACTTATTTTGAATTTGTGATGTTTGTTATTGTATAAACTTTTTTAAACCTAGTAGTTTGTTATTCCGAATGTATCTGGCAGTGAGACTTCGCCTTGATTTATGAGGAAAAAGTTAATCAAGTTAAGTTGGGGGGAGGCGGGGATCTGCTCGTGATACTAGTAATCTGTCGATGGGGAAAAAGCTCCTCCTGATCGAAGTTTCACTATTGTTAAGAAATGTACAGCTTTCAAGTGTGGATTGGACTATACTGAATTTTAAGAAAAAGTGTGACAAGTGATATTTGTTCTTGTAAAGTAGGAAAAAATGAAACTATTTTTGCGAGGTAAGAGGTGAAGTAATGGATTTTGATGTATTTCCTCTAAATGATCATGCCGTGATTATTGAACTTGGAAACGAAATCAATCTTGAAGTTCATAAAAAAGTCAAAACTGTTACTACTTTGTTAGACAATGATCCATTTGATTGGATGGTTGAGTATGTACCTTCTTTTACAACAGTAACAGTTTATTATGATCCCGTTAAAGTGTACCAAGACACAAATAGGCTTCCCTATGAGCTTGTTTGTCAACAAATTAATAACGTGATGAAAGATCAAACAACTGTAACATTTGAAGAGCAAAGAGTTATTGATATACCGGTATGTTATGGTGGAGAGCTTGGTCCTGATTTAGACGACGTTGCCAAATATAATCAATTAACAAAACAGGAAGTCATCGACATTCATACAGGTGGGGAGTATGTAGTTTACGCAATTGGCTTTGCTCCTGGCTTTCCATACATTGGTGGAATGTCAGCTGAAATAGCGACCCCACGACGTCAATCCCCTCGTGTTACGATACCTGCAGGGTCTGTTGGAATAGCAGGTGAACAAACAGGGGTGTATCCTGTTGATACTCCTGGTGGCTGGCAGTTAATTGGCAATACACCAATGAAACTGTTCCAACCCAATCAACAACCTCCAAGTTTGCTTCAAGCAGGTGATCAGATCAAGTTTTATGCGATCACAAAAGACGAGTATGAGCGGTGGGGGAAAGAAGAATGATCAAAATCAAGAAACCAGGACTGTTATCTAGTATACAGGATTTAGGCCGATACGGCTTTCAAAAATACGGAGTGATTGCCAGTGGTGTGATGGATCCTTATGCACATCGAATTGCTAATTTGTTAGTTGGAAATGAAGAAAAGGAGTCCACATTAGAAATAACGTTAATCGGACCGGAAATGGTGTTCGAGCAGGATGTACTTATAGCAATTTGTGGTGGTGACCTTTCTCCAATTATTAATGACCAACCGATTCATATGTGGCGACCTATTTATGTTACAAAAGGTAGTATTTTAAGGTTTGGTTCAGCAAAAAGTGGATGTCGTGCATATCTTGCTATTGCAGGAGGGTTTCAAGTTTCTCGACAAATGGCTAGCAAATCAACCTATCTACGAGCGGGAATGGGCGGCTATAATGGACGAGCGTTGCGAGAAGAAGATCAAGTATCAATTGGAGAAAAAAGCTTGAACTCTATGAGATTATCAGAACAATTAACTAAACATGCTAATGGTGTAAAGGAAGCAAGTTGGTCAATTGCCTCTTCTGACCTGGCGAATATGTATCAAACTTCAACAATACGAGTGATGAAGGGGCGACAATTTGATTGGTTCACCAATGAAACAAAACAACTTTTTGCGAATGAAGATTTTAAGGTGACTCCTCAATCCGATCGAATGGGATATCGTTTAAATGGCCCCCATTTACAGTTAGAAAATAAACAACAAATGGTTTCGGAGGCGGTTACTTTTGGTTCAATTCAAGTTCCTGCTGATGGAAAACCAATTATTTTAATGGCTGATCGACAAACAATAGGTGGTTATCCGATAATAGCGCAAATAGCTACTGTTGACTTGTCTCATGTCTCTCAGTCCAAACCGGGGGAACGATTGAGATTTGAGTGGATTTCCTACCAAGAAGCACAACAACTCTATTTAGCTAGGGAAGCGTACATGCAACAACTTGCGAATGGCATTTTGTTAAAAACAAGGAGGTAGTGTTAGGGAGATGTATGTCGTTGATTTAAACTGTGATATGGGGGAAAGTTTTGGTCCATATAAGAAAGGATTGGATGAAGAACTCCTAGAATATGTAACATCTGCAAATGTCGCTTGTGGTTTTCATGCTGGTGATCCATCTACAATAAGGGAAACTGTTCAAATGGCACTTGATAAAAATGTAGCGGTGGGGGCGCATCCTGGTTTACAAGATTTAGTTGGATTTGGTCGAAGGAAGATTGAGATTACTCCAAAGGAAGCGTATGACATCATGGTTTATCAAATCGGGGCATTACAAGCCTTTGTACATGCTGAAGGTGGTAAGTTACAACATGTCAAGCCACATGGTGCCTTGTATAATATGGCAGCCAAAGACTCCGTTCTTTCGGAAGCCATAGCTGAGGCAGTTTATAAAGTCAATCCTGAGTTAATATTGTATGGATTATCTGGAGGAGAATTGATTGAAGCGGGGGAGCGAATAGGTTTGCGTACAGCGAGTGAAGTATTTGCGGATCGAACCTATCAAGAAGATGGAAGTTTAACGGATAGAAGCGATGGGCGTGCACTTATTACGAATGCAACAGAGGCAGTAAAGCAAGTTACCCGTATGGTAATAGCGCAACAAGTAAACACAGTGCAGAACAACGATATCTCCATAAAAGCAGAGACGATTTGTATTCATGGGGATGGAAGAAATGCTTTAAAATTTGCAGCCTATATACGAGAAGCACTGCAGGAAGCTGGAATTGAAGTTAAAAAAATGGTTAATTGAAAATAGTAGAATTGTATTTGTTGGCTACAATTTTTTTGTGGAGCCCACAAAATGTTAGTCAATAATTTATGATCTAAGAAACAAACTCAATTTGGTGGATAATATATAACGGTTACTTATCGATAATAATCAATTCTATTTAATGGAAATGCCTATGGACGAACAACTCTTTATTTCTATTTATTGTAGGAATAAGAAGTCCGTGTAATGATCAAATGGGGTACAAATCATGATTCGTACCCCGT
The DNA here is from genome assembly GCF_005870085.1 of Aquibacillus sediminis. Lineage (GTDB taxonomy): Bacteria > Bacillota > Bacilli > Bacillales > Amphibacillaceae > Aquibacillus_E > Aquibacillus_E sediminis. The sequence goes on along the minus strand of NZ_SZNM01000018.1, from coordinate 11,193 downwards.
TTGATTATGATTATTTAATCTTCATCCTTCACATCGATATCTTCAGGGATGGGCTCGCTCCAAAATTCTTCGAAAAGTGTTTTGATTTTCTCCATTTGTTCTAAATGTGTATTAAATTGATCTTTGTTAATCACATATTGTTCCCCATCATAAAGGGCGCGAATTCGACCTTGTTGAACTAGGCGAGTGATTTGTGTTTCAGGCATTTCTAGGAATTCAGCTGTCTCTTCAATTGTAAGATACACTTATTTCATCCCCTTCATCTAACTTATATGTAATGTTTCTCTACTACTTACTATACACATTATAGCAATTGCTAAAGCATAAGTTTGAAAAAAAATAAAAATTGGCTATCTCCAACATATCTTATTTCATTCGTTGTATGCTAATAATAGAGAAAAGTATGAAGTCGGAGGGAAATGATGAGAAACTATATTGCAATCATCTGTACTTTATTCCTACTAACAGGGTGTCAAACCAATCAAGAAACACTACAACAGCAATTAGATCAATTACAAGAGCAGAATAGTCAACAGGAACAAGAGAATGAAACACTTAAACAAGAAAACGAGCACTTAGAGCAAGAGGTACAACGATTAAATGATGAAAATAACCAATTAACGCAGAAACTTGAACAATTCCATCGGGAAAGAATATCGAAACTAAAAGAAGAAACAGGATTGGTGAATATTAAGGATGTGGATGAGTCCATTATCATTGATTTGCGTTATGCGACGGATAACAATTTTGTGAATCAACAAGTGTACCCTGTCGAAGTTGCACTGTTGCAAAAAGATACAGCACAAAAGTTAAAAGAAGCCAATCAGCGGGTGAAACAAGATGGTTATCGCATTAAAGTTTGGGATGGATATCGTCCATTTGATGTACAACAAGTGTTTTGGGACCTTACCCCTGATAAAGATTATTTAGCAGATCCAAGCCATGGTTCCCATCACAACCGTGGAGCGGCAGTCGATGTTACGTTGGTAGATGAACAAGGGAATGAAGTTGAGATGCCGACGGGTTTTGATGAATTTTCCGAGCGAGCGTGGCGTAGTTATCAAGGGAATTCTGAACAAGCGCAGAAAAATATGGAATATCTTACTGAAGTAATGGTGGATAGTGGTTTTTCAACAATCAGTATCGAATGGTGGCATTATAATGATAGCCAAGCAAAAAGTTACCCGGTTTTAAATGAGCCATTGGAAAACTTTGTGATGGAAAGCCCTTCTAAATGATTGGAGGTTAATTTTATCGAGGATCTATCAAAGATTTGCTTTTATAGATGCGTCGTTTGATGTAGAAGAGCTGAAAGAGTTTGTGCCTCATCTTGGTAAGATAAGTTGATCATAAAGAAAACGCTCAGTTTAACTGGGCGTTTTCTTTTAGCTTCTTTTTATAGATGACCGTTACGGATAACGTTTTGCATCATTTCTGTATTTGGATAGCCAACTTGTTCGTAAAGTTCAATCGTTTTATGTAGATCATAATCCACTCGTTGAATGGAAGTTGTAACATTACCATCATTTACATCGACTAGAGCATATGAAGCTTTGGCAAGTCCATCAAACGGAAGCCCAACACTACCAAGATTCATAATGGTTTTTCCATTAATATAGCGGATATAGGGTTTATGAATATGTCCATATAAATAGACATCAGCATCGTTGTTTCCCATTAGGGTTGATTCGATTTCTTCATCTTTTGCATCTGGAAGGACATTTGCAAACAAACTCGTCGGTGTCGCGTGAAAGCCATGGAAGTTGACGCCTTGTTCTGTAAAATATGTTTCGGTAGGCAAGTTGGCTAAGTAATCCATTTCAGATTGCTCTAACTGCGCAACCGCCCAATCACGCTCTTTTGTCATTAATTCCAATGCTTGCTCAGGCACCTCACCTTGTTTCACTCCACGAACAATCCATTCATCCGCATTTCCTTTTATCACTGTCGCATCTAGTTGCTGTACTAGCTCAATCGACCGTTTTGGTTCCGGCCCTCGATACGCGATGTCGCCTAAAACAACTGTTTTGTCTACTTGTTTTGTTTTAATATCCTGTAGCACGGCATCTAATGCAGTAGCGTTCCCGTGTATATCGGATAGGAAAGCAATCCTCATACAATCACTCCTTCTAGTTTATCTCTATCATATCATGTAGAGGGTTTGGGGTGAAAATGTTGGCGCCCAAGCTGATTGGACAGGGAGAGCGTGTGTCACGGCAGTTGCGGAAAGGAATAGAGGGAGAAAGTGTCGAGAGAAGTGCTGTCACGGCAGTTGCGTAAAGAGATAGGGGGAGAAAGTGTCGAGAGAAGTGCTGTCACGACAGTTGCGGAAAGAAAAAGGGATAGAAAGTGTCGAGAGAAGTGCTGCCACGGCAGTTGCGGAGAGAAAAAGAGGTAGAAAGTGTCGAGAGAAGTGTTGTCACGGTAGTTGCGGAAGGAAAAAGGGAGAGAAAGTGTCGAGAGAAGTGTTGTCACGACAGTTGTGGAAGGAAAAAGGGAGAGAAAGTGTCGAGAGAAGTGCTGTCACGACAGTTGCGGAAAGAAAAAGAGGTAGAAAGTGTCGAGAGAAGTGCTGTCACGACAGTTGCGGAAAGAAAAAGAGGTAGAAAGTGTCGAGAGAAGTGTTGTCACGACAGTTGCGGAAAGAAATAGGGGGAGAAAGTGTCGAGAGAAGTGTTGTCACGGCAGTGCCGGAAAGAAAAAGTGGAAGAAAGTGTCGAGAGGGTTTGATCAGGACAGACTCAGAAGGTGAATTAGCTGATAAAAGTGTTTACAGGTCGTTAAAACAAAAAGTCCTCCAAAGTTGAAGGACTTTTTTGTATGTAACTGGCAGTAACCCCCCACTTCAATCTACGACTTAAAATTGAAGATGATAGATAACTGCCAGCAAATGTCCGATCTGTTCAATTAATAAAAGAATCGCACTTCAAAACATGAAGTTTCACATTATTTGTAATAAGTCCATCGATGCTCTCCTATTTTAGAATAGTTTTTTAAAAGAACGGCTCTTATTTTTCTTTCTGAATTAACTCGGCACCAATCTTGTATAATTTTAGTTGTGATTTTTTTATTAGGGAAGAGTATTCTAAACTCTTCAATACTTCGCTTAATAGCATTGGTAGATGGTTCTATAAAACCACAATTTTCACAACTACATGAGTTTTTTCCAACCAGTACAAAAAAAGAATGACACTTCAAACAGGTAATCCCTTTGCGCAATTCGTCATAATCATAGGTTGGTAATTTCTCAAATTTTGGATTGGTAATGTGCATGGATGCTAATTTTCTAGCAAGGTTTTTATGTTTTGCTGTTAGTTTAAACGGCTGGACACTTAATGTACCTAGATGTTTCTTCACTTGATTTTGGAATAGGATCGGTTGGTCTAGTGGTGATTGATATAAATTGAAGTTAGGATTAATGAAAACAACAGACCCATTGATTTGAGGGTTGAAGCCGAGGCTAAGGAGTAATTGTCGTAGTAAGGATTCGCTTCTACTCAATTGGTGTAGCGGGTTAATGATTTCTAAGTTGGGTTTCTTATAAAGTTTCTCTTGTTCAAAAAAATATTCTCCATCATAGTTTTTCACTTCATACAAATGAACATGTTCTTGAAAAATAATGAGCGTGTCAATTTGGAAAGTAGTGTTATTTATTTCAAGTAACAAATCGTTTAGTATAATGCAGTCACATTGAAGTTTTTCAGTTAGCGTGTCAAATTTGACCTCGCCTTCATAGCCTTTTTTTAAACTATGAAAGTGTTGCTTATCCTTACTGGGCAAACTCATTCGATCGTTTAATGATTCAAGGATTATTAATTCCTTTGATTTTTTGCGAATTTTGCTAATCATTTACATTTTCCACATCCTTTTCAAATTAGAATACGATTCTATTATAATCGAATTCTTAATAGTTTTAAAAAATTTTAACGAATGTGGTCCCATTGATGCAAGGTGGGAGAAACTAAGTCTTCATGCTGATTTTGTCGAAAAACATGCTGTACTACTTGAAGATTTAATGAAAATATATTATCATAATGTTTGTCATTAGTTTAATAATTTTGTAGGTGTTGTACAGTTGGTAGTGCACTTCATTCGTAATGAAGGGTATCATCGGCACCGAACGATTTGGAGAAGTACCCAAGTCCGGCTGAAGGGGACGCACTCGAAATGCGTTAGGGGTTAACGCCCGCGTGGGTTCGAATCCCACCTTCTCCGCCATATGAAAATATTTATGAGTGGTTAAATTATGAATGAGCTTTGGTATGTATACCAAAGTTTTTTTACTTATTTGAGAGGTAGAGGTGAATATAGTGAGGAAGGCATCCTTACAGTTAAATAAATCAGTTGGAGTTGGGCAGCAGGATACCAGTATTTTTGCTGATTTGAAAGCGTTGTTTAAAGGGCTTGTCTTAATATCCAATGTTTTACCAGTATTTACAGGCTTTTGGCTGGCACTCTACTTTACGAATACGTCGTTAGCAGATCAGTGGCAATTATTATTGATTACCATCGTTGGAAGCACACTTCTTATGGGTGGTGCTTTGATTTTGAACAACTGGTATGATGTTGATATTGATACGGTGATGAAGCGCACCCAACACCGACCGACCGTTACAGGTAATATCTCGCTTCGAGTTGTGTTGTGGCTAGGTATTAGTTTAAGTGTAATTGGCCAATTGCTATTATTGTTTACTACTGTAGAAGCGGCTGTTTATGGTTTTATTGGTTGGATTACCTACGTAGTGTTTTATACGATGTGGACGAAACGTCGATATACATGGAATACATTGGTTGGTAGTGTATCAGGCGCTGTTACACCATTAATTGGTTGGGCTGCTGTTGAACCGGCGTCCCATATTGTTCCAATCATATTGTTTTTGATTCTATTTGTTTGGCAAATGCCACATACCTATGCGATTGCCATAAAAAAATATGACGAATATAAAGCTGCAAAAGTGGCTATGTTACCCGTTGTCCGTGGCATTGATGTTGCTAAAAGACAAATGGTGCTGTATATAGCTTGTTTACTCCCGTTACCATTTTTCCTTATTGACTTAGGAATTTCATTTGTTTTGATCGCATTAGTCCTGACAATCGGCTGGCTTGTCCTTGCAATTACAGGTTTATATACAAAAAAGAATCAACAGTGGATACAACGGATGTTTTTGTATTCATTAAATTATTTAATGCTCGTGTTCCTATTAATGATTGTGGTAACAACTTTTTAACATATGATGCTCGCATCTAACTGAGGGTGCGAGCATTATTTTGAAACTTTTGTTACTTTCAAATTTCGTAGTTGATGGAAACTCCGACGTAACTGATTTTGTAAAATTACTTTTTCCTGATTTAAATTGAGTGCTAAACGGTCGCTTCGGTAGAATACTCCGCTTTCCATGGGCACGGCTTCGGGCCAACAGGATGTTGGTCACGCAGGCGTTGCCACAGGACGTGGCGATTTTAGCCTACGTTCCTTAATTCATGGGATCTTCACCTCGTGCTGTTCCCATAGGACAAGGAAGGCTTCGGCAGCGTTACATCGCACGAAGAAAATTGGGCTTTATTTTCGAGGATCTCCGTATTCTACCTACGCTATTAGTGAAGTTTTGATTTTAAGATTGTTATAACCCTTAAATTAATATTTTTATTTTCATTTTTCCCAAATTTCTCCAAGCATGATACCAGCGAAGGAAATACACGGAGACTCCCGAGGCCCGGCAAGGGTTATGCAGGCGTTGTCCGACAAGGACGTTTTTAGCCTGTAATCCTTAAGAATCATCGGTGAGACCCCGCAGTGAGGTGCGAATGAGGAGGCTCACCAGCCCCCCACAGGAAAGCGTAGTGTATTTCCGCAGCGGTAATTTAGCACTCACTCTTAAAATGATAGGAATTCCGATTGGGTTACGTCGGATTTTATGTTTTTTCTGTAACAATCTTTAACGAACGGAACCACAGTGTCATTTCATTCGTATCATATAAAGAAAAAAACGTATAATGAAAGAAGGAGGTGTCAAAATGAGCGATAAAGATGAAAGACTGTATGCGATGTTGATCTACTTACTAAGCTTTCCATTCCCTGTTCTAGCTCCATTGATCATTTGGTTGCTTAAGAGAGAAAATTCAGAGTTTGTAGATTATCATGGCAAAGAATACTTTAATTTTTTAATTTCTTATACGATTTATTTTATTGTGAGCGGTATTTTATCACTAGTATTAATAGGACTGATATTATTACCAATTGTCGGGTTGTTATTAACGATCTTTACGATTGTTGCTGCGGTGAAATCCTATAATGGGGACCGCTATCGGATTCCTTTGATTATTCATTTTATTAAATAGACAAAAAAAGTCGGAAAACACTAGCATGACTAGGTTTCCGACTTTTTTATTTTATGAGTACGGATAAGTAAAAATAGATACAATATCATTGATAATGAGACAAAGCTAGCGGAAGTCATATAGATGGCACTATAGCCGAACCAAGCAGCAATGAGGCCAAATGTCATTGCCCCGATTCCGACACCTAAATCAAAGAAAGAGAAAAAGGTTGCGTTTGCCATTCCTTTACGGTGCGCTGGTGCTTGATCAACGGCCCACGCTTGTAGGGCTGGTTGGACACTACCAAATCCGAGGCCATACAAAGCAGCTGCTGTAAATAGTACGAAAGAGTTTGGTAACCATACTAACAATATCATGGCACTTAGGATCATTGTGGTACCAGGTAAAAACACAAAAATGTGCCCTTTCCTATCATAGACTCTTCCAGCAAAGGTTCGTGAAATCATTAGAAATAACGCATAGATGAGAAAATAGGTCTCAATTCCACCGATGCCTTCTTGGGCTGTATATAACGGAAGGAAAGAGGCAATCCCACCAAATCCAGTTGTAATGAAAAAGAGTAACAGGGCTGGTTGGATGGCAGTTTTTTCAAAAATATCGAATTTTACAGTAGTGGACCTATGTTTGGGTGCTTCCACTTTTTTATAGGTGATCTGTGTGGACAAAATTAGTGCTGTCAATCCTAATGCAGCACAGATCAAGAATAAACTAGTAAAAGAAATATGACCTACTAAGGTTAATCCTAATGCAGGACCAAATGCTAACGCAATATTTCCTGATAAGCCGAAATAACCCATTCCTTCGCCTCGACGCTTTGGCGGAATTAAATCGGTCGCAATCGTACCTGTTGCCGTTGTAGAAAAACCCCAGCCAATCCCTTGAACCATGCGCATAATAACTAGAAACGCAATACTTGGAATAATCGCATAAGAGCCAACGGAAAGGACAAAAATCCCTAATCCTAGCATATAGACAAATTGTCTACCCTTTGATTCTAGCGAATGCCCAGCATATGGCCGAAATACTAGTGCGGAAAAAGTAAAAATACCAGTGATGATTCCAATTAATTGGTCATTCCCACCTAAATGTTGGACAAACAATGGAATAGTAGGAAGTGTCATTTGGAATCCTAAAAAGATAAAGAAGTTCGCAACACAAATAAGTGCAAAATCCTTTGTCCATATTGGTTCTTTTTTTGATGATGCTCTTGCTAGGCCTTCATTGTTCATAAGTGATCCTTCTTTCTGTTGACAATCGAAGTACATTATACAGGAGTTGCGAGGATTTGAAAACACGATAACGAATACTGGTAAGAATTAGTGGCGGTTTTTTGAAGATTTATAAACTGTGATAACAATCACTTAGATGAGAAAGGTTATCAATTATACTTTAGATAACCTAGAAAAAAGGAGTTTTAACAATGCAAAAACAGCATGTACATGATTTTATCGAATATAGTGATGAGAAATTAACGAAAAGGATTATCTTTAAAGATAAAAATAGCTCAACCTTTGTATTAAACTTTCAACCAGGACAGACCTTACCAGCACACAAACACCCAGGTGCAAATGTGTACTTACTTGTACTAACAGGCGAGGGAATGTTTACAATTGATGGAGAGGAAGTATCTGTTGTAAAAGGTGATGCCATCACGGTGGAAGGTGATGAAGAACTGGCATTTACTAATAACGGCAATGAAAATGTAAGTCTTTATGTAACATTAAGTAAAATCCCAAGTGAAAAGTATGTGCAAGAGATTTAAGAGAATTAATGAACCCCGAAGGACAACAATTATTACCTGTTTTTTCGGGGTTCATATTTATGCTTCTACTAAAGTACCGCAACATTTTTTAAACTTTTTACCACTTCCACAAATACAAGCATCATTTCTAGCTGGTAACGAATGGCCTGCCAGTTGATACTCCTTAATATTTCTCCGCTTAATCTTTGTTGTTACTTCATTAATTCGTCTTTCAGCGTACCGATAAATCTGTTTATAACTTTCACAAAAATATTCTACATCCACTTGATTATTAGTTCTTAGGCGATTTCTTGGACATCCTCCATGACACAAATGCAAAAACTCACAACTTTTACACTGCTCAGGGAGATTGGGTTTCATCGTTAAAAATTGATCCCATTTTTCATTGTTTAAAATACTTTCAAGTGAATCTGTCCCTACATTACCTAAACGATAATCTTCATGTATGAAAAAATCACAAGGATAGGCATCACCATTTTGTTCTAAAATGAGTGTTTTTGGACATGTTTCTTGATGAATACATAGCTCAGCTGTTTGATGTAGATTCATTGCTACCAAATTATCAAAAAAACGTATCGAAATTTGAGGTTGTCCATCGTTATACCAGCTATCAAAAGCCTCGCATAAGAAATCACCATATTGTTTAGGTGTGATTAAAAACGCACCAGGTTGATTCACATTTTGTGATTGGAAATCCATGCAAGGAATAAATTGTACATAGTGTAATTCCTCTTGTTTATAAAATTCCATCAACTCTGCTGCTTTGGTTACATTGTTTTCATGTAACACGGTCAATATATTAAACTGCACACCAGCTTCTTTTAAATGGTGAATACCTTTCATAATGGCCTTGTAGCTACCTTTTCCTGTTCCAGTTACTCTTCTTGCATCATTTATATATTCTGGACCATCGATACTTACACCGACAAAGAAATTATATGTTTTAAAGAAGGTTGCCCATTCCTTGTTGATCATCGTACCATTGGTCTGAATGGAATTACTAATGATGGTATTTGGAGGTGCATGCTTCGCCTGAAGTTGTACAACCTTTTTGAAAAAATCCATTCCTGCTAATAATGGTTCACCACCTTGCCAAACAAACGATACAACTCCTGTTGACATCGCCATATATTGTTTGATGAATGCTTCTAACAGTCTATCTTCAATTCGATTCACTCTTCCAGGTCGCCCGTTACATCGGCTGTAGTAGCAATAATCACAAGCAAGGTTACATGCTTCTGAAACTGTTTTCCACATAACACCTGAAAATCCCGTCGTTGCTGTCGTTGTTCCACACGCTGCCATCATTACAACTCCTCTTCGTTCATTTAACAAAATCGTAGAATAGTAGACGAAATGTGTCTATGATGAAAGTCACATAGGTGGTGGGATTCATTTGATTGTAAAGGGTGTTATCAACTGTTCATGTGACATTTGGTTGATGATTCGCGTTTGTTTCCTAACGCAAAGAATTAGAAAGTACCTAATCCCCCCCAATTAAAATTTGGTCGATAACTTTTATCCAAAAAGGATGAAAGTGTGTTATACTTGGAGATAAATGGAAAAGCGAAGGAGAGTTTGTTGATGAAAACAGACTGGAAGTTTATTGTGCAAATCTTTTTGACGTTTTTAAAAATTGGTCCGGTCACATTTGGTGGTGGGTATGCGATGATTCCGATGATCGAAAGAGAAGTGGTCGAGCGAAAAAAGTGGGTAAAAACGAAGGATGTTACAGAAGTTTTTGCAGTTGCTGAATCGGTACCAGGTGCAATTGCGATTAATTCTGCAACGTTTATTGGCTATCGACTTGCTAAAGTTAAAGGTGCTGTTGCAGCGATGTTTGGTGTATTACTTCCTACTTTTTTAATCGTCGTTGTGTTAAGCATTTTATTTTTGTTCATTCAAGATAATCCAATCATCGAGTCAGCATTTGTTGGCATACGAGCAGCTATCGTTGCGCTTATTGCCTATGCAGCTTATAAAATTGGCTTAACAGCTGTTTATGACAAAACAACTTTGGTGATTGCAGGGATTACAGCAGGCATTTTGCTCGTATTACATGTTCATCCAGTGTTCATTATTTTCAGTGGAATCGTTGTTGGCATTACCGTTGTGAAAATTCGCGACTGGATGGGGATTACGACTAAATTAGAAAAGGGCGAACCATTGGAACAGGAAATACACGATCAACAGAGTGATAATGAACAACGAACAAGTAAACAAGTGTCAGAGGGATAAGGGGGAGCTGCTGAGATGGTATTAGTTGAGTTGTTTTGGACATTTTTAATGATTGGTTTTGTATCCTTTGGCGGTGGGTATGCGATGATTCCAGTTATTGAACGGGAAGTTTCTGCACATGGGTGGATGACAACACAAGAATTCACGGATGTGATAGCGATTGCCGGGATGTCACCCGGACCGATTGCAACCAACAGTGCTATTTTTGTTGGTTATAAAACGGCAGCACTACCTGGTGCGATTGTATCTGCGTTGGGCATGGTGATCCCATCGTTACTGATTATTTTAATGATTGCGACATTCTTTTTTAAATTTAATGAAAATCGGATTGTGAAATCGGCCTTTTACGGATTACGTCCAATTATAACAGGTTTAATTATCTATGCAGCATTGCGATTTGCGATTACAAATAATGTGCTAGGTGGTACTATCTCTTGGCAGATGATTAGTTTACTTGCCATTTTTAGTATTTCATTGTTTTCCCTAATCAAACTGCGCATGCACCCAATCTTTGTGATTATGCTAGCAGGAATTTGTGGTGTATTATTGTATTAAGAAAGACTGGTTTAATGGAAAAGTTATTAGGAATAAAAGTTGTATACTGCGTTGTTTACGCTATTGAAAAAAACACTATGAGGTCGCTTCAATAGAATAATCCGTCTCGTATGGACCAAGGTCTAAGCCCCTGTATCTGCTCAAAAGCATAAAAACATTACACGATTACGAGCTAAACGTGCCCTGGATCAGCTCAAAAGCATAAAACCAGTACACGATTACGATCTAACGTGCCCTGGATCAGCTCAAAAGCATAAAACCAGTACACGATTACGGGCTAAACGTGCCCTGGATCAGCT
>NZ_SZNM01000017.1 GCF_005870085.1 Aquibacillus sediminis | reverse complement strand
CAAGCGGGCTGGGCTTGACGCTTCCACGGCATCATCTATGATCTTAAAAAGTTAAGAAAAGTCTCTGCACGACCAATATTAAACAACTTTTCGTTATTTTGGTGTCCACTTTCTTGACAGAGGTCCAGAGGAACCGCCACCCCCGTAAAAAAAGCTCGAAAAAGGGAAATAACGGAACGAGGGCCCGCCTTATAGTCGGAAGCGGATTCTGATTCCGCTAATCGCATCAAAAACCGCCAAAAGGAGGACGAAGCGGATCCACACACCCCACCCACACACCACAGGCCGAATTCCAGTTCTATTTTTCACATGGGCTGTATATATATAACTACTAAACATTCGTTTGAGGCAGCAGCTAACGCAATCCAACATTTTAATCATAATCAGACCATCGGCTTAATAAACTGTTAAAAAACTGACAAACAAGATAGGTCTAAGGTGAAAGTGTGTGGGGCTTCCATTGAACAAACATTTATAATCTGAACACGCATCTTTCATACATACTCGTAGTAGACCACGACTTGAATCACCATGTCTCATTGACACCTTGGACGTACAACTTAGGGAGGCGAGTGGTGTGCACGATTACATCAAAGAGAGAACGATCAAGATCGGTCGTCATCTCGTGGAGACGAAGAAGACGGTTCGAATCATTGCCAAGGAATTCGGCGTTTCGAAAAGTACGGTCCACAAAGATTTGACGGAACGATTGCCAGAGATTAACCCCGAACTGTACAACCAAGTAAAGTATATCCTCGACCATCACAAAGCAATTAGGCATCTTCGTGGTGGGGAAGCAACCAAGCTCAAATATAATAGTGAAAACGATTTGTCCACTACTACAACGGACAACCAAGAACAAGATCAACCGATTAAACCGGTTAGTTAACAGCTAATCAGATCCTCCCAAAATACGTAAATCTATCCAATACGACAATTTTTTTTATTTCCTATAACTAAGATATTAAATTTGTGATAATATATATAAATAGAAGCATTATGTCTCGGACTTAAAACTTCGCAATTATATTAGTCAGGGAGGATCAAAGTTATGTTTTCTAGGGATATTGGAATAGACCTTGGAACAGCTAACGTATTAATTCATGTAAAAGGGAAAGGAATCGTCCTCGACGAACCCTCAGTTGTTGCCATGGATCGTACCACAGGAAAAGTGTTAGAGGTTGGCGAAGAGGCTCGTCGCATGGTTGGACGGACTCCAGGAAATATTGAGGCGATTCGCCCATTAAAAGACGGTGTCATCGCTGATTTTGATGTAACCGAAGCGATGTTAAAATATTTCATCAATAAAATTAATGTACGTGGCTTTCTATCTAAACCTAGAATGCTAATTTGTTGCCCAACCAACACCACGAAAGTAGAACAGAAAGCAATCAAAGAAGCGGCTGAAAAGTCTGGCGGCAAAAAAGTATATCTAGAAGAAGAACCAAAAGTAGCTGCAATCGGAGCTGGAATGGATATTTTCCAGCCAAGCGGGAATATGGTCGTCGACGTCGGTGGAGGTACCACAGATGTTGCTGTACTTTCCATGGGAGATATTGTCACCGCTCAATCCGTTAAAATGGCCGGGGACAAGTTTGATGTCGAGATCTTAAATTATGTCAAACGTACATATAAACTCCTAATCGGTGAACGAACTGCCGAAGATATAAAAATTAATGTAGCAACCGTTTTTCCGGATTCAAGAAGCGAAGAAATTGAAATTCGCGGTCGCGATATGGTTAGTGGCTTGCCACGCACGATCACAATTAAATCAAAGGAAATCGAAGAAGCATTACGCGAACCGGTGTCCTTGATCACGCAAGCAGCGAAATCTGTTTTAGAAAAAACACCACCAGAATTATCTGCCGATATCATTGATCGCGGTGTCATCTTGACTGGCGGCGGTGCTATTTTACATGGGCTAGACCAGTTACTTGCGGAGCAATTGAAAGTACCAGTGCTGATGGCCGAAGAACCAACCCATTGCGTTGCAAAAGGAACTGGGATCATGCTAGAAAATATTGATAAAATTGAAAGACGTAAAATCGTTTAATTTATAGAAAACTTATGCGCGGGCGCAGGCCATTTATGGTAGACGAAGCTAGATTTGGTAAGTAAACGCAAATAAGCTATCTCAACATAGGCCAAAAAGCCGGGTTTGGTAACCAAGCGTAAAAATGCAGTTCAAACTAAAGGTGCGCATACTGAACTCGGTAAAAAAATAGTAACAGCTGTGACCATGTGTCACATTAATTTTTGACTATTTTGCGAAATTTGTAAGAAAAACTCGGATAGCCCCATGCACTAGAACATGGGATAATGATAAAGAATCAATCTGATCGAACGATAATAAGTAAAAGCGTTCAATCTGGAGAGGGGAATGTATTTTGTTAAGAGGTTTTTATACGGCAGCAGCAGGAATGACAGCACAACAACGACGCCAGGAAGCTTTATCCAATAACATTACAAACGCATTAACCCCAGGCTATAAACAAGACCAGTCGACATTACGTGCTTTTCCAGAAATGATGATGCAGCGAATAGAAGGGAATACTCCTTCTAGGATTCAGAATAAAAATATACCAATGAATGCAAGAATGGGCGCGATTAACACGGGTGTTTATATGCAAGAGGCAGTTCCTGACTTTTCCCAAGGGAGTTTAAAAGAAACGGGGATTGATACGGACTTAGCGCTTGTCAATGACAGATTGCCTGATGAAACAGGTGCACTGTTTTTCACTGTGCAGCAACAGAATGGGGAACAAGGTTATACAAGAAATGGGAATTTCACGGTTGATAGTGAAGGGATGTTAGTTACCAACGATGGTAACTATGTTCTGGATCAAGAGGGGAATCCAATTTTTACGGATGGTCTTGATTTTAATGTGACATCAGAAGGAAATTTACAAGTGCAAGACCAAACGATTCCACTTGGTATTGCCTATAGTCCAGATGCCAATGATTTAGTTAAACAAGGGTCTGGGATTTTTCAATTAGCCGAAGATGGCCAAGCACCTATCAATGCTAGGGAGCAAGGCATTGATTACAAGATCCAACAAGGCTATTTAGAAAATTCCAATGTCGATTCGAACCAGGCAATGACAGACATGATGCAGGCGTATCGTTTGTTTGAAACAAATCAACGAGTGGTAAAAGCGTATGATCAAAGTTTGGATAAAGCCGTCAATGAGATTGCGAGACTTCGTTAGGAGGGGAAATAATGAGTAGAATGTCGATTCAAGCAGCAGTAACAATGGGGCAACTACAACAAAAGATGGATTTGATCGGAAACAATATGGCCAATTCCAGTACAACAGGATACAAAAGTCGAAATGCTGATTTCCAATCCTTGCTATTCCAACAAATTGACCACCATTTAGGGTCAGAAAACGAATCACCTCGTTTAACTCCTGACGGTATACGTGTTGGCGCCGGAGCAGCACTTGGTAGTACAAACAGTAATCTATCACAGGGACAAGTCCAAGATACCGGTCGTGACTTAGATGTTGCATTACTAGAAAAAAATCAGTTATTCCAAATCCAAACGACTAATGACAATGGTGAAACAGAAACCCAATACACACGAGCAGGAAACTTTTATTTAAGCCCACAAGATAATGGCGAGGTTATGCTCACCACCAGTAATGGACATCCGGTTGTCGGTGCAAATGGGGACCCTATTGTGTTAGAAGATGGTTTTGAATCGCTTAATATTAACAAAGATGGTAGTATTGAGACAACTAGAAACGGACAGTCTCAACAAGAAGCACAACTAGCGATTGTCCAAGCAGTGCGCCCGCGCGTGTTAGAAGCTGTCGGTGAAAATAATTTCCGAATCCCTGAAGATGCAGGAGTCGCAGCCGATGAGATCATCGAGGAGCTTGAAGCAGGTACAGTTGAAGTGAAAAGTAAAGCATTGGAAGGTTCCAATGTCGATCTTTCGCAGCAGATGACGGATTTGTTAACGACCCAACGTGCTTACCAGTTTAATGCACGGTCGATTTCAACGAGTGATGAAATGTCAGGATTAATTAATCAATTACGTTAAAAAACATGATTTACCCCGGTGCTTCAAAACATGAAGGAAAACGGAGAGGTTTAAGTGGGAGGAAAACGGCCGCTAACACCCCGAATGGTTCAAGGGCCTGCGGGTCTCCCTTGTCGTACTAACACTCAATGAGGGAAGAGCAACCCCTCTTACTGAGTGAGTTTTACTTTATCTTTAGTAAGGAGTCATATGCCATGCCAGAACAATCAAGTGGTCCAATTAAACGAACGGAACGGAAAGAGTTACGGAAAAAGGAACGACTATTGGATCGCAAACAAAATCGACAACAAAAGCATGAACAACGAGTAGACAAAAAGAAGCGTAAACAAGAACGAAAACAGAATAAGATACCGAAGCGCCGTCTGATTCCAATTTGGCTCAAAATCGTTCTCGTACTCGTTCTCTCTGCGATCGCACTACTAATAGGTTTGATGGTGGGCTATGGCGTACTTGGAAACGGCAATCCAACTGATGCCCTAGAGTTAGAAACATGGGAACACATCATCCGAATTGTTACAGGATAGTTCGTTTTCGTTTTGAAGCTAATCGCCTTGTGGTGGTTAGTTTTTTTTATTGGATTTATGGATGGTTTTTCTTACGTCGCGGGGCGGTAGTGATATCGAACGACGTCTGATTAACGTTTTTTAACGCGTTGAGGCACTAATTTCAACGAACGGCGTATGATTAGCAACTTTTATCCCAGCACTTACTTTTTTTATATCAAATGACTCATGATCTTGTTCGCCATCTGTTATACTAAACAAGAATCACTGATTCATACATAGGATTACATGAGGAAAGGTAGGATGAACATGCTCGATATTCAGCAAATTAAAGAGATAATCCCGCATCGCTATCCATTTTTATTAGTGGATGAAGTGACGGAAATCGAAGAAAAACGCATTGTTGGCAAGAAAAATGTAAGCATCAATGAACCATTTTTCCAGGGACATTTTCCAGATTATCCTGTCATGCCAGGTGTTTTGATTGTGGAGGCACTTGCCCAAGTTGGTGCAGTGTCCATTTTAAGTAAGGAAGAAAACAAAGGAAAAATCGGCTTCCTAGCAGGAATTGACAGCTGCCGATTTAAGCGCCAAGTAACCCCTGGCGATCAGTTGAAGTTAGAAGTGGAAATCACTCGTCTAAAAGGACCAATCGGCAAAGGGAAAGCAGTTGCCACAGTCGATGGGGAAGTTGCTTGTGAAGCAGAAATTATGTTTGCCGTAAAATAAATAAACAGATTAAAAAACGTTTGAATAGTACACACTATTCAAACGTTTTTTTTATTGGGACAAGGGGACAGGTTTGTTGTCCCACTCATATGGGACAACAAACCTGTCCCTCTGTCCCACCACTTCAAATGGTGTATAATTTTATTTTTTTTGAGGAATCTAATCATGACTGTTTTTATACAGTTCTGCTACCATAGCCTATTCGGGGGTTATTTCTTCTATATATTGGATAGAAGAAGAAAAGTACAACTTGAAAAAATTCCAGTCAACTGGGAATGCTACTAAGGAATTAAACTAAAAGGAGGATGTAGTGATGCATAAAAAATGGTTAGCTAAACTAGGTGCGTCTGCATTAGCGTTATCATTAGTAACAGCGTGTGCAGAAGACGAGGAGCCACCACCAGAAGATGATGCTCCAATCGAGAATGAAGATCCAGCAGAAAACAATGATCTAGAGGATCCAGTAGGTGACGATGCTCCAGCAGATGAAATTGAAGATGAAATGGACGACATCACGGACGAAGGCAATGCTGGTGAAAATGGCGCAGAAGAAGAGGATGCTGACACTGGCGACGCAGGCCAAGAAGGTAACATGGACAATAACGGCGGAGAAAACGGTGCTGGCGATGCAGGCGAAAATGGCAATGCCGGCGAAGACGACCTAATCGGAACTGACGACGAAGAAGACGAATAATAATCAGTGGGACAAGGGGACAGGGACCTTGTCCCATTTTTTATGTTATAAAGTGGGACAGTGGACCTGTCCCCGTGTCCCATCATTAAAAATAAAAAGTCACGTACATGTCTGTCCATTTTTCTTCATATAGTGAAGTAACAATTAAAAATGGGGGTCGTACGAATGACAGCTACTAATTATGCAACAGGAGCAGAAATTAAAACGTACCTGTTGCAACATAAGGATCAAATTTTCAGTGAATGGGACGCAGAAACAACGGAAATTTACTTATTTTTACGAGATGAACTTAGGAAAGGTCCGATTCTCGACAATACGCTGTTTAAGTTTATCTTTCGCTCGTTCTACCATATGGACAATCGCAGTGTGACAGAAGCATTTGATCAGCGCTTTTTTTCTATCATGGACAAGCAGCTAGCAAGCCCCAACCTACCAAATTTAACAACAATCACCTATGATTTATACCAAGTGAAAAATAAAAATAATAATCCATCGATGCAGTTTCCATTGGTGACAAACATGGCGAATACAATCCATCCTAACTTTCCGACCTATACACCAGAGGTTGCCAAGCTGTTTACGTTTACGTCGACTAAACATCTGTCTGGCTTTTACAAAAAAATGAAACGATTCATCGAACAGTACCGCTACCTCCATCGCACTTATGTCCAACTTGCTTTAGATCCCGACATCCAAGTCCTTCTCAACCAAATCGATGTAGACCTACCACTATTTAAAAAAGTGGACAGCCTTGTATTTGAAGCAAGCAAACTAGCCAACTGAAGTGGGACAAGAAATCTTGTCCCGCTTGTTTTTTGGAGGTTGTCTAGCTCTTTTGTTGGACAGTGAACCTGCCCCGCCCGGCGTGTTCCGTGTGTGGTGCGACTTGTTGATCCCGTGCGTGGTGCCTGATACTTGATGTGATTTGTTGTCCGTAAAAATGATGATTATTCCGCAAAAGATTCAATAATCTCGTAAAACATCCCCATTTTCCCCCAAAAATCCTCCCTATTCAGCATCAACCACCCACCCTTTCACTCGAATGATATTTCTAATTAAGGACAATCTAATATACAGAACTTTTATTCTGAGAAATAAGGGCAGGTAGGACAGAAAAAGGATGATCCGCCGGTGGATTACTCAAGCGGGACAGTGGACCTGTCCCCGTGTCCCACTGTGGGACAACATCCCTGTCCCCGTGTCCCGGAAGAGGGGGTTTTGTGTATGTGGCAATTGTTTGGGCGTTTGTTCATGATTGGGGTTATGATTTGTTTGCTTGCGGCGTGTGGGCAAGGGAATGATGATGATCCGAATGCGGGGGAGCAGGCCGACGAGGAGATGGCTGCTACGCCGGTGGAAGTTGGTAAGGTTAGCCAGGGGGATTTGGTGAAACGGAAGCAGTTCTATGGGCGGACGATGCCAACTGCTTCGACACCTGTTGTTCCTCCTGTTGCCGGAGAAATTGATCAACTTAACATCGCAAAGGGGGAGATGGTTGAAGAGGATGATGTGATTGCTATGATTACTCGTGCCGACCAAGGTGGCACAATCGACATCACAGCTCCTGCCAGTGGACAGATCACCTCATTGGAGGCACGGGAAGGTAGTATCGTTTCCAATACCGAGCCACTGGCAGTCATTATCGACCTTGATACAATTCAAATCCAACTAGGAGTTACTGCCAATAACCTCGATTTATTTAATAATAGAAAATCAGCTACCGTTCATTTTAACGATATCGAACTCGAAACGACAGCAACGGTGGAACATGTTGCGTCTGTCTCCGATGAAACGGGCCTTTATCCAATCGAATTTGAAGTAGATAATCCAGACAAAAAGATAAAAGCAGGAATGGTAGCGACCATTTTCATTAAAGAAATAGCGGTAGAAGATACACTGCTTATCCCAACCGAAGCGCTTGTCGAGCAGACGAACCAAACGTTTGTCTATGTAGTCGATGGCGGACAAGTGAAAAAAACCGATGTTACCGTTACCGAATCGCAAACGAGCCAAACAGCAATTGAGGCTTCCCTAAGAGAAGGGGACACGATCGTCACGGGTGGCCAATTGACCTTAACCGATGGAGCGAGTGTTCGCATCGTGAAGGAGGATCGGTAACCGTGAAGCTAGTCGATACGTCTGTCCGGCGTCCGGTTGGGGTAATCATGATTGTATTGGCCGTCATCGCCCTCGGGACGATTTCGGTGCGGAATTTAGCGATTGATCTTTTTCCTGAAATTGACCTACCGATCGCAGTGGTGGCGACTAACTACGAGGATGCCGCGCCGCAAGAGGTCGAACAGCTCATTAGCCGACCGATTGAATCATCGTTAAGTACAATTGAAGGGGTCAACACGATCCAATCGCAATCACAAGCAGGTGCGTCGCTCGTTATTTTGCAGTTTAATACGGGTGTTAATTTGGACAATGCCCTGCTACAAGTACGGGAAAGTGTTGATCGTGTCAAAGCGATGCTACCCGAGGGGGCAAGCGATCCTAATGTACTCAGATTTAATCCTAACCAAATGCCAATTATGTGGGTCGGTTTAACTGGTGATGATGTGGTGCAACTGCAGCAAATTGCCGAAGATCAGGTTGGTCCGCATTTTGAACGTCAAGGCGGTGTTGCATCCGTTACAATTGAAGGTGGCAAGCAACGTGTGATTGAAATCGAGTTAGACCGTGCTAAATTAATCGAGTATGGCTTGACGCCGCAACTGTTGATGCAATCGTTACAAGGTGCGAATCAATCCGGTTCAGCCGGTGTGGTGGCCAAAGGAGATAAAGATCTGCAAATTCGCATCCGTGGCGACTATGATTCAATCGATGACATTAGGGAAACGATTGTGCAAACGCCACAGGGCGCAAGGGTGCATGTGGAAGATGTGGCGAACGTGACGAGTACTTTTTCCGAATCAGGTACTTCTCTAGTTAACGGAAAGCCTGCTGTTGTGTTGTCAGTCATGAAGCAATCCGATGGCAATACGGTCGAAGTCTCTGAAAATATTGCGGCTGCAGTGGAAGAATTGCAGGCAGACATGCCGAGTGACGCTCGTTTGGATGTAGTCGTTGACACGTCTACTTTTATAAAACAGTCAATTGCGTCTGTGATTCAAAATATGATTCTTGGTGGCGTTTTTGCTGTCTTGGTTTTATTGTTATTTTTAAAAAGCATTCGAGCAACATTGGTTGTCGGTCTATCGATTCCAATCGCGCTCATCTCGACGTTTACCCTGATCTATTTTACCGGCGAGACGCTCAATGTACTTACCATGGGCGGTCTAGCGCTCGGAATTGGGATGATGGTCGACAGCTCGATTGTTATTTTGGAAAATATCGTGTCCTACCGGCAGCGAGGCTTTGCGATGGTGGAGGCGGCAAAACGCGGTGCATCGGAATTAGCGCCGGCCGTGATCGCATCCACCACGACGACATTGGTGGTGTTTCTGCCGATCGCATTTGTGGAAGGCATTGCATCCGAGTTGTTCACGCCACTCGCGATGACCGTAGCGTTTGCGCTGATTGCATCACTGATTGCATCGATCACACTTATTCCGATGTTATCATCCAAACTATTGTCCAGGGCGATGGATGATCATGGCCGTCGCTATTGGTTTGACCAATGGCTTGATCGATTTAACAACGGCTATGCTGGTGTGTTGCAGAAGGCGTTGCGATTTCGGAAAACAACCATTCTAATCACGATTTTGGCGATCGTCGGAAGTTTGGCACTGGTTCCGCGGATTGGTACCGAATTTATCCCACAAGCCGATCAAGGGCAAATCGCGGTCGATGTCGAGACTCCTGTTGGTACATCCAAGGAAAAAACAGAACAAATCGCCGAACAAGTCAATAACCAATTAGAAAAATATGAGGAAATTGGTGTCAACTACGTCACAGTTGGTGGAGGAGATCCAATGATGGGCGGCACTGGCGGTAGCGGCAACACTGCATCTTACACGATCCAGTTGGTGCCTCCAGCACAGCGCGATCAATCGACAACCGAGGTGGTGCAACAAATAAGTGCGGAACTTGAGGATATCGTTGGTGCCGAGGTCACCGTTAGTGCGATGGGTGCAACGATGGGAACCGGCAGCCCGATTGAAGTACAACTGAATGGTCCGGAGCATGAGGTGTTGCGCGAACTGTCCGATCAAGTGATCAGACAAATTTCGGAAGTGGATGGCGTGCTCAATCCGACTTCATCGGTTGCGGAAACACGCCCAGAACTTAATGTTGATGTCGATCGCGAAATGGCAGCACAATACGGGCTAAGCTATCAGGAAATTATGAGTCAAATCCAACTCGGCTTCACTGGGCAAACGATCATGCAATATCGTGAGGCAGGAGATGAAATGAACGTAAGGCTGATTTTTCCTGAAGACGAGCGAGACACGATTAGTGATTTAGAAAATATAGCCATTCAAAATCAACAAGGTACGATGGTGCCATTAGATGCAGTTGCTGACTTTGTCCAAGTCCAAGGCCCGGCAACGTTGGCGCGGCAAAATCAACAGCGTCAAGTCAATGTCACCTCCGATATTATCAATCGTGATTTAGGGAGTGTATCTGCTGACATTGAAGCGGTCCTAGCGGATATGCACTTTCCAGAAGATTACAGCTATTCTGTCGGTGGCGAAGCAGAGGACATGGTTGAGGCGTTCTCAGACCTGGCACTAGCGCTAGTGCTATCGATTTTTCTCGTGTATGCCGTCATGGCCGTCCAGTTTGAAAACTTCTTAACGCCATTTGTGATCATGTTCTCGATGCCAGCAACCGTCGTTGGGGTGATTGGTGGACTTTATATAACAAACACACCGTTAAGTATCACAGCTTTTATCGGCATCATTATCCTGGCGGGAATTGTCGTCAACAATGCGATCGTACTGGTGGATTACATTAACATCGTCCGCGCACGAGGGGTGGACCGACACGAAGCGATTGTGGAAGCAGGAGTCAGCCGCATGCGCCCAATCCTAATGACGACCCTGACCACAATCTTAGCAATGGTGCCACTCGCACTAGGGATCGGCGAAGGTGCAGAAACCCAACAACCAATGGCGATCACCGTCATATTCGGCCTAGGCCTATCCAGCATCTTCACCCTAATCCTCATCCCAGTCGTCTACACCTACACCGACGACCTCACCAGAAGAGTAAGTGGGACATAGGGACAGGTTTGTTGTCCCACTTTTGCCTTTGGTGTTGTGCTTGGCCACTTCAAAACAAGTGATGCACCAGAAAGAGCACTTCTTATGGAGAGGTGTTCTTTTTGGTGCGTCATTTTTCAATTGAAATACAAATCGCTGCTGGCTGGGGCTTATCCAATTCCGTAAAAACTGACATATATCCGTGGAAATGGGCTAAATATCCGTGAAAGTGCAATATATATCTGTAAAAATGAATGCTTATCCGTATTTCGATTCTCTATAACCTCCCCCATCTTCATCCAATTACAGTGATAGATTATCTACATGATACGACAATTTCATATAGCTAAGGAGTATCGATTCGGTTATAATAAATGCAAAAGGAGGTGAAAAAGTGAGTCAACAACAATTAGATCGAATTGAGAATATGTTAGCATCATTAATAAAAACTGTCGGCGGAGTAATGGAAGAGCAAACCTCAATGAAAGAAAACCAGGCTATTATGAAGAAAGATCAAGCCATCATGAAACAGGACCAAGCAACAATGAAGCAGGATATCGTCAAAATGAAAGAAGACCAAGCAACAATAAAGCAGGATATGATCGAGATGAAACAGGATCAGGCAACAATAAAACAAGATATTGTCAAAATGAATGAAGATCAAGCCATCATGCAACAGGATATTATTGAGATGAAACAAGGTATCGCCGAGATGAAAGAAGAAAATCAATCTCGACATCAAGAAGTAATCGGATCATTAAGCTTTGTGAAAGCAGACAATGAGCTCCTTTGGGAAAAATCTACTAAACATGAGCGCGAAATAGGACTCCTAAAAAAACTACACGAAAATTAACCTACAACAGACATGCTTTCCGAACATTTACATTCCCTTAATAGTAAAGTGGGACAGGTTTATTGTCCCACTTTTGCCCTTGGTGTGGCGTTAGGCCATTCCCGTACGCATGAAAAAGAGCACTTCTCACGAAGAAGTGCTCTTTTTTCATGTGTGTCGTGATCCAATCTGCTAAAATAAACTGTATATCCGCAACTCCCATTTCCCACCCAACAATCAGAACCGAGCAACATCATACCTCCAGCAAAAAAATTATAAACATAACATCCGCTCAAATGGTAAACAATAAACAGACAAACTCACATTTAAGTAGGGATAGTATGTTTAGTACAACAGAACTGCTGATAGCATTTTTTATTTCCTTCATTACAACACTATTACTCGTTTATCCAGTTAGAAAAATAGCAATCAAGCTGGGGATAATGGATGCCCCTGATTATCGAAAAATCCATAAAGTTGTGACACCGCGATTAGGTGGACTTGCCATATTTTTAGGCGCACTGACTGGTGCGATTTATCTTGGACCAAACCATGACTATTTACTTGAAATCACGATTGGGGCGATTGTTATTGTGGTGACTGGGTTGTTGGATGATAAATATCAACTACGCCCTGTTGTTAAGTTACTAGGCCAGTTGCTTGCTGCTGGTTGTTTACTTTATGGGGGATTAATCATTGAGCGAATTAATGTCCCATTACTTGGTTTGGTGGAGCTTAATACGACTGTTAGTATTTTGATCACAACACTTTGGATTATTGGCATTGCAAATGCGATCAATTTAATTGATGGGTTGGATGGATTAGCATCAGGAATTTCTGCGATTGCGCTAACTAGTATTTTGATCATGGCAATTGCCGATCAACGTGTTGTCGTTATTTATCTTTGTGTGATTTTAATCGGAAGTAATATTGGTTTTTTATTTCATAACTTTCACCCGGCTAAAATTTATATGGGGGATACTGGATCGATGTTCTTAGGTTATATGATTGCCGTGATTTCCATCCTCGGTCTGTTTAAAAATGTGACCCTGTTTAGTTTTGTGATACCGGTCATTGTACTCGCTATCCCCATTTTTGATACATTGTTTTCCATTATAAGAAGAGCGAATAAAGGAACCGGGATTATGATGCCAGATAAGCAACATTTGCATCATCAATTGCTTGCTGCGGGCCTCAGTCATCGTAACACCGTTCTTTTATTATATGGGTTTAGTATGACGTTTGGCGTGTTAGCAATCCTTTTTTCCGGTGCATCGATCGGGCTTTCCTTGATCATTACCTTGATTGTGCTATTTTTACTACAGATGTTTGCTGAATTCGTTGGGATTGTTGGAAAAGGAAAAATGCCAGTGCTACGCTATAGCAAACGACTGATCAAAAAGGTAACCAACCGATCGACTCAAAGTTAGAAAGTTGTTTTCTCTATGTTGAGAACAACTTTCTTTTTATTGTCCAAAAAACTGCGGCATAACCGCCGTCCTTACAATACCCCTTCATCTATTGCCAATTTAAAAATTATTACAGAATCATTTCCATTATTACGTGAATAGTAATTTTTACAACGACCAATCGAAGGCGTTGCCAATTACCGCGTCAGGCGAATTGTCCAGTTTGTGCAACCACATAAAAGCACGATTGCAAAAGGAACGTCATTAACATAATTCGGTTCGTTCCACGTTTTTCGACTTGATTTACGCTTGAAGTTTGTCGATTTGTAAAGAAATCGTAATCGTAACGGAACTTATAGACTATTGATTTTTTAAAAAGGTTTCATTATAATAAATCAGAATGCATTAGACGTAAAAAAATCTAAAAAACTTTTAAACTATTAAAACTAATAAATATCTCAATAATAGGGGGATAACGATGTCGTATATTGCTATGGCAGTTGCTTTTGTATTAGCGATTGTAATCACACCATTTGTAATTAAGTTTGCAATCAAAATTGGAGCAGTTGATCAACCAAATGATCGAAAAGTTCATAAAAAAATTATGCCTAGAATGGGCGGCTTAGCTATATATTTAAGCTTTGTCATAGGCTTTCTCATCTTTCTACCACAAACCATATCAGCGTGGCCAATCTTTGTTGGGGCATTCATCATTATTCTTACAGGATTTATTGATGATCTAAAAGAAATTAGTGCGAAAGCGAAGTTATCCGGGCAACTACTTGCAGCACTGGTAACCGTGCTTGGTGGCGTGCAAATTGATTTCGTAACATTGCCTTTTAACCTATTAGGTGGAAGAATCGAGTTTGGCTTTTTGGCAATTCCAATCACGATTTTATGGATTGTCGGCATCACAAACGCGATTAACTTGATCGACGGGTTAGATGGATTGGCAGCAGGTGTATCGTCGATTGCGTTGCTGACGATTTCAGGATTGGCGATTACAATGGGAGAACCATTGATTGCATTAGTTGGCTTCATCATGCTTGGAAGTACGTTAGGCTTCCTTGTGTTTAACTTCCACCCGGCCAAAATCTTTATGGGGGATACTGGTTCGCTATTTTTAGGTTACATGGTAAGTGTGCTTGCAACGATGGGCTTATTTAAAAACGTTGCTGTATTCTCACTAGTGGTACCAATCATTATTTTAGCGGTACCAATCATTGACACATTGTTTGCGATCATTCGCCGCATTGTTCACAACAAACCATTGTCGTCACCGGATAAATTACACTTACATCATTGCTTATTACGATTAGGGTTTAGTCATCGCCAAACCGTGATCATCATTTATGCATTAAGTGGGTTGTTCAGTGTTTCCGCGATTATCTTTACCGAAGCAACGATGTGGGGATCAACCATGCTCTTGATCACACTATTGGTCTTAGTTGAACTGATTGTGGAAGTAACAGGCTTAATCAGCGAACAATACCGCCCAATCTTAAAATTAATAGATGGCGGCAGAAAGAAATAACAAACCAACACAGTCTGTCCACCAAGGGCAGACTATTTTTTAGTGGGACAGGGACCGGGTGGGACATGGGGACAGGGCACTTGTCCCATTCTTAACTGGGACAACAAACCTGTCCCCCTGTCCCATTCTATGATAAACTATTTGTAAGTGGATTCTAGAATAGATGTATGGGATTAAAGGAGAGTAGCATATGCGAGTAAAGAAGGCGATTATTCCTGCTGCTGGTCTTGGTACACGTTTTTTGCCAGCGACCAAAGCGCAGCCGAAGGAAATGTTACCAATTGTTGATAAACCAACGATTCAATATATTGTTGAAGAAGCGGTCGCTTCCGGGATAGAAGATATTATTATCGTATCTGGTCGTGGTAAGCGCGCGATCGAGGACCACTTTGATATCTCTTATGAATTAGAAGAGACATTAGCGAAAAAAGGGAAAACAGAGCAACTTCAAGAAGTACGAGCTATTTCTGATTTGGCCAATATCCATTACATACGACAAAAGGAACCCAAAGGCTTAGGGCATGCAATCAGTGTTGCGAACCGTTTCATTGGCAACGAGCCATTTGCGGTGCTATTAGGTGATGACATCGTGCAGTCTGATGAGCTATGCTTGAAGCAATTAATCGATGTGTATGATCAGCAACAAGCATCGGTGATCGGTGTTCAGGAAGTGCCATATGATCAAGTTTCAAATTATGGGGTTATTAATCCGAAACAACCGGATGCCGACGGGCAAAAAACAAAGCAGGTGCAATCGCTTGTGGAGAAACCATCAAGAGATCAAGCGCCTTCCAACTTAGCGATTATGGGGCGCTACATACTGACGCCAGAAATCTTCCCGATCTTAGACAATCTGCCACCAGGAAAAGGGAATGAAATCCAGCTAACCGATGCAATTGAACAGTTAAATGCTACCCAACAAGTGTTTGCCTATAATTTTACCGGACGACGGTATGATATTGGTAATAAATTTGGCTTTGTCAAAGCAACCGTGGATTTTAGCTTGGAACGCGAGGATTTAAAAGAAGATCTTCTTGATTATATGGAAGGCATTGTGAAAAAATATAGACAGTAATACTCGGGGAATGCGCATCTTTAATGGTGCGCATTTTTTGCATCCTCAATCAGTACGCTCGAATGGAGAGTTGCGCGCTAGCTGATGGCAGATGCGCGCAAGTTCGAGTAGGATACGCGCAAGTTTGAGTGAGATGCGCGCAAGTTCGAGTGAGATGCGCGCAAGTTCGAGCCAGATGCGCGCAAGTTTGAGCCAGATACGCGCAAGTTTGAGCCAGATGCGCGCAAGTTTGAGCAGGATGCGCGCAAGTCTGAGTAAGATACGCGCAAGTCTGAGTCAGATACGCGCAAGTTCGAGTGAGATGCGCGCAAGTTCGAGCGGGATGCGCGCAAGTTCGAGCGGGATGCGCGCAAGTCCGAGTGAGATGCGCGCAAGTCGTAGCCGGAAACGCGCAAGTTTGAGCCAGATACGCGCAAGTCGTAGTAGGATGCGCGCAAGTGCGATCCGGATGCGCGCAAGTCGTAGTAGGATGCGCGCAAGTTCGAGCCGGAAACGCGCAAGTTCGAGTCAGATGCGCGCATGTCCCAGTATGCGCGTATCTGTAAAAAATTTGCGAAAACCCCACGCTATAACAATCAAGCTTTCATCATGATGTTATATGTATTCAAGATATTGCATTCCAACAATAGTTTATGGTTGCAGTAGCATAGAAGCATTAACAGATTATTACACTACTCTATATAAACATTTAGTTATTTTCGGATAGTTGTACTTTAACAGTAAAAAAACCGATTATATTAAAAAATCGGTTTTTATTATAATCATGGTTAATTATTTTTTTATGAATTGTTCCCATACTGGTAGTGCCCAATCAGGGATGCTACTTGATTCATAAGTAATGGTACCATTATTTATTTCGAGTACCCTATCACCATCATCTTTACTGTTATCAATTAAAACTAAATTATCAATGATGGATGCATAGTCATAAAGGTGTTGAAAAGAAGTATTGTTTCTTCTAATGATATCTTCTGTTGGGATGTGGTGACCACCGTTTCTAACCCGCATGGCAACCCGTTCAATATTTTGGTTGACATCACTGAGTGCAACGTAGAACATGGTTACTTCATAGCCCATCTTTCTGGCCTTTTGTATTGCCTGATCGCATTTTTACCGGCAAGTGTAGTCTCGATGGAAAAATCTTTTCCTTCTTTGATATACGTATGCACCGATTTAATGACTTCTTTTCCTGCAGTAACTCTGTAAGATTCCGGGTGATTAGGATTGATTCTTCGAGCGATCGCATCGGGGTCAATATTAATATCAACCCCCATTTTATCAACGATTAAATTACGTAACGTACTTTTCCCACTTCCATTATTCCCCGCAAACACAAAGAATATCGGTCGATGTGTGTGCATTAGGATTCACCCTTCTGATCAAACGGGACAATATCTCCATTGGGAAACTCCTTGACCAGTTTTCCGTTTTTCTCATAGACAATATAGGTGTTGTTTACTTTTGCGTCAATTCTTGCACGTTCACCGGTCATTTTCGCCCATTTTCCAACCCAAGCGTATTTGCTTTTGGATTCGTTGTTTTGTTGTTCTAACATAAAACCACCACCTTTCTTCATATTATATCAGATTATAACAAGTAGATAATAAGATGTACCTCTTTCCATAGTAGCATTTAATAATACGGATATATGTGTCCGAATCTTACGTCAGTATAGTTCATGTTTCTAGTCAGTATATGTATACAGATACTTTCTATTTATCAGTGTTATTGGGGGGAGTAACAGCAATAATTACCAGTTGTTGTTGTGTATAGGAATAATAATCTGGCCACAAACACTTACAGAAATATGTAAATAAGAATAAAAGAATTTCGTGACGGTTTTAGATTTCATCCGCAAAAATTAAGATGCAACCGCAACTCTCGATCTGCATCTTCAATCAGTACGCTCGAATGGAGAGTTGCGCGTAAGCTTATGGCAGATGCGCGCAAGTCCGATCAGGATACGCGCAAGTCCGAGTAAGATGCGCGCAAGTTCGAGCCAGATACGCGCAAGTTCGAGCCGGAAACGCGCAAGTTCGAGCCGGAAACGCGCAAGTCCGAGCGAGATACGCGCAAGTCCGAGTGAGATACGCGCAAGTTTGAGCGGGATACGCGCAAGTGCGAGCCAGATACGCGCAAGTGCGAGTAGGATACGCGCAAGTCCGCTAAAGTTGCGCGTATCCGCCCAAAAGTTACGCGCACCCACCCCAACCAAGCCCCCCCCACCCCACTCCAACCAAAAAAAGCGCACCCTCCAAGGATGCGCTTCATCAATTATTTCTTAACCAATCGAATTACATTATAAAAACTAGTCCGGTTCAATACATATGTTGCACCGACATAGAGCACAGCGCCTAGCGGTACAATGATGATGAGCTGCATGAGTGGTGCTAGCGCTGGAACCGGTGTGTAGCTGCGTAATAGGACCAGCGGGATGACCATGACTGCAGCGGACATGATTACTTTCCCGATTAGTAGGA
Organism: Aquibacillus sediminis; assembly: GCF_005870085.1. Taxonomy (GTDB): domain Bacteria; phylum Bacillota; class Bacilli; order Bacillales; family Amphibacillaceae; genus Aquibacillus_E; species Aquibacillus_E sediminis. The sequence goes on along the minus strand of NZ_SZNM01000017.1, from coordinate 67,465 downwards.
ACACTTTATTAAATTCGCCTTTGTCAAAGTTGCGGTATAACGAAAAGGCGCACATCGAGAAGTAATAGAATGATACTAACGAACTAGAAACCGCTAAGCCTGGGTAGCCAAACGGCTGTACCAATACGGCATTTAATATAATATTCAATAAGATCGTCGTGATGCTAATGCGGAAGATCGTCGCCACTTTTCCGAGCGAATACATCGCTTTGGCCACAATGAACTGCATCCCTTGCGTAATAATTAACGGCAAGTACATCAGCATTGCCAGGAATGTGTTCGCAGTGTCCTGGGACGTGAACGCGCCGCCTTCGTAGATCAAGGCTATCAAAGGTTGGCCAGCAACAATAAACCCAAATGAAATCGGCACGAGTAAAATCAAACTCAATTCAAGCCCACTGTAAACCGTTCGCTTAAATTTATCCAGATTGTCAGTCTGTTCCGACAGTAACGTAAAAATGATCACAGCTAGTGTCGTGGAAAAAATTTGCCCGGGAATATTGACGAGCAAGGAGGAGCTGTTTAAATAAGTGACCGCCCCCTCGGTCGTTCCTGAAGCAAAGATTTTATTAACAAACAAATTGACCTGACCAACGACCGCATTTAATAAAGCGGGAAATAATAAGGCAAGGAACTGCTTTCGATAAGTAGGTTCCATCTGTAAGGACGGTTGCCAGTGGAAATTCGTGCGCCACAGCATCACACCTTGCACGGTAATCCCTAAGATCGTTCCGACCACAAACCCATACGGTAAACTGAGAATGCCTAATTGGTCATCAAAGAATAACGCGAAAAACGCACTCATTAACGTTTGCGACAATCGCGCAATATGGGAAGGGACGAACACGCGCTTCGCCTGTAAAAACGACTCAAACATCCCGTTTAATGAAACAGCACTTAAAAATAGGGCAAACACACGCGTGGATTGCGTTGCAACAATTTCTGTTTGCCCACTAGCAGCTTGAAAAATAAACGATACAATTTGCCCAGCAAAGATAAAACAAATAATCGAAAACGCCAAGAACGCTAAAAACAGCCAGTTGATGACACTGCTGGCATTGCGATCGGATGCGGTTCCGTTTTTACTATCTTTCACATATAAAGGTAAAAATGCATTATTAAAACCGTTTGTAATCATGGCAACGACTAACGTTACAAACGTAAACGAAAGTAAATACCCATCGGTTTCTGCCGATGCACCGAATTGCCGGGCCATAATGCTTTCACGCAAAAAGCCCGACAACTTCGTGACAATCGATAAAAATGTAATAATCAGGGCGGTGCCAGCTAACTTTTTAGACATGTGCCTTCCTACGTTCATATAAAGATTGGTAAGCAGCTAAAAATTGATCAGCCGCAGCTAAGTGAGAATGCTCTGCCTCAATTTTTTCACGTGCATTTGCGGCGAGTTTTTCTCCCGTCTCCAAATCACCTAAGAGCTCGGTAATTGCTGTTTCCAATTGTTCCGGTTCTTCAGCGCGGACAAGCAGGCCGTGTACGTGGTCATCAATTAACTCTTTCAATCCACCAACAGCGCCAGCAATGACAGGGGTACCAAAGCCCATTGCCTCAAGTGCAGAAATCGAAGTTGCTTCCTCCACCCCTTTGGAATGGATGCTTGGCACGAGCACGATGTCTGATAAGGAATAGTACTCGCGCATCGTATCATGAGACACAGACCCTAACATCGTCACATTGTCTTGCACACCTAATTCATTTGCTAATCGCTCAATCGGTTGGCGTTCTTCCCCGTCACCAGCAAACAACAAGTGTGTATTCGGGAATTTTTCCAATACTTTCGGTAAAGCTTTCACCGGTTGAATCACACCATTTTTTCGTGTTAGACGACGCGGGATGAATAAAATATTGGCGTCTTGATCAATGTTGTATTTGCTGCGAAATGCTTCTTTCTTATCTTTACTTGGTGCAAAGTCGGTCACATTAATGAAGTTTTTAATCGCAATCGCATCGACATCTGCGCGTTCCTTCACATAATCTTTAATACGCTGGTCGACAGTTAGGACTTGCCCTGCGGATTGGTATGCGACCACTTCCATTCTGTGTAGGTGGTCTGCTTGCGGGCTGCCTTCTTCAACCGATCCTTTACTAATCATCTCAAACGCCATATATCCATGGGTTGTCATCACCGTTGGCACACCAGTTTTAACCGATGCTAACGTCGCATACGCATCTTGCGCGTTAATAATATCAACATCATGACTTTTTAAATAGTTTCTAATTTGGTCTAAAAGAAGTTTGCGTCGTGCTCGGCGGCTCCAAATAATGCCAGAACCTTTGACAAATTTATTCATCACAAAACTAGGTCCTCGAACCACTCCTAATTGAGCAGCCTTGCTTATGTCGGAAAAAGACAGGACATCGACCGTGTGTCCTTTTTCTTCTAGTCCAGCTTTTAACGTGTGGACGTGGGTAGACAAACCGCCTGTGTGAGGATAGTCAAAACTCGTCGTTAATAAAATATGCATAGTAAGTCCTCCAACTTTTTATCTTTCTTTCACAAAATGGTCTTTTAATAGGTCAATGTTACGTAACGCCTCTGCCCGTAGTGTTTCAAGAGACTTGGCTAAATTCGCTTTAAACGTTGCTTCGTTTTCCAAAATATGATGCGCATTATCTGCCAATTGTGCCGGGTCGATCTCATCAAGCGGGAACGAATAATCCCACAGCTCATTTCGTTTTAATAGACTTTCCACTTTCGGGTCATAACTAATCCCGATGTGTGGCACATTGCCAATCGTCGCAAAAATAAGGGCGTGCAGGCGCATCCCTACCACTAGTTTGGACGTGGCAATAAAGTTTAAATATTGGTTCGGGGTAAAATCTTCCTTTAAAATCGTACACTGTTCGGCATGCTTCATGCGCTTGACGACTTGTTCGGATGCACGCACGTCGTGTTTACCTTCCATCGGCACGAACACAGGGTACACCCCGTCTTGTTCGATCATGCGGTCCAAGCTGTCGGCAAAATTGTCGTAATGGTCCTCACGACCAAACCATGGACGGATCGAAACAGAAACGAGCTTATCTTTATTGTCTTTCCATTGTTGTGGCAAACTGTCAAAGCAACTCGTATCTTGTTTTTGTTGAAACGCAAACACAATATCAGAAGTGACCACTGTCTCTGGTCTAGTCACTTTCAATTTCTTTAACAATGATTTGGAATGCTCATCACGGACCGTAATCAAGTTCGCCATGTTGGCAATGCTAAGCATTAGTGATTTCCCGTATTTCGTATTGACGGGGCCAATCCCTTGTGAAAAAAACATCACTTTTGTGCGAGCAAGTTTTGCCATTAGCACAATAATTAAATAGTAGGGAAGTGGTCCAGAGATCACCTTAGTCGGGTACGTATCTTGTAGTAGCCCACCACCACCACTGATTAGCAGGTCGGATTCCCGTAACACTTGCCATTTGTCTTTATTTTCTTTGCGCCAACCTTTATAGACGGTTTTGACGTTATGGCGTTTCGCAGTTTGTTCAGGGTTCAATGTCAAAACCGTTATGTCTGGGGAATCTAAATGTTCCTTTAAATTATCAACAATCGCTTCTAAAATTGCTTCATCACCGGTATTTCCAGCACCATAGAAGCCTGAAAGTGTTATTTTCAATGTATAATCCACCCATTTCCATAAAATACGTGTTAAAAAACAGAGGCAACAGTCGACAAATGTGGACTTTTTCCACCTCTAAAAATCATTAATATCTTATCATCTTTAGGATATAAACACAATCTGCCTAGCGTTGGAGGGGGAATGTGGTTTTTACGAAATAATGGAGATTATTACGGGAATATGTTGTTTATTACGGAATTCTTTCATTATTTACGGAATTACGCTACCTTTTCACTGGATCCTCCGTCTCTTGGAGGTGCTGTCACCAGAGTGTATACTTAGGGGGGGCGGTGTGAGCGTTTCACGGAATTCGCCACAGTTTTCACGGTATCAACCCTCTGACCCAAAAGCCCCTACCACCCCTCTACATTAAATTTATGTAACAAACGATTACAAAACGTTAAAGTTAGCGTTCACCGTGCGGTCAAATGGGGACTGTCCGTCATCGATCCTTATTTGTCATCTCCCTTGTCCAATGCTATAATAATCTAGAATTTTTATTAAACTTAAGGATGGTACTTTGCATGCAGCACATAATAAAGGATAATACAACAATTTTGATTTCGATTCTGTTATTAGTGATTGGGGTGCTGTTCCCGCTTCGAATGGTGGCACTGGCAATCACAGCGATATTTTTTGTGATTGGATTACTACGACCGAAGCAAGCGATGCTACTGCTTGTCGTCTACATTCCAATACGGCCTTTATTAACCACCTATCAGGATGCATTAAAGGGCGTCAGTGATGCGATGATCTTTGGTGCACTTATTTCTGTGATCATTATTTATATCCTAAATGGAAACTGGAAAAAGCTCTTTCACTTTCGCCTATTCGAATGGGCATTTTTTGCCTATCTCGTCGTCGGGGCGATTTCAGCACTACTAACCGGGATTGAGCCGGTTGCGATCATTTTTCAATTCCGAGCTTTTCTTTTACTATATTTGATTTATTATATTGTGGTTCGGCTCGAGATTACGCGCGAAGATGTCAAAAAGTTCCTATGGCTCACATTTGGCATGATGATTCTGTTAATCATCCAAGGCTTGGCTGAAAAAATATCAGCACGAGAATGGTTGATGCCACTTGAATGGCAAGAAACAGAGTTGAATCACCGCAACAGATTACGTATCTATGGATTAATTAATAACCCGAATCAGTTAGCGATTTATATGGTGTTTGCGTTCATCACGACCATGTATTTACGTCGATTCATCAAGGAAAACTTGAGATGGTTGATCGACCTGTCACTTGTATTCGCTGCAGGGATCTTCTTCTTAACCGACTCGAAAGGGATGCTGTTAATTACAGCAGCACTTGTACTGATCTATGTAATCATGGTTCGAAACTGGCGAAAAATTCTTAATCTAGGATTGATTTTAGTCATCGCGCAATTGCTTGTCGTCGAACCTGTTCAATTTGTTTCTACGCAACCTGATTTTGGTTGGGAGACGATTCAACTATTATTCTCTGAAGATGGGATTAATCAATTAAGAGAAAGAGAAAGTGAAAATGAAAACAGTGTAAGCCAACCAGGCGGAAGTTTATCAGAGATTGTTAGACAAGAAGGCGGTGTTGGTTCATCTGCAGACCGAAGCGCAAACAGTGGCCGTCTCATGTTTATTAGGGGCGCGTTCGACAATCTCATGCAGCACCCACTGATTGGTACTGGCTTTGGAACGTATGGGGATTCTGCTACGAAAGCATATGGCTCCCCAATTGCTGAAGAGTATGGATTTAAAGAAGACTTTTATTCAGATGGACAATATACTCAAGTCATCGCCCAAACAGGAGTCATCGGTGTGCTTTTATTTGCGATCTTCTTGATTGGCATGCTGTATCTCGTATGGAAACAACGCGATAGCCATCCATTCACACAGTTAGGCATTTTAATCGTGCTATTTAGTTGGAGTGGCGGTGCGATTTATAATATTTGGGAAATGGATGTGTTCCCACTGTTCTTCTTTGTTCTGTTCGGTTTTATTATGGGGCAGCGCGACTTTGACACGTATTTGCCAAGAGAATCCGAATAGGAACCAAGCCACCTGTGCTTAAGAAAGGTGATCATGATGAAAAGACAACTGATTCGGTCAGCGCGACCGTTAATTACACCGTTAAATAAAACGATTCTTGCCAAGATGTACCAAGGCAATCAGTCGTTATATACCGACGTACCAAACCGGGTGCTCGTACTGGCGCCACATGTGGATGATGAAACGATCGGTGCTGGCGGTACATTGAAGGCGTGGAGTAAGCAAGGTACAGACATCCATGTCGCCTACATGACTGATGGGTCGAAAAGTAATTCCAACCTGCCAGCCGAAACGATTATGAAACAGCGTCGGGATGAAGCGATGAAGGTAAAACAGATTCTTGGCATTAATGAGATGCACTTCTTAGATTTTAAAGACCAAGAACTAGTGGCAAATGAACCGTTTATCGCAGCAATTGCGAATCTTATTAAAACCGTGAAACCTGATCTCATTTTGGTTCCGATTTATATTGATTGCCATCCCGACCATGTGGCAACGGCCAACACGTTAAAAGAAGCCGTCAAAAGGGAAGATTACCAAGGACAAATATGGTGTTATGAAATCAACTGCCCGATTGAGCCAGTCTACATCAATCGGGTCGTTGATGTTTCAGCAGTGCAAACGGAAAAAAATCAAGCGATTGAACAATTCACCTCACAAGCAATAGATTTTGACGGTTTTGTGGCATTATCGAACCATAAAACTTCCTTATTATACAGTACCGACAATGTCACTCATGTGGAAACTTTCCAAGCATTTGAGGCAGGGGAATTCGTTGCAGTATGTGAGGCGCTGGAACCATCGGCCAACTATGGCGAGATCTTTAAACAAGTCAACAAAACAGAAACATTGTTATGGGGACTGTTCCAAGCACGAAACAAAAAGCAACAATTTTACAAGCAGGCAAATCAGCGGGAAGCTGGTGACAAAGCGTGAACAAGCGAGTATTAGTGTTAAGTAATATGTACCCAACCAAGGATTATCCTACGTTCGGTATTTTTGTCAAAAAACAAGTCGAGCAACTAAAAGGGCGTGGCTGGCTGGCGTCGGTTGTGGCGATTCATGACCCACGCTCAGGAAAAGTCAATGTAGTGCGTAAATATTTGCTATGGATGTTCCAAGCCTTTTTACATGTGTTACTAAAGGGTAAACAGTACCAAGTCGTCCATGTTCATTACGTGTTCCCGGCTGGCATCTTTGGGTTAATGGCAAAAAAACTGTGGAAACGCCGGTTGATCGTCACCGTTCATGGTGGTGACATTGATAAAATGGCTCGAAAAAATGAGCGGATTTTCAACTGGACGAAACGGATTTTACATGAGGCTGATCATGTTATTTGTGTCGGCCATGGCTTGTACCAAGATTTGCGTGAAGACTTCGAAGTGGAAGCAGGTAAGCTTTCGATTATTTCGATGGGTGTGGATCAGCAAATTTTCAAGCCAAGAGACCCAGAAGCCATCAAGCAAAAGTTAAACGTCCAAGATCAAAAAGTGATCTTGTTTGTTGGAAACATTATTCGCGAAAAAGGGGTGCTAGAGCTTTTGGAGGCATTCCAAAACGTACACCAATCAGAACCAACAGCACGGCTTCACTTAGCTGGTACTCATAAACAAGCAGCCTTCCTAACCGAGGTCGAACAAAAACTGAGTGACCTGTCGATTGAAGATGCTGTTACCTTCCATGGGGTATTATCCCCTGAAGATGTAGCCGAATGGATGAACACCGCTGAGATGTTAGTGCTTCCGTCCTGGATGGAAGGCTTTGGGCTTGTGGCACTTGAAGCGATGAGTTCTGGCACGGTTGTCGTTGGCAGTGATGTCGGGGGCTTGTCAGTCCTGTTAAAGGATGAGTGTGGGATTCGAGTCCCGGTTAAAGATGCAGGAAAACTAGCTGAAGCAATGGAAAACGTGTTATCTGATGACGCGCAGGTGGCAACGATCCAGCAAAATGGATTGCGCCGTGCGAGTGAGCATAATAGTGAGGCCTTATTGGATAAGGTGATTGCGATATACAAGGGAGAATTGATTGATGAGCAACAAACAGAAACAAACTAAAAAGCTGTTATTGATTGCCTCTGTTGGTGGCCACTTGACGCAACTATTGGAGTTGAAGTCACTATTTGAACAGTATGACTATCATATTGTGACTGAATCAACGCCAGTGACGAAGCAGATGAAGGATAAATACCCGATGTCATTTTTAGTATATGGGGCAAGAAACAATCCAATCCGCTATATTTTCAAATTTAGTTTTAATATCATCAAGTCTGTCGGTTTGTTTTTACGCGAACGACCAGATATCGTGATTACAACCGGCGCCCATACCTCGGTGCCGATGTGTTACATTGCCAAGCTGTTTCGAAAAAAAGTGATCTTTATTGAAAGCTTTGCCAAATCAAAAAGCCCAACCTTATCAGGACGAATGGTGTACCCAATTGCCGATTTATTTGTCGTCCAGTGGGAGTCGATGAAGGAATTTTATCCGAACGCTGTCTATGGAGGGACGATCTATTGATACTCGTTACATTAGGAACGCATGAGATGCCATTTGACAGGTTACTTCAAGCGATCGAACAAGCAAAACAACAGCTTCAGTTGGATGAAGAGATCATCGTCCAATCTGGTAATACCAAATACAAAAGCGACGCAATGAAACTGATTCCGTTCGTTTCCTATGAGGAAATGTCAAAGTTATATGATGATGCCCGGTTGATCATTTGTCACGGTGGTACTGGATCAATCATAACTGGTTTGAAAAAAGATAAGCGCGTCATCGCAGCGGCACGTTTGAACAAATACGGCGAGCACAATGATGACCACCAACTCGAGATCATTAGCATCTTTACCGAAGCGGGCTATATCTTAGAGTGGAAAGAAGACGAATCGCTTGCTGATGTGATCGAGCAAGCGAGCACGTTTGAGCCGAAGAAGTTTGTATCGAAGAAAGAGCAGTTGTTGTCGGTGTTGGAGGATTTTATAGAGCAGGTATAGAGCTAAGAAGACTTTTACTAGTGATAGTGAAGGTCTTTTTTTTTTTTTGTCGCAATTTTAAGCTGTTTTCTAAAAAGATTGTTGTTTTTGGTGCTCCTTTTTAACTTTTTTACTAAGTTATCTTTTTCCTACTGTTAATTGAGTGGTACACAATCGCTTCGGTAGAATACTCCGCTTTCCATGGGCACGGCCTCAGCTAACTTGGTAAAGAAAACCACTTTACCAAGTGGATCTTCGGCTCGTGCTGTTACCATAGGAGTCTCCGTATTCTACCTACGCTGTATTGGTGTTCTGATTAACGTCACATAAAACACCTAAACAATAGCTGAATCTGAGCAAATTGTTATCTACGAGAAAAGGATCACGAATCAACCGAGAGCGAGACCTGTCACAGCAGATCCATGAAAAATCCCCTAGGCATCCTTCTACCAACCCATAATAAAACTAACAGACTACCCACCCTTCCGAAAAACAAAAACACGATTATTCCCCATGAAATAGACCCACTTATAACTAAAACTCCTAAATTCTACTATTATATAATATAAATCATCCAAGCTTATCCTCGCCGGTTATGTGTGATAAACTAGTAAATGTTGTTACTAGTTATCTAATAGAATGCGAGTATAATAGACAATAGGAATAGTAGAAGGGATGGGAGAAAAAGATGAGAAAAGTTAAGCCGTTACTAGTTGGATTGGTGTTAGCAATGGTTGCTTTTGCGCAAGTGGGTAGCGTAGCGGCAAGTGATGCGCAATCAGATAGTCACGAAAACCCACCGACTGCAGAAATCAACCAATTGTTAACAGAGGCAGCGATCGAACATGATGTTCCACCTGAGATTGTGAAAGCAATAGCGTGGCAAGAAAGTAGATGGCGTCAATTTGATTCAGATGGTAACCCATTATTAAATGCAAGTGAGGATGGTGGGATTGGCATCATGCAAGTGACGTTGTCAGACAGTTATTTTGATGACAACCCTGAAGAAAAAGACAAGTTAAGCTATGATATCGACTATAATATCGAAATAGGGATTGATATTCTGCTAGAGAAGTGGGAACTAGCGAATAAAACCTATGCAGAAACGGCACTACCTGTCATCAATGATGGCTCAAAGGAAAAGTTAGAAAACTGGTATTTTGCGGTGATGGCCTATAATGGTAGATCAGAGATCAATGACCCAACATTAGACGAACAAGTACGAGAAGAAAAATACGGCCATACGATCTCAGATGAATATGGTGCAGAAACCTATCAAGACAAGGTGTATCGTCATATTGAACAAAATAGTTTTACGACAGTCCCGTTAGTTAAGCCAAGTCAGCTTGATCTAGAATACAAACCAGACAGCTCGCTAATCTATTTTAACAATAAACTCCATTACAATATAGATGCTTCACCGGTGAAATCCCATCAAGTATACGAACAGGGAGATACGATTGTAACGACTGGTAATGTTAATCTTCGTGATGCTCCTGATGGTGAGGTGATCCGAGAACAACCACTACCTGAAGGTGAACTCCTTCAACTAACAGGGGAAATGGAATATCCATCCTCCCAATATAATCACTTTGTTTGGTATCCGATTGAGACAGAAGATGGGGAAGCGGGCTATGTCGCTTCTAGCTATGTTGATCTGATCCGTTTTAATGACTTTCATGCTTATTCCCCTAATCATCGTGGGTTAGAGGAAGTCAATCAACTTGTGGATCAAGGCATTATTGGCGGTTTTAATGACGATACCTTCCGTCCGAAACAAACATTAACACGCGTGCAAGCAGCGCTCATGTTTGTTCGAGCATTAGAACTCCCAACACCAGATGTGGATGACACTGGTTTTGCAGATGTTCAGGTAGGGGAAGACTTCTATCGTGAAATTGCAGCTGCAAAAGAAGCGGGGATTTTCCGTGGTGCAGGCGGTGAATTTAATCGTTCGGAAAAATTAACACGTAGCGAAATGGCCGCTGTACTTGCACGTGCATTCAAGATTAGCGGAGAGTCCGATAAACAGTTTACTGATATACCGAAAGGACATCAATTTGAAGCGGCAATCCAAGCGCTTTATGCCAATGATATTACAAAAGGGATCAATCAATCTGAATTTGGCTTCCACGATCCAATTACAAGACAAGACTTTTCAATTCTGATGTATAAAACAATCGATGCAAAATAAACAGCGAAAAACTGGAAGAGGCTCTATGGCCCTTCCAGTTTTTTATTTATCCCGCATGCCCCTATTTCAATCTACGAGGTAACACCAAATAAGGTAAGTTGAGATCAGCTGCCAGTAAATGTCCGATTAACAATCAGTGGGTTTGAAAGCCCCCCCATTGATAGAAGTTTCACTTTATTAAAAAAAGGAGTTCTAGATTGAAAATAGTGTACATAAGATTTGAAGGTTCATAGAATTTTAATAATTGATTGGGTGGTGGAAGTTTGTTACAATAGTACTAGCATTTTGGATAATTTTACCAATTACCAAATATGGAATTATTTGTCTAATCTAGTTGACTATTACCAGGATGTTTAATATACTAATCCTTGTAATGATAAACATCTAGTAATCCAACTATTACTTTAGGAAACTATTATACATAGTTTTAAATATATTCCTAAATGTATAGTCAAAATAAGGGAGGAAATTTAAATAATGGGTGAGCAAAAAAAGAACAACCGTAAAGTTTTTGCAACAACATTAACAGCTGCAGTAGCTGGTGCAGCTATAGTACCTGCAGCGGTATCTGCTGCGGATACTAACCTAACTGATGTAGCAGGTACTGAATTCGAAGCAGAAATCAGTTTCTTGGCATCTCAAGATATCATTGGCGGATTCCCTGACGACACATTCCGTCCAAAAGAAGAAGTAACACGTGCACAGTCAGCGAAGTACCTTGCAAACGCACTAGGACTTGAAGCTGACGGTGTTGAAGATTATGCAGACGTAACTCCTGTAAACTCTCCGACATTCTATGAGCACATTGATGCTGTATCAGACATTTTCGGTGGAGATTTCGATGGTAACTTCAACGCTAATGATAACCTAACTCGTGAAGCTGCTGCTGCAACGATCGTTAGAGCGTTCGGCTTAAATGGTGGCGTTGAGACTTCTTTTGAAGATCTTCAAGGTACACTAAAAGCGGAAGTTGAAACTGCTTACGCAAACGGAATCGTTAATGGTTATAGCGATACTACTTTCGCACCAAAAGATAACGTAACACGCGGTGAATTAGCTGCAATGATCTATCGTGCTCTAGAAGCTACTGATCAAATCAGCTACGAGCCAGCTGTTGATGAAGTAAGTGCTTCTAACAACAAGCAAGTTGAATTAACTCTATCTGGTGATGTAGATCTTGACGCTGTTGAAGATGTGGACAACTACATTCTTGAAGATGAAGATGGAGAAGAATTAGATATTTCTGTTGACGTTGTAGAAAGTGACGTACAAGTAGCTTCAGTTAATTCTCAAGTAAAAGTTGTTGTTACAATTGACGATAATGAAAAAGTAGCAAACAACCAAGATGTATACACTTTAACTGTTGATGAAGTTGTAACTGGTGAAGAAGTGGTTGAAGAAGTTGAATTCTTCGATACTACTATTCCAGAAGTTACTGGTGCAGAAGTTGCTGGTAAAGATACAATTAAAGTTAAATTCAGTGAACCACTTGATGTTTATTATGATGAAGATAGTAGTTCATTCAAAAACCAAGCTGGTGAAACTGTAGACTTAAAAGATGCATTTGAAGTAGATGGTGGAGACTACTACATTGAATCTGTAGAAGTATTAAACAATGGTACAGAGGTTAACGTTACTACTTACGCTGATCTTGAAGAAGGACCAGTTGATATTTCTGTAGATAGTTCACTAGAAGATTATGCTGGATACAACGTTAAGGCAACTACTGAAACTCTAAATGTTGTAGTTGATGAAGATGCTCCAGAAGTAGTTGGATACAAAGATGCTTCTCCAAGAAGTGTAACATTAGTATTCGATGAAGATATCGATATCGATGAAAATGATATAGATGCTGATGAGTTCTATCATACAAACTCTAACAACCCAGCTGTTGACTATGAACTTGATGGTAATGAACTAACATTAACTTTTGTGGACGATGATAATGACAATGAACTTCCACAAGGTACAGCATACGTTTACCTACCAGGTGAAGCTATTGTTGACCTTTGGGGTAACGATATCAAAAATCAAACAACTGTAGAAGTAGAAGTAACTGTTGATGAAGAAGCTCCAGTACTTGAAGAAATTGATGCTTCTGAATCAGAAGTAGAGCTAACATTCTCTGAAGATGTTAAAGCTGACAGAGATAACTTCACTATCCTTGATGAAGATGGCGAAGAAACTGACCTTGCTGGTTCAATCGATGTAGATGGCGATGTTGTAACAATTAACGCTACTGATGATTTAGTAGGAGATTATACTATTGTAGTTGATGGCGTAGAAGACTTAGCAGGTAACGAAATTGATAAAACAACTAAAGACTTCGCTGTTGCAGATGAGAATGCTCCTAATTTAACTGCAGATGCTACATCTAAATTCTATGAGGGCACTGATGAGCATAAGTTAGTAGTAAGATACCCTGAAAAGATGTCTACTACTGGTGAATACTCAATTGCTGACTTAGAAAAGTATGTAATTGTTGATACTACCGATGAAGATAAAGCTTATGATTTATCGGATGTAGATGGAACTGAAATTAAAACTCTAGATGATTCATCAGTAGAAATCACTATTCTTGATGAAGAGTGGGATGGTTCAACTAACTATGATGATTTAGAACTATATGTTGGACGTGTAGCTGATGATTCAGGTAATAAAACTGGTCTTCAATCCGAAGTAGATGTTGCTGGCGAAGATGTTGTTGAGTTTGACGAAATCTATGCAACAGATACTAACACTGTAGTCGCTGTACTTAAAGATCGTCTAGATGAATTTGATAAAGATGATTTTGAATTCAACGGCTTAAATGAAAGTGCAGATATTGAGAAAGTATCTACTAGCTTGAATTCAGCTGGTAACACAGTATTAACATTCGAACTTTCTGACGATGCTCTACCTGCCGACTTAGACAGTGTTCAACTTGAGGTCGTAGACGAAAATTCTGTTAATGAATACGGTGAAGAAGTTGACCAAGGTACACATGATGTAGAAGACCGCATTGCACCAGAAGTATATGATGAAGATGCTGATAGTAACACCCCTAACTTAGTTAATGAAACAGGTAATGTAAGTGAGATTGAATTAACATTTACAGAAGCTGTAGTAGCATCAAACGAAGGGGCTGCAGCAACTTACTTTACTGTTGTTGATGCTGACGGCGAAAAACTAGAACTAGCTTCTGACTTTGATACTACAAATCCAAGCGAAGGTGAGTTCAGTGTAGTATTCAGTGAAAGTGCATCAAGTACTGTAACTGTTTATGTGTATGGTGCTGACCATGAAGATGGAGATGAAATCGAAATCGACTTCACTTCAAACAAATACTTCACAGATGATTCTGATGAAGCGAACGAAGTTAAAGAATTTGGTGTAACAGTTGATGTTTACCAAGACTAATTAATAAAAAGAGTGGGCCTCGTGCTCACTCTTTTTTTGGTTATATTCAAATGAAAGTAATTTCCGCTCCAATTCATTATCCTACCCTTTCATCTTCCAATAAAATAAGATATTATATAATAGTAATGGACTACTATATTGGAGGTTAATATAGATGTTAAAGAATTTATACATACTACTAACTACAGTTTTTCTATTATTCTTGCTAACTGCTTGTAACAACTCGGATGATGAGAAGTTATTAGGTGAGGAAGGAAAAGAAGAATCTAACTTTAATATCACCTTTGGCGAAAAAGTTAACGATACAGAAGTCCAAGCCAGAAACCTATTCACCATAGGCGAAACCCCGTACTTCGTTGTGAATGCAAAAGAGACTCAAACAGCCGAAGATATTAAGATCCAACTAAGCAAAAACGAAGGGGAAGATTGGGAAGTCCTAACGGAAGCTCCATACGACCTTCAGGGTGAATGGAAACAATTCATGAATGGTCTTCCAGCTCAAACATTTGAACAATTAGGTTCTGGAGCATACAGATTAACAGTGCTTGAAGGCGATGAAGAACTGGTATCTGGAGACTTTGTATTTGAAGAACAAGAGGAAGAATAACAGACACATGTTGCCTTTTACAGGAAATGCTGTAAAAGGTATTTTTTTGTACATTGAAATGCTATAATGATGGAGGAACAATGGAAAAGGAGCACTAATTATGACGAAAAACATCGTTTTATATATTTTATTTAGCTTAGTATCTCTTACATATATTATTTCACCCTATTCAAAAGGGTTATTTTTTGATACACATTTTATCTGGTGGTCGTTGGTCATCCTAGTTAGTACATTGATTTGGGTTCTGATCAATCAAGACTTTCAATATAAGTATGCATATATATTTATCTTTCCTCTATTATATGCATTAAGTGTTTTTACCGCCGAATCACCAAATGACACCATTCATGAAGTTATTCGTTGGTCTACCTATGCATCGATGCTTTATCTTTTAATTGATGCAAAAAGACTTCCGTTCGTTAAAACAGCATTACCTTACATATTCTATTTAACCGGTACATGGATTGCTGTATTTGGTATTTTATCGAAATGGGGCGTTGTGGAATTTCAAGATAGTTTTCTAGGTAGTAGAATGAGTAGCGTGATTCAATATCCGAATACATTTGCTGCAATAACAGCTGCATTTCTTTTATTTGGCTTAATTCAACTAACAAAATCCAAGCTTTCTTGGTATGATGGCATCATTTATGCAATTCCACTCGTACCACTGTTAATAGGAGTTGTATTCTCCTCATCAAGGGGAGTATTCGTCATTTTCCCAATTGTATGGTTTGTTGGCTTAATCTTGTTAAGTAATGTCCGACGACAACTAGAGTATATGGTGTTTACGTTGTTCCTTGTCATAGGAAGTGGAATTGTTTATATTAATATGCTACAAGGTGATTTAAAAACGTTTCAAGTGTCAGAACTGATTTATCTACTTGTTGCTTCTATTTTACTAACGTTAATGGTGATAGGGTATAAACATATAACAAAGAATGTCACACCGAATCTATCAAAGCGTGTGAACATTGCGGTCATTATGGGAATTCCTACTTTGATGGCGGTCATTGGAGTGGCATTAGTACTTGATATCGTGAATAAAGGATTCATTTACGGGCTGTTACCTTCAAATTTACAAAATAGAGTCAGCACAATTAGTCTGTCCGATGGCAGTCTTGGCGCTCGTCAAGATATGTATAATACAGCTATGCAAATGTTCAAGGATGCACCTCTATTTGGCTTTGGTGGAGGTAGTTGGAGTGTCCTATTTACACAGTATCAAGAGATTCCCTTCTGGGCAACAGATGTTCATAACTTTTATATAAATGAACTACTAAACCTTGGTTGGATTGGTGGGTTGTTGTTTTTAGGCGTGCTTGTAGGTTTAATCGTATTGTCAGTACAAGTCGCTTGGAGGGAACGTAAAGTAAATGCGGAAACTCTTAATCTTGCAGCGCTTGTTTCCATTGTCATGATTTTAGCTCATAGTGCGATGGATTTTAATATGTCATATGGTACTACTGCGTTTGTATTATTTTGGGCATTTGCAATCCTTTTACCTCCTCAAGAAACGAAATGGATACATACAT
Organism: Aquibacillus sediminis; assembly: GCF_005870085.1. Classification (GTDB taxonomy): domain Bacteria; phylum Bacillota; class Bacilli; order Bacillales; family Amphibacillaceae; genus Aquibacillus_E; species Aquibacillus_E sediminis. The sequence continues at coordinate 51,102 of NZ_SZNM01000017.1, read as the reverse complement.
TAAAAACAAAGAAAATCTTAAAGTATGCTGTGATTTTACCTTTAACACTAGTAATGGTGTTTACTACTAGTAGAGTAGCATTAGCAAATTATGAATATAAGCAGTTAGCGAAAGAAAACTCTTTATCCAGTCAAGAGGATAGGTTATTAAGTGTAATAAACTACCATCCATACGATCCAGACAGAATTATTGATTTGGCCAAGTTATATGAAGAAGCGTATGCCCAATCTAACAATCCTAATATGAAAGAAGAAATCATTGATTTAATCCATCAAGCTGAAGAACTAGAGCCACATAATGGTGAATTAATGTATGATCTAGCAGGAATGGCTGAACGATTAGGTGAAAGAGAACGGGCAGTTGCTTTATTAGAAAAATCCATTAAAAATGATCGTTTCCGTGTTTCTGCTTATCACGCACTCATTGGTATTCAATCGGAGCAATCACTAAAACAGGCAACCAAAAATAAGCTAGATCGAGCACTAGATGATGCGGCTATAGCTGTTGCTTATTATGAGCAATATATGGATATAAGTGAACGATACAGCGAGCGTTTTACAGATAAAAGAAACATCAACATCAACAAAGATGCTCATTATTTTGCAGGACAGGCGTATATCATTCAAGGTGAACTTCAGAAAGCAGATCAAGCATTACAAAGGGGCTCTGTTTCCGCGGATGAGGATTTGGAACAGTACCTCAGACAGCAAGCAATAAGGTATGTAGCATTGAAGGAAAATAATCAAGACGAAGCAAATAAGCTATATGCCGAGGTATCAGAAGAATACGAACAATTTAGTGGCTATGTAAAAGGCTATGAACAAATTGTTAACAATAGAGATTAATATCAGGGGTATCGCGAGCACAGAAGTTGTCCACAGTATAGAGAGGCCTTATGATAAAAGAAGTCTTGTTGAGAGCAATCTCGCAAGGCTTCTTCTTTAGATGGGCATAACCAACATGTAATCCTTCGCATATGGAATAGCTTCGGGAACAACCCCGCAATCAATCCGTTTGACTAAGGTGCTCTATCAAGGTCTGACTTAATTGTTCCTCTAGGTTAGAAAACAAAATAGGTAGGAAATATATATCAATGAACTTTTGGGGAGGTCATCAATAAATATGTTTTCCTACCTATTTATATATATATACTAACATGATTTTACAAAAAAATGCATTGAAAAGTATAAAAATTCAGATTTTATTTAAAATTCCAAAGGTATATGTGCCTTTATCGGTATTTTTAGATGTTTTAATGGATAGGTATACAACAATTATTCCGGGCGGGTTTTGCCCGGTTTTCTTACATTGATAGAAATTATAAAATTTAACGCAGTTGAATCATCGGCGTAGTTGAAAATTTCAAGAGCACTAAGCCTATGTCTTCGCCAAAGCATTACCAATCGACAAGTTTCTATAAAAGAATAATAGATTAGTAATTTTCATATTTCAAAATGTAGAATTTTGTAATATAATGTAAATTGTTACATATTTTAATAGTTTATGATAGGCAACTATAATGCACCTTAGTACAGGTTGAAAATCGGAGTGAATGTAAATGGAAGAAGAAATATCCTTAAAGGAAATTATTGATACGTTATTAAAAGGTATAAAAACAATTGTGATCGTGACGCTTGTTCTTACGTTGTTAGCTGGTGCGTTCAGTAAATTCTTTTTAACACCATCGTATGAAACAAATGCAACCATCCTAGTAAACAGTGTCAATCAAGAAGACATATCTGGAGAGTATGCATCATACTTAAATGAAGCTGTGTCACCACAAATTATGCAAGAGCGTCTAACTTCGTTGGATTTATTAACTAGAGTAGCAGATAAATTAGATGTGGAAGACTTAGATGCAAGAGATATTCAACGAAATCTTACAGTAGAATTGGCTGAAGATAGCGAAATGATTGATATGACCTATTCAGGAACGGATCCACAACAAATGCAAGAAATACTAAATACCGTGATTGATGAATCGATCGATTATACATCAGAGACTATTACAGAACGTCTTACAACGCTAACAGAAGATTATAAACAACAAGCTGAAGTTGAGAAAGAATCTCTAGATGAATTGTTAGTCGAATACAATGACATCCGAGCAACAGAAGGGTTACCAACCATCGTTATCATGGATGCTGTCACAAGCTCATCGAATCAATTCGTTATTGATACCGAAGAAATCCAAGAGTTTGACACGTTAGATCGAAATAAGCAAGTAGAATTTGAAAAGATTAATAGTAAAATTACAAGCTTAACTAATATGTACAACCGTTATTACAACAACTATGAAGAAGGAAGAAGTTTACTAGATGTCTATCAAGTAGAAAACAAATTTTCGATTCTAGCACAACCATACGAACCAGAAAATCCAGTTTCACCAAACGTGATGCTTAACACAGCCATAGCCTTTGTCCTAGGCCTAATGCTATCCGTCGGCTGGGTATTCCTACGCGAATACTGGAAAGAAGCAAGTAAAACCGAAAAGTAAAAGTGGGACACGGGGACAGGGCACTTGTCCCACTCAGTCCCATCCGTACAACGGGAACAGTGCCTGTCATCACCCGTAATTTGACAAAAAATGTCGAATGATATACTGGTTATAAAAGGGAGCACACCTCGCTTAAGTTTATCGTGTTAGCACCTGTCTTTTAGGCAGGTGCTTTTATTATCGGGTCTAACAAAACCCTCCTGGGAGTGAACATAAATCAGAAAACAGTGAATAAACCTGGGAAAAGAGTGAACAAAAATTTGAAACTAGTGAACAAAACCAAGCCAAGCATGATCCAAAATCAAAGATCAGTCAACCATATCAACTGTCCACTCCGCATTCCAAATTCCTACCACTTACGTTGCCTTAGAAATGTTCTTATCCTCTTTCTCTTTCAAATAATTATCTAGCATGGCCTTTGCCTTCGCTACTTCTACAGGATCTGCAACCTCTTGTGAAACTGACGCAGCGGGTTTATCCTTTCGTTCCTCGAACCAACTTGGTATAATTTCCTTCTCTTTGCCAGGATTCTTATTTTGTTTTGCTGATTTAAACGCTTGTCGATCTGCTTCCACTTGTTCGATCGTTGTAAGGCCCTTTTTGTCCCATTCTCTCAGGATTCCTTTGACATAATTCCACTTATAAATATTGCTTTCCACTGCTTGTTTCATCGCTTCTAGCAGGAGTTCTTCTCCGACTTTTTGCTCCCATGCTTGTAATTCATTTTTTAAATGACCTTTTACGTTCCCAAAGTTTTCTTGATAAAAGATAACTGTAGCTGTTGTTGTATTGTCTGTGTTTTCTTTTAAAATATGTTGTTTATTTAATAGGGCCGGTTTGTCGGCTTGTTTGTGGGTCATGTTGTGGGTTGTTTTCTGTTCCTTAGTTTGGCAGGCGTCTTCTTTGTCGTCGTTTATGTGGGTTGTACTGTGGTTCGGATTGACGTCTGAATTCGTTAAACTCACCATCTGATAGATGGCTGATTGGTTCCCGTCGCGAGATTGTACATGAATAAAACCTTTTTCCTCTAATTCCGTCCGCCCATTTCTAAATTTAGCTTTGGAAAGTCCGCTTTTGCTAAGAAGTAACGGGGCCGCAACGGTAAACTCCTTTTTCCATCCTACTTTATTGTTCACTTGCAGCAAAGTATACCATAACACACATGCAGACGAGGATAGTTGGTGCAATTCACTTTGGATATAAAACGCATTCATTTCTTTGATCATATTCATTTGTTTACGCCCTTTCGGTAATGGAATTGAGAATGGGATGGTCGGTCGTGTGTTGCTGAAGTTAGACGGTAAAACGTTGGTTCTGAAAATCTGTATTGTACAAAATACAAATTGCCGTACGCTGCATTTGCTTTTCAAATACATAATAGGATTCATTCATAAATATTTGTTCACCGTTTTTGAAAGTAATAATCGTTTTGATGTCAGGATTTTTAATCGATAGGTTTGGCCTGATCGATTGGACATGGTGATAGAAGATCCAGTGGCAGTTAAACTCACTAGGTGACTGAGTAGGATAGGCGAAGAGTTTTCTCTGCGGGCATATCGGGATAGGTACTTTTCGTTTCACACCCATTTGATAAATAACAGCTTTGCGCCTGCCATCATAACTGGCGCCACCAGCTAGACATGCTTGCTTAATGAGTTGAAGCGGTGTTTTCTTGACGTAGAGCTTGCGGCCGACTTCCAGGACAATGGTGTCGTAGTCGATGTGAGTGGCTGGAAGTAGGGCGATTGTTTGTTCATTCACATGATAATCGATGAGAACATTTGTCATTTCATTGCTCCTTTTCGTTAAGATTTGAGATGCAATCTTGTTGATAGAGATGTGAAGGAAGAAAAAGCATAGGATTACAGTTAATAGTGATATAGCATTAAAATTGGTGTTTCCAATTTATTCGTTTTATAAACTCCGCGTTAAATTTACTGACATTAATATTTAAAACATACTCTAGTTTACAAACATTTGAAGAAAGCGGGGTTGTACTGCCAGTTTCAATTCGGGCTAAATTTCGATCACTCATATCAGCGCGATGAGCTAGTTCTTCTCTGGACCAACCTAATTCTTCTCTAGTTGTTCTTATAAGTGTTCCTAACTGTTGGCTATACAGCAAATTGAAATCAAAGTCACTATTTCCCATATCTATCTCCCTTTCGAATCTATTATCGATCCAGGGAGTGTGATACACCATGACATGCATGTCCTATTTGGCGAATTTAATGAAACTTTTATCTGGAACAGGGCGCTTGTCCCAGATGTGGATAACTATCAGAGCAAAGTTGTTACACAATCTATTACTAAAACTTGTTCTCTTAAAATCATTGGTGACAAGTATTCTATAGTAGAAACAAAAATCTCAAATTTTTTAAAATCGATACACACCTCCCCACCACCTCCAAACGATTATAGAAGTGAAAAGAGGAAAGGAGGTGAGCGGGACATGGCGGTAGCAACGAGAACAAATTCAAGACTTAAGCTAGAATTTGAGGATGGTTTAGATGTTGAATCAGGCAATGTGATCTTAAAGCGCAAAACATTTAACAATGTAAAAACAGCGTCGACAACGGAAGAATTATTAGCAGTAACGAAAGCTTTAGTACCATTACAACAACGTGAGCTTTATTCCATTAAGCGTGATGATACTGAATTGATCACAGAAGAATAAGCACGCCCTGAATCACAGCTGAGGGGAAGGAGGTGAATGTTTTGAAGAGTTTAGAGCTGAAATTTTTGAATGAAGATGAACATATCGTAACAATTTCGCTTGATCAACCTGTAGAACCAGTCGACACACAAGCAGTTAACGACGCAATGGATGAAATACTAACGCAAAATATCTTCTTTTCATCAGGTGGCGACCTAGTTAGTAAGAAGAGTGCACGAATTGTGGAGCGTAATGTGACACCTGTTGAATTATAAAGGGAAGGTTTCTCTCAATAGGAGATTCTACTATTGAGCTTAGCCGGAACGAAGGCAGTCGCCCCCTTGTATCTCTCCCGCAAATATTAAAAGTGAGGCTTACTACCTGTAAGGGAAAAAATGGATAGAAGAGCAACATGAAGCATGAGAAATGTTCTCATGCTTTTTTAGGATTTTCGTTATTAGTGAATTTTTTGCTATATACTTTTGCATATTTTTAATATGTTAGGCATATTTACTATTTAATTCAGTTTTTATGGTTTTTTTATAGAAGTATTTGGTATACTGAATGTAAAGAGGTGAAGTGAGATGGATAAACATACTCATGGCGAACTGAATCAACATGCTCAGCAAACGTTAGAAAACATCCTTGCCTTCATTAAAAGTGAAGGACTAAAAAGAAAACGATTGGCTAAAAAGTTAGAGATGTCGGAATCAAATTTTTCAGAGTATCTAAATGGAAAACGATCGGGAATTCTTGATTTTGCTAGCAGACTAGCTGAAGTGCTTGGACATGACCGTACCTTTTTTATTAGAGAGGATTTCGATGCTCATCGTTCTTCAGAAGAAACAGCAAAAATTGCTTTTTCTGCTGGGGACTTATCTGTGGACGGAAAAGAAGGGTTAGATCAACTGGTTAGAGTTTGTGATCTTATTGAAACGTATGATATTGGGGATGACCACAATGCCTGAGATTACGTTTCAAGATTTGCCTCGAATAATGGAAGAGAATAAGGAAATTCGTGCAGAGATTAACATGATGGTAAATCAGTATTTCAGAACGTATCATCCTAAGGGGTGGAACCGTATTGATGGAGCTAGAAAATTTATTGAACAACATCATTATTTAATAGAAGCTCCTGTCAATGATGCTACTTTTGGTGGCTTTATACGAACTACACATTCGAATAAACATATTTGTTATATCAATACGGCTCAGCCGCGAATGTATCAAAATTTCGTGTTATTTCATGAATTGTTTCATCTTATTTCGTTGCAACAGGAGATGGGAAGGTTCCATTTAGTAACAGCGGAATTAGATAATGAAAGTAATGAAAGAAAAGCCGACTATTTTGCTTCGCTAATGCTAATGGATGAGCATGAATTAAAGGCTTTCTTCACAGGGCCAGAGAATAAGGGGGAAACGGTATTTGACAAAACACTACTTTGTATGTTTGCTTTTAAAGCTCCGTACAAAGCTGTACTCATCCGTCTTTTCGAGTTGAATCTTATTTCTCGTGATTACCTTCAAGCATTCTTTGACCAAAACATCAATTTTTCGAGAGAATTCGCTCGTATTGGCAAAGATCAATTTATATTAGAAACAAGTAAAGTAAGAAACTTCCGTTGCCTAGAAACACTTATGGAAAAAAATCCCCTCCCAACATCTGCCCAAGCCTCTAATATAAAGGTATTAGAGGACATTAGGGAATTCTTCTCAGTGAAGGGAAGAAGCAATGATGAATAAAAAGAATCTTGACCATTTTATCCAATCGGAAACCAATTTTATAACAGATATCGAACAAATAGTCGATCTATTATATGAATCGGATCAAGTTTATCTTTATGATACTTCAGCGATATCAACACATGAATTAGCATTTAAAAAATATAATGATTTACTTTTCTTCGCATACTCAGATGACTTCCCTGTTTTAGTTACAGATACGATTGTCAACGAAATGAGGCTAATCGAGGATGAGGATTATCGTTACTTGACTTATCTCTCTAAATTTAGCAAAGTCCTTTTCGTTAAAGAAGAAAATTTAGTAGAGCTATTGAAGATAGATTATGAAGTCAGCGCTTCTAAATCCAAGTACTTAATTGCAAGTGAAAGGGCATTTTCGAATATACAATGGCTAAGAGAAAAGGTTATAGAAGCAAAGCGAAATTTTTCAAGTGCAGAAAAACTAGTTTACGATGCATACAGTAAATTTTTTGAACAAAATAGTAATAAAAACAGAGGAGAATTATCCTTACTGTGGGTTTCGGTAATGCTCGAACACATTGCGCCAAAGACGAAGATTACCTTTGTAGGGATCGATGATGACCTTTATGAATTCGTAGCAAGGTGTTACTTTTCACCACCTAAATTCTACCCTTTTTCGAATAATATCTTCTTTCTAAGCGATGATAAACTACTTCAAGATACCTATCAGACGACAAAAGATCAAGCGTTACTATTAAATTTAATGACGATTTATAGGAATGCAAACAGAGCAACAAGGTATCACATGCGGGAAAATGGCTTAATGAATCTAAATCGTATGAGAGAAAAAATAAATAATGACGACTACTTTTCTTGGGTAGTAGACAATAAGGTTGAAATTATTTATTGATTAAGTGCTTTTGGTAGAGTTGTTGTTGATAGAAATTTAGATGTAACGATTTTATTGCTCGTTTATAAAGTAAGAGCTAGTCTAGCGCTGCGGAAATACACCTACGCGCTTAGCAACCACAAAAGAATAGAGCTATTTTTCCTGCCACCCGTGACAAAAAAGATTGTAGAAAATATTTCTACAATCTTTTTTCAATTCCATACACACCTCCCCATCACCTCCAAACGATTATAGAAGTGAAAACAGGAAAGGAGGTGGAGGGATATGGCAGTAGCAACGAGAACAAATTCAAGACTTAAGCTAGAATTTGAGGATGGTTTAGATGTCGAATCAGGCAATGTGATCTTGAAGCGCAAGTCATTTAACAATGTGAAAACAGCGTCGACAACGGAAGAATTATTAGCAGTAACAAAAGCTTTAGTACCATTACAACAACGTGAGCTTTATTCCATTAAGCGTGATGATACTGAATTGATCACAGAAGAATAAGCACGCCCTAAATCATAAATGAGGGGAAGGAGGTGAATGCTTTGAAGAGTTTAGAGCTAAAATTTTTGAATGAAGATGACCATATCGTAACGATTTCACTTGATCAACCTGTAGAACCAGTTGACACACAAGCAGTTAACGACGCAATGGATGAAATTATAACGCAAAATATCTTCTTTTCATCAGGTGGAGACCTAGTTAGTAAGAAGAGTGCACGAATTGTTGAACGTAATGTGACACCTGTTGAATTATAAGGGGTAGACTTCCCTCAATAGGAGATTCTACATCTCCTATTGAGGCTTAGCCGGAACGAAGGCGGTCGCCCCTGTAGTTCTCCCCCTAATTTCAAAGTTGGGGGCTTACTGCTTGTTAAAGGAATAAATGGATTGAAGAACAACAAGAAGCATGGGGACGAGGGAGCACGAGAACCGTCCCCATGCTTCCTTACTTTACGGAAGGAGGAGACGATCATGGAGGAAACATGGATGTCGTTAATCACTGATGTTGGGTTTCCGGTTGCAGTAACGTTTTATTTATTGCACCGAATTGAAACGAAACTGAACACATTAATTGAATCCATCCTATCCTTACCAGATAAACTCAGAAGCGGAGGAGGGTGACACTGGGACATGGGGAATTGTCCCAGAGAATACGTACAAAACAAAGTCCCCGCTAAAAATAAGGCTGCCTGTGCGAAACTCAAAGACTTCCCAAACAAAACCACCACCTCGCTCGTGAAGCTGAGGTGGTGATCCATTTTCTCAACACTTATTTTTTCAAATCGTATGTAATTTGTGCTTGTAATGTATTCCCAGATGTTGTCCAGTTGACTTTTGCCCCCAAAATATCTGGAATTGATTTGATCGGGATAAGGGTGGAGCCATCTTGAAGGATGGAGTAGCCTTCATGGTAGACCTCAACACCATCAATTGTATAAAAGTTTGATTTAATTGGAGCAACGATTGATTTTCCATCGATAGATGCAACGGCCCCATTCTTATTGCTATCCCACTCAATCTCTCCACCTAATTGCTCTATCAGTGCGCGAAGTGGAACGTAATAGTCATCATCAACTATTTTGGAATCAATTGTAGAGCCATCGACGTTAACAGCCAGATTCAAGTTATCGATAAAATGCTTTTTGTCGATTAGCGCATGGATTCCTTTTGTTTTATCAACGACCTGAGAGACCTCATAATCAGTTGCGGCACTTAAGTAGGCTAACGCTGTATCGCGTTCCATTCCTAGTTTTTCCTCTAAAAAGGAGACAGATTCACGAACGGATTCTTTCATCGCTTCATCTAAATCAACATCAAGACCGATTGGAATCCAGTAATCTTCTGTTTCAGCAAACGGTTGGGTAAACGCGCCATCTCGAGGAATGGCAGGGTCACCTTCTTTTAATACGGTTAAACGGAATGTAGCGCGAAGGGAAGCTTCCCAAGCAGTTAGTGCAACTTCACCGTCCCCTTGAGCAAAGTGAGGATCCCCGGTGAAAAATAGCGCATCGGCCACCTCAATCGGTAAATACAGCGTTGATCCTACACCTAACTCATTGATATCAATGTTACCTCCCGTTTCAATTGGTGGTACAGAGTTAACTGGATCACTCGTATTTGCCGCTACTCCCATTAGCCCCATGAATGGCCTGAGGGGGAAGCGAACGTCATTTCCTGTTTCTGTTGGTAATACACCATAAAGTTTTTCATTAATTTCCTCAATTGGAGTGAACTTAGAGACATTGTGATAAAGGTCGGGATTTTCTGCACTTGCGTCTGGATGAGGTTCGTCACTTTCTGGGAATTCACCAGGAAGCGCCCCTTTATAATGGCGATTAGAAATGACACCATATGGCACTCTCGGTTCTAGGGAAAGGACTTCTACTTTTAACACATCCCCAGGTTCGGCGCCATCAATGGCAACGGGTCCTGTCACAACATGTGGTCCGTCATCGAAAAAGTCATGGTCAAGATCGGATTCTGCAATCGCTTTGGCGTCATCTAATACTTGATCCTCACTTATACCATATTGACTAAAATACTCAACAGGATTACGGCCCTGGTCCTCTAAAATTCCTTCATGTGACACAGTATCAAAGGTGACCGTAGTTCCAGACGAAATTCTTTTCACTGGTTCGTTATCGCGGTTTGGTAAGTACCCCCAAGTAATATTCTCGACGGCAGAAGGGACGTAATGTTCTCCTTCAACCTCTTCTGTTATAGTAGATTGCAAGATTGGTAGATCAGCTGTTGCCGCGACCGTATGTAATGGAATCGTCGCTAGTATGGTAAAACTAGCTAACACCACTCCAAATCTCTTTACTTTCACTGGTATTCTACCACGTTTTTTCACTATCCATTCCCCCTTGATTCATCGTATATGGCATATCATAGAGGAGGAACGAATGACGTACAACAATGTTGTTATATTATCTGACATACTTTTTTCCGGCGTCTTACCTGTTTTTTCGCATTTATTTAAAGATAATTGAAGTCTTCTATAATTATGGCTAGTTCATTACTAGGACAGTAAACTTGTGAACTGGTCCCAGAGTTCACGGATTCACAACAACAAAGGTAAGAAGTGAGGTGAAATGGAATTATAAGTGGGAAGATGACGAGTATAGGACAAATAACAATCCCAAAAGAACTAATAGAAAAGTTAGACGTAAGTGAGGGTGATCAATAGAAAAAGTAATAGAAAATGGTGGAGTAAGAATAAAGCCAGTTAAGAAAAAAATGTTAAGTCAAGCAATTGGACGAATTACATCCGAAGAAGAAATTGACATTGAAAAAATGAGAGAAGTAGCTCATAAGGAAGCATCAAAACATATTCTATCCGACAGAAGACGAAAGTGCTGGGCAATGATGTCAGCACTCTTTGCGGACATTCAGTACGCTATTCACACAAAAATGAGCCTGTTAACGGGTGATGCGGACATTTAATGCGCTATTTGATCCAAAATCCAAGAAATAGGCTGCTTTTGGGACAAATAACGGAACAGATGTCCGCGCAACCTCCAAATCAACCCTTTTTCCCGAGGATAGCGGAATAAATGTCCACGTAGTCGCTCCTCTGTAGGTAAATGCAACATTGTCTAAACATCCCATCAATTCTTATTGTAAATCCTACGTATATTAGATACAATTTATCATTATAACTATCAAACATAATAGAATAGTAGCTACCATTTAGTTTGCTAATAATGGACTACATAGTTATAAATAATATAAATCACTACTAAACTACCTAGGGGGAACAACGTTGACCAATAACAAAAATAAATTCATCACCGCTACTGCTGCAGCTGCAATGGTGGCTAGTATTGCAACACCAACTGCGGTTGCACAAGCAGCACCGGGTGTAGAGTTTTCAGACCTTGCGCCAGCCAACGCTTTTTATGATGAAATTCATACACTTGTACAGGATAATATCATGAGCGGCTTTACCGATGGAACAGTGCGTGCGAACGTTGAAATCACAAGAGCCCAGGCTGCCAAAATTATCGCCAATGCACTAGATCTTGATACAACTACTGTCAAAGATCCAAACTTTGATGATGTTGGGCAAGGCAACTGGCACTATGGCTATGTGGCAGCATTAAAGGAAATTGGCGTCATTAAAGGGGATAGCAATGGTACCGTCTTTCGACCAAAAGATACGATTACCCGAGCGGAACTAGCAGCATTCATTACCCGTGGGTTCGAGTATGGAGAAAACCCAGGTCTTGCTGCACAATTTGACGACGTCTCTAATTCAAACTGGTATGCAGGTTATGTCGGAGCGCTAAAAGAAAATGGTGTAACACGTGGGAAAACGGCCACAAAATTTGCTCCGCACGATAACATTACTCGTGGGGAAGTAGCAGCATTTGTTTCTCGTAGTATCGACAACCAGCAAGCCCAAGAGCAAAAAGGGACGATTGATGCCATCACAGCAACGTCTGTTGATATTGATGGAACTTCTTATCAACTATCCGATCAAGTGAAATCCATTTTACATGATACAAACCGAGATGCATTAGAAAATGCAGTACTTTCATTTGAAACGGACGACTCGACGATTACGAAAGTCACATCGTTAGAGATCACAAGCTCAGGTCAAGATCAGGAAAATCCTGTTGTATTAAATGGCCAAGATGCTACGATTGATGGAAACTTAAAAGTAAATGCAGACTATGTGACAGTCAAAAATTTGACCGTAAAAGGAAATGTGGAACTTGCTGGTGACACCCAACAGCATTTTAATGCGGAGAACGTAACCGTGGAAGGCACCACGATCATTTCTAGCCAAGCAAGCATTGCTTCTGTGGCTACGATAGTAAATAACACCAATCAATCGGAAATCATATTTGCTAACTCAAGCCTTCAAGATGTGGAAATAAGTAAAAAAGACAGTGCGATCGAGTTAAAAGACAACACTAGTCTAGCAAAAATGGCTGTTTCGTCAAATGCAACGATCCAAGCACCTGATCAAGCTGCCATTCCAGAGGTAAATGTTAAAGATGGAGCAGAACAAGTGGAATTGAACGCAGCTGTCACAGACCTTTCGATCGATAGTCGTAACAATGTCACATTAACAGGAGAAACAATGATTGATCATGTTCGTGTGACAAATGGGCAACAGGTAAGCATAGATATAAAAGGAACGATTAAAGATTTCATAACAAGTAAAATAGAAACAATGCTTAATTTTGGTTTTGATACAAAAGTAGATGCTATTGAAATCCCTGAAAATACTAGAATTGAGGATATTGTCAAAAACTTTAACGATATTAAAGGGAATATCGGTGAGAAACAAACGTCTGTTCCAGATATCGGTGGTGGATCTCCAACTGAGCCAGAGGATTCCCAAGACGGTGATGAGACAGCACCAGTTATTAACGAGCTATCCTACAAGTTAAACGGGGAAACGATTCGACCAAATCTAAGTCAAAACAGTTACACAGTCGAAGTTCCGTCCCAATCGGATAATACATTAAGTGCGCTTTCCTTGGAAGTAGAAGATGAAAGCAATGTGTATGTAACGGTGACAGATAATATTAACAGTGTCGATGTAGACGACTTCTTGGATGACGACTTACGGACATTAGAACCGAATAGTCAAGGTGTTGCAACACTTGATTTAACCAACGTTACCGATCTATTTAGCTTTATAAACTTCTCTAACTATGAAGTCGGCACAGAAAAAACGATCACGATCACCTTTACAGACGAAGCGGACAATGCAACAGATGTAGATGTGAAGGTACTTGTGGTAGAATAAGTAACTAAAAAAAGAGAGTTGCGTTAGGGTGCAACTCTCTTTGCCTTTATAGTCTACCAGCCACCTTATAAGATCTCGCGCACTTTATCTAGTATTGCGTCTTTTCGCGATTCTTTGGCTGCTTCATATTCTTCTTTGAATTCAGATGCCTCATCTTCGCTATGTCCGTTTTCTTTTAAATCTTTCTGTAAAGCTTTGTAGAGCTGTTCGAAGGCCTGATCTGTATTTTCCTCTAATCGATCTGCCCCAGACTTATACTTTTGATAAAAATAGGAATAAGATATCTTCTCGTCGTTTTCTTTTTTCTCACGATATTCATCATAAGCATTAGTTAGTAAGTTATTTAAACGGTCTGTTGCTTGTGATTCTAAGCTTTCGAATGCTGGTTTATATTGTCTATTAATTTCTGTTGCAGTTAACACATTTGATTCGCTTTCTTGTTCTGAACTAGAGTCTGAATTAGAATCATTAGTACTTTTGTTCGGTTCGCTATTGTTATTGGCCGGATCTTCGTTCGAACTATTGTTACTAGAATCAGTCTGATTAGATGTACTGTTTTGTTCCTCTTTACCATCGTTGCTCTCATCACTGTCTACCTCAGTAGAGGACTCAGTCGCATCGCTTTCCTCTTCAGTTGTTACGGGTTCTAGATCTGATGGAATATTTAATACAGGGAGATCAACGACATATTCTTTATCGGTCACTTCACTAACCTTTGCATCTTCTGTGTCATAGGTTTTAATATTGAATAAGTAATAGATCCAACCCCCAGCGGCTATGACTATAATCACAATCCCTAGTAAGCTATATTTTAATGTCTTTGACATGTGTGTTTTCCTCCAATAGTAGTATAAACTTATAGTAGCACATGTTGAGGTTCTAGGAAACAAGATATGTGAATTGGTTTCAGATGGTAAAAGTAACATCTACTTCCATAAAGTAACAGTTTAATAAATGGGGAAGTTCTGTTATACTTATGTAGTCATACAATAGTCCTAGCGAATGGGAGTTGAAGCTCTATTTTATTTCTATGCAGTTTTTATGAGGGGAAAGTTCTACATAAGCCTTTGAGTATCGAATAAAATTTTATGCTTACAACTCTATCATATTTCTAGGAACAAATATAAATGGAGGTGTATTGGTTGAATTTTAAGAAGTACCTAGCAATCTTTTTATCTGCAATTCTAGTTAGCACTTATTCATTTGCACCAGTATTTCCACAGCAAGTGGAAGCTGCAGATGAAGACTGGATCGGGACATATGTAGAAAAAATTCAAGGTTATTATGATAATCTTGATCCGTCCGAACAGGAAATTCTACGTGAAGCTAGAACATTTTTGGAAGACCAGGAAGCCCAATGGTGGAGAGATAACCTAGGTTTGTCCGAATTTGTTAATCATGTGAAAGAGGAAAAAGGGATCGATGGCAACGAGGCTATGGAGTTTATTGGCGCATTTATTAGTGTGTTCTATGGCATCGATGAAACATTCGAATCCAATCTAGCTGACTTTCGAGACACCCACGGTGATACATTTAAAGCAGTCTTTGGTAATGATTTTACATTACAGGAATTAGTTGAATTTATGGAAGCTGTCCAAGAAGAAGCCTTAACTGGACAAATTATTCCTGCAATGCTAACAGATGGTTTAACAGATACAACTATTGATGAAATTATGACAAATGCAATAAATGAAACATTTGAAACTGGAGATTACGATACATTCCAAAATAGACTAAGTGATGTTCATTTATCTGTTGAAGATCTTCTAGGCTTAAACGAGTCATTTAGTCAAGAAGAAATCTATGATGGGTTGGATATATCTGATGTACGCGCGGTATTTATCAATGCTGCTGCTCGTGAATTCGTAGAAGTAATTGACGAAGATACGGAGGAAGTAATTTCTGACTTGCCTTCTATTGATGAAGGAGATAGCAAAGAAATTTATGTAAAGGTAGCAAATATCGGAACCTATAATGGAACGATCACAACGATCCTTGATTGGGAATCAGAAGATAGTAATATTGCTACAGTTGAAGAAAATACGGACGCAGATACTTTAGTTATTAATGCGAAAAGTGTTAGTGCTGATACGTCAGCTGATATTGTAGGAAGTATTACAATTGGAGAAGATACGCTAAATTTAGTGACATTGACGTTAAATGTGAATGATACATCTA
The DNA here is from genome assembly GCF_005870085.1 of Aquibacillus sediminis. Taxonomy (GTDB): domain Bacteria; phylum Bacillota; class Bacilli; order Bacillales; family Amphibacillaceae; genus Aquibacillus_E; species Aquibacillus_E sediminis. The sequence goes on along the minus strand of NZ_SZNM01000017.1, from coordinate 35,403 downwards.
GCAGTTCTCCAGGAAGTGGTTCAGGTTCTGGCGGTTCTCCAAGCACACCTGGTGACGGCAGTGAGGATTCTCAATCTTCAGTTGACATAGGCGATGAAGATGTTGAAGAATCAACTACTGCCGATGGTAAAAAACAAACAAAAGTTAACGTAACTAAAGAAAAAATCGATAACATTGTAAACAGCAATGACGAAGTAGATGAAGTAACAATCGAAGTTCCTGAAGTGGCAGATAGTGAATCTGCTTCTGTAAGCTTACCTGCTGAAGCATTTAATGCATTAAAAGGTAAGAATGAAAATGCGAGAGTAACGGTAAAATCTAAAGCTGGTTCTTACAGCTTAGGTGCGAAAGAAATCAATGTAGAAGCCCTTGCTACATCGCTTGGAGCATCAAGCTCTGAAGATGTGAGTGTAAGCATTGAAATTACACAATCAGAAGATACGAACAATGCAGTTGTAAACAATGGTGCAGCAGCTGCTTCAGCTGTTGTTGAGTTTAAGGTTATGGCATCAAGCGGTGATAGCCAAGAAGAAGTGAATAACTTCTCAAGTTACGTATCCCGTTCGATTCCTTTAAACGCATCAGCAGATGGTGAAGAGCAAGATACGAACAACTTAACAGCAGTTCGTATTAATGAAGAAGGTACATTAACAGCTGTTCCAACTGTATTTGCAAATGGAGAAGCAGTATTCCGTAGTGTAACAAACAGTAAATACACCGTTGTGGAAAATAACAAGTCGTTCACTGATGTAAGTGACAACTACTGGGCAAGTGACGTGATTACTCGCCTAGCAAACAAGCTAGTTGTTCAAGGTACATTAGATGGTACCTATGAACCGAACGCTGACATCAAACGTTCTGAATTTGTGGCTCTTCTTACAAGAAGTTTAGGGTTAACAACTACAAATGCTGAATATGATGACAGGTTTTCTGATGTTGACGCTGATGCTTGGTTTGTCAATGAACTAGTAGCAGCAGTTGATGCAGGAATCGTTGAAGGAAAGCCTAACGGTACCTTTGATCCACATAGTACAGTAAAACGCCATGAAGCTGCAGCGATGGTAGCTAGAGCGATGGCATTCGCTAGTTATAATGCGGAAAAGTTAGACGATGCACAGTCAATCGATCAATTTACCGATAGCAAGGTTATTGCTGGCTGGTCAACAGATGCAATTCAGTTAACCGTTCAAGCAGATATCTTTAATGGTAAAGAGTTTGACAATGGGGATCGTTACTTCGATGCAACAGCTGGTACAACTCGTGCTGAAGCTGCGGAAATGTTAAACAATTTCCTATCGTTCATCGAGTTCATGAACTAATACGAACAAAAAAGGAGTAAGCCAGTTTATTCGGGTTTACTCCTTTTTTTATATTGTTTATTCCGTATACTCGACTTCATCAGTAGATGACGGTCAACTAGTTGTTTAATAGAATTAGACTTTGAATAATGGTCTGTGACTTTTTTCCAATTCCACCCAATTTAAGAAGTTACTCAACTAGTGTCATCTTATGTCGATAGGTAAAAAATCCCACAAACAAAAATCAACTCTAAAGCCTTTGTTGGCAAGGGTTTTCAGCATGTGGCGACGTCGTTCGACAAAACTTCCCATTCCTATAATGTCACAAAATTGTTACAATAACTATGACTATTGGACGGGGTGGGGAATTTATGATTGATATGCATTGCCATCTATTGGATGGGTCTAAAGATTTACAAGAGAGAGTAGAAATGGCGAGCCAGGCTTGTGAGCAAGGCGTGGATACGATTGTTGTAGCGCCGCATCATAATAACGTTCGAGCAGAGTATTCACGGATTGAGGTAGTGGAACAAGTACATACATTGCAACAAGCTCTACAACAAAAGAAGCTACCAATCACTTTGCTAGCTGGTCAACTGATTGAGTTAACTGGGGATATCGTTGAACAGATCGATCAAGGGGATGTCCTTCTATTGAATGAAGAAAATGGTTATGTACTACTTGAGTTGCCGCATTCACATGTTCCCTCTTACACCAATCAATTACTTTTTGATTTGCAAATCAAAGGATACAAACCTATCATTGCTCATCCAGAGCAGAACCAAGTAATTATCGATAATCCGAATGTTTTATATGAGTTTGTTAAACACGGGGCGTTGGCACAACTGGCAGCCCCTAGTGTGGTTGGGAAGAAAGCGAAGAAAGGGAAGAAGATAAAAAAGGTAGCCCATCAATTAATTGAGGCGAATCTTATTCATTTTATCGCTTCCGACTCCTATACCTCTTCGAAATCCGGTTATTACCTCGAGCAGGCGGAGGAAGAAATTGAACGAGCGCATGGGAAACATGTGCTTCAGCATTACAGGGAACACGCACAAGCATTAGTGGATGGGGCTTTGATCATAGGTGATGAGCCTAAGAAGGTAAGAACGAAAAAAGCTTTTGGCATACTTTGGTAATAGTGTAATATACCTACCAATTCGCTTTTCTAGTGTTGGAGATGCGCTGATTGTGATATAATTTTGTTTGTAATAGTTTTGTCATATTGTTAATTTATCGGGGGTAAATCATGGAAGAAGAAACAATTTCACTAAAAGATATAGCAGAAGTACTTAAGAAACGGTTCTTACTTATTTTGGTGCTAATGGTTGGTGCAGCTGCAATCAGTGCAGGTGTGACTTTTTATGTAATGACTCCGACCTATGAATCCAGTTCACAGTTCCTAGTGAAAAATAATACAGAATCAAACTCGGAGTTTAATTCGAGTGATATAAATACCAGTCTTCGCCTAATCAATACGTATAACGAAATTATAAAAAGTCCTAGAATTTTAGATGAGGTTAATGAAGAACTTGGTCTATCCATTTCAGGGAGTCAATTGGCGAGTAAAGTTAATGTTTCGAATGCCCAAGACTCGCAAGTGGTGACGGTAAAGGTAACAGATACGGATCCAAATCAAGCAGCCACGATTGCGAACACGATCGTGAAGGTTTTCCAAACGGAAGTTCCAACCTTGATGAATGTCGATAATGTAAATATTTTGGCCGAGGCTGAAGTTGGTGAAAACCCTACACCAGTCAGTCCGAATCTATTATTAAATACGATGATTGCGCTTGTGTTAGGTGCGATGGTTGGTGTTGGCTTAGCATTTCTATTGGAGTATCTTGATAACACGATTAAGTCTGAGACAGATGTGGAAAACCAATTAGCATTGCCTGTTCTTGGTGTGGTTTCCCATGTTAAAGAATCGGATGTGGCAAGTCCGTTAGATGCTAGAGTGAAGCGGAGTAGAAGGAAGGGAGAAAAGTTTGATGTTCCGACGACGAAAAAAACAGTCTAATGTAAATACAACCAGGCATTTGATTACAAAAACAAACCCTCGTTCCCCAATATCGGAACAGTATCGAACGATTCGGACCAATCTTCAATTTTCTTCAGTTGATACCGAATTGCGATCGATGCTCATTACTTCCTCTGGCCCCGCTGAAGGGAAATCTTCGGTCGTATCTAATTTAGCGATTGTGTTTGCGCAGCAAGGAAAGAAAGTGTTATTAATTGATGCCGATATGCGGAAGCCGACTATGCATTACACGTTTCGACTAGATAACCGCCAAGGGTTGAGTAGTGTGTTAGTTGGGGAAACGGCTTTAGCAGAAACCGTTGTTAATAGTGGTGTCGACAATCTAGACATTCTTTCGTGTGGCCCTATACCACCGAACCCATCCGAGTTATTGGGGTCTAAAGCGATGGGGAAGATGTTGAAAGAGGCGATGGCTAACTATGACCTTGTTATTTTTGACACGCCACCGGTTCTTGCGGTAACCGATGCACAAATTCTCGCCAACATTTGTGATGGGGTATTGATGGTTGTCAGAAGTAAAAAAACAGAATATGAAGCAGCAAAAAAAGCGCAACAATCATTGGAACCGGCCAAAGCGAAAATGCTTGGCGTTGTCTTAAATGACCGTGAACAAAAGAAATCAAACTACTATTACTATTATGGAACGTAATAGAGGTTTATAGCTTGGATAGTCTACAAATCGGGTTGATTAGACATGGAGTTAACACATACGGCTAATAATCTGGTAAAATATTTAGGATTCGACAAAATTAGTAATTCATTTTGTAATAGAGTTATTTTTTTTGTGTAATAATCCTGTTATACTGTTGATATTGGTGAAAAAGTCCTATAAAACAACAAGGGTGTGAAGCAGATGATTGATATTCATTGTCATATTTTGCCGCAAGTTGATGATGGGGCAAAAACAATAGAAGATAGTATCGCTATGGCGAAGGAAGCGTCGATTCAAGGAATTGATACCATTATTGCGACACCACACCACTTAAATGGGGCGTACGAGAATGTTACATTGGATATTATGGAAAATGTACGGATCCTTAATGAAAGACTACTAGAACAAGAGATCGCTGTTACCATTCTACCAGGACAAGAAACGCGGATAAATGGTGAGATGATCGATGACTTGGAGCGTGGTGATGTCCTACCTTTAAATGTGACAAGTGGGTATTTGTTTGTAGAATTACCCTCTAACCATGTCCCGCGCTATACGAAACAACTTCTATTTGATTTGCAAATGTATGGCGTCAAGCCGGTTATCGTACATCCAGAACGAAACAAAGAGATTATGGAACACCCAAATATATTATATGAGTTTGTTAAAAATGGTACATTAACGCAAGTAACGGCAGCAAGTGTTATTGGTAAATTCGGAAAAAAGATTCATAAGTTCACCCATCAATTAGTCGAAGCAAATTTGACGCACTTTGTTGCATCAGACGCACATAACACAACAACACGTGGTTTTTGCATGCTGGAAGCCTCTGAGGAGATAAAGAGCGTCTTTGGTATGGTGAAAGCAAATGAATTTATCGAAAATGCCCAATATCTTATTGACGGGGCTACTGTTATTGGGGATGTACCACAACCTATTAAAAAGAAGAAGTTTTTGGGAATTATATAATAGAGTATACCCATCTAACTAGGAATATAAACCTTTTTTATGAAAATGAAGTTCAACTATGATAGACTTTTAGTTTCGCAATCCGAATATACAACCAATCCGGTGCAGGTGGTTAATGATGAATTATGACCCTCAACTGGAAAAGGAGAAGTGTATTCGGACTGCGGTCATATAACAACTTTCTCTAAAATGCGACATAATGAATCAAATGAATTACTGATAAAGCATACTTACTATTATATACTGGAGGAACACATGATGAAAAAGGTCAGAAAAGCAATCATTCCAGCAGCAGGACTTGGCACAAGGTTTTTACCAGCAACGAAAGCAATGCCTAAGGAAATGCTGCCGATTGTGGACAAGCCGACGATCCAATACATTGTCGAAGAAGCGATTGCTTCAGGAATTGAAGACATTATCATTGTGACAGGCAAAGGCAAGCGTTCGATTGAGGACCACTTTGATAACAACTTTGAACTAGAAGGCAATCTAGTAAAAAAAGAAAAATTTGATTTGCTAGAAAAAGCGAAACAACCAGCCAAAGTCGATATCCACTACATCCGTCAAAAAGAGCCAATGGGACTGGGGCATGCAGTATGGTGTGCACGGAAGTTTATTGGCGATGAGCCATTTGCAGTACTGTTGGGTGATGACATTGTGCAATCGGACGAGCCATGTTTGAAACAACTAATCAATCAATATGAAGAAACAGGTGGTTCGGTGATCGGGGTGCAGCAAGTTTCTGATGATGAGACGCATCGTTACGGGATTGTTGATCCGAATGGACAAGAAGGCCGTCGTTACAAGGTCGACCATTTTGTCGAAAAACCAGCCAAAGGCACTGCGCCATCGAACTTAGCGATCATGGGACGTTATGTGCTATCCCCGAGAATTTTTGACTTCTTAGAGCAAAAACAAATTGGTGCCGGTGGCGAAATTCAGTTAACCGATGCGATTCAAAAGTTAAATGTTGACCAAGGCGTGTTTGCTTATGACTTTGAGGGCAGACGTTATGATGTAGGGGAGAAGCTTGGGTTTGTGCGGACGACTGTTGAGTTTGCTTTGCAGAATGAGGAGATTGGGGAAGAAGTGGAAGAGATGTTGAGAGATTTATTGGGAGCTAGAGTGAAAGTCTAAATCAATTCGTGTATTGAAGCAGATTAATAGAAACCAATATCTCTATCTTTAAATATTGTTATGAAATAGGTGTTGAAATGTACCCTAATGTGAAAAGAATAATAGATTTCAACTTAGCATTCATTGCGCTATTGATACTGTTACCAATATTGTTGGTAATCTCTCTTTTAATAAAAGTTGATTCCAGGGGTCCAGTAATGTTTACGCAACAACGAGTGGGGCGAAAGAGACAACCTTTTGATATTTATAAGTTTCGAACAATGAGAATTGATACACCAAACGATGTCCCTACTTGCCGGTTAGAAAACCCAAAGGCTTATATTACAGGGATCGGAAGTTTTCTTAGAAAAACGAGTTTAGATGAACTCCCGCAGCTTATCAATATATTAAAGGGAGACATGAGTTTTATTGGTCCACGCCCAGTTGTGCTAAATGAGTTGGATTTAGTTAACCAACGAGAAAGATATGGTGCGAATGATGCGCTACCAGGTATTACAGGTTTAGCGCAAATAAATGGAAGAGATGAGTTATCTAGTGAAATTAAAGCTAAGTATGACGGTAAGTATGTAAATGACATTTGCTTTGTGACAGATTTGAAAATCTTACTTAAAACTATTTTATATGTTTTGCAAAGTAAAGGTGTCATAGAAGGTGCTTCACTAAGAAATGTTGATCGCTCTGATATACGGAATAAACATGTTGCTGAAAAGAAAACCGGGATTAGGTGAGAGTTAAACTTACTACATATCCCGATGTTCCTGAATTTATTTTAATAATAAATAGTAATGGTACGTTGAGAACTTAAAGGCAGAGGTGACCACTTGATGGAAAAAGTTTGTGTAGTAGGATTAGGTTATATTGGTTTACCCACATCAGCTATGTTTGCTAAAAATGGTATAGATGTTTTAGGTGTCGATGTTGATGAATACGTGGTTGATAAACTAAATAACGGAATGATCCATATTGTAGAAAATGGACTTGGGGAATTAGTAAAGGAAGTTGTAAATAAAGGTAAGTTGCGTGCTAGTACGAAGCCGGATAATGCTGATTGTTTCATATTGGCTGTACCTACTCCAATTCGAGAAGATGCATCGGCAAACATTGATTATGTCAAGGCTGCGACGGAATCGATTCTTCCTTATCTAAAGCAAGGGGATGTGATTATTGTTGAATCTACCATTCCACCACGTACTGTTGATGATGTTGTAGCGCCAATTCTTAAAGCCTATGGTTGGAATCTAGATAACGACATATTTTTAGCACATTGTCCTGAAAGAGTTTTACCAGGACAAATTCTTAAAGAATTAGTAGAAAATACTCGTATTGTTGGTGGGTATAATGAACTGTCAGCAAAGAAAGCTGCGGATGTTTATCGTTTATTTGTTGAAGGGGAAATAGTTGAAACGACAGCTATTAGCGCTGAAATGTCTAAGTTGATGGAAAATACATTTAGAGATGTAAATATTGCTTTAGCGAATGAGTTAGCAAAAATCTCTGAAAAACTTGGAGTAGATGCGCTTGAAGTAATTAATCTAGCTAATAAACACCCTAGAGTTAACTTACATCAGCCAGGGCCAGGTGTTGGTGGTCATTGTTTAGCAGTTGATCCTTATTTCATTATTGAAAAAGCGGAACAAGAGTCTGTTTTAATATCTGATTCTAGGAGAATAAATAATTCGATGCCTCAATTCGTGGTAGATAATGTGAAAAAGGTTGTTAGTAAAAAAGGAAAAGTAACTGTACTAGGCCTATCTTATAAAGGGAATGTGGATGATGTGAGAGAGAGTCCCGCAGTGGAAATCGTTGAATTGCTATTAGAATCAGGGTTTGATGTAGCGGTTCATGATCCCCATGTGAAACAGAGGAATGTGATTTATCCTTTAGCAGACTTTGATTATTCAATTAAAGATTCGGAGTGCATCCTAGTTCTAACAGATCATAATGAGTTTAAGCAATTAAACGAAACGCTAGTAACAGAAACAATGAGTAATCCATTAATTATTGATACGAAGAATTGTGTAAATGTAACGGATGAAACTATTGGCTATTATAACTTTGGGAATCTATATAAATTAAATGAGTTAGTTGCTAGAAATATGGTATCAGCATTAAATTAAGATAAAATTGGAGAAATGATCGTGAACATTAAAAAGCTTTCTCTCTATTACCATACACTTAAACACCTTAAATCAACCCAGTTTGTATATAGAGTTAAGAACACACTTAATTATAAAGCTTCCTCAAGCTTATCAGGATATATTCATTGGAAGTATAAAAAAGTCATTGATGATGCTTCAAAATCGGCCTTTAAGAGTAATGCAAAATTCTTTAAAGGTTATATTCAACTGAATCCTAATATATTGGAACGATATCATTTCAGTTTTGAAGTGACAGATCGCATCTTACGTAAGAACTTTAAATTTCTTAATTATAATAAAACTTACGAGCAAGATATCGAGTGGAAGGACTCCAATGTTCCAAAATTGTGGCTTTATAATTTACATTATATGGATTATATCAAGGATTTGGCTATTGCCTATCAAGTGTCAAAAGAACAGGAATATTTGAATAAATATAAAAAAATTATCCGTTCCTGGATTGATAGCAATGAAGTAGGAAAAGGTGATGGTTGGGAGCCATACACCCTTTCTTTAAGAACAGTAAATTTGGTGAAATCTTATCTGATTTTAAAAGAACAGCTTATTAAAGATGATGAATTTATCCGATTATTTAAAGAAAGTTTATATACGCAGTTCGCTTTTCTATTCCGTAATTTAGAGTTTCATTTATATGGCAATCATTTAATGGAAAATATAAGATCACTTATCTACGGCGGGCTATTATTCGAAGGAAAAGAACCAAAAAAGTGGTTGGAAAAAGGCTATCAATTATATGTCCAACAAATGAGAGAGCAGTTTTTGGAAGATGGTGGTCATTTCGAAAGAAGTCCCATGTACCATTTGATTATGCTAGAAAACACAACAGAAACCTATCTGCTTTTAGAAAATAATAAATTTAACGTACCAGAGGATATTAAGCAGCGTTTAAAAAATGGCTATAATTTTGCGCTTGATATACTCCATCCGGATAATAATATTTCTATATTTAACGATGCTGCATTTGGGATAGCAAAGAAACCAGAAGAGATACTCCCTGTTGGCGGATATTTATTTAGTATTGAAGAAATTAAAGCTAGATTCCCAATTGGTAGTTTGAACTTATACTTATTAATGGGTACTCAAGATGATCGAATTTCGGAAATTGAAACAAAAGCAGTTTCTACTGTTCAATATTCACAAACGGGATACTATATGATGACGGATCAAAATTCTAAGATGATTATTGATTGTGGTGAAGTTGGCCCGGATTATAACCCAGGCCATGCACATTCAGATACCTTAAGTTATGAGCTTAGCTATGAAAATAACAGGTGGATCGTAGACAGTGGTACGTTTGAATATGCTGGTAATCACCGTCATTCATTTAGAACGACTGAAGCACATAATACAGTGAAAATAGATGGCGTGGATCAGTCAGAAGTATGGTCTACATTTAGAGTAGGGAAGAGAGCAAAACCAATTGATGCTAAATTAGAACAAAAAAATGATCACGCTATTTTTATCGGAGAACATGATGGTTACAAGCGATTAGCGGATCCTTTAATCCACCAAAGATCGATTGTTAATAAAGATAATGCTTATCTAATTTTGGATACATTTAGGTGCGATAGTAATCATCAGTTTGATAGTTTTATTCAATTACATCCATCTATAGATGTTAAATATAAAAACAATTATTTGGAAACAACTGACGGTCTTCGTTATATATATATCATTCCTTTTTATATGAAAGAACAAGTGCTTATAGATAGTGAATATTCTGATGAATTTGGCTTGAAATACTCAAATAAACGGATTAAGTTTAGCGGTGATACATCTTACTCCAAAGAAACAGGTTATATTCTTTTTAAGTCTGATAGCATTATTAATAACCTTAATTTAAGTATAAATGAGTCGGGTAATGAAAAAGAAATACAACTATTAACAGATGGCGGGTTAATTTGGAGCCATACTTTTTCAATGGTGGGGGAATTGAATTGAAAATATTATATGTATCACAACATTTTCCACCTGAAACGGGTGCTGCACAAGGAAGAGCGTATGATATGTGCAAAAATTTGGTGAAACTAGGACATGATGTTACTGTCGTTACTGGTTTGCCAAACTATCCAACTGGAAAAATCCCAAAAAAATATAAAGGGAAACTTCAATATAGGGAGAAAATTGATGGTATTAATGTTATTAGAACTTTTTTGGTACCAGATACAAAATCAGGTGCTCTTAAAAGACTAATGAATTATTTCTCATTTATGTTTTCAAGTATGATAAGTGGTGCATTGTTTGTTCGAAAACCAGATGTAGTTATTGCGACTTCTCCTCAACTATTTGTTGGTTTTTCTGGGTATGTTTTGAGTAAAATTCATCGAAGTAAATTTGTTTTTGAGGTTAGAGATTTATGGGTGGATTTTGCTGAAGGATTAGGTGAGTTTAAAAATAAAAAACTATTGAGAATGGCCAAAGAATTAGAAAGATTTCTCTATTACAAAGCCGATTCTATTGTTACAGTGACAAAGGGATACAAGCAACATCTAATAGATCATGAGGGTATATTTGAAAATAAAATAGAAGTAGTTACCAATGGGGTAGAGGTAGACAAATTTAATCCAATTAAAAGTGAAACAGAAAAAGATGTTTTGAAAAAGGAACATAATTTTAATGACAAATTCGTTGTTTTATATGCTGGTAATCTAGGTGCTGCCCAAGGCCTTGATGTGGTAATAGATTCTGCACATATACTGAGGAACAAAAAAGATATTGTGTTTTTGATGATTGGTGAAGGTGTAGAAAAAGTTCGATTGAAAGAAAAAAAAGAAGAATTAGACTTAAAAAATGTAATTTTTGAAGATGGTAAGACAAAGGATGAAATACAGGAATATTATAATATGGCAGATGCCTCATTAGTTTCATTGAAAAGTTTTTCATTATTCGATATAACTCTCCCATCCAAAATTTTCGATTCCATGGCAATGGCCAAACCTGTGTTAATTGGAGTGAATGGAGAAGGCAGAAAGATTATAGAAAAAGCCAACGCAGGGATCTACTTTGAGTCGGAGAATGGTAAAGAACTTGCAAATGGTGTAATTAATTTATATGAAAATCCTAATATGAAGAAACAAATGGGTGTGAATGCAAGAAATTATGCAATTAAGAAATTTGCTAGAGATGTACTAGCATCCAGATTAGATAAGTCACTAAGAAAAGTAGCGAAAAATGGGTTAAGAACGTTATTTCGATTCGGCAGACAAAATAAGAGTTTACAGCACAATGGGTTTAATCTTCAACCTGTTGGTATGATGGATAAAAAAAACTTTACTCCTACATTAAGTGTGGGTGAAACTATTGCGCAGGATACATTAAAGACACCTACTATTGATGATTTTGTTCATCAACTCTTAGAGTGGACGTCGGATAGTAAACTTATATTGATCATGACTCATCGCAGAGAAAACCTTCATGAGTCGATGAAGGAAATGTCTCGAGCTATTCGAAGACTTACTGATGAACAAATAGATATGAAAGTTATTTTTTCTACTCACATGAACTCTACGGGATATGCAGTCGCAAATGACATATTTGGGGGTTGTGAAAGGGTAAGAGTAGTGGAACCATTAGAGTCATTAGACCTTCAAACTCTAATAAACAACTCCTACCTTATCTTAACTGATAGTAGTAGTGTTATAGAAGAAAAAATTAACTTTAACAAACCAACATTGGTTTTAAGTGAAACTATGGAAGACTTGGAAAGTATTGAGGCTGGCAATTCTAAGTTAATAAGGTTTAGCGAAGGACATATTTATGATTCAGTAAATTTATTATTTACGAATGATGCAGAATATATAAGGATGAGTCAAGCAAGTAATTCTATTGATGATGTTACTATTAATAAAGCAGCCGCTACATTGGAGCAAAAACAGTAAATTTGTAAATGATTTTCAACTTAAGAAATATGATAAAAGGTGTGTATAAATGGTACTAATGAAGGTTTATAATCATCTCCCTATATTTGCTCAAAATGTTGCGTGTTTTTTTGAAGGTACAAGAATTCAAAAGACACGATTTAGTTATGATTTTTGGGAAGTTTTTAATGAGTTTGAGAAACGAAAAAATTGGTCCTATGAACAGATGTGTGAATTTCGAGATAGGAGATTAAGAGAAATAGTCAAACATTGTTATGAGACGGTACCCTATTATAATAGAGTGTTTAATCAATATGGGATTAATTATGAGTCAATTAGAACAGTTGATGATTTAAAGAAATTACCAATATTAACTAAAGAAATAGTAAAAAAGAACCCTGAAGATTTTATTTCGAATAATTACCAAGGAAAAAGGTTGAAAGTTCACACTAGTGGGACTACTGGGTCAGGACTACAACTCTACTGTTCTCCAAATACAATCCATGAACAGTTTGCGGCCTTTTGGCGTGCAAGACGTAATGTAGGGATAGAACTTGGACAATGGAGTGGGACAATGGGGGGGAAAAGTGTAGTTCCTCAACAGCAAAAAAAACCTCCTTTTTGGAGGATAAACCATCCAGGTAAGCAAGTATATTTTAGTGTATATCACTTGAACGAGGAAAGTATAGAAGCATATCTATATGAAATTGAGAAAAGAAAATTAATTTGGATTCATGCTTATCCTTCCGCGATTAATTTAATTGCAAGCTATATGAATGCACATAATCGTAAGTTGGACCATAACGTTAAATTTATTACTACAGGCTCAGAAAATTTAATGCCATCACATAGACAATCTATTCATAAAGCTTTTGGTGTAATGCCTTACGAACATTATGGTCAAATGGAAAATGTAGCTATTTTCTCAGAAAGAGAGGACCATAAAATATTTGTTGATGAGGATTTTTCTGCTGTAGAATTTTTACCTGACTCTAAAAGCGGTTTGTTTAAGATTGTAGGTAGTTCTCTTAATAATTATGTAATGCCTCTACTAAGATATGATATTGGTGATATTGCTGATATGAAAGAAACAAGTCAAGGAAGGCAAGTTTTATCGATTGATGGAAGGAGAGAGGATTATATTATTCTCTCTAATGGTAACAAGATAGGGCGACTAGCCCATGTATTTAGTAATATGACAAATATATATGAGGCGCAAATAATTCAAAAAAATATAGGTGAAATAAAAATAAAGATAGTAAAAGGCAGTAACTACGGTAAAGAAGATGAGAGCGTATTATTAAATAAAATGCGACTAAAACTTGGTGATTCTGAAAAAATTGCTCTAGAATATGTTGATGAAATTCCTAGAACTAAAAATGGAAAATTAAGATTTGTAGTTTCAGAGCTTAAGTGATATCTAAAAATATAAACACTATTAGTTATAGTAAAGGAAGTGTAACTATTGAAGGTAGCACTATTACTTCCAGCTAATATCATGCATACTCCGTATTTAAACTACTACACAAGGATTCTAAATGAGAATGGTGTAGATTATGATATTATTAATTGGAATAAATTAAATATAAATGAAAACGTAAAAGGATATACTTATAATTTTAAATGTGATTACGAAACAAATGCTATAAATAAAATTAAGGGGTATTACTTATTTTCAAGGTTTGTCAGAAAAACATTGAAAAAGGAAAATTATGATAAGTTAATTGTGTTCATCCCCCAATTAGCGTTATTTATAAATGATTTACTAAAACATGAGTATAAGGGGAAATATATTTTAGACATTAGAGATTTCGGTAAGGCAAATAGATATAGTGAAAAGTTAGATAGCATCATTAATAATTCCGAGTTTACAGTTATTTCTTCTAAAGGTTACAAGAGTTGGCTTCCATCTAAATATAATTATGTTATTTCACATAACACCCTTCTAGAAAAAAATTCGGTTATCAAAAAAAATCTGGCAACTGACCTAAGAAATAAAAAAGAAGTAATAATAAGTAATATTGGTGTAATAAGAAATTACGATGAAAACTGTAAATTAATAGATGCTCTAAGCAATTCAAACAGATTTAAACTCAAATACATTGGTGAGGGCATATCTGAGGATGATTTAAGATTACTTTGTAAACAAAGTAATGTATATAATGTTACTTTTTTTGGAAGGTATAAAAAAGCTGAGGAATTAGAGTTTTATCAAAAAAGCGACATTATAAATGTAATAACTCCCAAAAAAAAAATTGGCAATCACACGGCTATGGCTAATCGGTTTTATAATGCATGTATTTCAAAACGCCCAATGCTAGTAACAAAAGGTTCTTATATGGCAGAAGTGTTGAAAAAGCATGACTTGGGAATTGAATTAGATTTAGATAATGATAATATACCTAAGAAAATTGACACATATATAAATAGGTTTGACTATAAAAAATTTTCACAAGGCTGTAATGATTTCTTAAATGAAATTGAAAATGATCAGAAGATATTTGTAGCAAAAGTAACTGAATTTATAAAATACAAATGACCCATAGATGTTTCAAAAATCTACGATCGTCTTAACACTTCTGATAAAAAATTTTAAAAGGATATGGATATGCAAAGACAAAAACAAGATAAAAAGAACAATAAAATATTAATTCCTTTAATAATGTTATTCCTTATTGTTATAACTTCGACCCTAACATTTTCTTTTTCTGTATTTATAATGCAATTAATCTTTGCATTTATAACCACACTCTTATTAATTAAGAAGGATTTTAATATAGCAAAAATATACCTAGTTATCCTTGCTGTATCGTTATTCTTTATTTTTCTAGTTTATAATGCAAATTTAACAAAATACGGTATCCCCTATTATATTGGTGGATCGGATGATTTGATGTTTGAGAAAATGGGGTTAGCCGTTTATAATTCTAGTATTTTTAACCCTGTAAAGTTAATGGAATTAGGTATTGTTCCTAGTTGGCATAACTCTTCATTCTTTCTAGTTTATATTGCTCTATTAATAGGGTTTTCTAATCTATTTGACGGATATTCCATTTTTCTACCTTTAATAGCAAATGTTTATTTCTTATTATGGGTAACTATGTTACTAGAATATTTCATAAGAAAATATGCAAAGTTTGATGATTTGAAAATAAAGTTAAGTATAGCTATATTTGCTCTAACTCCTAACATTCAGTATATAAACTCGCACATCTTCCGAGACACTTTTAATTTGTTACAGGTATTTTTAATAATTTACATCTTCGATAGGTTATTAAGTAAAAAATTCATTCAAAAGTTTTACTTAGTTGTGTTTTTAGTTCTTCTAATCTATACAACATATTATACAAGAACCACTTCCTTAGTTTTTGCGGGAGCAATCTGCCTATTTATACTAGCAGAAAAGTTAAGGATTAAGAAAAGGTATTTAACAATAACTATTATACCGATATTATTAGTGAGTGATTTTTTTGAAATTATCGGACTGAAAGATTATATAGAGGGTTATAGTGATTATGTTTACGATCAAGCGGGACAAGGATTAAGTTCATATGTATTTGGTCAATCATTATTTCCTTTTGGTATTGTCATTAGAACATTATACGCTTTTATAACGCCATTTCCTAATTTTTTTGGCCTATTTAAAGATTCAAGTAGTGTTTTATTTGATATTACAATGCTATTAATTTATATGGGTGTTATATTTCAAATTATAGCTATTCCTTTTATTATTAATAGAGTATTGAAGTTAGATTGGCTATCATTAAGTTTTTTAACCTGGTTTTTAGCTATAATTTCTACGACGTTTACATTTAGGCATGTTATGTTTTATTATCCATTTATGGTAGCAATCATGGTTGATGGATATTTACAAACTTCTAAAAGAAGGAGAAAGCAAACTCTATTCTTTAGCTGCTTTTTTGGTTTATCCTTTGCACTAATTTATGTGTCATTAAAATTTCTTTCATAAATAGAAGTTCGTATTTATTTTTTATATTTTTTGTATAAATCTATTCTTATGTGATTTTAGGTCGTTGTAAGAAAGTGAATACCTACTTTGAGGTGATTAAAGAGGGGAGATTTATGAGAATACTTATAGTAAAACTATCGCCAATAGAAATAAATGATTCTGCAAATATAAGAACTTTGGGACTTGTTAAAGGATTAATAGGGTTAAATCATTCAGTAGATTATTTGACTATACCAACAAGTATCAAACATGTAAAAACAATTGATCCGATGGGTCTAGGATTAGAAAATATAATTAGAACTCATAACAATACCGCATATAATACTGTTATCAGTAGCGAAGGCAAGATTAAAAAGAAAATAGTAGGAATACTAAGAAATGTTTATCATGCTTTTAGCTTATATGACTATACTCATTCAATTGCAAAAAAAATAGATCTCTCTCTTTTAAATAATGCCGAATATGACCTAGTAATTTCATCTTCTGATCCCAAAAGTTCTCATTTAGCCGTTCAAAATTTAATAAAACAAGGATTGAAGTGCAAAAAGTGGATCCAGTATTGGGGGGATCCATTAGCTTTAGATATTACTAATAAGTCAGTTTACCCACAATGGTTTATATTAAATAAAGAAAAAAAGTTATTATCCGTAGCTGATAAAGTAGTATATGTTTCTCCCTTTACTTTAACTGAACAGAGGAAATTATTTGCCGATTTAAATGAAAAAATGTGTTTTTTGCCTATACCTTATATAGAAGAAAAAATATATGGAGAGACCGATAATAATAAATTTACTATTGGGTACTTTGGTGCCTACCATAGCAATGTAAGAGATATATTACCATTATATAGCGCTTGCTTAAAAATAAAAAGAGATATTAACCTTAATATAGTTGGGGATTCAGATGTGAACCTAGAACAATCAGAGAGTATTAGGGTCTATCCACGCGGTGATATTTCTGATTTTGAAAGAAATGCTGATTTATTAGTGTGTTTGCTTAATAAGAGGGGGACTCAAATACCAGGAAAAATTTATCATGCCGCAGCAACAGATAAACCAGTATTAGTTATTTTAGATGGGGATAATTTAGAACAAACAAGAGATTACTTGAGCAACTTTAACCGTTTTATTCTCTGTGAAAATAATAAGGAAAGTATTTCGAATGCATTAATAGAAATTATAGATAAAGGGGAAAAATACAGACCTGCTCAGCAATTTAATCCAGAAACAATAGCAAGAAACTTTATCCAAAATCTTAATAAAGAATAATTGAATTTTATCAGGTAGTATATGAAAGATTTGTTTGAAATAAATTTATTGAATAAGTAATAGCATTATTCCAAATTCACAAGGAGTACCTTGTTTCCATTCACCTTCTTACCATAGATGTAAAGCTAATATAGTTTTATTAATAAACTTTTTTGTCTTAAATATTGTATATCTAAATATTTATACAATATTTAGGTATAACAACCGGAAATTGGAAGGGGTAATTATGAGACTATTAAAAACAGAAAGTGAAATTATACAAAAATGGAATGGAGAACTTACTTCCCCTCCTCACGTCAGCATATGCTGTATCACTTATAATCATGAACGTTATATTGAGGATGCATTAGAAGGTTTTTTAATGCAAGAAACTGATTTTTCTTTTGAAATATTAGTTCATGATGATGCGTCAACAGATAATACAGCAAATATTATAAGAGAATATCATGATAAGTATCCAAACATAATAAAACCAATTATTCAAACTGAAAATCAATATTCTAGGGGGATACGGCCAAATCTTGAATATAATTTTTTTCGTGCTAAAGGAAAATATATAGCTCTATGTGAAGGTGACGACTACTGGATAGATAAATATAAACTACAGAAACAAGTTAATATACTAGACTCAAATCAGTATATTGCAGTTACTCATAACGTTAATACTGTCGATGAAAATGGAATGTTATTAGAATTTAAGACCTATAAAAAAATAACATCACCCAAAGTTTTTACTATAAAAGAAGCGCAAAAAATTTTGTTACCAGGACAAACAGCTTCTGTTGTTTATCGTAATATATGGTCGGAACTAGATAGCGAGATTATAAGATTATATAGAAAATGTTCTGCAAATGGTGACCAAAAAAATGCTGTACTGTATGCACTACTAGGAGATATTTATTGTATGACTGATTGTATGGCTGTGCATAGAAGGATTGTTACGCATGGAGATAGTTGGTCCGCTCGTAATTATAAAAAGGATTTATCCATTAAATTATATAGGACGTTATTAGATATCAATGAATTTGCATTAAAAGGGTTTGGTGTACAATTGGAAAATAAAGAAAAGAGAATGGATATCATTATAGGTAGTTTTATGAAGCTAATGCGTAAACCTTCCAAAGAAAACCTTAAGATATTCCAAAAATTACTTGAACTAAATATTGATACATACCACGGGTTAATAATTAGGTTTGTATATAAGCTTTATTATAAATTAGCTCAAAAATTTATAATAAGAAAAGCAGCTTAATTCGTTTGAGGGAGAACAATTATGAGTAACGAAAATGTAAGTTCAAGAACATCAATTTTTGGATTGGTATGGAGTTTTACAGAATTATTATCAAAGCAAGGGATATCATTCCTTATTCAAATCTTTCTAGCTAGGCTATTACTTCCGGAACATTTCGGTCTAATAGGTATGATAACCATATTCATAGCCTTCTCAACATCACTAGTACAGAGTGGATTAGATCAAGCATTAATCAGAGAAAAAGAGTTAGGACAACGAGACTACTCTACTGTCTTTTTCTTTAACCTATCTGTATCGATTGTAATTTATGTTATTATATTTTTCACCTCGCCATTCATTGCTGAATTTTATAATGAGCCAGTAATCGTAGAAGTATTACGTGTATTAATGCTAGTCGTTATTATTAATGCTGTGTCTGTTATTCAGCGCGTAATGTTAGTTCGAAAAATTGACTTTAAAACTCAAACCAAGATATCTATTATAGCCAGTTTTACATCAGGTGTTGTAGCAATTGTTTTAGCCCTTTGTGGCTCTGGGGTATGGAGTTTAGTAGCGCAACAGGTTACGATGCAATTTATAACTATGACTCTATTATTGGTATATAATAGGTGGATTCCATCATGGGTTTTTGATGTTGTCTTATTCAAACGTTACTTTAATTTTGGATATAAGTTATTACTTTCAAGCCTAATAAATGTAGTGCGACAAAATATTTATCAAGTAATAATAGGAAAATTATATCCTGTGGCGCAATTAGGTTATTATACAAATGCTTTAAAATTGCGAGATGTGAGTTCAAAATCTTTATCGCAAGCCTTACAAAGAGTTTCATATCCATTATTAAGCAAATCCAAAGATGATAACGATAAATTATCTTTGAATTATATACGGTTAATTAGAAGTACTGCTTTCATTCATTTTCCTTTAATTACAATTCTAGCTGCAATATCTCCAATATTAATTCCATTATTGTTAGGAGAGCAGTGGGAGCCTTCAGTGCAATATTTTCAATTATTATGTATTGTTGGTTTGTTTTATCCAATTCAATCTTTAAATCTGAATATTTTAAAAGTAATTGGTAGAACAGATATATTTTTGTTACTGTCTATTATCAAAACGGTTATATTATTTTTATCTTTAGGAATGGCCATTACTTTAAGAACAGAAATAGAAGGATTAATTGTTGTAGCAATACTAAATTCTTGTTTTGCCTTGTTAATTCATATCTCTGTTACAAGCAAACAAATAACATATAAAATTAGTGATCAACTATACCATTTAATAAAGCTATTTATAAGTGTAATAGTTGTGTTTATAGTAATGAATGTTTTGAGAATACAAATAGATATAAATGAATTTATGTTAATGTTTTTATTAATGTTTATTGGATCTATAGTTTACATAGGCATTAGCCTTGTGATCAATAGATGGGAGTTGAAAAGTACTTTGCGATTAATCAGAGATATAAGGAAATAATGAAAGGGATGGTAAATTTGTCTCAAAAAGTCTTTTGTATAGGTAGAAATAAAACTGGTACAACATCTTTAAAAAGAGCTTTTGAAGATTTGGGGTTTAAAGTCGGAAATCAAAGAGAAGCAGAAAAATTATTTGTAAACTATATAGAAAATGATTTTGACACAATTATAGATTATTGTAATACAGCGAATGTGTTTCAAGATGTCCCTTTTAGTTGGCCTGACACCTATAAATATTTAGATAAAGCATTTCCAGGAAGTAAATTTATTCTAACAGAAAGAGATAGTGCAGAACAATGGTATAATTCTATAACCAAGTTTCATTCAAAAAAGTTTGCTGATGGACATAGAATTCCTACCAAGAAGGATTTAATGAATGCTACCTACATTTTTAAAGGACGACCTTGGTTAACACACAAACATATCCATGGGATAACTGGCGAAAACACTTATGATAAAGAAACTATGATAGACAATTATCTGAAGCATAGCCTTGAAGTTAAGGAATGGTTCAAAGATAGACCAAGGGATTTATTGGTATTGAATGTTGCTGATAAGGGGTCTTATCAGAAGTTCTGTGAGTTTTTAAAAGTCGAACCTCAATATGATGACTTTCCATGGGAAAATAAAACATCAGATATTTCTACGAAGCAAAACAAACCAAAATTTTTTGTGAGAAATGTGTTAAGAAAAGTTAAGGAGAAGTTATAGTGTTAAATAGATTTACAGAACCTATTTTAGTTACTAGACCATTATTGCCAGATTTGACTAAAGTTAATAACCAATTAGAAGAGGTATGGCAAAGTCATTGGATAACGAATAACGGACCCAAAAGTAAAGAACTAGAAAACTCTTTAAAAGATTATTTGGAAGCAGAAAATGTTTCTTTGTTTAATAATGGAACGCTCGCATTACTCCTAGGACTTAAAGCGCTGGGAATAAAAGGGGAAGTCATAACTACACCTTTTACCTTTCCTGCTACAACAGAAGTGTTAGATTGGTTAGGTATTACGCCTGTATTTTGCGATATAGATCCAGATACATTGTGTATTGATGCCAATAAAATTGAAGGTTTAATTACAGATAAAACAACTGCAATATTACCTGTCCATGTATTTGGTAATTTTTGTGATGTAATAACAATTCAAGAAATTGCAGATAAATATAAATTAAAGATTATTTATGATGGTGCACATGTTTTTGGTTCTAAATTAAATAATAAATCAATTTCATCGTATGGAGATATGACAATGTTTAGTTTTCATGCAACAAAGTTATTCAATACTATTGAGGGTGGAGCAGTTGTCTTTAAAAATGATAGGTTAAAAGAAAAACTAAATCAATTGAAAAATTTTGGTTTAAACCAAAACGGTGAAGTTGAGCGATCAGGATTAAATGCTAAGTTAAATGAAATACAAGCTTCCGTTGGATTAGAAGTGTTGAATATTGTACCAGAAGAAAGAGTGCAACGTGAACGGGTTAGGTTATTATATGAAGAAAATTTAAAAGATATTCCTGGAATTAGAATTATTACAAAAAACAAAGGAGTAGAAAGTAGTTATCAGTACTTTACTATTGAGATTGAAGAAGAGTCATTTGGTATTAGTCGTGACAAACTGTTTGATAAATTAAAAGAATTCAATATTTTTACAAGAAAGTACTTTCACCCTCTTTGTAGTTCATTTCGGTGGTATAAACATTTAGAGTCAACTCATCATTTACCTGTTGCTGAAGAGACCGTTCAGAAGGTTTTAGCAATGCCTTATTATGGTGAATTATCAAATGATGATGTATATAAGATATGTGAAGTTATTAAATATATTCATGAAAGGAGCCTGACATAATGAAAGCAATCATTCTTGCAGGTGGCTCTGGTACTAGATTATATCCTTTAACAAAATCAGTTTCCAAACAAATTCTGCCTATCTATGATAAGCCTATGATTTATTATCCTTTGTCCGTCTTAATGTTAGCTGGAATTCGTGAAGTGCTAATAATTTCAACGAAACGTGATTTGCCTATTTTTCAAGAGTTATTAGGCAATGGCAAACATTTGGGGATGTCGTTAGAATATATTATCCAAGATGAACCGAATGGGTTAGCCGAAGCTTTTATTATTGGGGAAGAATTCATTGGTGATGATAATGTAGCGTTAATTCTAGGTGATAATGTATTTTATGGATCTAATTTTAGTAATCAGTTGAAGAAAGCAGCTTCTCTTGAAGAAGGTGGATTAATTTTTGGTTGCTTTGTAAATGACCCGAGAGCATATGGTGTGGTTGAAGTGGATGAAAATAGAAATGCTATATCAATTGAAGAGAAACCTAAAAATCCAAGATCATCATATGCTGTTCCAGGCTTGTACTTTTTTGATAATAATGTTGTAAACTATGCCAAAAATGTAAAACCGTCTTCTAGAGGGGAATTAGAAATAACATCTGTAATAGATCAATATTTAAAAGAGAAGAAACTAAAGGTTCAACTAACAGGTCGTGGTTTAGCATGGTTAGACACTGGAACTCATGAAGCCTTACTTGAGGCATCTAACTTTGTAGAAGCTGTCCAGAAACGTCAAGGGTTATACATTGCGTGTGTTGAAGAAATAGCTTATCGAAAAGGTTATATTGATGGGGCCCAATTGGAAGAATTAGCAAAACCCTTATTAAAAACAGATTATGGCAAATATTTAATGGATACTATAAATAATGAGGAAGGTATTCGTTTATGAAAGTTTTAATTACTGGTGGAGCTGGATTTATCGGCGGTAACTTTGTTCAATATATGGTGAATAAATATCCTAATTATGATTTCTATAATTTAGATTTATTAACATACGCTGGAGATTTAACTAAACATGAAGCTATTGAAAATAAAGACAATTATCACTTTATTAAAGCTGATATTGCTGATCGTGAGATCATTATGCCACTTTTTAAAGAGAAGAATTTTGATTATGTTATACACTTTGCAGCAGAAAGTCATGTAGATAGGTCTATTAGTGATCCAGAGATATTTATTCGTTCAAACGTAATGGGGACCCAAGTTCTACTTGATGCTTCCAAGGAAGTTAATGTTAAAAAATTTGTGCATATTTCTACAGATGAGGTATATGGAGAACTTGATTTTGATCCAAATACATTCTTCACAGAAGAAACACCATTACAACCGAATAGTCCTTATAGTGCTAGTAAAGCATCCTCTGATTTATTAGTACGTTCCTATCATGAAACTTATGGATTACCGGTAAATATAACAAGATGTTCAAACAATTATGGACCATATCATTTTCCAGAAAAATTAATACCTCTAACAATTTCAAGAGTGTTAAATGATGAAACGGTCCCAGTGTATGGTAATGGGAAAAATATCCGTGATTGGTTACATGTGTATGATCACTGTTCTGCCATTGAACTAGTTATGCATGAAGGAATTGATGGTGAGGTCTACAATGTAGGTGGACATAATGAAAAAACTAATCTTGAAGTTGTACTAACGATTATTAAATCATTAGATAAGTCTGATAAACTAATTGAATTTGTAGAAGACCGTTTGGGCCATGATAAACGGTATGCAATTGATCCAACCAAATTAGAATTGTTAGGTTGGAAACCAAAATATAACTTTAACTTAGGAATTAAGCAAACGATAAACTGGTACTTAAATAATAAAGATTGGTGGGAAAAACCTATTAATGGGAATCTTAGAGATTAATATAAAAGTTTAATAAGAGAAAGATGATTTTAATATTTTAGGAGTGCAATTAAATGAAATTAGCAATTATGCAACCTTATTTATTTCCTTATATTGGTTATTTCCAGTTGATTCATGCTGTTGATAAATTCGTAGTCTATGATGATGTGCAATATATACAGAGGGGGTTTATTAATAGGAATAAAATTTTAGTAAATCAAAAGGAACATCTATTTACATTTAGTGTAAAAAAAGCTCCCAGACAATACAATATCAATGAGAGATATTTCACTGAAAACTTTTACCATGAGAGGGATAGTTTTTTGAAAACAATAGAAAGGTCATACAAAAATAATACTGATAACTTTAGTGAAATATATAATCTATTACGTGAGTGCTTAGATGTTAATGTGGAAAAGTATAATGTTGCCCAAATTAATGAAAGAACTATTCGGTTATTGTGTGATTATATGAATGTAAATGTTAAATTTATTAAGTCATCAGAACTCAATTCCATTAAAGGCTTGAAAGGACAAGAGCGCATATTGAATATAAATTTAGAACTAGGAAGCTCTCACTATATTAATGCAATCGGTGGTGAGGAATTATATTCAAAAGAATACTTTTTGGGTAATGGAATTGATTTAAACTTTTTAAAAACTAAATCAATTTCATATAAACAAAACAATCCTAACTTTGTTCCGAATTTATCAATCATAGATGTACTAATGTTTAATTCAAAGGAAGAAATTAGAAGTCTTCTGGCTCAGTATGAGTTAGTTTGAATTTCCTATATTATTATAGCTATATTGGATTGGAGGTTTAAAATGAATTTTAAAGAAATAATATCAATCCATGGTGTTCCTAGGTCAGGTACCACTTGGTTAGGTCAAATTTTAGATAGTTCGCCGGAGGTAAGATATAAATATCAGCCATTGTTTTCCTATGCTTACAAAGATAGGATAAATTTACAAAGTTCAAAAGATGATATATATAACTTTTATAAAGAGTTGTATAAAAAGTATGATGACTTTTTAGATCAAACAAAACAGAAGAATATTGGGATACACCCTACGTTTTTGGAAAAAAATGAATATCCAGATAGGTTAGTTACAAAAATGGTTAGGTACCACTTTTTAATTCCTCACTTATTAAACAATGTAAGTGATTTGAAATGCTTACTTATTGTAAGAAACCCATGCGGCTCTTTGAAATCATGGAAGAATGCACCTAGAGAATTCAGTAGTGAATGGAATTTTGATGAACAGTGGGAATTTGGACAGAATAAGAACAACTTTCGTCCAGAGGAATATTATGGCTTTCATAAGTGGAAAGAGGCAACCAAATTATTTTTAGAGATGAAACGTCAACATAAAGAACGAGTATTTTTAGTGAAATATGAGAATTTAGTTAAAAATCCAGTAGATATGTCAGAGAAAATATTTGACTTTTTTGGCTTAGATTATACAAGCCAAACTAGTAATTTTATTAAAGACTCTACGAAAATTAAACAAAAAGATGTTTATAGTGTATTTAAAGGGAAAAAGGATGTTAATGATTGGAAAAATGATTTAAATGGGAGTATTGTAAATAAAGTTTACCAAGACATAAAAGGTACAGAGTTAGAGCAGTTTTTATAACTTAATAATTTAGTAGAACAGGTGTTTACAAAGTGAAAACTAACGATACATCACCATATCACTGTAGGATAATACTTTAGAATGATGTTTTGAGAATAAAACCATTCTAAATAAAGTTTATTGTATTGGGCCTTCTGAACATTTTTGTTACCCCCTTATATAATAAATATTATTTTGTTTAGTTTTACTCTAGAAAGGATGGAATGAAATAGTGTCTATGTTTTTTTTAATGTGCTCCGAAAGGGCAGGGAGCAATTTAATAACTAAAATGGTTAATGCTCATTCAGATGTGTGTGGTCCTTCTACAAAACATATCATTAATCCTGTTGTTAGGAACTTATTTCGATATAAAGATTTATCAAAAGAACATAACTGGGTTGAATTGCTAACCGATATAGAGCGGTTAATCAATGTGAACTTTTCTATATGGAAAACACATATAGATATGGCAAGGTTAAAAAGATTAGCACCGCAAGGAGATATTGTGTCATTATTAGAAAATTTATTTATGGAAGAAGCAAAGGCTAATGGGAAAAAACATGTGTTTATAAAAGAAAATCACCTATATGAATTTCTATCATTTCTTCTGATAAACTTTCCTAACGCTAAGTATATATATCAAGTTAGAGATCCTAGAGATATGGCACTTTCGTGGAAGAAAAGTAAAATCCATAAAGGTGGAGTGATAGCTGGCGCAAGACAGTGGAAGAAAGATCAAATTAACTTTTTAAAGGACTTTACTGCTTTACAGGCAATAAATAAAGGGCTACTAATTAAGTATGAAGATTTAATCTCTAACTCGGAAAAAGAATTAAGAAGAGTCTGCCAATTTTCAGGACTCAAATTTGATAATAATATGTTGAATTATCATCATGATGATCTAACTAAGGTAAATGCAAATAATAATGATGCATGGAGTAATTTATCAAAAGGTATAATTAATAATAATAAAGAAAAGTTCAAAGAAGAACTTAATAAGGAAGAAATACAATGCATTGAAAAAATATGCTACCGAGAGATGCGTGTTTTAAATTATACGCCCCTTTATAGTGAAGAAGAGTTAGAAAGCTTTGCTGAAGAGAAATTAATAAATCTTGAAAAAGAAGAACTTCCCCCAAATAGAGATAACAATTCAGGTGTTAGGAAGAATATAGATGCAAAAAGAGTTTTTTATCAAAAATTGTTACCTTAAATTAAACATTACTTAAGGTAATTTAAATTTTATATAAAAATACAAGGAGGCTACATCAATGCCCGAACTTACCCACCTCGACCAACTCGAGGCTGAAGCGATATATATTATTCGTGAAGTAGCGGCAGAATGTGAAAATCCAGTCATGCTATATTCGATTGGAAAAGACAGTTCTGTGATGCTACATCTTGCAATGAAAGCTTTTTATCCAGAGAAGCCACCATTTCCTTTCATGCATGTAAATACGACATGGAAGTTTAAAGAAATGATTGAGTTTCGTGACCGAAAAGCAAAAGAACTAGGAATAGAAATGATAGAGGAAATAAATGAGGAAGCCGTCGAGCAAGGCATTAATCCATTTGATCATGGAGCATCTTATACAGACATTATGAAAACACAAACGTTGAAAAAAGGGTTGGATAAACACGGATTTGACGCTGCTTTTGGTGGCGGACGACGTGATGAAGAAAAATCTCGCGCCAAAGAACGTGTCTTTTCATTCCGTAACAAAAACCATGCTTGGGATCCAAAGAACCAAAAGCCTGAAATGTGGAAATTATATAATACAAGAATAAATAAAGGCGAAAGTATGCGTGTATTCCCACTTTCCAATTGGACTGAAAAAGATATTTGGCAATATATTCATAAAGAAAACATTGATATTGTCCCATTATACTTTGCCAAAGAACGCCCTGTTGTGGAACGTGATGGCAATATTGTGATGGTGGACGATGATCGTATGAAGCTTGAACCTGGTGAAGAGATTGTCAACAAAAAGGTTCGTTTCCGTACGTTAGGTTGTTACCCGCTTACTGGTGGTGTAGAGTCAGACGCAGAAACGTTGGATGAAATTATTGATGAAACATTAGGTGCGGTTTCTTCTGAACGAACAAGCCGTGTGATCGACCAGGAAGCTGCTGGTAGTATGGAACGTCGTAAGCGGGAGGGGTATTTCTAAAATGCGAGATTTGTTGAAGTTTATCACATGCGGAAGTGTAGATGATGGAAAGTCCACTTTAATCGGACATATGCTTTATGATGCCAAACTATTATTCGCAGACCAAGAAAAAGCATTAGAGCTTGATAGTAAAGTCGGAAGTCGTGGTGGAGAAATCGATTATTCTCTTCTTCTTGATGGTTTAATGGCAGAACGTGAACAAGGAATTACCATCGATGTTGCCTATCGTTACTTTACAACGGATAATCGCTCGTTTATTGTTGCGGATACTCCAGGGCATGAAGAATATACCCGTAACATGGCCGTTGGGGCTTCTTTTGCAGATTTTGCTGTTATTTTAGTCGATGCAACGAAAGGTGTCATCTCCCAAACGAAACGACATGCAAGAATCTGTTCGTTAATGGGAATTAACCATTTAGTATTAGCTGTCAATAAGATGGATTTAGTTGGATTTGACCAAAAGCGATTTGAAGAAATTAAACAAGACTTCATGAGTATGACATACGGATTAAATATTGACAGTGTTCAAGTCATCCCTGTATCTGCGACAGAAGGGGATAATATTACCAAGAAGTCTGAGAATACGCCATGGTATGATGGGCAAGCCCTATTACCTTATCTTGAAACAGTCGATGTAAGTGAAGATAAGGATCAAGACAGCTTTGTTTTGCCTGTACAACGTGTAAGTAGACCAAATCATACTTTTAGAGGTTTCCAAGGACAAATTGAGTCAGGAACGGTTGCGGTAGGGGATGAAGTGATCTCTTTACCAAGTAATGAGAAAGCGAAAGTGAAAAGTATTTTAGTTGCAGATCATGAGCAGACGGAAGCTGTAGTTGGACAACCTGTTACCATTCAATTAGACCGTGAAATGGATGTGTCTCGAGGTAATGTATTGACAACCAGTGATAGTATCCAAGTAGCTGACATGTTTACTGCCTCGATTCTTTGGATGGATGATACGGAACTCGTAGCAGGCAGAAACTACTTCGTGAAAGTCGGTACAAAAACATTACCAGGAACAGTTATGTCGATCAAACATAAGATTGATATTAATACAGGCAAGCAAGTTCCAGCTGATCGTGTGTTTAAAAATGAATTGGTAGAATGTGATATTTCTCTATCGGAAAACATGGTGTTTGATAAGTTTGAAAACAACCAAGCATTAGGTGGCTTTATTTTAGTCGACCGTGTCTCCAATATGACCTCTGCATGTGGTGTGGTTGAGCACTCCCTAAGACGATCTACTAATGTTGTATGGCAAGAGACAGATATTAATAGAGAGATTCGCTCGCAACAAAAAGGGCAAAAGCCATTAACACTTTGGTTTACGGGTCTATCTGGATCAGGGAAATCCACCCTTGCCAACGAAGTAGAGAAGAAGCTTGTTGCCATGGGTAACCACACCATGCTTTTAGATGGGGATAATGTTCGACATGGACTAAATAAGAACCTTGGCTTTAAAGAAGAAGACCGTGTCGAAAATATCCGAAGAATCGCAGAAGTTGCGAAACTAATGAATGATGGTGGACTTATTGCGCTGACATCATTTATTTCCCCATATGAAGCAGATCGAAACAATGCAAGAGAAATTATTGGGGATGAATTTATCGAGGTGTTTGTAAGTACACCACTAGAAGAATGTGAAAACCGTGATGTCAAAGGATTGTACAAGAAAGCTCGTGCAGGAGAAATTCCTAACTTCACTGGCATATCGAGCCCATATGAGCAACCAACAAACCCTGAAATCGAAATTGATACAAGTCAGTATTCGATTGAAGAGGCAACAGATATTGTTGTGAAGAAGATCATGGAATATTTGGATTAATGAGGTGGAAAGCTACTATCTTAGGTAGTAGCTTTCTTTTTCATACATAATTTTATTGAATTAGGCGAAAGGGCAGGTCGCTCATGTCATTAGAAATGATCTTTGTATTAATTATGATAATCGCAATGTTAGTGGGACTTCTATTTGAAGTGGCCCGCCCAGATATGGTCATATTTTCTGTATTAGTGGTGTTTCTCATCACGGGCTTATTAACCCCAGAAGAAGCGTTAAAGGGTTTCTCCAATCAAGGGATGCTGACGATTGCGTTATTGTTTATTGTCGCTGGAGCTGTACAAAAGCATGGTATGATCGACCAAATGATGAACAATTGGCTGAACAAAAGTAAAACAATACGCGGTTCAATGCTTAGGTTCTTTTTACCATCTTCCTTGTTTTCCGCGTTCTTAAACAATACCCCTATTGTTGTTACTTTCACCCCTATTATTAAGAAGTGGTGTGAAGAGCGAGGAATTGCTCCATCTAAATTTTTAATACCATTATCTTATGTCACGATCCTTGGTGGAACATTTACCTTAATGGGGACATCTACGAATTTAGTTGTACATGGGATGCTGTTGGATTATGGATTAGAAGGATTTACTCTATTTCAACTTGCTGTTGTTGGGGTACCGATTGCTTTGGTAGGGTTTATTTATTTGTTTACTGTCGGAATTCGTATTTTGCCAGAACACTTAGGTTTTCGTGAACAAGTAATGGCTGACTCTAGAGAATACATTGCAGAAATGACCGTTCAGCGTGACTTTGCTTATTTAAATCAATCGGTCGAGCAAGCAGGTTTACGAGAGTTAAAAGGGCTTTATTTAATTGAAATCATTCGTGGTAAAGAGCGAATTTCACCAGTACGATCAACGACGGTTGTCCAACCAGGTGACCGTCTCGTATTTACTGGGTTAATTTCTACGATTGCTGATTTGCAAAAGATAAAGGGCTTAACACTTGAAACTGGATCGGAGTTGGAACTAGAGGATTTAAAAGATGGCAATACACAACTAGTGGAAGCTGTTGTATCAGACCAGTCTTCCTTGTTAACAAAATCAATTAAACAATCCCAATTTCGTTCTGTCTTTGATGCAGGGGTATTAGCAGTTCACCGAAATAATGAAAGAATTATGAGTAAAGTAGGGGACATTGTCCTTCGACCTGGTGATACGTTGTTACTACTTACTGGTCCTGACTTTATTCAGAAGTATAAACAATCGTCTGACTTTTATGTTGTTTCTTCCTTAGATACCCCTTCGACTTTAAGGGAAAATCGAGCTAAGGGTTGGTTTACGATCAGTTTGTTACTTGTCATGATTTTATCGGTTTCGTTTGGGTTGTTTAGTATGTTTAAGGCAATGCTTCTTGCTGTCTTTATTCTGTTAGTAACGAAGATTATTTCACCAGAAGAAGCGAAGAAGTATGTGCAATTTCATGTGTTGTTGTTAATTGCTAGTGCTTTTGGGGTTGGGGCGGCAATGACTAAGACAGGACTAGCTTCATGGATAGCTAATGGATTGCTAACGGTAGGGGAACCACTAGGGCTTGTGGTTATTTTGCTTCTTGTCTATTTATTAACGAATGTATTTACAGAATTAATAACTAATAGTGCTGCTGCTGTGTTGATGCTGCCAATTGGATTAGAGATGGCGGAAGCTTTACAGGTTCCTTACATGGGGTTTGCTGTGGTGATTGCTATTGGAGCATCTGCGAGTTTTATTACTCCGATTGGCTATCAAACAAATTTGATTGTTTATGGTCCTGGTGGGTATCGATTTAAGGATTATGTGAAGGTTGGTACGCCATTAAGTATTTTGGTGATGATCGTGACTGTTGTAATTGTGAGGATGGTTTGGTTTTAAATATATGGAGGAGAGGTGTTTTTCGTGAGTAAAGTGAATTTGGTTGATTTATTGAATGTGTCCTTAGAGGCTGGAAAAGAAATCATGGATGTTTATGCACAGGATTTTGATGTGGAGTTTAAGGAAGATGATTCACCATTAACTCAAGCAGATCAACGTGCACATGACGCGATTATGAAAGGTTTGCAGGATATTGATTCAAGTATTCCTGTACTAAGCGAAGAAGGAAGAGACATTGCTTATAGTGAACGTAAACATTGGGACCGATTTTGGTTAGTAGATCCACTGGATGGCACGAAGGAATTTGTAAAGAAGAATGGCGAATTTACAGTTAATATTGCGCTTATTGAAGGTAGATATCCTACAATGGGTGTTATTTATGCGCCAGCTTTAGATGTGTTTTATTTTGGTCGTGAGGGAGAAGGGGCTTACAAACTAGAACAAGCTTCTGAATTTGATTTTAATAATGATGAAAAATTTATTGCGGAAAGCGTTTCTTTACCTGAAAAGAAAGAATCAGATGTTGTGAATGTGGTTGCTAGTCGTTCGCATATGTCAGAGGATACGGAAGCATTTATTAATGAATTGAAACAAGAGCATCATGAGGTAGATGTTGTTTCAGCTGGAAGTTCATTGAAGTTTTGTTTAGTGGCAGAAGGCAAAGCGAACTACTATCCACGTTATGCACCTACTATGGAATGGGATACAGGTGCTGGACAAGCGATTGTTGAAGCTGCTGGTGGTAAGGTTACTAGATATGAGGATAATGAGAGATTTTACTATAATAGGGAAAAATTGTTGAATGGATGGTTTTTGGTAGAGAGGTAAGTTGGGGACGGTCCCGTAAGGGACAGAGTTTATATCCTATCATATGAACAAGCCAATTGCTATAATAATAGCATTATAAATGTAAGGGGAAAATAGTATGAAACTTACTGTAAATGATTTCAGGCAACATTTAAAGGAACAAATAGAATTTTTGCAATTGTCCGCAGAGTCCTATGACCACGGATATACTGCTGAAGGTAAAAGATTAGCAGTTATAATTAGGGTGTTAGTGCATCATACTAAACATTCACATTCGTTATTATCCTCTCTCAATAGATCTAGCATTGATTTTTATGATTCTGCTTATAAATTTAACTCTAAAAACCTATTGCCTCATATGGGTTTGATGGCAATTCAACAAAAAAGTGGACAAGGAGCATACTCAAAATATATACCTTTAATAGAAAGCCCTAATGACACTCCTCGATTGAAAAAACGCTCATTTAAAAGCTGGTGGTCTAAACAAATTGTTCTTGAGGACTCTAATAAGAACTCATTTACTCGGAAAGATCTAGTCTTAGGTCTTTCTAATAAAGATGGTGGTGCCCATGTTGATCCTAAGCTTTCAGACAAATATGCTAGTCTATTTCGACATAACTCATTAGGTTGGCATTTTAACGATGGGGTGAATAAGTCTTTGATTGCTGGTGTCGAATTAGCTGCAGTACGTCAAATAGTTCATGAGGTACTTGTTACATTAAATGATGAATTTCCAAATTTATTTTAATATGATGAATAAATTAATTCTGCCGATATGAGAAGAGATTGTTAAGCTCAACAGTAACTTAAGTGTTATGGATCAGATTGGTGGCTACTTACCATTAGGTATTAATAATCTCACTTTAATTAGACTATGTATATTTAATAGAGTAAACGAATTTATGGGAAATTAGGTGTTTTTATGCTACTAAGTAACAATGATATTAAAAGGGAAATTGTTAAAAGAAAAAATATATGTATTTATCCACTAATTTTGGAAAATATCAAAGGGAGTTCAATTAACTTAACTGCAAGCCCACATGCATGGAATATTGATACAGGTGAGACTGTAGTAAGCGAAAATAAAAAGAAAATAACTTTACCTGCTAATGGTACAGTATCAATATTTACAAATGAGGCAATTTGGGTCTCGAGAAGTATCGGTGGAACTTATCATCCAAGAGTATCTTTGGTTGCAAAAGGGTTGAGTAATATTTCTACTACCCTAGATCCTCAATGGTATGGTTTATCTCTAGTTACTTTAAGTAATACTACTAATAAAAAAATAGAAATAAGAGTAGGACAGGCTTTTGTTTCAGTTATGTTGTATTACCTAAAGACTAAAGCTACAAAGGGAATTATAGATAATCAAGCTAGTAGACCCGATTTGTATAGTAAGTTTAATCTTACAGATGAAGATGAGGAATTTCTATCTCAACAATGGCATAGAAACTATCATGGTATTGGTCAAAAAATGAGGGAGTCTGAAACTTATAAATACCTTATCAAGGATAAGAATAAATTTAGGCAGAATGTCAATGAAGTGTTTAAACATCCAATTATTATTGCAATATTTACAGCTTTACTGACAATAATCACTACCCTAATAATGAATCAATATGGCATAACTGGTAAATAGTGATGCAAATGAAATGGTACAGTTAACACTCAGGCTATGGAAATTAGATATCGGGTCAGTGAGCGTACCCCTGTCAAGTAGACACAAAAAGGTTTAGGGTCAATTAAGCGCTAATTTTTTGTTTGAATTGTATTGGTGCTAGTGATCTTAAGCCTTTTTGTTTTCTTTTATGGTTGTAGAAATCCATATACCAATCTATCAGTTGATACACTTCTTTTATGGTACGTGGCTTCTGGATACGGATTGATTCTTCTTTAAGACGTCCGAAAAAACTTTCCATTGGCGCATTATCCCAGCAATTTGCTTTTCTAGACATGCTTTTTTTCATCTTTAAAGATTGCAGGTATTCTGTATAATCAATCGATGTAAATTGATGGCCTTGGTCACTATGTAATATAGTTCCCTTCACATCAACTTTTTTCGTAGCGCTTCTCAAAGCCTCTAGGACTAATTCGTTGTCGTTATGATCGCTAATATTATAAGAGATAATTTCGTTGCAATATAAATCTAAAATAGTATCGGTGTCAGACCCCTTGAAAACACAATTGTCCATGTAGGGAGGACGGTTTGTAGACATGTTTTCCAGTACTGTGTGTTCACCAACAAAAGACTTATAAAATAAAATGAAAAGGAGAGTCAATCATTTAGATAAATGATCGGCTCTCCTTTGTAGCCTATGGAGTTAGGTGATTACTTTCTCTGTAAAAATATCATTGGTCTTCCGTTCATTTAGCGGCATGTAGTTGTGTTGACTGGGCCGGGATGTTTTAAGCAGATAGACATACTTTTTACGTAAGTGAAAAGTCATCCCAAATACTTTTTTGATTTACTAAAAGATTCTACTATGTTTGCGGTTTTCATAATAATCTGGATTAGTACCAAGTTTTCGTAAAACTGGTTCAGTAATATTATCCAGTCTTGTTAGTATTTCCGAAGAAAGTTGTAGATTGGCGCCATGCTTATTTAATTTAAGGTGGTCAGTAGTCCTTGAGCCAGCTATGATAGTGGAAATACCTTCCTTAGCAATTGCCCAAGCTAACGATAGTTGAATAATGTGAACATCAAGTTCCTTTGCAATTTGTTCTATTTGTTTTATAGCCACTTTTATTTCATCTTCAGCACCATCTTCTCCATGCCTTGAGCCTTCTCCACGGCTATGGTGAAAATGCCTAGAGCGTGCCTGCATAGGTTTTACGTCAGAAAGAGAACGGTATTTCCCTGTAAGTAGTCCTTGTTGTAATGGCATATATCCAATTACTCCTACGTTAGTCATTTTACAATAAGATAAGAGTTCATCCTCAATGGCTCTCGATAGAAGATTGTAGGCCAGTTCGTTTGTGACAAAAGGTAGATTGAGATGTTCTAATTCTTTCATTTGATATTTCCCATGGTTGCTTACACCAATGTGACGTATTTTCCCCTCTCTCTTTAATTCCATAAGTGTATCAACAGTTTCTTCTAAATGAGGTGGATTTGATATTATTTCCTCGTTGTTTGAAAAATGACGGATCGAGTTATCGTTTATCGGCCAATGAAGCATGTAAAGATCAATATAATCTGTTTGTAATCGTCGCAGACTATCTGATTACGGCCACTGAAATGTACCACCTCTGACATAGTTTTTACCACCGAGTGACACAAAATTTACCAGTAAATGCCATGCGTTTACCAACTAATACCTTTGTATAATTAATGAGCATACCTGTTGG